>DATKPP010000044.1:0-10284 GCA_035524075.1 Steroidobacteraceae bacterium | reverse complement strand
TGGCGGTGCTCGCCTTGCTCGTGTGGCAGTTCGGCAAGGCGGGCGCGTGGGTGCTGCTCGCGGGAATGATGCGATACCTCTTCGCGGCGGCAGTTGCCGCCCTGCCGCGCCTGCAACGCCCGGTGCCCTCGACGCTGCGTGGCAAGACCATCGCGGTGTTGCAGATGATCGCACTCATCGTCGCCTTGTCTCCCCTCTGCAGCGTGAGTGTCTCCTCCGGCGTGGCAGCGGCCGGGCTGCTCGCGCTGGTACTGTCGTTCGCGCTCGATGTGATGTGGCTGCTGCGCCGTCCGCCCCTCCATGTCAGCTAGTTTCATCGAGCGATTGCGCCGTGCACGGCCCTGGGTCGGCGTGCTGGCCGCGCTCGCGCTGCTCAACGGCTCCGTCACGTTCCACAATGTATGGCCGACCCTCGGCGTGCATTGGCCCGGGGAGCTGTCCGTCGAGCTCGCCGCGCTGCTCCTGCTGCTCGCGCTTTCCAACGCGTGGGTCGGCGCCACGCGGCCGTCCGTGATCGCATGGCTCGCCGCACTGGTTGTGGTGTTCGCGCTCGGTCGCTACGGCGAGGTGACCGCCCCTGCGCTCTATGGACGCGAAGTCAATCTCTACTGGGACGGGCCGCGGCTCCTCTCCGTCGTGGCGATGTTCGCGCGGGTGGCCTCGCCCCTGCAGGTGATTGCCGCGCTGGCCGGCGCGGTGCTCGTCCTCATGCTGCTCTACCTGCTCGCCCGCTGGTCGCTGCGCCAGGTCGATGCCGCGCTGTTCCGCTCGCGCGCAGCGCGAGCCACAGTGGGCATCTGTAGCGCGGCTCTCCTCGCGTCATTCCTCGCCCAGCAGCTGAGCGATGAGGTGCCACGAATACCGCGCTTCTCCATTCCGGTGAGCCACACGTATGGAGAGCAGATCGCGCGCATCGTGGACGCGCTCTCGAGCAGCCGTGCGGCGCGGGTGCTGCCGCCCTCCCCGCCGCTCGACTCCAGTGTGCGGGCGCTCGACCGCAGCGACGTGCTGCTCGTATTCCTGGAATCCTATGGGCGCACCACGTACGACCGCCCGGCCTATGAGCGGGCACTCGAGCCGGCGCGCGAGCACCTGGCGGCAGCGTTGCGGGATACAGGCCGCAGCGTGGTCTCGGCATTCGTCACCTCGCCCACGTTCGGCGGACAGTCCGTGCTCGCGCATCTGTCGCTGCTCTCCGGCATCGAGGTTCGAGACTCCACGCGCTACGCGCTGCTCATGACGCAAAAGCGTCCGACGCTGGTTTCCGCTTTCAAGGCGGCTGGCTACCGGGCTGTGGCGGTGATGCCGGGGATGAAGCAGGATTGGCCGGAGGGCGCTTTCTACGGCTTCGATGAGATCTACGACGCCACGAAGCTCGATTACCGTGGGCCGGAATTCGGCTGGTGGCGCATACCCGATCAATACAGCGTGGAAGCGCTCGACACCCGCGAGCTGCAGAGACATCCACGTCAACCACTGTTCGTGTTCTTTCCCACCGTGAGCACCCACATTCCCTTTCGGCCCGTTCCTCCGCTGCAGTCGGACTGGCCACGGATGCTGTCATCGCAACCCTACGACACCGTACCGCTGCGACGCGCGCTGGCGCAGCGCGCGGATTGGACCGACATGGGGGAGAGTTACGTGAGCTCGGTGCAGTACTTTCTCGAGGTGCTCGCGAGCTATCTTCGCGAACGACCCAACGATGCTACGGTGCTGATCGTGCTCGGCGATCACCAGCCCGCCGCCAATGTGAGCGGCGAGGGTGCACCATGGGACGTTCCGGTGCATATCATCAGCAAGCGCCGCGAGCTGCTGCAGCCGCTGCAGCGGCACGGTTTCGTCAGTGGACTCGTGCCGGCGGATCGGGCCGTCGGCAAGATGAGCGAGCTTACGCCCTGGCTTCTCCAGGCATTCGATCACTCCAACTGACTCGAGCCCCGCTACTTCTGCCTTTCGGGCGTCACGAACATTCCCTGCATGCCGCCTTCGCTCATGATCACGCGATGCTGGAAGTACCAGCGTCCATTGCGCTTGACGAGCTCGTCGTGCTCGCTGCCCTGTTCGACCAGATGGGGAGTCGCGGTGATCGCGTCCGAATTGATCCCGGTCCAGATCACATCGGCGGTTGCCGTTTCCCCCTTCACGACGATCCTGGGATTCGTCAGCAACATGCGGAACTTGCCGGGTCTCCTGGGAGAGCCCTGCGCGACTTTGCGGTACAGGTCGTCGATTGCTTTC
The DNA here is from genome assembly GCA_035524075.1 of Steroidobacteraceae bacterium. Lineage (GTDB taxonomy): Bacteria > Pseudomonadota > Gammaproteobacteria > Steroidobacterales > Steroidobacteraceae > JASHUC01. The sequence continues at coordinate 8,046 of DATKPP010000044.1, read as the reverse complement.
TCTCCCTGAGCCACCGCTCCATTGACGTTCAGCGTCCCATCCTCGAGGTAGAAGGCTCCAAAGTCGCTGCGGCCGCCGCCGAGGCGCGCGTAGTATTCCACGAGCATGTCCTCGATCTGAGTGCGATCGAGCAGAGTCGCCAGGGTCGTCACCGGATACTCCGCTCGCCCTGGCATTGCCGTTGCTGTCAGCACAACCGCGGCTACTGCAAGCCAGGCTCGCCGGAGCATTGCCTCACGGACTCGGGTCATCTCGAGGGATGGCATTCGCGCGATCTCCTTGGGTTGTGTTCGGCCTGCGCTGGAGCTGTCCTATCGTACGCCGTTCTGCGCGACTTCGGCCTCTATGAGCGAGAAGGTGGAGCCGGTCAGACTGAAGCGCACATTGCGGAATCCCGCCTCCGACAGCAGCTCGGAGTACTGTTCGGCTGTGCGCTCGTAAGATCCCAGGGCCACCAGCATGTTCAGATCGGTCTGAGCGAGCAGCTGATCCGCCGATGTCGCTGCCATCCTGTGTGGCATCACGCGCTCGATGAGCAGCACCCGCGCAGCGGGCGGCATGTTGCGTCGGCAGGTCTTGAGAATCGTCGCGGCGCGCTCGTCGTCCCAGTCATGGATGATGCTTTTCAGGACGTACAGATCCCCGCCCGGCGGGACGGATTCGAAGAAATCCCCGGCCACGAACGCGCAGCGCCCCTCGAGACCCCTTTGCCCGAAGAGGCCCCGCGCCTGCGAGATGGCGTGCGGTCGATCGAGCAGCACGCCGGAGGCAGCAGGATTCGCGGCGAGGATCGCCGCCAGAAGCTCGCCATAACCGCCGCCCACGTCGATCACCCGACGGCGGCCAAAGTCGTAGCTCCTCACGACATCGTGGGCCACGATCCGCGTGAGATCCACCATGGCCTGGTTGAATATCGCGGCCGCTTCCGGGTCATGATCCAGGTGCGCGAATCCCTCGGCTCCCGTCACGAGCGCGCGAGCACTCGCGCCGCTGCGTACGCTGTACAGGAGGTGTTCCCAGTTCTTCCAGGCCGCGCCGCCCCAGTAGATGGCCCAGCCGCGCACCGAGAACCGCGCGTGGGATCCGAGGAGCCTGCCGGTGCTCGAGATCTGGAACCTCTCGCCGTCGAGCTCGTGGCAGATCCCCAGCGTGCACAGGCCTCGCAGCAGCTGGTAAAGAGCACGTGGGCTCGTCTGCGTGCTTGCCGCCAGCTCGAGCGTGGACCGCGGGCCGGCGGCCAGCAGATCGGCGAGCCCGAGTCGGGCTGCGACGTGCAGCGCCTGGGACATCCAGCTGGCATTGATGAGCTGCAACAGCTGCCTCACGGAGTGCATCTCGGCGTCCACTGAATCGTGTTCCGGCATGGCGAAGTCCCCCTCGATCGATGCTACTGGCAACGAATTATGCGCATTGCCCGCCCATCCGGCCATGACCGCCGATGGTCGCGATACGGTCGGTTTCGGCTGCGCGGCGCCTCGGGGTCACGTGTGGCCCCGGACCGCACTTGACGAAGGTCGTTATCAAGCGCAATGATCTGCCCAGGATCCACGGATGCGCAGTCGCCCGAGCGAGGTGGCGCGCACACTCCGCCGCGGATCGAGGGGGGATCATGAATCGCAGTTCGGCTCGAATCGCGGCCGCGCTTCTCGCGGCGTTCGCATGGGTGCCGTCATGCCTCTGGGCCGCCGATGACACCGGCACCAGCGCCGGTACCAACTCCACCGAGACACTGCAGGAGGTGGTGGTCACCGCGCAGAAGCGTTCCGAGGATCTGCAGAAGGTGCCCGAGGCCGTCACGGCCGTGACGGGCGCGTCGCTCGTGACGCAGGGCGTCACCGACGTGCGCGGGATCGGTGAGGTGATCCCCGCGATCAGCCTGGGGCAGGACTACATCTACACGCAGATCGACATCCGCGGAGTCGGCACCAACAACGACGCCCCGGCGCTCGATCCGGCGATTGCATTCAACATTGACGGGGTCTACCAGCCGCGCGACTTCGGCACGTACGGCTCCCTCTTCGACATCGCCGACATCGAGGTCCTCCGCGGGCCGCAGGGCACGCTCTACGGTCGAAATGCGACCGGCGGCAGCATCAACGTCGTGACCAACAAGCCGGTGGACTCGTTCCAGGTAGCCGCCGACACCGACTTCGGCAACTACGACGGCCGGCAGGAATTCGGCATGGTCAACGTGCCATTGAGCGATGACTTCTACATTCGAGCAGCCGGGCAATACGTAGGTCACGATGGGTACCTGACCAGCGGTTTCAACGACCAGGATTCGGGTGCCGGCCGCCTGCAAGCCCTCTTCAAGCCGAGCAGCGATCTGTCCCTCCTCGTCGGAGTCGACTACTTCGAGGATCACTCCTCGGGCGCCCACACCGTCATCGGCCTGCCATTCGTCCAGCCGAGCGACCCGTGGTACGACCCTGCGACGACGGCAGGCTTTCATTCCGACTTCGACTCCTGGTCGACTCACGCGCAGCTCGACTGGAGCTTCAACGGCATGACGCTCACGGACATTGCCGCGATCAAGCGGGTCGATTTCAACACGACCGACCCGGTCGTCGGTGTGGAGTCGACCGGCATCAGCACTGACAAGTCCTACAGCAATGAGCTGCGGCTCGCCTCCGCCGCGGGCTCGGCGAGCCCCCTCACGTGGGTGGGCGGCTTCTATTTCTTCAAGGAGACCGATTACGCCTATCAGGATTACTTCAACCCCTACTTCGCCTCGATCACGACCAACCCCGATATCGCGGAGAAGTCCTGGGCGCTCTTCGGGCAGACGACCTACGCGATCACAAGCAGCCTGCGCGTGACCGGCGGCCTCCGGTACTCCGACGACACGAAGACTGCCACGGGGCAGGATGAGATCTTCATCCCTGAATTCTCATTTCCCGTCAACACGATTCCCGACGAGTTCGACGACACATGGCATCACGTCGACTGGAAGGTGGGCATCGACCAGGATCTCACGCCGAGCTCGCTGCTGTACGCGACGATCAGCACCGGCTACCTGGAGGGGGGCTTCAACCTGGGTTCCCAGGTGGGTCTGCTGCCGAATTTTCAGCCCGAGACGCTCACGGCGTACGCGATCGGCAGCAAGAATCGCTTCCTCGACAACCGCGTACAGGTCAACGTCGAGGCGTTCTACTACGACTACAAGAACTACATCGTCTCGGAGTACCTGACGGAGGGTGAGCTCGCGGGCGACTTTGCACTGTACAACGCTCAGAAGACGCGCATCTACGGAGGCGAGATCGAGACCCGCTTCCTCGCAACGACCCATGATGTCTTCAACGTGAGCGTCGCGCTGCTACATGCGGCCTATGACCAGTTCATCCTGCCCATTGCGGACCGTGGCATCACTGACTACTCCGGGTACACCGCCATGAAGGCGCCCTCCGCCGACCTCCAGGCCGGCTACCAGCACACCTGGGATCTCGGAGATCGCGGATCGCTACAGGGCATCGTTCAGACCCACTACTCGAGCAGCTATTGGACGCTGTTCGACCACACCCCCGGCAGCCTGCAGCCCTCGTACACCAAGACCAACCTCGTGCTCGGCTACCTGAGCCCCGGCGAGCGGTGGCATGCGCAGCTGTACTGCGACAACGTGGAGAACTCCGCGGTCATCGCCACCGCCGCGCCCCCGAACTCCGCGAGCGGAACGGTCCCGTGGGTTCACCTCGAGGAACCGCGCACCTACGGCGTGCGGCTCGGCGTCAAATTCTAGTCATGTCAGGCTCGGCTGCCAGGTCCCGACCCCCGAGCGCTGCGCCGACTGCGCGCACTGCGCTCGCGAGCCGCGCCGCGGCGTGCCCGGCCCGCGGCGACGGCTCTCTGCACCTTTGGCTTGACGTGCAGCACCCGGTACTCGAGCGCCGCGTCTCGCAACTTCTTCAGAACCTGGTCGACGATCATCAGCTCGTGTCGCGAGACGTTCCGAATCAGAGCCGCCTCGAACTGCAACGCAACCTCGCTCATGCGCTCGAAGAGCTTCTTCCCCGCCGTGGAGAACTGCAGCATGAGAAGCCGCCGGTCGCGTGGATGGATGATGCGCAGAACGTAGCCGCGCGCGATGAGCTCCGAGGTCGCCCGGCTGATGGCGCTGCGCTCGCTGGACAGATAACTCGACAGATCGCGCGTGGAAACCGGACCGTGCGAGCCGAGCAGCGCCATGATGCGCCAGTGCGTGGTTCGCAGCCCGAAGCCCGATTCCATGGCGCTGCCCAGCACGCGGCTCACGGTCGCGACGGGGAACGTGAGGTGATAGGGCAGGTAATTGCTGAAATTGAAGGCAGGCCGTCCGGAGTGCGCGTGGACCACTGCAAGCAGGTCGTCGTCTGGGCTCATGGGCGAAGGTGTCCTCGGGGGCTGGTTGCCCGTTCCGCGCGCGGCAGTCTCTGGTGCCGCCGTAGCGGGTCTCATTCAGGCACCATGATACGCATTTGGCGCGCACCGCGTGGCCTGCGCCACTTGACGCAAACGTTGCCAGGCGCAAAGATTTTGAGGCAGAGGGCGCCATGACCGAACAAAACTCCTTTCCGCGCCACGTACATCTGGTCGGCGCCATCGGACTCGACACCGTGTCCGAGACTTTCGCGACCGTGGGTCGCATCCTCGGCAACCGTCTGGTGCGAGTGCCGGACGGCGAGCCGGGTGGTCGGCGCATGTGGATCGCCTGGCAGTTCCCCCTGCTGCGCGCGAACCCGTACCTGCAGGCGGTCCCGCCCGCACCTGGCGCCTCCGTGATCAACTTTCCGCTCATGCGGCTCGCCGACGGGGTCGATCCGCGCGAGCTCACTTTTTGCGAGCTCGGCTACGCGCGCGAGGCCCGCGCCTCCTATCTGGATTTCAAGGCCGCTCAATCGGCAGGACAGATTCCTTCCCATGCGCGCTTCCAGGTCTCCCTTCCCACACCGTATGCCGTCGTGTCGGCGTTCTGTGCCCGCGATGAGCATCAGCCCGCCATCGAGCGGGCGTACGAGCGAGCCATGGCGCGGGAGGTCGAGATGCTGTGCGCGCAGATACCGCACCGCGCACTCGCGATTCAGTGGGACGTCTGCCCGGAGATGCTCGTTTGGGACGGGCGGCTGCCGCGGATGGCAAACCTGTTCGCCGATCCGCACGCGGAGATGCTCGCCCGGCTCGAGCGTGTCTGCAACTACGTCCCGCCCGACGTCGAGCTCGGCTTCCACCTCTGCTATGGCGATGTCGACGGACGGCACTTCATCGAGCCGCAGGATGCCGCAAGGATGGTCGAGCTCGCCAACGCCCTCACCCGCGCCCTGAGCCGGCCCATCGCGTATTTCCATATGCCGGTGCCGATGGAACGTGCGGATGCAGAGTACTTTCGACCCCTGGCCGGACTGAAGCTGGGTCCAGGTACCGAGCTGTACCTCGGGTGTGTTCACGCGGCCGACGGGGTGGAAGGAACCCGCCGCCGCATCGCCGCGGCGCGCGCGTTCGCACCCGACTTCGGAATCGCGACCGAGTGCGGCATGGGTCGCTGCAAGACCCCCGAGGTCGTCGCACGGCTGCTCGAGATCCACGCGGGCGCCGCGGCGCCCGCATGAAGAAGGCAGGCGCGGTGGCCCGTGTGTCGCGCTCGCCCCAATCATTGCGGGTCGCAATGATCTGCCAGCCAACGATGAGCGATGTCGCCCATGGATTTTGAGTATCTGTACCGTGAGCCTTACGCGGCGCCCGAGCAGAAAGGCGCCCCCGCGCCGCTCTACGCTCGCACGCTCGAGGCGGGCATGATCATCGAGCGCAACGTGCCCGTGCCCATGCGCGATGGGGTCGAGATCCTCGTCGATCTCTTCCGGCCCGCGGACGAGAAGCCCGCGCCACCCATCATCGCCTTCTCACCGTACGGCAAGCACCAGAACGGGTCCGCCACGTTCAATGCAAACCCGGGCTGCGAGGTGACACCTGACATGGTGTCCCGCTACGCAACGTTCGAGGCGCCGGATCCTGCGTACTGGGTGCCACGCGGGTACGTGATCGTCAATTGCGACATGCGAGGGACATGGCATTCGAAGGGGGTGGCCACCTACGTGTCGCCCGAGAATGCCCGGGACTTCTACGACGTGATCGAGTGGGCCGCGGGGCAACCCTGGAGCAGCGGCAAGGTGGGGGCATCGGGGGTCTCGTACCTGGCCGCAAGCCAGTGGCGGGTGGCGGAGCTGAACCCGCCGCACCTCGCCGCAATCAACCCCTGGGAAGGGCGCGCGGATACATACCGCGAGCTCGCCCGCCACGGCGGCATCCCGGACACCTGGTTCTGGTGGAAGCGCATCATCGAGAACTGGGGCACGAGCAGCACGCGCATCGAGGATCTGCGCCGCGAGACGCTCGAGCATCCGCTCTACGACGCCTTCTGGGAATCCAAGCGCGCGTGTCCCGAGAAGATCCAGGTGCCCGCATTCGTCGTTGCCTGCTGGGGTGACCAGGGGCTGCATGCCCGCGGTACGCTCGAATGCTTTCGCCGGCTGGCGTCGCGGCACAAGTGGCTGCTGGTGCACGGGCGCAAGAAGTGGGCGCACTACTACACCCCGGCGAACGTAGCTCAGTTGCAGGAGTTCTTCGATCACTTCCTGAAGGGCAAGTCCACCTCGGTCCTGAGCTGGCCGAAGGTGCGCGCGGAGGTCCGCGAGCGCTACTTCGTGGGCGCCACTCGAGCGTTTCGCGACTGGCCGGTACCCGAGACTCGCTACGAGAGGTTGTACCTCGATGCCGCAGACGGGACTCTCGCGCGCTCGCCCGTCGCCGCTCCGAGCACCGTCAGCTACTCGGCCCTGGGCAGCGGCCCCGGTTCCCACCGCGCAAGTTTCGATATCACATTCGATCGGCCCACGGTGCTCGTGGGCCACATGAAGCTGCACCTGGTGATGTCAGCGGACATTGCGAACGACATGGACGTCTTCGTGGGCATCTACAAGCTCGACGCGACCGGCAACCAGGTCCCGTTCGCCTTCTACTCCTTCTTCGAGGACGGCCCGGTCGCGCTCGGGTGGCTGCGGGCGTCGCATCGCGAGCTCGATCCGCACGCCTCGACCGACTTCATGCCGGTGCTGGCGCACCGGCGCGAGCTGAAGCTGGTGCCGGGCGCCAAGACCCCTCTCGATATCGAGATCTGGCCATCGGGCACACGCTTCGAGCCCGGCGAGCGCCTGCGCCTCATCGTGCAGGGGACCGACCTGCAGAAATACTCCAAGATCAGGGATCCGGTCTACTTTCGCCACGAGGATACGGTGAACGCAGGGCTGCACCTTCTCCACACCGGTGGCGTGGATGACTCTTATCTGCAAATCCCCGTCGTGCCGGAGTCTTGACCGTGGCTGATCGATAAGGAGATCGGCGATGCTGCTAGGAGTCGCATCTCTCGTGTACGGCGTCGACGATCTCGATTCCTGCACTCGGTTCTTCGAGGACTTCGGACTGCAGCTCGCCGAGAAGGGGCCGGAGGCGAGCCGCTTCGCGCTGCCCGAGGGCTCCTCGATCATTCTGCGGCGCCGTGACGATCCGCACCTCCCGCCGCCCTTTCTGCGACAGTCCGGCCCACGTGAGATCATCTGGGGCGTCGATTCACAACCGTCTCTGCAGAGCTTGCTGTCCGATCTGCGGCGCGACCGCGAGGTTCACCTCGACGGGGATGGAACCGTACACTGTCAGGATGATGCCGGCCTGCGCATCGGCTTTCGTGTGTTCGAGCGGCACGCCCCGGAGCCGGTGCAGGCGCCCCGTGAGAATCATCTCGGGCAGGTGGTGCGGTGGAACCGCCACCGAACGTGGTACGAGGCCGCACGGCCGAAGCAGATCAATCACGTCGTGTTCGGCGTGCCCGATGTGGACCGTGCCGCCGCCTTCTACACCGGCAGGCTCGGTTTCCGCGTGACCGACATCATGCGCGGCTTCGGCCTGTTCATGCGCTGCGACGGCCGGCACGATCATCACAACCTGTTTCTGCTCAAGCTGCCGCAGCTCACGTTCAGCCACATCTCGTTCGGCGTCGAGAGTATCGACGAGCTGATGATCGGG
>DATKPP010000043.1:0-44010 GCA_035524075.1 Steroidobacteraceae bacterium | reverse complement strand
GCCATCAAGAAGGGTCAGACGCTCCGTGAGCAAGCCTTCCAGCTGATACTGAACGAGCTGAAGAGCGGGAAATTCTCCCCGGGCGAGCGGATCACGGAGGAAGGACTCGCCAAGCGTCTGGGGGTGTCGCGCACTCCCATTCGCGAGGCTCTCGGCCAGCTGACCAAGCAGGGAGTGCTGCGCGCGAGGCATGGAGGCGGATACGTCGTACCGGCTCCGACGATCGAGGAGATCCGGCAGATCCTTGCGGTGCGGATGCTGCTCGAGCCGGCAGCCGTGAGAATGGCTGCGGCGGAGTACGGCCCCGAGCAGATCAGCAAGATCGGCGCTGCCATCGACTCGGAATCAGGATCGGCCACTCGCGCCCAACCGACACAATTTGCGAAGGCCAACGAGGATTTCCGTCACGCGATGTTCGATGCGATCTCCAATCGCGCGTTGAGCTCGCTGATCGCGCAATTCTCGAGCCACCTGCATTTCATCCGCGGCGTCACACTGAACAACCTGGAGCTGCGGCGGGTCATCGTCGATCGCCAGAAGAAGATTCGCGACGCTCTGGAGAATCGCGATTGCGATCTCGCAGAAGGCCTCTGGCGGTCGTACCTTCGCCTGACGGAGGAGGCGATGGTCAGCGCGATGGCGGAGCTGGACTCACGCTCGCCAGCGCGCAACGGGGCCAAGGCGGATGCGGCCTGATCAGCTCGAGCCCGGTCCCACTTCTCATCGGTCAGGCTGCGCAGATCGCAACAGCGCAGTAGATGAGGTGGTGCGTGAGTTTCACCATGGCGGGCACCGAGACGGTGTTCATGCCTTGCCCGAAGTCGAGGTTCGGAAGATCGGCCTTCGGCAGACCGATGCGGGCGGTGGGGATTCCATGGGCGCGCAGAATATTTGCATCGGTGGCTCCTGAGAGTCCCGTGATCGGGCGGTGGGCTCTGCCTTCCAGGGTCTCCCATGCCTCGATCGCTGTCTTGATGATCAAGTTATCCGGGGCGGTCGTTGTGCCGGGGATGGCCATCAAGCGGCGCCACTCATAGGACACGTCGAGTGTCCTGGCAAGCTGCGCAAGCACTGCGCTGAACGCGCGGTCGGCCTCCTCCGGGCTCGTCCGCGGACTCAAACGCAAGTCCAGGCGAAACCGACATACGGCGGGGACGAAAGTTGCGCTGCGCTCCCACCCGGCCTCGATGAACGATACGGCGCCCTGTGGGGCGACGAGCCCCGATCGGTGTTGCTCGGTCCAGATGGGAAACCAGGCCTCCAGAGCATCGATCAGGCGCGCCGCTTGATGGATCGGGTTGACGTACGGCAGCAAGTGCCGGCTACCCACGTAGGTATGTGTGCCATGCACTCGGACCTCGTACCAGACGAGCCCGACCTCCTCCCAGGAGACTGCCCATCCGGTCTTGGCGATGATCGCAAACGTGGGCTGCAAATCCTTCAGCAGGTGGTTGCAACCGGCCCCATGTCCACAGTCGGCGCGCGTGCCGGGGCGCGCGTCGGTCGGCATCCCTCCGGCACCAAACCCCACGTATAGATCACCGCGTAACGGGATGCCGGCTGCCTTGATTGCCTCCGCCGCAACCAGAACGCAGGCCGCGTGACCTTTCGGGTTCTGCGCGCCAAGGCCCACTACGTACGAGCCCCGCCGCGATGACCTGGCGGCCATGTCCGGCGTGAATTCACTGGCGGCGACCGGCAGATCCTCCGCGGGGCTGTTGGAGGTGACGGTATCGATCGGCGAGTACAGAAGTAGCGAAGGTCCCCCGCCGCTGCCGGGAAGGCGGCCCAGCGCGTTTGATTGTTGAGCATCCAGAGGTTGCTCGAGGCCATCGAGGCCGCGCTCGCGCAGGCGATCGGCGATTGAGCGCGCGAGCGCACCTTCGCAACCGGTGGCAGAGGGCACATCGACCAGCCCCATGACCGCCTCCGCGAGCGCGTCCTGCTGCACCAGCCGGGTGGCGTGCGCGAAGTACTCGCGCTGCTGGGGGCTCAGGGACAACGGTCAGTCTCCTGCGTGTGAGGCGAGGAAGGCAATGGACAGCTTGTTGTAGCGTTCGGCGTGCTCGTGCTGAGGCCAGTGCCCGCACGCCTCGAACAGCTCCAGGCGCGATCCTTTGATGTGCGACTGCATTGCGGTTGCTTCCGGAACGCCGCCGAACGGATTCTCGTGCCCCCAGACGATGAGCGTGGGCACGGCGATCCTTGCGAGTTGATCCGGGCGCAGCAGATTGCGCTGGCGGATGGGCATCTCCTGCAGGCACAGGAGATGATCGAGATTGGCGATGAAATCCGCTGCGTGATAGATCCGGTGTCGGATCTCGACGAGCTCGTCACTGACATTCTTCGGGTCGTGCATCAGAAGATGCAGCCGCTTGCGGGTGAGCTCGATGTCATCGGACTCGACGGCGCGCCGGGTGCTCTCCTTGATCTTCTTCATGATGTCGGGGTCGGCCTTGGTCCCGCCGGCAGCGACCAATTGCAGGGTGCGAACCCGATCGGGATGGTGGATCCCGAGCCAGGCAGAGATCCAGCCCCCAAGCGACTCGCCCATGAGATGAGCGCGACGGATGCCCTGCGCATTCATGTAGGCGAGCACGTGCTCAGCGTAGCGGGGAATCTCGTAGTCGAAGGGGGGCTTGGCCGTATAGCCGTGACCCAGAGCGTCGATGGCGTGACACCGATAGCCGGCCTGCACGTGTGGCACGACATTTCGGCTGAAGGCTTCGAGGTGCCCGCTCGTGCCGTGAAGCATGATCACGTCCTGACCGGTCCCCGCAGTAAGGGCTCGAGTGGACACTCCGGCGGCATCGATGAAGTCCAGACGGAAGGCGATGCCGGTCAAGTCGGTCCAGATGCTCACGAGGGTTCTCCGGGTTGTGAAGGCTCTCCAGGGATCACCGCGACAGCCATTCCGGTGAGCCACTCCGGCATGGGTGAGTATGCAAGCACGCGCCCGGGGCGGTGCTGCAGCGCTGCGGCCATGATGATCCAGGCGCGAAACTCCGCAGCCCCGTTGCCAGCGGTTTGAGTGAGCGCCTCGTCCGCGACGCGGTCGGCGAATTCAGCGATCGTTCCTTGCGCCAGGCGCCCCAGGAAGTCCCGATCGAATGGCTCGTTCAGTCGAGGCGGTGAGTTGACGAGGATCTGGCGGCGGCGTGTCTCGAACTCCTCCCATCTTCCCCGGCCGGAACGCCAGGACTCCACGAGAAACTCGTCATCCGGTGAATGAGGTGCACGCCAGTCGGGGAACGGCAGCGTGTGTGAGAGACCGCCTGTGCCGATCACCGCGATGCGACGAGCCCCTGGGAACTCTCGGATCGTGGCGCCGAGCGCCGCGCCAAAGTCGCGGCTGCGCTTCAGTGACGGCAGCGGCGGGGCGAAGCAGTTCACGACGACCGGTACCACCGGAATCATAGGACCTGCGGCAGTGCGGACGATCCACTGCACCGCGTGACTGATGCCGTGATCTACCGTCAGCCGGCTGGAGAAAGCAACATCGAAGCTGCGCCCAACGAGTCCATTGCAAATGTGTTGTCCGAGTGCGGCATCGGAGGGCAGAAGTCCCTTGGGGCTACCGTGCTCGCCGCTGCAGATCACCTCACCCACACCCACGGTAAAGGCGGGCATCAGATCGAGCCAGAAGCCGCGAAAGTGGTTCGATCCAACGACCACGACGGCGTCGGGCCGGGCCGCATGCAGCTCGGCCGCCGCTTGATTCAGCGCGTTGCGGAAATGATGCGCACGCGGCAGGTGGTCCACCCGATCCCAGTGCGTGTTCATCAGGGTCGTGTGGGAGGCGCCGATGCCGAGTACGACTGTGGAGCTCACGGAAGGCTCGCTGATCTGACCGGCAGATGAAGCGGACGGTCAGTCCTTGGTGCGGTGGGCGCGTCGTTGCGGGGAACCGATCCACGTTCCTGTCGTGCGAGTGAGGATTCTCACGAGCAATCTCATGATGGCGGTGAAGGGGTTCATGATGCGCTCTCTCAGGTTGGCTGTATACTGCATACATGCAACTCGTGTCAAAGGGGGCGCACGTGCCGGTCGATTCGAGTCAGTCGGCGGGGGAGATCACCGAGGATGGCATCCGCTACGTGCTGATGAGACCCGATGTACTCATGGGGGTTGCCCACGAGCTCGAGCATGTGTCGACGCAGAGGTTCTTGGAGGCGCTCGAGCGCTCGGCGTTCCGCCACGTGCAGTCGTCGTTCAGCCGATATCAGGCGAAGCAGCCTCTGAGCGGTACCGACTTTGTCGCGAGCACGTGCCAGGCCGCAGAGCGCTTGGGGTGGGGTGTGTGGTCGACCGGCCGCGAACTGAGCAAATCCCTCATCGTCGAGGTGCGCAACAGCCCCTTCGCTGCCGGATTCGGTGTCTCTCAGATACCGGTGTGCGCCGCCATCGCTGGAATATTACGCGCCGTTGCCCTCACGGCCTATGGAGTAGACGGTCCGGTGATCGAGCTTGCCTGTGCCTCGCAGGGCGCGCCCACATGCCGCTTCGAGATTCCAACCTTTCATCGCACATCGGGAGAGACATGACATGGCACTCCTCAGGCTATCGACTGGGCACGTCTATACGACCCTCGAGGACATCTCCAAGCGCATCGGCTCGGTTCGAATCGGAAAGTTCGACTACCCCGAGTCATTCCGGAGCGCCGTCGCGCGGCTGCAAGTGCCGCTCACGGATGAGGGCATCACGCTGCTGACGAACAACCTCGATGTGAACGCGGTGGCGCTGCCCAAGAAGGAAGGTCTCACGTTCCGCAGACTCGGATGCATCATTCCGCCCACGAATACCAACCCGCAGTTCGTGTTCTCCTTCGGCAAGACGCAGGACGACTCGAAGCCCACTCAGATGTCGGAAGAGCAGCTCGCGGCCTACGCCGCTCCTCACTGTGTGCTTGCGAATGACTGGCACTTCACCATGCGGGGTGGAATCATCAAAGGTCTGCAGCTCGAGAACGCAATGCAGGGCGTGCTCTACGTGCAGCCCGGGGAGTGGATCCGGCTGAATCCCAAGGTCATCAACTGGCCAATCTTCCCGGTCGGCGAGCCCTCGATCGGTGTGTCGTTCTTCGACAAGGACTGGGGGACGTTCGGGCAGGAGGCGCATCCGGAGGTCACGGTACGACCGGAGATGCGGTATTGAGCGGCCGAATGAAATGTCATGAGCGCGTGGCAGACCGAAAGGCCGAACCGGACTGACAGGATCGTCATCGTCGGAGGAGGGCAGGCCGGCTGTCAGGCCGTTGCTTCGCTCCGGGACGAGGGTTACGCGGGTGACCTGACTCTGGTCGGCGAGGAGCCCTTCCTGCCGTATCAGAGACCGCCGCTCTCAAAGGCGTATTTGCAGGGCAAGGTCGAGCGCGAACGGCTGTTCTTGCGCTCGGAGAGCTTCTATCGCCAGCACGATTGCGCTCTGCGGCTGGGCGTTCCCGTCAGCGCCATCGATCGGACCGCACGGGTCGTGCGTCTGCAAGACGGCGAGGCTCTTGCGTATGACCGGCTGCTGCTGGCAACCGGCGCGACCGCACGCCATGTACGAGTCCCAGGCGCAGATCTCGAAGGTCTGCACTATCTGAGAACCATCGCCGATGCCGAGCAACTGCGCTGCAAGCTGCATCGCGGGCGGCGTCTTGCGATCGTCGGTGGGGGATACATCGGGCTGGAGGTTGCCGCCGTGGCGGCCGCCTGGGGATTGAAGGTGACAGTCTTCGAGGCGCTCGAGCGGCCGATGGCGCGAGTCGTCTCGCCGGCTGTGTCGCACTTCTTCACCGCCGTTCACCGGGCGGCCGGCGTTGCGATCCTCCTCGGGACGCGTCTGGAGCAGTTTGCAGGAGCAGGGCACCTCACTGGAATCCGCGCAGGCGGCGAGCTCTATCCGGCAGATGTGGCGCTGATCGGCGTGGGCGCCGCGGCCAACGACTCACTGGCGAAGGCGGCAGGCCTCGCCACGGACGATGGGATCATCGTCGATGCCTTTACGCAGACCAGCGATCCCCATGTCTTTGCCGCCGGCGACTGCACGCGGCACCCGAGTCCGTACGGCGGCTCGCATCGGCTCGAGTGTGTCCAGAATGCGGTCGATCAGGCGAAGCACGCGGCGCTGGCCATGCTGGACAGGCCAAAGCCGTACGCCGAAGTGCCGTGGTTCTGGTCGGACCAGTTCCAGACCAAGCTGCAGATCGCAGGGCTGGCGAGGGCGGATGATGTACTGGTCGTGCGCGGGGACGCGGACAGTCAGAGATTCTGCGTATTTCACCTGCGAAGCGATGTCATCAGTGCGGTGGAGGCCATCAACTCTCCGCCGGACTATATGGCGGGCCGCAAGCTGATAGAGGCCAAAAGAAGAGTGGCACCGGAGCGCCTGGCCGATTGCACGCGTCCAGTGAAAAGCTTGCTCGATGCTTGAGGGTCGCGGCGCCGGATGTGGCGATCGTGCGGGCCACCGCAACACCGTTGACATTTCATGTATACCGTGTACAGTTTTTGAACCCCGAGCGGGCCGGCGCCATTCGGCGACCGAGTCACGCATCGAAGGGTGGAGAGCGCCACAATGGCTCAAGCGATGGCAACCGAAGCACCCTCCGGGCTCTTGAACGAGCGTTCGATCAAGGCGCCGGTGTTCACGAAGGAAGAGATCGAGGCGATTCGCGTGGGGGTCAATGGAGTGCATGGCGTTCTGCCGGCCCGCTGCTACTACGACGAGGAGATCCATCGCTTCGAGGCGCAGAACATCCTCAAGAAGCACTGGCTGTACGTGGGCCCGTGGGATTGGGCGGAGAAGCCCGGTGATTACTTCACGATCAACATGCTCGGCGAGCCGCTGATCGTCATTCGCGGGAAGGACGACCAGGTTCGCGCGCTGGTCAACGCGTGTCGACATCGATACTCGGCAGTGGTGGAGGAGGGCCGCGGCAACAAGAGTGTGCTCATGTGCCCGTACCATCGATGGTCGTACAACACCGACGGCTCCTTGCGCGCCGTCTCGGTCGAAAGCATCAAGGGATTCGACCAGAAGAATTGCGCTCTGCCCGCGCTGCGTACCGAGGTTTGGAATGGCCTCATCTTCATCAACTTCGATCGGGACGCGACGCCGCTGGCAGAGGAGCTGAAGGGACTGGACGAGATTCTGAGCGAGTACGATCTCAGCTCGTATCGCTCCGCCGGACACACCACGTACGAGGCGAACTGGAACTGGAAGTTCTCGTTCGAGACCGGCAACGAGGCCTATCACCACGCCGGGGTGCACAGCGAGCGGATCGGCGCGGTCATGCCCCCTGGCTCACATCGCAAGCTCGCCACGGGCAAGACTTGGGGTGTCTACGCCTACACCACGCCTGAGGAGTTTCGCGGTCTCGACGAGATGCGCCGCCCCTTCGGGCGGCCGCCGTGGATGAGCGACGAGAGGAATGCCGACTACTCGCGCGATGCGCTGTTCGCGGCGATCTTCCCGAACTTCATCTCGTTCATCCAGCCTCATCAGATCTCGACCATCACGACGCAGGTCGGCACGGTCGATCGCAACGTCGCCTCGACGACGATTTCCGTGGCGGGATGGGCCTGGGATCGTCCGGAGGCTCAGGCGCACATCGCCGGCGAGGTGCAGTTCATGAAAGAGGTGCAGACCGAGGACACGATGGCGTGCTCGATGCTGCAGAAGGGCGTCCGCTCGCACTTCAACCAACGCGGCGTGCTGCATCCGAAGTTCGAGCCGATGATGTCGCAGTACTACAATTGGCTGCTGGATCACTACCTGGGACAGTAGCTACTGCACCAGCTGCGGTGCATATTGGTGGAGTAGCCAGTGCGCGACCGCGGCCAGGTCGGCGTCCTGGCTCTCGAAGCCCAGGATCTGAACGCCGAGCGGCGCCTGATCCACGCTGAGCAGGGGCAGGCCAAAGGTGGGCGCTCCAATCGCGGACGATGCGTCGTTGTACCAGGGAGTACCCTGCTTGGGCATTCCGATCTGTCCAGGACCGATGTGGGCGAGCGTCACGAAGGCATCCACATGCCCTCGCAGACCGCGATGGAGCATCTGCAGCTCACTGCGTCGGGCAAGCGCCCGATCATACTCCTCGACGGTCATGCTTTCGGCTCGCTGCACGTAGCCGCTCACGGCCTCGCTCAGCAATCCCGGTCGCAGCTTGTCCCACAAGCTCAGCGGCCAGCGTAGCTCGAACGTCATCAGGTCGAAGAAGAACTCGTGCGTCGCGGTGGTGGCCGCTTCGTAGGTCGCGAGCTCGGAAGTCGCGGAGGGCTCGAGGATCTCAATACCCTCGCGACGCAGTGACTGCAGGAAGGCTTCGAAGGCGGCTTTCGAGGAGTCGTCGGTTCTGGACCAGCCCGCCGTGTACTGCCGCGCCAGGCGCAACGGGCGCCGCGCCGCGCCGAGCTGCGGCGTCCCCTGCAGTGCCGGATAGCCTGGATCGCCTCCCGCGGTGCGTCCGATCTGATATGCGGTTTCCCACAGGTCGGTGAGCGTCCCGGCGAGCAACCCCAGATGATTGAGACTCGGGGACGGATCGATTCCGCCGTTACGGTTCAGGGCGCCGAAGGTAGGCTTCATTCCGAGGATGCCGCAGATGGAGGCAGGGCGGATCACCGAGCCGCGTACCTGGCTGCCGCTTGCGACCGGCAGCATGCACGCGGCGACCGCTGCGGCGGAGCCGGAGGAGGAGCCCCCGGGCGTGCGCTGTAGATCCCATGGGTTCAGCGTGGGCGCGGGCAGCGCCATCGTCAGCTCGGTCGTGGTGGTCTTGCCGAGTATGATGGCTCCGCTGCGCCGAAGGGCAGCGACGTGCGCGGCGTCGATCTCCGCAGTGTGGCCCTTGAAGAGCGCGCTGTTCACCTCGGTCGGCCAACCGCGGACGTCGAAGCAGTCCTTGATACCCACGGGCATCCCATCGATCAGGGAGAGGGGTGTGCCCATTCGCCAACGCTGGGCGGCTGCGTGTGCGGCAGCACGAGCCCCCTCGACGTCCAGGCGCACGAAGGCTTGGATGCTTGGCTCCATGCGGGTGATTCGCTCGAGGCAGCGTTCCAGGAACTCGATCGGGCTCGTGCGTCCGTCGACGAAGCCACGTCGGGCGGTTGAGAAGCTCAAATAGCGTGCCGTACCCGGATCGTAATTCTGCTTCGGCATCGGCTTACTCCGTTGACAGCTCTCGATCCGTTAGTGAAGTATCACGAGCATCGAGCGCCTTTTCCGAGGAGACCCCCGTGTCGATGAACAAGCCCCACCTCGAATTCCACCGCCTCGACCTTGCGGCCGGGTGGGAAACCATGCGCGGGTATCCGCCCAGTATCCAGCAGAAGGTGCTGGCGAGCGACCTCGACGAGACGCACAAGACCGGCAGCCGGACCCGCTTGCTGCGCTTCGAGCCCGGTGCCTTCACGACAGCGCCCTTCGTGCACGATCATTGGGAAGAGGTCTATCTTCTGCAGGGAGATCTAGCCGTGGGCAGCGACCAGCAGGGCCACGGAGGCGAGGTGTTCGAGGCTCCGACCTACGCGTGCCGCCCCCCCGGTGCATTTCATGGACCGTTCAAGTCGCGCGGCGGGTGCATGCTGTATGAGATTCATTACTACGACGGGGCAAAGAAGCCCGCACCTAAAGCGTGATGTGGATGTTCTTGGTCTGGGTGAACGTGTAGAGCTCCTCGATCGACTCCTCGCGCCCTATGCCGGACTGCTTGTACCCTCCGAAGGGCACCCCTACGAAGTGCGGCCCGGCGTTATTGACCCAGACGTAGCCCGATTGCACGCGGCGCGCCGCGCGATGAGCGTTTGCCAGGCTCGTCGTGTAGATGGATGCCGTCAGCCCATAGTCCACGCGGTTCACTTGCTCGAACATCGACTCCTCGTCGCTCCATCTGATCACCGAGAGTATGGGACCGAAGATCTCTTCCTTGGCGATGCGCATATCCATGCTCACGTCCGTGAAGACTGTGGGCTCGACGAAGAATCCGCCGGCGAGCGCAGGATCGCGCGGTAGGCCTCCCCCGGCAACCAATCGCGCCCCTTCCTGCTTGGCGATATCGATATAGCGCAGCACTTTGTCGAGCTGCGGCCGCGAGATGATGGCCCCCATCGTGGTGTCCATCTCGGTCGGAATCCCGGGCTTGTAGTGCCCGATGCCGGCAAGTACTCCCTGCAGCACCGTCTCGTACAGCGACTCGTGAACAAAAAGGCGCGAGGTCGAGCCGCACGACTGCCCGCACCACGTGAAATTCATTCCTTTGAGCGCACCCTCGATCGCTTTGGGGATATCGGCATCCGGATAGATGATGAGTCCATTCTTTCCGCCGAGCTCGAGCACCACATGCTTGAGTCGCTCTGCGCACGTGCGCGCAACCGCCCGACCGCTTTCGACACTCCCGACGAGCGTGACCACCGGAGTCAGTGGATGCGCACTCATCGCCTCGCCGCACTCACGCCCTCCGAGCAGCAGATTCAGCACCCCCGGCGGCAGTAGCCCCTCGATCAGCTCGAACATCCGCAGCGCCGACAGGGGCGCCTGCGGCGGCGGCTTGATGATGACCGTGTTGCCCGTCACGAGCGGCGCGCCGATCTTCATGGCCGCGAACATGTAGGGGTGGTTGTAGGCCACGATGCGCGCACACACCCCATAGGGCTCCTGCACGGTGAGGTTGAGGATGTCCTCTCCCATGGGGGTGACGTCGCCTTTGGCTTCGCTCGCAAGCCCGGCAAAGAAGTCGATGTAGTCGGGACCGTCGTAACCGTCGCGGATCATCGCCTTGACCGGGTTGCCGCAATTGGCCGCATCGAGCAGTGCCAGCTCCTCGGCGTGCTCGCGCAGAACAGCCGCGACCTTCTTCAGAAGCGCGCCACGATCCCGTGGCCTCCAGCGACGCCACTCGAGGAATGCGCTATGCGCGCTACGCACCGCTGCATCGACGTCCGCTCGACTCGCTTCGGCGACCCGTCCCAGGGTCCTGCCTGTTGCGGGATTGAGCGTCTCGCCGTACCCACCGGCCGGCTCGCGCCATGCTCCCCCGTAGTACAGCCCGCGATGGGTCGGCAGAGCAGCGGCAACCTTGGAGTCCGCCCCGGCGGGCACTTCCTGTCGCATCATGGATTAACCTCGTACTACCCTTACATCCACCAGCACGGTGGCTCCGGATTCAACGGCCAGGAAGGCGGCTCGCAGAGCCTCCCGCAGCCCCGACAGCCGCTCGACGGATCCAAACGAGCGCAACCCGTAGCTGCGCGCGAGGCCTGCGATGTCAACGGGGGGATCATCGATCGTCATGCCGATGTCACGGTTCTCGACGGGTCGACCGCGGTGGCGAGCAACCCGCTCCTGATGCTCCACATCGTTATAGAAGGAGCGGTTGTTGTTGACGATGAAGAGCGCCGGCAGCTTCTCGGCTACCGCGGTCCAGAGTGCCTGACTGCCCATGAGCAGGTCGCCATCGCCGAGGATTGCGACCGGCACTCGCCCGGTTCCGCGCAGCGCGAGAGCCGCCCCGACCGTGATTCCCGGCGTGGAGCCGATGCCGCCGCCCCCGTCGTAGCCGATGCAGTCGAGGGGGCCGTCAAAGCGTGTGTCCCCTTCGGGCCACCCGAACGGCAGACGTGTGAGGCAGACCGGTCGTTGCCCGCGGGCCTCGGCGAACACGTGGGCCAAACCGGCCATCGTGACCGGACCGTCCGCCGCAATTGCGGGGAGCGCGGCAGGCTGCGGCACGGGCCACGGAGCCGCCTGGTGAGCTTGGTGCGAGTCGAGCCAGCCGGCGACAAAGCAATCCGCGGGAACGGGAATGCGCAGGTCCGCCTCGGTCAGGGAAAAATGGTCCAGCGACCATCCATTGTGCAAGCGCTCGTCCGGGGAGACCACGATGAGCCGCAAATCCTTGCCCCGGTCGGGACGTTGCGAGAGCGTTCCCCCCAGATCGGGCCAGTCGAGGCTCACGATGCAGTCCGCCTCGGTGAGAACCTGGGTGGCGCGCGCATCCAGATACTGGGCCGGGGCGGAGATGAAGCGCGGATGTGCGCTTGGAAAGCCCACACCACACTTCAGATCGCAGATGGCAGCCGCGCCCAGCTGCTCGACAAAAGCGACTCTGCGATCCCAGGCCTGCTGCGTGCGATCGTGACGGCCCACGAGCACGAGAGGCTTGTGAGCGCCAGTGAGGAGCCGCCGGGTTTCTGCGAGATCCCTCGCGGCCGCGACCGCCTGTCGAGGCAGCGGATGACGCTCCACGTCCGGCAACGACACGGGCGCGGATAAGGGCCGCTCCTGTAGATCCACGTCCAGGCAGATGTAGACCGGAGCGCAAGGCTGCATCGCAGTCATGCGCGCTCCACGCATGACGGACTCGAGCGCCGCCGCCGGTGATGCCGGCTGATCGTCCCATTTGACGAAGTGGCGGATGATCGATGCCTGGTCGCGGCTGGTATGGATCCATTCGATCCACGGCCGCCTGCGCACGGCATCCACCGCTCCGGTCGCGCCGATGATCAGCATCGGTACCCGATCGACCCAAGCATCGTAGATCGCCATCACGGCGTTCATCAGACCGACATTTGCGTGCAGCACCACTCCCATCGCCTGGCCGGTGACCTTCGCGTAGCCATGAGCAATGGCGACCGCTTGGGCCTCGTGGAGCGTCAACAGGAGCTTCGGATCGTGGTTCCCCAGCAGGTTGACGACGCTGTCGTGCAAGCCCCGGAAGCTCGCTCCGGGGTTGATGGCGAGGAACGGCACGCCCAGTGCGCGCAGCAGCGCGGCCACCAGGTCGCTGCCGTACTGCAAAACCGACGGATCAACGGGAGCTCGGGTCACGCGCGATTCACTTTAATTTGTCTGACAACTATAGCAGACTAAGATTGTCAGACATCTCTGAGCAAATCCCTATGGCACAGCACGATCCGGCAAGTCTCGGGGTCCTCGGGCACCAGGCGCTGCGCAGACCGCTCACGCCGCCCGAGCGGCGCCTGGCCGATGCGCTCGAGGCGATCTTCGCCAGGGGCCTGCATGAATTTACCCAAGTCGCCGCCGAGCTGCAGCGACAAAACATTGCTCGGCCATCCGGCGCCGTGGGACCTTGGACGATCCAGACCCTGGAGTATGAGCTCAAGCGGATCAACGACTCCCTGGACCGCGCCTATCTCCAGCACGATGGATATGCGCAGGAGCCTTGATCGTGCTCTCCGGCCGGACGATCGTGATCACGGGCGCTGCGCGCGGCGTGGGGCGGGCGATTGCCGAGGCCTGTGCACGTCATGGGGCGCGGCTCATCCTGTGCGACGTGCTGCGCGAGCAGGGCGAGCGGACGGCCACCGAACTCAGGGGCGGTGGTGCCAGCGTGCGGTTTGCTCCCATCGACCTGGCGGATCCGCACTCCATTGCCGCATTTGCGGCGGACATCGCCCGTACGGAAGGCGTCATTCACGGTCTGGTGAACAACGCTGCGATCGCCACCCAGGTCGGCGGTGCGGCATTCGAGGACATCGAGCTCGATCTCTGGGATCGTGTGATGGCCGTCAATGTGCGCGGCACGTGGCTCGTGACCCGAGCCCTCAGTGCGCTCTTCGCGCCGGGGGGGCACGGCCGCATCGTGAACCTGGCCTCCGACACCGCCCTGTGGGGGCCGCCCAAGCTGCTCGCGTACGTCTCGAGCAAGGGTGCGGTCATCTCGATGACTCGCTCCCTCGCACGCGAGCTGGGGACCCGCGGCATCGGTGTCACTGCAGTGGCCCCCGGAATCATGCGCAACGAAGCAACGGAGTATGTTCCGGCCGAGAGGCATCAGGAATACGAGCGGGGCCGCGCCGTTCCGGGCCCGCAGTTTCCGGAGGACATCGTGGAGATCGTCGCGTTTCTCCTCACGCCGGCCGCTCTGGCTCTGACTGGCCAGGTCCTGCCCGTGGATGCGGGGTTCGTCTTTACGTAGCGACCGACAGGGACTGTTGCTCGGGTCTGTCGGCATTGCGCACCAGCAGCGCGGCCGCCGCCGTCAGCAGCGAGAATCCAGCCAGCACGAACAGGCTGCTGCTGAAGCTTTGAGTCTGCTGCCGCACGAATCCGATTGCGACCGGCCCGACGAACCCGCCGAGGGCGCTGAAGCTGTTGATGAATGCGAGGCCGCCCGCCGCGGCAGCACCGCCCAGCAGGCCGCCGGCGTACCCCCAGAACACACCGAACATGCTCCAGATGCCGGCGGTGGCCACGCACAGTGCCATGAACGCGATCGAGGCGGATGCTGCGGCCGTGCCCGCCAGTGCATAGCCGGCGCAGGCGAGCAGCGCTCCGCAAACCAGATGCCAGCGGCGCTCCCGGGTGTGATCGGAGTGCTGGCCCGACCAGATCGTGGCAACGCCACCGAGCAGGTACGGGATGGCCGTCAGGAAGCCGATTTGCAAGGGGGATGAGGCGCCCAGCGACTTCACGATCTGCGGCAGCCAAAAGACCGTGCCGAAGTTGCAGCAGATGAACAAGAAGCAGACGACGGTCGCGATGATGACTCGCCGGTCCAGGAACCCTTGCCGGAAGTCCGTGACACCGGAGGCCGCCTTGACCTGCGCATCGCGCGCGAGTGCGGATGCGAGCAAGCGTCGCTCGCTGTCGGAGAGCCACTCGGCATCCTCGAGCCGCTCCGGAAGAAAGCGCAGCACCGCGATGCCGACGAGCATCGTGGCGAGCCCCTCGACCACGAATACCCATTGCCACCCGCGCAGGCCCCAGAGCCCCTCGAGCTGCATCAGCCCACCGGCCACAGGGCCGCTGATCACGTTCGCGATCGCGGTGGCGGACATCAGGAGCGAGAAGGCGAGGCCGAGGCGACGCACCGGAACCCAGCGGCTGAGATACAGAAACGTGCCCGGCAGGAGCCCTGCCTCTGCGATCCCGAGAAGCAGCCTCAGCACATAGAACGAGCGCACGCCGCGGACCTCCGCCATGGCGACGACGAGGGCACCCCAGGAGATCATGATCCGGGCGAGCCACGGACGCGCCCCGACTCGCGCCAGAATGAGATTGCTGGGCACCTCGAACAAGCAATAGCCAATGAAGAAGATTCCGGCCGCAAGGCCATACGTGGCCGGTGTGAGACCCAGCTCGGCGTTCATCTGCAGCGCGGCAAAGCTGATGTTCGTGCGGTCGATGAGACTGAGCAGCAGGAGCAGCATCATGAGCGGGAGCAGCCGTCGAAAGACGCGCCCAAGCGCCCTGTCCGCGAGCGGGTCGTGCAAAGGAGCGGTCCCGCTCACCGGGCAGGTCCGTCCCACAGCGCCGAGTACGCTGTCGCGACCACGTCCTCGTACGCGAGATTGCGGTCGAGGATGCCCAGGCGCTGCGCGAACTGGCACATGCCGCTCACGGTCTGCGGGCTGATTCGCGCATCGTAGTAAGGCAGATCACGTCGAATGAGTGGCGTGATGAGCTCCGCCTCGACGGCGGGAAAGCGCTTGACGCCGACCGACCGGGCGAGACCGGGATCCTCCCGAAGCGCAGCCTGCGTGGCGACGAGTGCGCGCACGGCGCTCGCGGCGAGCTCCGGAGCGCGCCCAATCAGGGCCTCGGACGCCGCCAGGGCGCTCAGCGTGTAGTCGAAGCAGCCCTTCGGCCCATCGCCGCGTCGCACGTCAAGGACGACCGTGCCTGCGCCTTCGCGCACGGCCACCTCGGTGCCCATGCCATTGGCCCAGAATCCATCGATGCGCCGCTCCGCGAGCGCCCTGGCTGCGGTGACTCCGAAGTTGACGCTCGCGCCCTGGGAGCCCGGCACCGGCACGATTCGGACCTCGTCACGGTCGATGCCGATACCTGCGGCCGAGAGCAGCGCCCTGAGGCCCATCTCGACCCAGGGCGCGGCGCCGATGGTGCGGCCCTTCACGCACTCGATCTGTCCCCGGCGCGCCCCGATGTCGGTGCGCATGACGAGGAACCAGTACATGCCCTGCGCCTGTGCGGCCAGAAGCTTGACGCCCTCGAAGCGGGGGAAAGCCGCCAGCGCCGAATGCGCCGACCCTCCGACGAAGTCGACCTTGCCTGCGCGCAGGGCCTCATAGGCCTCGCTCACCGGAAACAACAGCTCCACCTGCAGATCGAGCCCCTCGCGTGCGAAGAATCCCAGGTCGGCTGCCGCGATCACGGGAAAGTAGGAATTGGAGATCAGGTCGGGGACGACGAGCTTCATGGGGACCCTGGGCAGGAGAGCGTAGCAACCCGGGCTCACATTGACAGCAAAAATAGCTCGACGCTACACTCACATTGTCAGACAAATTCACGAAAGTGCTATCCCGGATGAACGCCGAACCCGAGGGCGGCTGCGCAGCCGAGGGGTCGAGACTGCAGGAGCTGGTCGAAGCACGCATCAATAGTGGTTTGCTCGGCCACTGGTACGTGGTCGCCCGGTCGGCGGACATTCGCCCGGGAGCAGTCCAGGCGGTGAAGGCCCTGGGTCGCGAGCTGGTGCTCTGGCGTGCACCGGACGGAACGCTCGGGTGTCTCGAGGACCGATGTCCGCATCGCGGGGCACGATTGAGCCATGGAATCGTGCGCGCAAGCGGCATCGCTTGCCGCTACCACGGCGTGACCGTCGACTGCGCGGGCCGAGTTGCCGAGGTCCCCGCCCTGGGCAAGAGCGGCCTCGAGGGGCGGCACGCGGTGCTGAATTACCGCGTGCGGGAAGCAAGCGACGGGGTCTTTGTCTATTTTCCGAGCCAGGAGCGTCCCGAGCCGGGTGAGCTGCTCCTTCCGCCGGAGATCACCGCGCCCGAGCATGCGCACTTCTTGTGCACCTCGGTGTGGCCGTGCAACTATCGATATGCGGCCGAGAATCTGGCAGACCCGATGCATGGTATCTATCTGCATGCTCAGAGCTTCACGCTCGCACTGGGCGCCCGTCAGGACACGGTCGAGCTCGCGGCAACCTCCACGGGCTTCATCGTCAAGCGTGCGGGCCAGCAAGGCGTGAACTTCGACTGGGTCGAGATCGTCGCGCGGCCGCCCCTGTTCCATGCGCGGGTCCTCATTCCATATCCGCTGGCGGGCGGTCCGGGGCCTGCCATGACCGTCATTTGCTTCCTCACGCCGGTAGATGAGCAATCGTGTCGAATCTTTTTCTGGCGAACGCGTCAGGTCCAAGGGGTGGCGCGAGAGACCTGGAGATTCATGTTTCGTGCGACCTTCGAGGACCGTCATTGGGAGGTGCTCGAGCAGGATCGTGAGATGCTGGCAGCCATGCGTGAGGACGCGCGCGATCATGAGCTGCTCTATCAGCATGATCTGGGCGTCGCGCGTGTCCGGCGCTATCTCGCCCAGGAAGCGCGCCGCCAGGTGCAGGTCGAGCTCGCTTCCGAACCCCGATAGCATTCGCCACTAACGCCCATTCGATCTCGCAGACGAGAACAAACGTGGATGCCTCAAGCGATCTGCAATACACGGGCAAGCTGTACATCGCGGGCGAGTTGCGCGATTCATCCACGGCTGAGCGGTTCGACGTCATCGATCCGGCGACCGAGGAGTCTCTCGCCCGGGTGTCCAATGCGACGCAGGCCGATGCGCGTGCCGCCGTCGATGCAGCGGCCGCAGCGCTGCCGGCCTGGTCTTCTCTGGCACCGCGGGGCCGGGCGGAGATTCTGCGCCGCGCCTATGAGCTCCTGAGCGCGCGGCGCGAGGCGTTTGCGCGCCTGATCACGCGCGAGAACGGCAAGGCGCTGAGCGATGCTCGGGCCGAGGTGGCCTACGCCGCAGAGTTCTTTCGCTGGTACTCCGAGGAGGCCGTTCGCAATATCGGCCAGGTGTCGCGCTCTCCGAGCTCGGGTGCGCGAATCCTGGTTCAGCACAAGCCTGCCGGCGTGGCCGTGCTGATCACACCCTGGAATTTCCCCGCAGCGATGGGAACGCGAAAGATTGCGCCGGCGCTGGCTGCCGGCTGCACGGTCATCGTGAAGCCGGCATCGGAGACGCCTTTGACTATGCTCGCTCTGGCGCCCGTGCTGGAGGAGGCGGGAGTGCCGCCAGGAGTGGTCAACATTCTCCCATCGCGCCGCTCGGAGGCCGTCGTCGGGACAATGCTGGCGGATCCCCGAGTTCGCGTGGTCTCCTTCACGGGCTCGACCGAGGTGGGGCGGCGCCTGCTGAGCGCCGGAGCGCAATTCGTGCTCAATCCACGAATGGAGCTCGGGGGCAATGCTCCTTTCATCGTGTTCGAGGACGCCAATCTCGATGCGGCCGTTTCCGGCGCCATGATCGCCAAGATGCGCAACATGGGAGAGGCTTGTACCGCCGCCAACCGCTTCTACGTGCACGAGGCAGTGCACGATGCCTTCGTGCAGCGCCTCGCCCGTGAGATGAGCGCGCTAAAAGTGGGCAATGGTCTCGATGAGGGAGTGGCCGTCGGACCCCTGGTCAACGCCGATACTCGTGACAAGGTCGAAAATCTGGTCGAAGACGCCCGCCAGCGCGGTGCCCGGGTTCTGACGGGCGGCCGGCGTATCCAGGGGAGGGGCTATTTTTACGAGCCGACCGTGCTCGCGAACGTGCCCGATGGGGCGCTCTGCCTGACCGAGGAGATCTTCGGACCGGTCGCCCCCATTCAAAAGTTTCGCACCGAGGAGGAGGTCATCGCTCGGGCGAATGCGACGCAGTACGGTCTCGTAGTCTATTTATACACGGCGGATCTCGCGCGCGGGTTGCGGGTCTCGGAGAAGCTGGAGTTCGGAATGGTCGGCCTCAACCGAGGAATCGTCTCCGACCCGGCTGCGCCGTTCGGCGGGGTGAAGCAGTCCGGCCTGGGGCGTGAGGGCGCACACGAGGGACTCATGGAGTTCCTCGAGACGCAATACATCGCAGTGGAGTGGTAGCCCCCGAGGGGCGCTCGGGACCTCGCGCCGTTGCGGCTCAGCTCGCGGGTCTGCCGGAGCGCGTCCGACTCACCGCACGTCGGACTTGCGGCTGAGCATCCGCCAACAGCGCCACCTGCTTTGCAGCGGCGCACGCAGAGTCGATATGCCGTCGGGTGGCATCGCGCGCCGCGAGGGGGTTCTTCGCCTCGATCGCGGCGACGATCTCGCGGATCTCGTGCAAGCACAGGTGCCCCCAGCCTTCATACCGCAGCGCCTGCGCACGCAGGAAGTTCAGGCGCGAGACGAGCGAGTACACGATCTCGACCAGCACCTGATTACCGCAGTGATCCAGGATCACCCCGAACAACTCGTTGGTGGCCGCCAGCTGCGCGAGCTCCTCCTCATTCTTCAAGGCATCCTGGAGCTTGCCGACGGCGAGCCTGATCGTCTCCAGATCCTGGGCTTGCGCGCGCTCGACGAAGCGATAGACCGCCTCGCCCGTCAGCATGGCCCAGACATCGTGAATGTCCTCGATCTCTCCCCACCCGAGCTTGGCGACGAATGGACCGCGATTGGGAATGAGCTCGATCAGACGCTGCTTCTCCATGATGCGAAGCACTTCTCGCACGGAGGCGCGGCTGATCGAGAGCTCCTCGCATAGCTCGGCTTCGACGAGCTTCTGGCCCGGCTGCAACTGTCCGGTCATGATCATCGTTCGCAGCCGCGAAACGGCTTGATCGAGAACCTTGGTGAGCTGGGACGTGGGCCGCGGCAGGATCTTGTCCAGGTCCGACTTCTTCATGGAGGAGTCCCCTCGTTGCTGCGGCTTCGGATCGGCGGCAGCGCAGGCGCATTATCGCATCGCGCAGTCGTTGCGCCTACGCTCCGCGGCTGTTTGCACGCGCGCTTGGACCGCCGTGCCGTCATTGACACATTGCACTTTGTCAGACAATATCGAACGGGTTTGCCGGATCGACACCGGGGGCAGCGGTCGGCCGCGAAATCGAGACTCGCGGTGGAGGTTAGCCAGATGAAATATTCGCGCGCAGAGGCCAAAGACTGGGCCGCGGCAAACTGGCGCGGTGTCTGTAACGTCATCATGCCGAGCTTCAGCGCCGACCTGCGCAGACTGAACGAGGCTGCGATCCGCCACGATGTCCGGCGCAACATCGAGCTCGGATTCTGGGGTGCGCTGCTGGTGTCCGAGTGCGGAACCTCGGAAGAGGAGTATCGCCGCTTCATGGAGATCGCGGTCGATGAGGCCAAGGGTCGCCACCACTTCCTGATCCATGGCACCTTCGACACTCGCGATCAGGTGATCGCGATGGCCAAAGCCGGTGAGAGCATCGGCGTGACGGGCATTCTCCTGGGGCTTCCCAATTCGTTCTATCCGCGTACCGAAGGGGAGCTGTACGGTTATCTCGAGAGCGTTGCCAATGCGACTCAGCTTGGCGTGTGCTTGTTTGCCACGGTGCAGATGAATCTTTCCCGGTTCCACCCGAGCGGCTATCCGCCGACCGTGCTGGCGCGAGCGGCCGATCTGCCCAACGTCGTGGCGATCAAGTATGAGGTGGGCAGGCCCGGGATCGCAGGGGATCTTGAATTCTGGAAGATGATTCGCGGCAAGCGAATCCTGTTCTCCGACCCCCTCGAGGCGCACTCGCCGCTGACTGTCGAGGTGTTCGGACAGCGCTGGATGGGAACCAGCAACTACGAATACTGGGGAGGAGCAGTCCCGCAATACTTCAACCTCCTGCTGCAGGAGAAGTTCGCCGAGGCCATGGAGATCTACTGGCGAATCAACCCGGCCCGGCAGGCGCGTGTTGCCATCCAGGCGACGTTCGCGGGAGCGAACTTCATCCACCGCTATCTTTGGAAGTATCAGGGGTGGCTGCAGGGTTACAACGGAGGTCCCATGCGGCAGCCCGTCATGAAGCTCAACGACTCGCAGATGCGATCCGTGCGTGAGCCCTTGCTGAAGTCCGGCTTCAAGCTTGCGGATGAGGATGCCGTAGAGTTCTACACGGGCCGCAATCCGCTCTGAAGCCTCCATGGCAAGGCTGCTGACGCACGAACAGGTCCAGTCGCTCGTGACGATGAGCGATGCGATCGACTGCATGGAGGCTGCGTTTCGGGAGGAGGGCGAGGGCAAGGCGCTTCTGCCCGCGCGTATCAATATGAAGGCGGGACGGGGCTGGCTGCGGGTGGGGCCTGTTGCGCTCGAGAGATCGGGTTGGATGGGATTCAAGGCCATGAATCTCGCCCCCGGCGCAGGCGTGCGCTACCAGGTGCATCTGTACGAGATTGCAAGCGGGGCGCTGGTGGCCATCATGGACGCGCAGCACCTGACGACCTTGCGAACCGGCGCCACGAGCGCGGTGGCTACTCGCCGGCTGGCGCGAGCGGGGCCTGCCACGGTGGCGCTGCTGGGCTCGGGCGTCGAGGCCAGAGCGCAGCTCGAGGCGATGCAGGCCGACGGCAAGGTGGGGACGGCGCGCGTGTACAGTCCGACGCCGGCGAACCGCGAGCGCCTCGCCTGTGATTTTCGTCAGCGTCACGGCATGAGGATCCAGCCGGTCGGTAGTGCGCAGGAGGCGGTCGCGGGCGCGGATCTCATTCTCGCGGCGGTCAAGTCGAACGAGCCCGTGCTCCTTGGGAAGTGGCTCACGCCGGGCACGCATGTCAACTCCGTTGGAACGGCGCGCCGTGAGCAGCGGGAGATCGATGTGGAGACGTTCCTGCGCAGCGCGCGCATCGTGGTGGACACCAAGGAAGGCGTCTTCGGCGAGGCAGGCGATGCCGTCGTGGCGCGCGAGGCGATCCGCATCGACGTACAGGAGCTTTCCCAGCTCGTGACGGGTGCCTCACCGGGGCGGCAGCGCCCGGATGAGATCACGCTCTTCAAGTCGGTCGGAACGGGCATTCAGGACATTGCGCTGGCGGCTCTCGTGCACCGGCGCGCGGTCGAGCGCGCCGTGGGAGCCGAGCTCGGCGATTTTCCCTATCTGAAGAGGAGCTGATCGGTGTCCGACTCGAGCATGCTGTCGCCGATCGATTACCTGAGGCAGGTGAGTCCGGACACCGCCGCGGCGTTCCAGGCGCTGCGCAAGGCAGTACTCATCGCCGGACCGCTCGATGCACACACCTGCGAGCTGATTGCGCTCGGCGGCCTGGTGACCGCGGGCAGCGAGCAGAGCTTCAAGACCCATGCGCGGCGGCTGCTGCGCGATGGTGTGCCGGCTGCGGCCCTGCGACAAGCGGTGCTGACCACCTTCGGCGCATCCACGACATTCAGTCAAGTCCTGGCGGGACTGCGATGGATCGAACAGCTGGAGCGAGGAAGCGAGTGAGCGCATACGCGCTGCAGAAGGTAATTCGCGAGATCAACCGCAATCCGCAAACGCGCCGAGCATTCTTCGATTCCCCGGCCGAGGTTGCCGGAGAATTCGAGCTGTCCGGGGCCGAGCGTGAGGCGCTCGTCAAGCGAGACTACGCGGCCCTGTATCGTCTTGGTGTGCACGGATTGCTGCTGCGACCCTTCTCGATCTTGCACGAGGTCTCGGAGCCCGACTACCTTCGAGCCATCCGCGGGGAAGCCTGAGGATGGCATTCTCCTTCGCATGCGCGATGGGACACGCTCCGGGCATTACCGCCTGGCGGGATGCGGCACCGCCGGCGCAACGGGAGCACATCTATGCGGCCTTTGCGGAGCTGCGGCGCCGTCTGGAGGCCGCCCGGCTCGATGCATTGGTGCTGCTGACCGCCGAGCACTGGGCCAATTTCTTTCTCGATCACATGAGCCCGTTCTGCATCGGGGTCGCGCCTTCCTACTGCGGTCCGATCGAGCCCTGGTTGCGCATCGAGCGCGCGACGATCGCGGGGGAGCAGGAGCTTGCAGCAGCACTGCTTGCCGCGTGCAATGATCATGATATCGAGCCGGGCTTTGCGCACGAGATGCAGCTCGATCATGGAACCATGGTTCCATTGCATTTCCTCACCCCCGGCATGTCAGTGCCCATCGTGCCGATCGTTTTCAACACCCTGGCCACACCGCTGCCGGCACCGCGCAGATGTTTTGCCCTCGGAGAGGTCGTCGGCGATGTGGCAAGGCGGTTTCCGCGGCGGATCGGCATCGTCGCAACCGGCGGGATGTCGCACGATCCGGGAGAGCGCCGTCACGGATTCATCGACCAAAGCTTCGACAGCCGATTCCTGCGTCAGATGGAGTCGGGCGACGTCGGGAAGCTCAAGAGCTACACGTCGGCGGAGCTGGCGGCCGCCGGCGCGGGCGCGCTGGAGCTTGTCGATTGGATCGCATTGGCTGGGGCTACGCGAGGGGCCCCTGGAAAGGTCCTCGCCTACGAGGCCGTCGTTCCCTGGGCGACGGGTATTGGGGCGATGGCGTTCGAGCTCGAGGGCGGACGCTGATGTCGAATCCTCCGGCAGACAACGATCCCGATCGGTTGGTCGCGAGCGTGGTCGCAGCCAAGTGTCAGTCCTACAAGCGGTGTGCGGCGATTGCCCCGTCGGTCTTCTCGATCGGCTCGGATGGGAAGTCCACGGTTTCCGAACCTCACGGGGATTCCGGCCAGCTCGTGCAGGCCGCGCGCAGCTGTCCGTACCGGGCCATCATGGTGACCCGCGAGGGCACTGGCGAGCAGATCTTTCCGCCGCTGCGAAAACCTCAACAATGACAAGACGGGACGCCCGTCCGAGTGGGGAGCCACATGGAGCACAATCGATTCGAGTACCTGCCGATCGTCCGGCGCAAACCGTTGCGGCTTCCCGGGGAGGCGCGCGTCGCAGTGTGGATCGTGCCGAACATCGAGCACTTTCACTACGACAAGCCCGCCATGTCCCTCACGCCGATGACCATGATGCTCAAGCCGGACGTGCTCAACTACGCGTGGCGCGATTACGGCGTGCGGGTGGGGATCTGGCGGCTGATGGAGATCTTCGAGCGCCAGGGGTTTCCCGTCACGGCGGCCATCAACTCGGAGGCCTGTCGGCAATACCCTCAGATCGTCCAGGCGGGCAACAAGCTCGGTTGGGAATGGATGGCTCATGGCGCGACCAATTCGGCAATGTTGACCGGGATGGGGAAGGACGATGAGCGAGGCCTCATTAGCCGCGTGCTCGATGAGATCGCCCAGGTGACCGGTGTTCGCTGCCGCGGCTGGCTCGGACCGGCGCTGACGGAAACCGAGAATACTCTCGATCTGCTTGCCGAAGCGGGGATCGAGTACGTGGCCGACTGGTGCAACGATGAGTTGCCCTACCGCATGCGCACGTCCGCGGGGCCGATCGTGGCGATGCCCTACACGCTCGAGATGGGCGACATCCCGATCTTCCTCAATCACGGCGCGAGCGGCGAGGAGTTCTACGGGATGGCGGTCGATCAGTTCGAGACGCTGTATCGGGAGGGCGAGCACGTGCCACGCGTCTTCTGCATGGCACTGCATCCCTTTCTGGTCGGCCACCCTTTCCGGGCTCGCCACCTCGAGAGGGTGCTCGCGCACATCAAGGGACACAGGGACGTATGGCTCACGACCGGCAGCAAGCTGCTGGAGTGGTACCGCTCGGCCTCCACTGAGTGATCGGAGATATTCTCATGCCTGACACGCCCGACCTGGCAACCCTCGTGCGCGCGGAGCAAGGACTCATCTCGCGCCGCATCTTCGCGGACCCCGAGATCTTCAATCTCGAGGTCGAGCGGATCTTCGGCAAGTCGTGGTTCTTCATCGGGCACGAGAGTGAGATCGCAAGGCCCGGCGACATCGTGGCGCGCCAGTGCGGCATCGATCCGGTCATTCTCTTGCGCGATGAGCAGGGGGTCGTCCGCGCATTCCTCAACTCCTGTCGACACCGGGGCATGCGCCTGTGTCGCGTCGACCGGGAGCACGCGACGACGCTCAAATGTCCCTATCACGGCTGGGCGTACTCCACATCCGGTGCGCTCTTGGCCGCCTCGAGCGAGGATCACTATGGCGAAGGGGAGCTCGAGAAGGAGCAGCTGGGCCTCATCCCGGTCACGAAGCTGGGGATTTACCGGGGCCTCGTGTTCGGCAGCTGGGATGCCACCGCACCCTCGCTCGAGCAGTGGTTGGGCGATATGCGCTGGTACATGGACATCATCTTCGGTCGTACCGGTGAGATCGAGTTCGTCGGTGTGCCGCAGGTCTGGGAGGTCGAGTGCTCGTGGAAGTTCGCGACGGACAACTTCACCGATAACTTCCACGTCTACTGGGCGCACCAGAGCCTGGTCGAGCTCGGCATGCTGCCGAGCGATCCGGACTTCGCATCCCACGGTCACATGGTGACGCTCCAGAACGGTCACATCCTGCACTTCGTGGCGGGGCAGCCCGGGGTCGACACGTATCAGGGGCTCGGGCTTCCGAAGGCGCTATGGCCGCGCTTCAAGGAGAATCTCGATCCCGCACAGGTGCAGATTGCGCAGAAGCATGCATACAGCGCCGGCACGATGTGGCCCAACTTCCACTGGCTGCAGCTCGTGACGGCCGGAGACACTCGCAGCGAGCCCTGTGGCATCCTCAATCTGCGCCTGGAGATTCCGATCTCGCCCACACGCACGCGCATGTATTCCTGGTTCGCGATCGACAAGGCGGCACCGCCCGAGTATCGCAAGCACTCCTACGAGACCTATGTCCGAACCTTCGGCCCCGCCGGCATTTTCGATCAGGACGACATGGAGAACTGGGAGGAGTGCACGGCTGCGGCCATGGGTCCCGCTGCCAAGCGCTACACGCTGCATCACAAGATGGGTCTCGAGCGTCCGCAGGACAGGACGTGGCCCGGTCCGGGCATTGCCTATGCGGACAGCTACGGCGAGATGACCCAGCGGGCGTGGTACGCCGAGTGGCTGCGGTGCATGCAGCGTCCGCAGCGCACGGCCCCTGGGATCGTCGGCACTCAGGCGAAGGTCGGGCCATGAGCGTCGCTTCCGCACCCGCGCAGCGCGCCTCGTCGGTCGCCGATCCAGGATGCATGCCCGGGTCGGCCCTGTACGGGGAGATCTTGCAGTTCCTGTACCAGGAAGCCGAGCTGCTCGATGAATGCCGATTTCGGGAATGGCTGGGGCTTTTTGCCGAAGACATCCGCTACACGATGCCCGTGCGCACCACGCAGTTTCGTGCGCGAGGTCCCGGCTTCCAGGACGTTGCGTTCATCGAGGACAACTTCAATTCGCTGACCACTCGAGTGGAGCGGCTGCTCACCGACACGGCGTGGGCCGAAACGCCGCCCTCGAGAACGCGGCATTTCATCTCCAATGTGCTGGTTCGATTGGCGGAGAAGCCCGGTGAGTTTGTCGTCCGTAGCAGCTTCATGGTGACCCGCTCGCGCGGCGGCCAGGGTTATCAGATGTTCACGGGACTGCGTGAGGATACCTTGCGCCGGGTGGCCTCCGGGGCGCTGTGCATCGCCTATCGAAATATCCTCGTGGACCAGACCGTCATTACCGGTACCAATCTCAGCATTCTTTTTTGATTCCAGGAGAGTTCCTCATGACATCGCTCATAGATCAGGTTGCGCTCGTGACCGGTGGCGGCTCGGGCATCGGGCGTGCCGTCGTAGACCGGTACGTGGAGGAGGGCGCCCGGGTGGCCGTCGTGGATGTTGCCGAGGATCGCCTGGAGCAGCTCCGCAAGGCTCACGGGAGCAAGGTGATCGCAATCCAGGGCGACGTGACCACCGTCGAGACCAACGAGCGAGCGGTCAAGCAGACCGTCGCGGCCTTCGGGAAGCTCGACGTGCTCGTGGCCAACGCAGGCATGGGCGATGCATTTCGCGAGCTGATCGATATCCCGGTGGCGGATGTCCCGAAGATCTACAAGGAGATCTTCGATCTGAACGTGCTGGGCGTGATCATCGGGGCGCGGGTGGCTGCGCGCGAGCTGGTCAAGACCAAGGGCTCGATCATCGTCACGCTCTCGAACTCGTCGTTTTATCCGGATGGGGGCGGTGTGATGTATATCGCGAGCAAGCACGCCGCGCTCGGCATCGTTCGCCAGCTCGCACACGAGTTTGCACCGTCGATCCGCGTCAACGGGGTTTCCCCGGGAGCGACCAAGACGGACATCCGGATGCCCGCGAGCATGGGTCTGGATGAGCGCGGCGAGCGCATCCGAACCCACACGCATCCGTCGAACAAGGACGCAGCCGTCGAGGCCGTGACACCCTTGAAGATGCATGCGGAGCCGGCCGACCATGCAGGAGCCTTCGTGCTCCTCGCCTCGCGTCGGGACTCCAAGGCGATGACCGGGACGGTCATCGAATCCGAGGCGGGTCTCGGGGTCCGCGGGCTGCGCCGCGTGCGCGGTGGAGACAATCTCGCGGAGCGCCTGCTCGGGCAGAGCCCATGATCGTTCTGCTGACGGGCAGCCGCGGACGGATAGGGCCGGCCGCGGCGAGTGCCCTGGCGGCCGCGGGGCACGAGGTTCGCAGCTTCGATCTGGCCGATGGACTCGACATTCGCGATGCCGCATCCGTCGCGCGCAATGCGCACGGCTGCGATGCGATCGTGCACGCCGCGGGGCTCGCCGACGATCGGGGCGGGGACCCCGCGGATGTCATGGCCGTGAATCTGCTGGGCACGTGGAACGTGCTCCTTGCCGCGGAGCGGCTCGGCATTCGGCGCGTGGTCTACTTCTCATCGGGCAAGTCCATCGGGATGCTCGAGCGCGACCCCGACTACCTGCCCCTCGACGACGATCATCGTGGCTTGCCCACGCGTCCATACGGGCTTGCGAAATGGCTCTCCGAGGAGATGTGCCAGGCCTTCACCCAGCGAACGGCCATCGACACGATCTGCCTGCGCGCCGTCGCAGTGTTCGATACGGAGGGCTATGCAAAGGCCCTGAGCAGTCCTCCCAAAACGGCTGCGCCCGGATCGGTGTGGCATCTCGGCGTGCACGTGGATGTGCGCGATGTGGCGCAGGCGACCGTCGCGGCGGTCGCCACTCACTTCCGCGGACACGTCCGCCTGCTCCTGTGCGCGGCCGACATCGCAAGCTCGCGTCCGACGCTCGAGCTCGTGCGAGAGAAGATGAGTCATGTGCCGTGGCGGGGAGGGCCCGAATACGAGGCCGACCCGTATCGCGGGCTCGTCGACATAGGTCACCTCGAGCGGGTGCTCGGCTTTAGGCCGAGATATCGCTGGCCGGGCCGCCAGGCGCCGACGCCGCGATGACCCGGCTCGGCGCCAGGCCCGCACGTCTGCTCAGAAGAGAACGCTCAGGTTGTGGCTTTCGAGCACCGTCTCATCCAGCAGTATCCGGCGCCTCACGAGCTTCAGGCTGCCATCCTCTTTTCGAAGCACATCGAGCCGCTCTCCCGGGAACAGGTCCACGGGCCGATTCGGGCGCAGTCGGGTGACCAGGATCGAGGAGGTGGCATGCAGGTTGCCCTCGGCATCGCGATCGACGAGCACGTTCGAGACGTAGTGCCGCGTTCGCGATCGAGGCTGCTCGGCCCAGGCCTGGTCGGTTTGCAGGCGCTTCACCCGCGTGGTGAGCGAGGAGTAATTGTCGGCAAACAGGCCGAACTCGTCATGAAAGCCGCTGCCCTGCTTGGGCAGCACCGCCGTTCGCGTTGGCATCTCGTACACGATCTTCTTGCTGATGAGCGCGAGCCATGCGCCGAAGTCGCCCCGATCCAGCAACTGCGCTTCCCGATAAAGCCACTCGGTGACCTCAGCATATGCGGCACTGTTCATCGCCAGCGGGCTGGCGGTTGAGTCCACGGCAGCGTTCATCGGCGCACCCACGGGGCATTGTGCAAGAGCCAGCGTTGCCATTCCCCATAGAAGGCAAGCTGTGTCCGCTCTCCATAGCTGCCGGACCACGCATCCCCGGGCCCCGGGAAGGACCGATCGGGCTCGAGGTGAAATCCCATCCCGTGATGTAGCCCGTAGCGCTGGGCGATCTTTCCCTGGTTCACTCGCGTGCACTCTTCCCAGTTCTCCAGATCGTCTTGCTCGTAGATTCCGGAGGGACCGAACGTGCGGACGTAGGTCTCGTAACTCGCCTTGCGGTACTCGGGCGAGGCTTCCTTGTCGATGAGCAGATAGGACCACACCCGCGTCTTCGTGGGACCCGTCGGCTCCCAGTAACGCAGGCTCAGAAACGGCGTGGGGGGCGACTCGGGATCGCCCTGGATCATGACCTGCATGAAGGACAGGTTTGGAAACACCGTACCGACGCTGAAGGCGTATCGCTTGGCGAGCTCCAGCTGCCCGGCCGAGAGATTGCGCTGCAGGTGCGGGACCAGCTCCTTGGGCAGCCCGAAGTACTCGAACATGGGGTCCGGCGGACCCGGGACCACGTGCAGTACGTGGCCGCCTTCTGCGCGGATCAGATGCCCATAGGACAGGGACATCGGATCGGGCGGCAGCATCCCGAGCTCGACGGCAAAGCCGTGCGTGCTGTACAGATGAAAGTTGTCGCCCGTGAAGTTGTCCGTCGGGAACTTCCAATTGGTGTTCACATCCCACACCTGGGGGGTGCCGACGACCTCCGTTCCCGCGTCCGTTCTTCCGAGGTACAGATCGAGATAGAACCGCATGTTGCCGAGGTAGTCTGCCAGCTCGGGCACCTCCGGGTTCCAGCTTCCGAAGATCAATCCTTTGTAGGACTGGAGCCTCGGTACCGGGATGAGACCGAGCTCTTCCTTGCGCAGCTGGGCCGAGTCGTAGAGATTCGGCGCAAAGACCGACAGCAGCTTTCCCGCCTTGGAGTACGTCCAGCCGTGGTAAGGACAGCGCATCGTGGACATGCGGCCCTTGTCCGCGCGACACAGAGCCATGCCGCGGTGGCGGCAGGAATTCAAGAATCCACGGACCACATCGTCATCACCCCGGACGACCACGACCGGCTCACCCGCCAGGCTGCGCGTGACGTAGTCGCCGCTCGCAGGAATCTCGGACTCGTGTGCGAGGAACAGCCATGCCCTGCGAAAGAGCTGCTCCTGCTCGAGCTCGTAGATCTCCGGATCGACGTACACGCGACGCGAGATGTGTGCGCGCTCTTCGCTGACCAGGTCCTGAAGCCGGGTGCTGTCGCGAAGGCGGGTGCCACTGGCACCCTGGGGCTGTGCGGACGGTGTAGTTTGCATGAGGTGCCTCGGAACCGTGTCGAATGGGGCGGCAAGTTGAGTTAGCGGGCCTTCAGGCATGCAGCGCCCTGAGGACATCGGCGCTGAGCATTGGCATGCGCGTGAGGTGCTTGCCGATCAGGCGCGCAAGCGCGTTGTTGATGGCGGGGGCAATCTGCATCACGCCGATCTCGCCGGCGCCCGTCACCGCATTGTCCGTGGATAGAACGCGCACGTGCACTTCAGGGGCGTCCGACATGCGCAGGATCGGGTAGCCATCGAAGTTCGACTGCTGAACGGCTCCGCCCTTGACCGTGATCTGCTCGAATAACGCCCAGCTCATGCCCTGGATGATGCCCCCCTCCATCTGCGCGGCCACGATCGCCGGTTGCAGCGCCAGACCCACATCCACCGCGCACCACACCTCGTGTACGCGGATGCCGCCGGTCTTGCGATCAACCGAGACCTCGGCGACCAGGGCTGCGTAGCTGTTGGAGTACGGCGTGAAGGCGAGTCCGAGAGCACGCCCGCTGCGCACCTGGCCCCAGTTGCACATCTGCGCGACGCTCTCGAGCACCTGAGTGCCACGGGGAGAGGCCTTGAGGAGGCTCAGGCGGAACTCGAGCGGGTCGGCATGGTGCTGAGCGGCGATCTGGTCAATGAGACATTCCTGTGCAAACTTCGTCTGCGTGACGCCGACGCCGCGCATGTAGCAAACATCCAGAGCGCGCCGCTCGGTCACGCAGTCCACCGTTTGCAGTGGAATGTCATAATCGCAGAGCGCGCCGACCCAGTTACCCGGATCCGATAGGTGGTATTGCTTGAAGAAGTCCGGGAACATCCGTACGAACCAGGAGTCCCCGACGACCCGATGGCTCATCGCCAGTATGCGTCCGCGATCGTCGACCACGGCCTCGATGCGCGAGACCAGCGCCTGCCGGAAAGGATTGCGCTTGAGGTCATCCTCGCGTGTCCAGATCACCTTGATGGGCTTGCGCAGGATTCGCGCGATGTGTGCGGCATCGACGATGGCGCCCGGCTCCTGGCGCCGGCCGAAGGATCCGCCGGTGAACATCGTGTTGATCCGGACGGCTTCCGGAGCGGTGCCCAGGACCCTCGACACGAAGTCCTGATCGAGCTTCGGCCACTGAGTGCCGACCCATGCTTCGGCAGACTTGCCGTCGTCGGCGATCCTCAAGGTCGCGTTCTGGGGCTCGAGCGGCGCGTGGTAGACAAGCTCGGAGCGCGTCTCGAACGTGATCAGGCGCGTTGCGGACGGGTGGGCCCGTGCTGCGCGCAAGGTGGCTGTCGCGGCCTTCGGATCCCCCTTCTCGAAGACGCGGACTCCAGGATGGCCGCGTGCGTCGGTGGCGATCCGGGAGAACTCATCCATGACCTCCGCGCTGTCGTAGGATCTGCCGGCAGCGCCCGGCTTCCAGCTGATCTTCAGCCGCTCGCGACCCGATCGGGCCTGGAAAAATCCCGTGGCAACCACGGCGACGCCGTAGGGTAAGCGTACGACATCGACGACGCCGCGAATCGCACGAGCCGCCGCATCATCGATCGTCTCTGGAACATCGCCCTGGACCGGTCCCGTCTCCACTACGGCGTACAGCAGGCCCGGGAGCCTCGCATCGATGCCGTAGCGGGCCGCCCCCGAGACCTTCGCAGGGATGTCGAGGCGCGGGGTATCGTGGCCGATGAGCTTGTACTCGCGGCGGGACTTGAGAGGGATCGCGTGCACCTTCTTCGGCCCGGGGGCAAGGACGGAGGGCGGCGCGTCGCCAAAGAAATCATCCGTCAGCTGCGGCCGATCATGGGGCGCGACGAAATCTGGAAACCTCTGGGGCACCTCCGCGATCCGGACCAGCTCGGCGTAGCT
This sequence comes from Steroidobacteraceae bacterium, assembly GCA_035524075.1. Classification (GTDB taxonomy): domain Bacteria; phylum Pseudomonadota; class Gammaproteobacteria; order Steroidobacterales; family Steroidobacteraceae; genus JASHUC01. The sequence continues at coordinate 12,195 of DATKPP010000043.1, read as the reverse complement.
CGCACTCCTTCCAGACAAGCGGTGTGTGACAGTGCTGGCACCGGTGTGCAGCTCCTCGAGCGGCACCTCCCACTTGCGTGCGGCAGCGTTCAACAGCACGTAGCGCGCCTGCGCGCCAGCCAGGCGCAAGGTGTCGAAGTAGCCGAGCGCGGTGCGCGAGCCGGCGGTGAGCTGCATGCCCCAGAAGAGTGGATTGCCGAAGGTCTTCTCGTCGGAGGGTGCAGGGATCACCCGGACGCTCGACCAATCGGCATCCAGCTCCTCGGCAAGGCAGCGCGGCATCGCGGTCATCGCGCCTTGGCCGAGCTCGATCCCTGGACAGACAACCTCGACCGCACCGTCGGGATACAACGTCACCCAGTAGTTCGGCGTGAGGCTCGAGGTGGCTTTGCGATCCGGCCGACCCACGGGAGGGCGACCGCACGCGGTGAGTGCAAAGCTGACACTGCAGGAGACCGCGCTCGACTGAATCAGGAACAGCCGGCGCGATACCGCGATTGTGGTGGAACCGCTCATCTGTCGCGGGCCGCATCCGCCACACGTCGAATGGCCCGCTTGATTCGCCCGTAGGTTCCGCAGCGGCACAGATTTCCCGTCATCGCGTCCACGATCTGAGCATCTGTGGGATGGGGATTGTTGGCCAGCAGAGCCGCCGCCTGCATGATCTGACCCGACTGGCAATAGCCGCACTGGGGGACCTGCTCCGCGATCCAGGCCAGCTGCAGCGGATGGTCGGCGTTCGGTGCCAGGCCCTCGATGGTGGTGACTTTGCCGCCGTCCACGGCCGAAAGCGGGGTGAGGCAGGAGCGAATCGCCTGACCGTTGAGGTGGACGGTGCACGCCCCGCACAGCCCAAGCCCGCAGCCAAACTTCGTGCCGGTCAGATCCAGGTGCTCGCGAATGAACCAGAGCAGCGGCATGTCGTCCGCGACCCCCGCCGCATCCACGCCGCGCCCGTTGATTTCGAACTTCGCCATCGACCGCTCTCCGCCGCCAGCGCGACCTCGAATCACCGCCGAAGATTATGCGAAGACTTTGTGTCAGTAAAGAAAATTGTCAGACAATACATGCGTGAGCGACGACGCCACATTCGCATTGCTGCGCGCGAGTCTCACCTCAGACCGCCGGCCGATGTGTACTTCCTCACGTCCGGCCTGTCCGTGGCAAATGCGGCGACCTGTTGGAAGAACTGCGCCGAGTGGGGACCCTGGAGGGCACGGATGTGAGCCTCCGGCGAGGTCCACGTGATGATCACTGCGACCTCGTTGCGGGATTCACCCAGTAGAACCTCGACGGCATCGCACGCAGGCCTGGCCAGGTAGCCGCGCCGGGCTTGCTGGAGCGCCTCGATGAGCCCGTCGGCCCGCGCAGGCTCCACGGAGATGCGGACCACTTCTATTTCGGAGGCCATGATGAGGTGTCCGGGCCGGCTCGCTCGGTGTGTTCGGCGATGCTATGCGACCCCCGGGCCACCGTAAAGCGCGATTGTCAGGCGATTGGCTCATAGTACAGCGGCTTGACCAATGTATACAGAATACGATAATGAGGACGGCGAGACAGCGTGGTATTTCCCCTCGCCTGCGAGGGTCCGGATGGCAGCCTTGATTTCACCGACGAGCGCGGATGGAGACATTCGCCCGTACTTCAGCCCCGCGGAGATTGCCGCCGTGCGCGGCACGAACGCCGCCGGGCTGCACGGATTGGTTCCGGCTCGCTGCTACTACGATGAGGGCATCTACCGCTTCGAGGTCGAGCACATCCTCAAGAAGAATTGGCTCGCGGTTGGACGCTGGGACTGGGCAGAAAAGCCCGGCGACTACTTCACGCTCACGATGTTCGGTGAGCCTCTCGTGATCGTGCGGGACAGACAGAATCAGTTGCATTGCCTGGTCAACGCTTGCCGGCATCGCTGGGCGCGGGTGGTGGACGAGGGCAGTGGGAACAGGCCCGCGTTGGTGTGTCCCTATCATCGCTGGACCTATAACCTCGACGGCAGCCTGCGTGCCATGACGAAGGAGAACATCCCCGGAGTGGACAAGGCGGACTGCTCGTTGCCGTCGCTGCGTTTGGAGGTCTGGGAAGGCACGATCTTCATCAACTTCGATCCGGGCGCCGAGCCGCTTGCGCCCCAGCTTGCGGGAATCGATGAGATCATCGGACGCTTCAACGTCGGGGCGATGCGCTCGGCGGGGCGCACGACCTACGATGCCGCATGGAACTACAAGTTCTCCTTCGAGACTGGCTACGAGGCGTATCACCACGCGGGCGTGCACTTCGAGCGCATTCATGGATATGCGCCTCCGGAGGTGCACGAGAAGATCGCATTCGGGAAGATCTGGGGGGTGTACGGCGGGCGCCTGCCGCAGCACCTCGATAACCTCAAGAACCGTTTTCCGGTCGGTGTGCCGCCCTGGATGTCCGAGGCAGATGCGAACAGGGAAGGCCAGTTTCGCTCCATCTTCGTTGCCGTCTATCCGGGACTCATCACATACATCAGCCCGCACCAGATCTCGATGATCACGGTCGAGCACATGGGCGTCGATCGCAACCGAGCATCGACCCATATCTCCCTGGCGCCCTGGGCACGGGAGCGTCCCGAATACGCGCAAAAGGTCCAGGATCTGGTTCAGCAGATGAAGGACGTGCAGGACGAGGACACCTATGCCTGCCAGGTCCTGCAGGCCGGAGTCAGATCGAGCTACAACGACCGCAGCCTCATTCATCCGCGCTTCGAGGTGATGCTTCCTCACTATCACCAGTGGCTGCTGGATCGGTATCTGAACGCATAAATACTCGAGGTGTAATGCCATGGCACTGCTTCGCTTGTCGACGGGTCGTGTCTACACGACCGTAGAGGCGATCAATCGGATCGTCGGGCCGCTCCAGATCGGCACGTTCGAGTATCCGCGGTCGGTGCGCGAGGAGGTCGCACGCTTCAGGCATCCGCTGTCCAAGCCCGACGCGATGTTCATTCTCAAGTCGCTGGATCCCAAGGCGATCGAGATGGTGACACGCGCGGGCTTCACGTATCGACGCGTGGGCAACGTGGTTCCCTCGCCCGAGGAGGACGGGAGTTTCTCCTTCGTGCAGCGCGATGAGAGCTCGCCCGGCGATGCGCCGCCTGTGGCGCGCACGCCGAAGGAGGTCAGTGATTACCTGATTCCGCACCACGTGCAAGTCAACGACTGGCACTTCGTCTTCACGGGCGCGATCATCAAGGGACTGCGGATCTCGGACGACTTGCAAGGGGTCGTGTATTGCCAGGCCGGAGAATGGATACGCCTGAACCCGAGCCTGCTCAACTGGCCCATCTTCCCTTACGGGGAACCGACGGCCGCGGTCAGCTACTTCGATCGCCCCTTCGCAGGCGGTCCCTTCAAGATGGATCTCAAGCCGGAGGTGAAGGTGTTGCCCGGCATGACCTACTAGGCGCCGAGCAGCGGCGAGCGCCGGAGGGCGTCACTGCGGCAGCTTGGAGTGAACGCTCCACAACTCACCGGCCAGGATGCCGGCGGAGATGCCTACGAACGTGCCGGCGATCACGTCGCTCACGAAGTGCCAGTCCCCGACGACCAGGAGAACCGCGGCAAGCACGAGCAGCGCAGAGAGAGGCCAGATGCTGAGCCGGTGAAGGCGCATGAAGACCCCCGCAAACGCGCTCGCCAGGATCATGTGCCCGGAGGGAAAGCTGCTGGTCCCGGCGCCCATCAGGAAGTTGAACGCGTGCCGGGCGCCTTGCATCACCTGAGCTGGCATTGGAACCCCGAACAGCGGCTTCAGCACCTCGTCGTTGATGCCGTAGGTACAGATGGATGCGAGGCAGGCGAGCGCCAGGACTTCCGCGAAGCGCGAGAGGTGTCCGCGCACTACACGAGTGACGATGAGGAACAGGGCCACGAGCGTTTCAATGGACAAGAGGACTGACGCATCGAAGGCTTCCCCGAGCGGACTCAAGAAGCGACCGGTCGTCCAGAAACGCTCCGCCACGGGCACATCCAGGCGCACAAAGCACAGCGTCACGAGCGTGGCGCACACCAGGAGCGACACGAGCCAGATCTGGACAAGGAAAAGAAAGCGTTTCACGTGGCGGAGCCTCCTGGTTCTCAATGATATAGAGCGCGAATGATATAGAGCACGCCCGCAGCCGAGGCCAGGTTATTCATCGCGATGCTTCCGGGCTCGAGCGCACCGCGGTTGCGTTCTGCCGGCGAAGTTCCTGTAAGATCCGGCACTTCGGAGCGCAGGCCGCCTGCACTGAATGCCCGCATGCGACGGGCAGAGGGTCTCGTTCTACCGCACTACGAGAAGGATTCCCATGCCGGACCCGACCGCGTTCGAAAGTGCCTTGAATACCCCTGACAAGCGAGAGCGGATGCGCAAGGAGTGGCTGCACAGCCTCTCGGAATCCGTCTCGGCGGCCAGCCGCGGCTTCATCTCGCAGGACGACCTCGCCAGACAGACCGAGGAGTTCCTCAAGCTTCTCGGGGCCGCCGTGGCGAGCGGCTCGACCGATGTCGAGTCTCCAGCATTCGGGGCGGTGCGCGACTTCCTCGAGCGCGTCTCGCGCTCGCGCGCCGAGCAGGGCTTCACGTCCGCGGAAACGGCCACCTTCATCTTCTCGCTCAAGCAACCGTTGTTCGCGCAGCTGCGGGCGGACAACGGTGCGGATGCGGATGGGCTGGCGCGCGATGTGTGGACCAGCACGCTGGTGCTCGATGCCCTGGGGCTCTACACGGTCAAGACCTTCCAGCTCAACGGAGCGGCTGCCGGCCATTGCGCTGACGGCATTCGTCCGCAGCGAGGACGAAGCGGACGCTCGAGAAGCGGGGTTCCAGCTGCACCTGAGCAAGCCGGTCAATGCCGACCTGCTGATCGCCGCGCTAGCGGGGCTCGCACGAGCCCCGGCGACTCGGTGATGACCGTCCCGCCGGAGGTCAGCCCTGAGTGATGGGAGGGGTCGCTAGATGAGGCGCTCGCAAGCGGTCGTCGCGGTCACCGTCTGTGCCGCCGTCGGCGTGCTTCTGGTCGCAGGTGCAGCGACATATCGAGCCGCCCGAGCGTCCTCCCGCTCCGCCGCCTCCCTCGCTCGCAGCGCGGATCGCGCCCTGGCCATCGAGCGCATCGTCACGCTCACGCGCGCTGCCGAAACCGGGCAGCGCGGCTTTCTGCTGACCGAGCGCGCGGACTATCTCGAGCCCTACCTGCAAGCTACCACCGAGATTCCGCGAACGCTGCACGACCTGCGAGCGCTATTCGCGGACGACCCCGCTGCGCTCGAGTCCATCGATCGGCTCGAGAAGCTCACCCGGCTGAAGCAAGCGGAGCTTGCCCGCACGATCGAGCTCGAGCGCGCCGGCGCAAGCACGGAGGCACTGAGGATCGTTCTCTCCGATCGGGGCCGCAGCTTCATGCAAGGGATCGAGGCGCTCACCGCCCAGCTTCAGGCCGGTGAGGATCGTGCGCTGGCCGTGGCGCTGCAGTCGAATCGCCAGGCGAGCCTTGCGAGCACCCGCAGCGTCGTCGCCATGACCGTGCTTGCGCTCGCCATGCTCGCAGCGCTGCTCTACGTATTTCGCCGCGACACGATGCGGCTGCGGGAGAGCGAGCACCGCCTGGAAACGACGCTGCAAAGCATCGGTGATGCGGTGATCGCCACCGATGCGCAAGGACATGTGGCACTCATGAATCCGGTCGCCGCCACCCTCACCGGGTGGCCCGCCCGCGAGGCGCGCGGGCGCTCCCTCGATCAGGTTTTCCACATCGTGAATGAGACCACGCGCAGCCCCGTCGAAAGCCCGGTCGGAAAGGTTCTGCGCGAAGGCAGAGTCGTCGGACTCGCCAATCACACCTTGTTGATTGCGCGCGATGGTCGTGAGATCGCCATCGAGGACAGCGCCGCACCGATCGCGAGCGAATCGCCGGAAGATGTCCAAGGCGTCGTGCTGGTGTTCCGCGACGCGACTGCCGCGCGCGAAGCGGCACGCGCGCTGCGCGAGGCAGACCGTCGCAAGGACGACTTCCTTGCGGTGCTGGCGCACGAGCTGCGCAATCCTCTCGCGCCGATCCGTCAGGCTGCCATGATTGCCCGCTCGGGCGCGGCGACGGAGGCGCAGCTGAGCTGGAGTCAGTCGGTCATCGATCGCCAGGTCGGACACATGGCGCGCCTGCTCGATGACCTCCTCGACGTGTCGAGGATCACACGCGGCAAGCTCGAAGTGCGCAAGTCGCGCGTGGAGCTGTCGGCGGTTCTCGATGCAGCCATCGAGACTGCCCGTCCGTTGCTCGATGCCCGTCACCATACGCTCACGACCGATCTTGCAGCGGACCCGATCGTGCTCGACGCCGACCCGCTGAGGCTCGCGCAAGTCATCGCCAACCTGCTCACGAATGCCGCCAAGTACACCGACCCGCATGGAAAGCTGGCGATCACCGCGCGGCGCCGCGAGGACCGGCTCGTCCTGAGCGTGGCCGATAACGGCCACGGTTTGAGGCGCGAGGATCTGATTCGCGTGTTCGACATGTTCGTCCAGGTGGGCTCCCCGCTCGAGCGCACGGAGGGCGGTCTTGGCATCGGGCTGGCGCTCGCGAAGGGACTCGTCGAGCTTCACGGTGGAACGATCGAGGCACGCAGCGCGGGACTTGGCCAGGGTAGCGAATTCGTCGTGACGCTACCCCTCGGCAGCCCCGCAGAGCGCATCGGGAGCGGTACGCAAGATGATGTGCCGCGGGCCGGTCGATCGGGGCACCTTCGCATCGTGGTGGCCGACGACAATCATGATGCCGCCAAGACTCTTGCGACGCTGCTGGAGCTCGAGGGTCACGCGGTGGAGGTGGCGTACAGCGGCGAGCGGGCGCTGGGTCTGATCGAGGCCTCGAAGCCCGATCTGGCTCTGCTCGATATCGGGATGCCGGGTCTGAACGGTTACGAGGTGGCACGGCGGATTCGTGAGCAGCAGCACGGGGGGTGCATCACTCTCATCGCGGTGACGGGCTGGGGCCAGGCCCAGGACCGCGAGCGCGCACGGCAGGCCGGGTTCGATCACCATCTGGTCAAGCCGATCGACTCGTCGGTATTGCTTGCGCTGTGCGCGGCGGCTGCGAGTCCTCGGGCGGTCCGCGCTTGAGGATCACGTGCGTCGCACGCTGCGCCGCCACGCGCTGCGTGCAGCCGTACCCCAGTGTCACGAGGTCGATGTCGCCGAACAGCCGCTCGCCCGAGCCGAGCAGGATCGGTGACATTGCAAGGTGCAGCTCGTCGATGAGTCCCGCGCGCAGATACTGGTGAAGTGTGGACACGCCGCCGCCAATGCGAACGTCCTTGCCGTCTGCGGCTGCGACAGCATGCTCGAGCGCGGCTTGGATTCCTCCCGTGACGAAATGAAAGGTCGTCCCGCCCTGCATCACGAGCGAATCGCGCGAATGATGGGTGAGCACGAAAACCGGGACGTGATAGGGCGGGTCGTCTCCCCACCAGCCTTTCCAGCTCTCATCGGGCCAGGGTCCGCGGACGGGTCCGAACATGTTTCTACCGATGATCCACGCCCCGATGTTCTCGAAGCTGCGTGCCACGAAATCGTCGTCGATCCCGGTCTCGCCGCCTGGCTTTCCGTGTATGTGCTGGAAGGTGCGACTCGAGAACATCCAATCGTGAAGCGCCAGGCCCCCAACTCCGAGCGGGTGCTCCAGGCTCTGGCGCGGTCCGGCGCCGTAACCGTCGATGGAAACCGCAAACGCGTTCACTCGCACCTTGGGCATGCGTGGCCTATGCAGCGCTCTTGAGGTCCTGCAGCTGCGCATCGAGCGCGCGTCTGAAGGCCGGGCGCGCCGTACAGCGCTCGACGTAGGCGGCGAGCCTCCTGTCCTGCGTGACGATGTCGGTGTAGTGGAGCGGCCTGAGCACTGCGGCCATCATGAGGTCGCCGGCGGTGAATCGATCGCCATCCAGATAAAGCTTGCTGCCGAGTGAGCCGGACAGGGCGGCCAGCCGCCTCTTGAGGAACTCGAGCGCGCTCGGACGGCGCAGCTTGGCCCACTCCTCGTTCGTGTAGAAGAAATCGATCAGCACCACGTTCATCACGAACGGCTCGATGGAACTGAGCGCCGCGACGAGCCATTGGATCGCGTGTGCCCGTGCAGCGGGCTCCTGCGGCAGCAACGATTCGCTGCGCTCCCCGAGGTACAGCACGATTGCGCCGGATTCGAACAGCACCAGCCCCTCCTCCTCGAGGATCGGCACCTGACCGAAGGGCTGCAACGCCCGATACTCCGGCTTGTCCTGATCCCCCTGCTCGAGCAGGCGCGTGCGGTACGCGAGCCCCGCTTCCTCGAGCGCCCACCGGACGCGAATGTCGCGAACCTGGCCGCGAGCAAGCTCGGGAACTGACTTGAAGGCGCTAATCGTGATCATTCGCGAGCCTCCTACGGCGTGGGCTGGGGATGGTCCGTGTATCGCTACGACGCGCGAGCGCGCAACAGATCGACATCGGAGCCCAGCGACGCTTCTGCAGCTTAGAATGTGCACCCATGATAATCGTCAAGGCCGACCTGGACGATCCCCGCGTTCTGCATCTCCTCGAGCTTCACGTGACCCGTGCGCGCGCAGAAACCGCGCGCGGCAGTGCGCACGCGCTGGCTGCGGTAGGACTGCGCACCAAGGACATCGGCCTATGGGCTGTCTGGGACCAGGATGAGCTGCTCGGGTTGGGGGCTTTGAAGGCAGTGTCGAAGGATCATGGCGAAGTCAAGTCCATGTATACGGCCGAGCATGCGCGCCGCCGTGGCGTGGGGTCGGCGGTGCTCGCGCACATCATTGCGCAAGCTCGCGAGCAGGGGATGAAGCGCCTGAGCCTCGAGACGGGCTCGTGGGATTACTTCACTGCAGCCCGGGCTTTCTATCGCCGTCACGGGTTCGAGGTATGTCCCCCCTTCGCGGACTACAAGCTCGATCCGAACAGTGTGTTCATGACGCTCGACCTAGCCGTTACGGCGTAGTCGCAGGCGTTGCCCGGGCGGTCCCGCGCTGCGCGAGAACGAGCTCGATCTCCACGAGGGCGCCGGGGGCGGCCAATCCTGCAACCTGCACGGCGGATCTCGCCGGAAGGTTCGGTTGCGCCGGGGTACCGAAGAATTGCGTGTACCCCTGCATGAAGCCGCTGAAGTCCATGTGGCCGGTGCCGGGGTCCGCGACCAGGAACACGTTCATTTTCACCACGTCGCGGAGCGTGAGTCCCATTCCCTTGAGCGATTGCTGCATCTGTTTGAAGACCGAGACCGTCTGGGTCTTCGTATCGCCCCAGTACGCGGGAGTGCCCGGCTTGGCCTTCGGATCGGCGGGCTCGGCCGTGAAGCCGCTGTGAAAGATGAGGGTGAATCCCGAGGGCACCACCACGGCGCGCGCGATCGGAAACTTGCTACCGCCCGGCAGCGGATAGCGGGCGACATCCGCGCCGGCTGCCGTGGCGAAAGGCAGCGTCGATGCGATCAGAATGGCTGCGGCCAGTGCGGCCAAGCTCTTATGCATGATTGTTCTCCCCTTACGCGTGCTCAGCGCTCCTGAGAGTATAGCCCGCGTGGCGGGTGCAGCACTCAGATCATGTTGGTGCAACGAGCGGCGTTTTGCGCTCACATGGCGCAAGTCGCGATCCAGAGCGTGCGTGCATTGCGCTCGGCCCACCCGCTCCTCTACGCTTCGCGCAAGGGGGCAACGATGGCACAGCATGAATCAGAGCCGATGACGCGACGCGAGCTGCTGCGAATGATCGGCCTGACGGCCGGAACGAGCGCCATGTACCAGGCGATGAGCGGCCTGGGCCTCGCTGCGGAGTCGCCCTATCGTGGGCCGATCGATCTGCAGGGCGCTCCGCGGGGCACCTCGGTGCTGGTCCTGGGCGCGGGCATCGCCGGCATGAGCGCGGCGTTCGAGCTGCGCAACGCCGGATACGACGTGACGGTGCTCGAGTACAACACCCGGCCGGGGGGGCGCAACTGGACCCTGCGCGGGGGCGATCGCTACACCGAGCTGGGCGGCGCGATGCAGGAGTGTCAGTTCGATGAGGGGCTGTACATCAATCCGGGGCCCTGGCGCATCCCCTATCACCATCACGCCATGATGAGCTACTGCAAGCGCCTGGGGGTCGCGCTCGAGCCCTTCATTCAGGTGAACTACAACGCGTACCTGCACGGCAGCAATGCTTTTGGCGGCAAGCCGGTGCGCTTTCGTGAGGTGAAGGCGGACTACCAGGGGCATGTGGCGGAGCTGCTCGCCAAGGCCGTGAGTCAGAGTACGCTCGACGGGGCGGTCAGCAAGGAGGACCGGGAGCGGCTGCTCGAGTCGCTGCGCGCGTGGGGCGCTCTCGATAAGGACTACGCATACGTGGAGAGCATCGCGGCCAGCGAACGGCGCGGATACCTGAGAAAGCCCGGCGGGGGCTTGTCGGGCCGACCGGTTCCATCCAAACCGGTGGCGCTCGCCGACATCCTCGATTCCGGATTGTGGGCGTCGATCGCGGCCGGCGACGAGTTCGACATGCAAACCACGCTGTTCCAGCCCGTGGGTGGTATGGGTCGGATCGGCGAGGCGTTCGGTCGGGAGCTGGGGCCGGTCATCCGCTACAACAGCAAGGTCGTCGATATCCGCCAGGACGGGCACGGCGTCACCGTCACGTACGAGGACCGCGCGAGTCCCGGCACGCACCAGAGCGCGCGCGCGCAGTGGTGTCTTTGCACGATCCCGTTGCCGATCCTCGCGCAGATTCCCATGAACGTGAGCGAGCGGATGGCGGCGGCCATCGCGGCCGTGCCTTATGCCTCCGCCGTCAAGGTCGGTCTGCAGTTCAAGCGCCGCTTCTGGGAGGAGGATGAGCAGATCTACGGAGGCATCAGCTACACGGACCTGCCGATCAACGTGATTGCGTATCCGAACACTGGTTACCACAGCGCCGGAAAGGGCGTGCTGCTCGGCGCGTACATCTGGGGACTGAGCGCGATGGAGTTCACCTCCATGAGTCCCGCGCAGCGTGTGCAGAAGGCCGTGGAGTTCGGCAGCCAGATCCACGCGCAGTACCCTCGGGAGTTCGACAATGGCATCGCCGTGGCCTGGCATCGCTCGCCCTTCACGATGGGCTGCTTCGGAGCGTGGACGATCGAGGCGCGCGCACAGCATTACGAGAGTCTCTGCAGGATCGACGGTCGGATCGCTCTGGCCGGAGAGCATGCGTCGTACCTCAATGGCTGGCAGGAAGGTGCGGTGACATCGGCTCTCGATGCTCTTGCGCGGTTGCATCGGCGTGCGGTGGCCGAAGGAGCTGCAGCATGACTCACCGCAAGGCGCGGGCGATCGCGTATGGGGTGTCCATGGCCCTGTGCCTGGTAGCCACCGGCAAGGGTGCGCACGCTGCGGATCCTCCCTTCATCGCATTGGAGGATCTCGCCTCGGCAAGCGGTGCGCAGATCTACAGCCACATCTGTCAGGCCTGCCACATGGCTCGCGGCGAGGGCGCCGCAGGGGCCGGTCATTATCCGAAGCTCTCCGGCGACCGGACGCTCGCCTCGTGGCGCTATGTCGCGCTCACCGTACTGGGGGGCCGCAATGGCATGCCGGCTTTTGGCTTACCCGCCAGCCCCTTCGGGCAGCACTTGAGCGATGTACAGGTGGCGGCGGTGGTGAACTACGTGCGCACGCATTTCGGCAATCACTTCCGGGACACGATCAGCGTGACCGACGTGTCGCGCTTGGCGCATCCAACGGCAAGACCCGAATTCTAGTCCGGTGCGCGGTCCGCTCGAGGGTTCTCCTGCACCGTCGCGCTGATCGATTGCAGCAACGACTCGAGGGTGTCCGGCGCGATCGGCTTGGTCATATGATGATCGAAGCCGGCGTCGAGCGCGCGCTGCTGATCCTCCTCCTGACCCCATCCCGTCACGGCGACCAGGACGGCGCCGCGCCCCCACTCGCTGGCGCGCACCTTGCGGGCGAGCTCGTAGCCGATCAAGTCAGGCAGGCCGATGTCGAGCAGCAGCACGTCGGGTTGAAACCGCTCGCCCAGCTCGAGTGCACGCCGGGCCGTATAGACCCTTTGCACATGATGGCCGAGCACCTCGAGCAGCGTCGCGCAGGTATCCGCGGCATCGCGGTTGTCGTCTGCCACCAGGATCTTCAGGCTCGCGCAACGCACTGCCGCGCCGGAGCCGCACCCT
>DATKPP010000042.1:0-8411 GCA_035524075.1 Steroidobacteraceae bacterium | reverse complement strand
GCTCAACGGTCCATCGTGATGACGATCTTGCCGAAGAACTCGTCCGATTCCATCAGCTCGAACGCCGCCTTCGCATCGCTGTAGGGGATCACGCGGTCGACCACCGGCTTCACGTGGTGCTCGGCGATGAACGCGTTCATGGCCTCGAAGTCTGCACGCGAGCCGACGTAGATGCCCGATGCGGTGGAGCCGCTGCCGAGCAGCGCCATGACCGGAATGTCACCTCCGAAGCCGCCCAGTCCGCCGATGAGCGCGATGTGACCTCCGACGGACAGGCTCTTCAGGGCGTGAGACAGGCTGTCCTTCCCACCGACCTCGAGGATTTGATTGACCCCGACGCCACCGGTGAGCTCACGGGCCGGTTTCTCCCAGTCCGGCGTCTTCTTGTAATTGATGGTGCCGAACGCACCGAGTTTGCGCGCCCGCTCGAGCTTCTCATCGTGCGAGCTGGTGATGATCACCTTGGCGCCGGCGGCAACGCCAAACAGAAGTCCAAAGGAGGAGACCCCGCCCGTGCCCTCGAGCAGGATCGTGTCCCCACGCTGCAGATGGCCTCGGGTGAACAGCCCGTTCCAGGCCGTCACACCGGCACACGGCAAGGTGGCGGCCTCCTCGTAGGAGAGACCGGAGGGGATGGCCACGAGTCCCTGCTCGCTGATCGTGATGTACTGCGTGAGCATGCCGTCGAGCTGTCCGCCGAGCGCGGAGCTCAGGAAGTCGGGGCTGGCCCGTCCGCTCAGCCAGCGCTGAAAGAAGATGGCGGCCACTCGATCGCCGACGCGGAACCGCGTGACGCCGGGGCCGACGGCAATGACCTCGCCGGCGCCGTCGGAAAGGGGCACGAGACTGTCCCGCGGGCCCACCGGATAGCCTCCTTGCAGCACGAAGACGTCGCGGCGGTTGAGAGATGCAGCATGTACCTTCACGAGGACCTCGTTCGCGCCCGGAGCGCGCACCGGAGCATCGACGAGCTGCAACGTGAAGGGACCCTGGGTCCCGCTGCGCACGAGCCTGTACTGCTTCTGGGTCGAAGGTGCTGCCATGGTTTCCTCTCGAGGAGTGCCTGCGCACGAGGCGAGTGTCAGCAGCGCAAGCAGGGATGTGCCCGTCAAAACGAGCCGGGGGATCCACCTGCGCTGCCAGTCGCCTGATTTTCGCGTATCGTGGTGCATCTGTAATCCCCCAAGGCGGGCAGCCCAGATCTCTTCGAGCGCCAAGCTCGAGCTGCGCATCGATCATAACAGCCGGTGGATTGAAGCATGCGAAACCTCGGAAGGTGGTCAATCGGGACGGTGGGGCTTGTACTGACCGCCACGCTCCTTGGATGCGGACCGCGGCAGGCCACCACGGTTGCGCCTCCGGTGGCCCACGCGTCCGCACCCTCGCAGAGCGATGCCTTGACGGTGCCCGCCGATGCGCCGCCTGGCGTCGCCTGGTTCAGCGGCAGTGTCGAGGCAGCCTTTGCGCAGGCGCGCGCCGCGGGCAAGCCCGTGCTGCTGTACTGGGGTGCGAAGTGGTGCCCCTACTGCCATGAGCTCAAGGGTACGGTCTTCGCGCGGCCGGATTTCATCGAGAAGTCACACCTCTTCGTGACGGTCTACCTCGATGGAGACACCCCGGGCGCGCAGCGCTGGGGCGATGAGTTCCGCGTGACGGGCTACCCGACCGTGCTGATCCTGCGCGCCGACCGGTCCGAGCTCGAGCGAGTCTCGGGCGGGATGGACCTGAGCCAGTACGGGGAGGTCCTCGATCTGGCGCTCGGGGACGTTCGTCCGGTGAAGGAGGTGCTCGCCTCGCTCGGGGGCCCACGGCGCGCGCGTCTCTCGCGCGATGATTGCCGCAGGCTCGCGTACTACGGCTGGGATCTGGATTCGACGATGATCACGCAGCCCGGTGAGCGAGTCGCCGTGCTCGAGCAGGCGGCCGAGGCTTGCCCGGCGGAGGCCACCCTCGAGAAGGCGCGGCTGACGGCCACCGCCGCCGTCGCCGCGACGGCGGCGGAGCAGAGCCCGGCGCACGTCGGCAGCGCACCGAGCCCGCGGCTCGCAGTGCTCGTGCGGCGGGTCGCCTCGATCGTCGCAGACCGCAAACTCGGCGCAGGCGCGGTGGATGTGCTGGAGAGCCTCGACGATTCGTTCTTCGCCGCCGCGAAGCACGTCGTGAGCGCGCGAAAACTGCAGACGCACTGGACCGCGGTCATGGATCCGGTGATCGAGGATGAGCGCTTGCCCGACATGGACCGGCTCGATGCGCTGCAGAGCAAGTTGCAGGCGGTGAAGGGCCTGGGTGGCTCGATTCCCGCGCCACTGGCGCGATTTGCACAGGAGCGCGTGGATGCCGTGCTCGCGCGTCCCCACGATGAGAACATCCAGGCGGGCGATGTCGAGGCGGTGTTGAACGTCCTCGATGTGCTCGGCGACACGGATCACGCGTACGCGATTGCAATGCACGAGGTGCAAACCTCGAAGACGCCGTACTACTACATGGCGGATGTGGCGGAGCTCGAGGAGAAGCGCGGTCACAAGGATGTCGCGATCGGCTGGTTCGAGCGCGCGTACCGGGAATCGCAGGGCACGGCTACGCGCTTTCAGTGGGGAACGAACTACGTGCGGGGCCTCGTGCGCATGCGACCCGATGATGATGCCCGGATCCGCAGCGTGACACTTGCAGTGCTCGGGGAGCTCGACGGACCGGACCGGATCTACAGTCGCTCGCGCGTGCGACTCGAGAAGCTCGATGCGGCCCTGCGCGTGTGGAATCAGGGCGGCAGTCACAGCGCGACGATCGGCGTGCTGCGGCAGCGCGCCCAGGGCATCTGTGCGAAGGTTCCGGCCAGCGACCCGGCGCATGCGACCTGCGCGCGGTTCCTGGCGAGCGCTTGAGGTAAGATGCCGCGGTTGGGCCTGTAGCACAGCGGTTAGTGCAGGGGACTCATCAAATGGTGCCTGCGCGCGGTAACGCGCGCAGTGGACGGGACGAATTCAGGGAAACCTTCGAGCCTCGTGGCTCATGGCAATCCTGAGCCGAGCCGGCGGTGCACCGCCGGAAGGTGCAGAGACTACCTGAGGGCTTCAGTGCCCTTAATGACAGGCGCGAGCATCCCGCACCCACGCGCGCCGCGAGTGTCGCGGTGCTCACGGGTGAAGAGATAGTCCACTCCCGGTGGAAACACCGGGATCGAAGTGAATCCCTTGGTCGTAGGTTCGAATCCTACCGGGCCCATATGTCCATACTCACCGAGCCGCCAACAACAGGCCGAAAGCATCTGCCATGAGGACTACGCTCCTGCTTGCCGCGATTGCGATTGCCGGCTGCGCAAACGTCCCGGTCGAGGAGGCTCAGGCCGTTTTCCAATACGAGTGCGCGGGGCTCCCGGTCTCCAAGGAGGGTGCCTGCGACCGCGCGCAGCTCGATGATCACGACCCCGACTGGCAGCGAAAGGGGAATGCCGACATCTTCCAGGCGATGTTCGCAGCCTACGACCGGGTGGGTGCCGAAGTGCACTCGGGAACGCTCACCGAGCAGCAGGGCGAACAGCGGATGGCCGACATCAAAGCGGCGCTCGGCAAGGCAGCGAAGAAGATGGGCGCATCTCGCCGGCAAGCCATCGCTCAGGCCCTCAAGAGCTCGGGCGGGACGTAGGCGCAGGCGTCCCCACGATGATCCGTGCGCTGCGTCGATAGGTCCAGTACGCACTTGCCCAATCGATCAACACGACCAGCCTGTTGCGGAACCCGATGAGCAGGAAGATGTGCGCGGTCAGCCAGAACCACCAGGCGACCAGACCGGTGAGGCGCACGGGGCCCAGCTGAGCGACCGCCGCGCGCCGACCGATGGTGGCGAGCTGGCCGTAGCTGCGGTACTGAAATGGCCTCGTGCGCGCGCCACGCAATCGTGCCCGCAGGCAGCGCGCGACGTGCACTCCCATCTGCTTGGCACCCGGTGCGAGCCCGGGAACCGTGCCCGAGCCGGTGCTCACGTGCGCCATATCCCCGGCCACGAACACCTCGGGGTGGCCCTCGATGCTGAGGTCCGGGCAGACCCTGACTCGCCCGGAACGATCGACTGCCACACCGAGGAGGCGACCGAGCGGTGAGGCCTCCACGCCAGCCGCCCACAGCACGGTGCGCGCTGCAATCTGCTCACCGCCCATCGACACTCCACCTGCACTCACCTGAGTGATCGGCCGCCCGGTCCTCACCGTGACCCCCAATCTCTGCAAAGCCTGCGCGGCGTGCAGCGACAATGTCTCGACGAAGCTGGGCAACACCCTGGGACCGGCCTCGACCAACAGAATGCGTGCGGAGGCGGGGCTCATGTGCCGGAACTCACCCTTCAGGGTGTGGCGAGCGATCTCCGCGAGCGTACCCGCGAGCTCGACTCCCGTTGGACCGCCGCCCACGATCACGAAGGTGAGCCATGCGGCCCGCTCGCTCGAGCTGAGCGCTGCCTCGGCGCGCTCGAATGCCGTGAGGATGCGGGCGCGCATGGCGAGCGCGTCATCCAGAGTCTTCAGGCCCACCGCCTGGGCTTGCCATTCGTCGTGGCCGAAATACGTGTGCGTCACGCCGGCGGCGACGAGCAGATAGTCGTAGGAGTAGGGGGTCCCCTCGGCGATGACACGCCGGTCGGAGGTGTCGATCTGCGCGACGTTGCCGAGCAGCACGGTCGCGTTGCGCTGGCGGCGCAGGATGTGGCGCAGTGGCGCAGCAATCGAGGGCGCGGTCAGCCCTGCGGTGGCGACCTGATAGAGCAGCGGCTGAAAGGTGTGGTGATTGCTGCGATCGATCAGCAGGATGTCTGCGGCAGCGTCCCGCAGGTCTCGCACCGCCCACAGGCCCGCGAAGCCTCCTCCGACGATCACGATGCGTGGCCGAGCCATCACGGCGCCAGCTTCAGCGGATCTCCTTGTGCATCGGAACGAACTCGATGTCCACGCCGGGCGCGACGCGGTAGTGAACGATCGCTCCTGGCTGATAGCCGAGCGCCTGGTATAGCCGCACGCCCGGTAGGGTTCCCATGAGCTCCAGGCGGGTGAAGCCGCGCGCCCGTGCCTCGCTCTCGCAGCGCTCGAGCAGCGCGCGGCCGATTCCCCGGCGCGCATACTCCGGATGCACGAAAAAAGCGCGAATCTTGGCCGCATCCGCTCTCGGGTCGAGCTCGGCCGAGTCGCGCTCGGCCCGCGCATCGCCACCAAAGAGCGTGCGGCGGTAACTCCAGCCGCCACAGGCGACGATGCGCTCATCGAGCTCCACGACGAAGAAGCTGCCGTCGTCGATGAGCTGAGTATCCACGCCGAAGGCGCCGCGCAAGGCACCCTCGATCTGCTCCGGCCGGTAGTCGTGCTTGCCGAGCTCCCGCGCGGACAGGGCAATCAGGTCCCGCAGGCTCTGGACATCGGCGTGTGTGGCCGGGCGAATGTTGTGGGACATGCGGCGCGATCCTAACGGTTCACCCAGCTCATATCCTTGTAACGCGCGCCGTGCGCCTGCGCCGCGATCTCCCCGAGCGCCTCGAGGTCACCGGGACCCAGGACCAGATCGGCAGCCGCGGCGTTCTCCTCGAGCCGCTCGATGCGCGTCGTGCCGGGGATCGGGACAATGTACTCGCCCTGAGCGAGCACCCACGCGAGCGCGATCTGCGCGGGGGTCGCTCGCTTTGCTCGGGCCACGGCTTCAATCTGCGGGATGAGCTGCAGATTCTCGGCGAAGTTATCCGGCGAGAACCGCGGCAAGGTCCGGCGGAAATCATCCGCCGGCAGATCCTCGACCGAGCGCAGCTTTCCTGAGAAGAGCCCGCGTCCGAGGGGGCTATAGGGTACGAGCGCGACGCCCAGCTCCTCGATCGCCTGCATCACGCCGTTGGTCTCCACGTCCCTGCACCAGAGCGAGTACTCCGATTGAAGCGCCGTGATCGGGTGTACGCGGTGGGCACGCCGCAGCGTCTCGGCGCTGGCTTCCGAGAGGCCCAGGTACCGGACCTTCCCCTCCTTGACGAGCTGCGCCATGGCGCCGACCGTTTCCTCGACCGGGACGTCGAGGTCCACGCGATGCTGATAGTACAGATCGACGTGATCCACACCGAGGCGCCGCAGCGAGCCCTCGAGCGAGCGCCGGACGGTCTCGGGTCTGCCGTCGAGCGCCCGCGCACCGGGGGTGCGCGTATTCCACGCTTGCGCGATGCCGAACTTGGTCGCGAGAAACACGCGGTCGCGGCGGCCGCCGATCGCCCGACCGACGAGCTCCTCGTTGTGTCCGCGTCCGTAGATCTCGGCCGTGTCGAGAAACCTGACGCCGAGGTCGAGTGCGCGGTGAATCACACGGATGGAAGCCGCCTCGTCGGCGGCCGGTCCGTACGTGGCAGGCGACATGCCCATGCAACCCAGACCGATCGCGGAGACGCTCGGTCCATCCGCGCCTAGCTTTCGCTGCTTCATGGAAGTGCTCCTGTGACCTGAAGCGACGGAGTCATGCGCCGCCGAGCGATCCTCGAAGAGTGCGGCGGCGATCCGGACGGCGCAAGGCGATTCTCAACCTCATCGCCGGATGGTCGGCGACCGCGGGGGCGATGTCTACGGGGGCTTGCGGGGGCGGCGCTTTCCCCGGGCCACTCACGCCACCTTGGCGCGCAGGTAGGCGAGCGTGCGCTCGAGCTCGCTCTGCAGGCCGGCCGTCAGCGTGGCCACTTCGGCATGCGCGCCGGCGCGCACCGCCATCTCGAGCGCCGTGGCGGCTTGCTCGACCGCGCGCGCGCAGAGGCTCGCGCTCGCTCCCTTCAGCGAGTGCGCCTGATCGCAGAGTGCGCTCAGGTCCTCGCGGCCCAGCGCCGCCGTGAGCTCCGAGAGTGCTTGCTGACCACAGGCGAGATAGAGCGTCGCGAGCTCGCGCGCGCCCGACTCGTCGCGCGCCGTGATATCGAGCAGCGCCTGCCAGTCGACGGGCTCGGTGCGGGCGGAGCTCGCAAGCGGTGCGAGTCTGCCGAGATGCCGCTCGAGACAGATGCGCAGGCGCTCCCCATCGATGGGTTTCGCCAGATAATCGTCCATGCCCGCCGCGCGGCATGCCTCATCGTCGCCCTTCATGGCGTGAGCCGTGAGCGCAACGATCGGAGTGCGGCGTTGCCCCCCCTCGTACGCGCGGATCGCGCGCGTGGCCTCGTAGCCGTCCATCTCGGGCATCTGACAGTCCATGATGACCACATCGAAGCCGCCGCTCCGGAAGGCCAGCACGGCCTGGCGCCCGTTGCCGACCACCTCGACCTCGGCGCCGAGCCTCTCGAGCATCACCTGGGCCACCTTCTGATTGACGGGGTTGTCCTCGGCGAGCAGCACGCGCGCGCGCTCTGCGCCCCTCAACGAGCGCGCGTGATGGCGCGTCACGAGCGGCTGCTCGCGCTGGCGCCACGAGTCTGCGCTGCTCGACATGACCAGGGAGAGACAGGCGGCGAGCTCACGCTCCGTGACGGGCTTGAGCAAGTAGCCGGCGAACCCGAGCTCCGCGAAGCGCCGCGCATCGCCGCGATAGCCGGCCGAGGTGAGGAGCACGAGGCGCGTGGCCGCGAGCGCTGCCCGGTCGCGGAGCTGCCGTCCCAGCTGCGCGCCGTCGGTGCCGGGCATGTGGTAGTCGATGAGGGCCACCTCGAAGGGTCGTCCGGCGGCAGCCGCGGACTCGAGCGCATCCAGACACTCCTGGGCGCTCGAGACCGTCACTGCCTGCACGCCCCACAGGGCGAGCTGCCCGCTCAGGACGCGGCGATTGGTCTCGTGGTCGTCCACGACCAGCGCGCGCAGACCCGGCAGCGGCGTGCGCGGTTTCGGCCGGGGCGGGGATCGCGCCGCGACGCCGAGCTTCGCAGTGAACCAGAACGTCGAGCCGGCCCCCGGCTCGCTCGTGACGCCGGCGTCCCCACCCATGAGTCCTGCCAGACGCTTGACGATCGAGAGCCCGAGCCCGGTGCCGCCGAAGCGGCGCGTCGTGGAAGCATCGACCTGCGTGAAGGGTCTGAAGAGCGCATCGAGCCGGTCGCTGGCAATACCCGGCCCGGTATCGCGCACCTCGCAACGGATGAGCACACCGTCAGGTCCCGACTCGAGGAGCCGCGCCTCGAGCGCTACTTCCCCGCGCTCGGTGAACTTCACCGCGTTGCCGCCGAGGTTGGTGAGGATCTGCCGCAGCCGCGCAGGATCGCCGGTCACCAGCTCGGGCACGTTCGGATCGATGCTGACGGTGAGCTCCAGGCCCTTTGCGTGCGCCTGTATGGCCAGCAATCGCGCGACATCCTCGAGCGTGTCGCGCGGGTTCATGTCGATGCATTCGAGATCGAGCTTGCCCGCCTCGATCTTGGAGAAATCCAGAATGTCGTTGATCACCGTGAGCAGCGCCCGGGCGCTGTCGCGGATCGTCTCGGTGTAG
>DATKPP010000041.1:0-23190 GCA_035524075.1 Steroidobacteraceae bacterium | reverse complement strand
ACGAGATCGAGCGGCTCTTCAGACGCCTCAAGGGCTTTCGGCGCATCTTCAGTCGCTTCGACAAGCTCGACCTTGTATTCATTGCCTTCATCTACTTCGCGCTCGTCATCGAGGCGGTGCGCGAGTGTTAACAGGCCCTAGTCCGAAAAAGTCGGCCCAAATCTCTTCTCTGACGTTCCCCGGCCAATCCTTACAGGCCGCTTCGGATTTTCATGGTCCAAAAAGAAGCCGCCCGAAGGCGGCCCGCTTCCCCGTGCCCCCTCGTCGCAACCTGCTCGCAGGCGCCGGCGAGCATGTACCGGAGCAGGGGAGCCAACCACCAAGGCCACTTGGCGGCTGCTGGATATCAGCGCGGTGGAGTAGGCTGGCAGGGCTATGGATGACTGGGGAAACTTCGCGGAGTGGGTCTCCGCTGCGGCAGCGGTTGCGACATTCTGGGTAGCAGTCATCGCGCTAATGTCGTGGCGCAACCAACTCACGGGTGCGAGCAAGCACAAGGTGGCGTTGGAGATTGCAACTGCCGCCCGAGCATTGAAGTATGCGTTCTATGGAGCCAGGTCTCCGCTCTACGAATCTTCGGAATTCCCACGGTGGTACTTGCAGCAGGAGCCATCAAGAACCAACGACGATGAGGCCAGGGCATATGGTTGGCTGTATCAGCGGCGCTGGCGTTTCCTCTGGCCATACCTGCGTCAGTTGGCCCACTTGGTTCCCAAAGCGGGGGCGATTCTGGGAGATGAGACCGCAGGGACCGCGGAGAAGCTCGTGCGACATACCAGGCGCCTCAATTTTTTTATGGCTCAGCGCGTGAAACAACTCCGCGCTGGTGAGGCTATCGTCGCAACATGGTCGGATCAAAAGTTCGTCGCACTGGTCAAAAGCAGTGTGGATACGGGTACTACAGATGACCACACCGACCAATTCTCACGCGAGTTCGAGGATAACTTCAATGCGTTACTGTCGCTTCTAAATCCGCATTTGCGCTGAGCTTGTTCGCAAATGAGGTAAGCTAGGTCGTATGACGAGGTTCCAACTGAACGCGCTGTTTCTCTTCTGCCTCGCGTCGTTCGCAAGCGGGGCGAACAGCGAGCGGGAAGAGGGCTCCCCCGCTTGCGTCGCGCAACTCGGCGACAGACGCCTCGTCGTTGCGTCGTGCGCGAACGGGCTCGCCGAGCGACGCGCGCTCCACCAGCACGATAACCATGGTGAGCGACTCCCGCCGCCGATGCCACCTACGCTGAGGGCGAGATTCAATCCCTGAGGTGGCGACCCGCTCGGCCCCTGTTAATTCGGTTCGATTCCTGGGCGTGGGGGTAGCGGTGGGGGTAGCAGAAATGAGCTGCTTGCGAGAAATAGCTCAAAAGATGCTGCTAGAAGCGCCGGTTCGATTCCGACCCTAGCCTCCAGAAGCTTGTCTTCCGCCGTCCTGGCGCATCCCTTCGAGTCTCCAAAGACATCGTAAGCCACTGATACGGCAGATACTTTCTGTCCGGGGCTGTCCAACGGCGTCCTTGCCCGCCCCGATTGGATCTGGGGTACGTGGCTGGGGTATCGTCCCGGCGACTGGGGTATCGGGGTGTTAGATGGCGCAACTCACTGAAGCGCGCATTCGCAGCGCAAAACCGCGCGAGCGCGCCTACAAACTGTTCGATGAGCGCGGACTCTTTCTGTTTGTGACGCCCGCAGGCGGTCGAGTGTGGCGCTTTCGATATCGAATCGGAGCGCTGGAGAAACTCATCTCGCTCGGCGCTTATCCGGATGCGACGCTCAAGCGTGCGCGAGAGAAGCGCGATGAGGCTCGTAAGCTCGTCGCCGATGAGATCGATCCAAGCGTTGAGCGACAGACGAGGCGCGCGGCGCTTCTGAATACGTTCGAGGCCGTTGCCCGGGAGTGGTTCGAGCTGCAAAGCAAATCGCTGGCCCCAGAGACGCTCTGGATTCTCGGCACTCGCCTGAGCAGCGCACTGTACCCGTACCTCGGCAGCCGCCCCGTCGCAGCCATTACGGCGCAGGAGCTGCTCGCCGCGCTTCGTCGCATCGAGGCACGTGGAAGACACGAAACAGCTCATCGAGTGCGTGCGCTTGCGGGACGCGTGTTGCGATATGCGGTCGCCAACCCGATATGAATCGCCGGCAACCAAGGACGACGCTCGGCAGGCTACCGTCCCGCATGAGGGAGTAGATGGAATTGCGAGAGATCCCGCCCAGGAGCTCTCGCGCTTCCTTGATCGAGTAAAGTGCGCGTTCTTTCATGGTTCTTCTCCGTGATCGAGCTGGCGGCATCGGTCCTGGACGGTGGACGGCGCTGTCGGGCACGGCCCGTACCCGCGGATGACTTGCATACCGAGTGCGCGGTACTTCATCCTTCGAACACTTGCTCAGCCCGTCCGGCAGACGATCTATGCAGGCGGCCGTGGGCGGTATGCACCGGGAGTCGAAGAATGACTGCGACGGTTCGCGCTGCGGTGTTCGGAGCGTTCGTGAGCTTCGTGGGCGCTGCGGCGGCAGCCGGGGACGCAAGTGTGCCGGAGGTCACCGTGACGGCACCGAGACCCCCGACGGCTCAGGAGCTAGGGAAGCTCTGCACAGGTCGTCATGAGTGAAGGATACTGTGTGCAGTGAGCAATAGCCTTCAATAAGGGGTAGGGATGAAGCAGACGACCTTCGCGTCGGCCGCCTGGGAGAAGAAGGGAAAGGTAACGCGCCGGGAGCGCTTTCTGGGCGAGATGGATCAGGTGATCCCGTGGGCTCAGATTCTGGCGCTGATCGAGCCGTATTACCCCAAGGCCGGCAATGGCACGCAACCGATGCCGATGGAGCGGATGTTGCGCATCTACTTCATGCAGCAGTGGTTCAACCTGTCGGATCCTGCGATGGAGGACACCCTTTACGACTCGGAGTCGATGCGCCGCTTTGCGGGCATCGAGCTGCTTGAGGATGCGGTGCCCGATGAGTCGACGATCCTGCGCTTTCGCCATCTGCTCGAGCAGCATCGGCTGAGCGAGCAGATATTTGGCCTGGTGCGGGGGTTGCTCGAGTCCAAGGGGCTGCTGCTCAAGAGCGGCACGATCGTGGATGCGACCATCATCGATGCACCGCCCTCGACGAAGAACGAGGCTAAGGCGCGTGATCCGGAAATGAGACAGGGCAAGAAGAACACGCGCGAGTGGCATTTTGGGATGAAGGCGCACGTAGGCACCGACCGGCGTGGCATCGTGCACAGCCTGGTTACCACGGCAGCCAACGAGTCGGATATCAGCCAGATGGCGCATCTGCTGCACGGGGCTGAGCGGGAGGTCTACGGAGACCAGGCCTACTGGAGTGAGGCGCATCGGCAGGCGGCACTTTCCCGAGGTATCCGCTACCGCATCAACCGCCGAGGCAACCACGGCCACAAGTTGACCCGCCACGAGCGGGCTACCAACCGCATCCGCTCGGCCACCCGAGCGCGCTGCGAGCATGTCTTTCACGTCGTGAAGAACCTTTGGGGCTTCACCAAGGTCCGCTATCGGGGTCTTGCGAAGAACACCGCGCGGCTCTACACCATGTTCGCCCTGGCCAATCTGTATCTGCTCAGACGACGGCTGATGCCAGCGCAGGGAGCGTGTCGATGTTGATCGCACAACTGGACGAGCACTGCGCGAAACGCTCCACCTGAGCCCGCTTAAAGCACACGACAGGCCCAAAAACATGCTTAATAACCTTCTAAACCGTATCGCGACTGCACTGGTGACCGCCTGTGCAGAGCTTCCCTAGTCGCATACCCCATCAGTTGAAAGCGGCGGCGGCGTAGTCGCACTGATCGTTGCCGTTCTGCTTCACGAAGTTCCAGCTCTGGGTTGCAGTGCTCGAGTAGTAGAGGTGATCGCTCGCATCTGCGTTGTCGGCAAGGTCACTGTCGGTCTGGCCAGCAAAGGTCCAAAGGTCGAAGACCGCGCCCGAGGGCGCTCCGGATGCAAAGCCGGTGACCGGACCATTCCCATTGCCCATGACCTGGAGCACCAGCCCGCTGCTCGTGCCGCTCGGCGTGAAGCTCGGTGCATCATCCACCGTGGTCCCGCAGGAGATGCTCTCGCTCGTGGCTGCATTCTGGAAAGAGGCAGCCTTGGCGTTCTCCACGTCGTAGTAGCGGAAGCTCGCCTGGGGCTCCACCTCACCGCCGGTCCAGGTCAGAGTGACCGTGCAGGTGGGGCACGGCAGGCAATTCTGCGCATACCAGATGTTCGCGCCGCCGTTGCCCACTCCACCGGTGACCGTGAAGTTGCAGCCATCGCTGCTGGAGATGGCGCTCACCGAGCCCGAGCCTCCGTTCGGCGACATGTCGATCCAGGTGAACGCGAGGGCCCGGAGATTTCCGATCCACGGCACCTGAATCTTCATCGATCCCGGGGATGTGTACGTGATGAACGACTCGTGCCCGATGGCAACGACGTGGATGCTGGACGGAGCGCTCGCTCCGTTGTCGGCGATCTTCAGAGCGACGGAGGCTGAGTTGAAGCAATCGGCCGTGTCGCCGGTCGCCGTGATCGAGGGCGTGACCGACTCCTGGGTCGCCTGGACGGAATACTGCGAGGCCTCGGGGAACCCCTGATCATTGGTCCAGATGATGTCACCGTTGAGCAGGGTAAAGCCGGATCCCGCCACCCACTTCGTGGGGTTCGACGCGGCGTAGCCCGTGCAGATCGGCGTGTAATTCCAGATGAGATTGCCGCCGCTGCTGTCGTTGTTGGCGGTCGGCGTGAACGAGCCGGGGTTGATGCTACCGCCGGATCCCGGATTGATGGCGCCCGTGCAGAGCGAGCCGTTGGCAGGCGATGACGTAGCGATGTTCTGCCAGAACGTGACATCGAACTGAACCGGCTGGATGTTGGAGGATCCGACACCGATCGTGATGGTGTCCGGGCCGCCCGTTGCGCCGAGCGGCTGAACGAATACCCAGGCCGTGGCATTGCCCGAACCGCCGCTCGCGTTACAAACCGCGCCTGACCAGGATCCAACCAACGCATCGCTGATCGTCACGGTCGTGCCCGCTGGTGCGGATACGCCCATGACCGCCACCGTGTTCGCGGGCAGAGACTCGGTGTGGAAAACGAAGGCGTGCCCAGGGATACCGTTCCCGATCGGATTGGTCGATGAGGCAATGTGCTGGAACAGAATCGGTGTTCCGTTGCCTGCGCCACCGGAGCTCGAAGACGAGCTGCTCGAGCTCGAGGAGGAGCTGCTCGAGCTCGACGATGAGCTGCTGGAGCTCGAGTGCGAGGACGAGGAGCTGCTGGAGCTCGAGGACGAGCTGCTCGAGCTCGAGGAGTGCGACGAGCTACTGGAGCTGGATGAGGAGCTGCTCTTCTTGGAGCACTTTCGCGCGGATCGGCATTGCTTGTCTGCATTCGCCGACACCGACATCTCTTTGGCATCGGCCGAAGAAGAAGGCATCGCGGTTTGGTTGCAAGCCGCGAGGACAACGGAGATACCGCAAAGCAGCAGAAAACCAAGCGCTCGCATCATCTGAGCCTCCTCCCTGAGCAAACCTCGTCCAACAGAACGAGGCGTCCGTGGTCAGCAAGATCTACGCCCGCACCGAGTGCGCGTCCGCGTGTAAATTCAATCGAGCGAGTTGAAGCTCGAGCTCGCGGTTGCAGTGCTCCCGAGATGCTCCTCAGTTCTCAATCAAACACCGCAGCAATCCAGTAGCAATCCTGATTGCCCTCACCCTCGCTCCAGTCGTAATTCTGCTGCGCGGCGCTGGAGAAATAGTAGTGCGCCTGCCCGTCGGCGTTGTCCGCGAGATCTGAATCCGATTGGCCGGCAAAGGTCCACAGATCGAATACGGCTCCGGATGGCGAGCTCACCCCCGTGATCGGCCCGGTGCCGATCCCATTGTCCGCGATCACAAGACCGCTCGAAGCGCCCATGGGAGTGATAGAGGGCGCATCGGTCGTGGTGGGGTCCGTGCACGATCCCGAGTTGCCGACGAAGTTCTGGAAGGAAGATGCCAGGGCATTTTGGACATCGTAGAGGCGGAAGCTCGCCTGCGGGAGCGTCTGTCCTCCGCTGTACGTCAGAGACAGCGTACAAGTTGCGCAGGGCGAGCAGTTTTGCGCATAGAACATGACTGCTCCGCCGTTGCCTGGGTTGAGCTCCGCCCAGGAACAACCATCGGAGCTGCTGACGCCGGTGAGTGATCCGGCGCCCGAGCCCGGAGCCCCGCTGGGCCAGGTCGTTGCGAGCACCCGCAGGTTTCCGACCGTTGGAAATTGCACATGCTGCGTCCCCGGGGAGCTGAAGGTGATGTAGGACTCGTGAATGATCTTCGCAACGTGGATCTTGGTGGGTGCGCTCGCACCATTGTCTGCGACCTTCAGCGCAACGGACACTGAATTGAAGCAGTCCGCCGTGTCCCCCGTCGCCGTGATCGAAGGCGATGTCGAGGCTTGCGCCGACTGAAGGTAGTACTGCGAGGCCTCCGGAAAGCCCTGGTCGTTGGACCAGATGATATCGCCGTTGAGCAGCGTGAAGCCCGTTGCCGCAACCCACTTCGAGGGGTTGCCCATGGCATTGGTGCTGCAGATGGGCGTGTAGTTCCAGATGAGATTGCCGCCGTTGCTGTCATTGTTCGCGGTGGGTGTGAACGACCCCGGAGTCACGAGACCACCCGACCCCGCTGTAAGGTTGCCCGCACATAGTGAGCCGTTGGCGGGCGATGAGGTGCTGATGTTCTGCCAGAACGTGATGTCGAACTGCACCGGCTGGGTATTGGATGAGCCCACGTTGATCGTGATGGTGTCGGTTCCAGGGCTCGCCCCGAGCGGCTGAACGAACACCCAGGCCGCGGCACTGCCGCCAGAAGCGTTGGCGTTGCACACGAAGGTAGACCAGGCACCCACCAGCGTGTCGCTGATCGTCACGCTCGTGCTCGCCGGGGCGGACACGCCCATCACCGCCACGGTGTTTGCGGGGAGGGACTCCGTGTGGAACACAAAAGCATGCCCGGCGATGCCATTGCCGGTTGGGTCCGTCGATGATGCGATGTGCTGAAACAGGACCGGCGTCCCGCTGCCCCCGCCCGAGCTCGACGAGGAGCTGCTGGAGCTTGATGACGAGCTGCTGGAGCTCGATGAGCTGCTCGAGCTCGAAGAGGAACTGCTGCTGGAGCTCGATGAGCTGCTGGAGCTCGATGAGCTGCTCGAGCTCGATGAGTGCGAGGAGCTCGAGGAGGAGCTGCTGGAGCTCGAGGAATGCGATGACGAGCTGCTCGAGCTCGAAGAATGCGACGAGCTCGAGCTAGACGAAGAGCTGCTCGAGCTCGAAGTGGAGCCGCTCGAGCTGGAGGATTGAGATGAGCTGGAGGAGCTGGAAGTGCTCATGGAGCTCGATGAGCTCGAGGAGCTCAAGGAGCCCGAGGAGCTCGATGACTGCGACTGGGACGAGCTGCTCGAGGATTGCGACGAGTTGCCCGTGCCCGAACTGCCGCACGCGACCAGCATCATGGCAACGCCGGACAACAACACCAAGCTACGCGGTCCCATCAAAAGCGAGCCTCCCGTGATCGTCAGGACGCAGCATCTCAAACGTGACAGTAGGAATTCAATCGAATCCGTCACTTACGTCGGCGTTCAGCGACAGCGGTGCGACTGCTGCCGGGCACCGCGGCTCGGTTCGAATCGAGATGTTTATCTGCCCGGGAGCTGACTGTTCCTGCTGCTGCTCTCGTTCTGGGCCGTGTGCGAGCACGGCTATGCCGACAACCACGCGATCGCTGCGACCTACGAGGCGAAGCCGACACTCAGCAGAGAATTTTCACGCCGCTGCACTGCCCACGCCTCGCAGGGAGCCGTGACTCTGGTCGGTCGCGTTGCGCGTTGCAGGAATCTTGGACCGTGCTATCGAGTTTCACCTGGATCAAGCGCCCGTACCGCCTGAGCGAATCCACTCGGTCATCCATTTCACATAAGCACACGGCACCGCCCGGCGAGCGTTATACTTGCCCTGGGGGTTGCAACTGGGACGCAGTTCACACTGTCACGGGTTAGCCGCACGGACGAGGCGGTGTCGTGATGAAGTAACGCTACTCGTTTAGAACTAACGATAACGAGCTAGCAGGAGCGGCTTGACGCGATGTGCGACGACGGGGCGGTCGTCAATCAGATCACACGCGACGATCAGCGCATTACCGGCCCGGGCCATCAGCGCGCGCAGTGCCGGCGCGCAACGACACGCAAGCTGCCGGACGGGCACCGCGTGCGCGACGACCAGCTCCCCCGTGCTCGTGTTAGAGAGTGAGTTTCGCGTGTCCAACCGCAAGTACGTACTGATCTCGCCCTGTCGCGACGAGGCCGAATACATGCGGCGCACGCTCGACAGCGTCATGGCGCAGAGCGTTCCTCCGGCGCTGTGGATCGTGGTCGACGACGGCTCCACGGACGACACACCCGCAATACTGGAGAGCTACCGTGCTCGCATGCCGTACCTGAAGGTGGTGCGCCGCCCCGACCGGGGTCGGCGAAGTGTCGGTCCCGGTGTGATCGAGGCCTTCTACGCGGGCCTCGAAACGGTCGCCCTGGGGGACTTCGATTACCTCTGCAAGCTCGATCTCGATCTGGATCTCCCGCCACGGTACTTCGAGCGGCTCATGGAGCGCATGGAGTCCAATCCCAGGCTGGGCACCACCTCGGGCAAGCCCTACTCCATCGAAGCCAACGGGCAGAGGGTTCCTGAATCCTGCGGCGACGAGATGTCGGTGGGCATGACGAAGTTCTACCGCGTTCAGTGCTTCCGCGAGATCGGTGGCTTCGTGCGCCAGGTGATGTGGGACGGGATCGACTGTCACCGCTGCCGCATGCTCGGGTGGGTCGCCGAGAGCCTGGACGAGGAAGCATTGAGGTTCATCCACTTGCGCCCGATGGGATCGAGCCAGAAAGGCATCTGGACCGGACGGGTCCGGTGGGGCTATGGACAGTACTTCATGGGGACGGCGCCCGCGTACTTCCTGGCCAGCGCGATCTTTCGCCTGCCGAAGTATCCGGTCCTCGTGGGCAGCATCGCCATGATCTGGGGTTACGCATCGAGCGCGCTGCGCGGTGCGGGCCGCTACGACGACCTCGAGTTCCGCAAGTTCCTCAGGCGCTATCAGTACGCCTGCCTCTGGCGCGGAAAGCGCCGCGCGACTCAGCGGTTCAACGAGGCGCAAGAAGCGGTCTGGCGAATCCGGGCCGCAACCGCCGCGGCCTCGCACTGAGGCGCGCGTGTTCAAGTATTTCCTGGTCTCGATCGCGCTCGTTCCCATTCTGCTCGGCGTCGTGGCGGCCAAGGAGCGCGACCCCGCGCGCAACCGCTTGGCGCTGCGAATCAGCTGGATCGTCTACAGCGCCCTGTGGTTCGGCGTGCTCTACTATCTGAGGTTTCGGTGGAGCTGAGGCCACACAAGCCGGCGCTCCTTGGGCAAGCTGACAAGGCCGGCAAGCGCAGCATGGTCACGGTGATGCTGTTTGCGCTCCTGTTCGTCGGTTGGGTCGGCGAATGGCCGATCGAGATCGATACCGTCCTCTACAGTGGCCTTTGGCGCAGCCCCTTCGGTGTATTCGGTCCGCTCTTCGCTCCCATTCCGGGCATCTCGCTCTTCCCCTGGCAGCTTCTGCTGTTTGCCCTGGTTCCCTTCTGTCTGGGATCCGCGCGGCAGCACGCGCGCGAGATGGACCGTGCGATCTTTGTGAGCATCGGCTGCATTGCGGTCACACTTCTGTGGGGGCTCTTGCGCGGCGGATCGGCTTACTTCGCCTACTACCAGGTGTGGCGCTTCCTGGCAGGGCTGCTCATCGCGTACCTCCTCATGTCCGCCCTGCGTACCGAGCGCGACCTCGTCACGCTCGGCAAGATCATCGTGCTTGCGGCCCTCATCCGCGCAACGCTCTGCATCTACTTTTACTGGGCATATCTCTACGGCAAGCCTCACGCCATCTCCGAATACGTCACGAACCATGACGACTCCATGCTGTTCGTCGCCGGGCTTCTGGTCGTCCTGGTCTGGGCTGCGGTCAAGGGCGGCAGGGCCGCGTGGATCAGCGCGGGACTCATCACGCCGTATGTGTTCTATGCGGTCATCCTGAACAACCGCCGCATTGCCTGGGTCGAGCTGGCATTGTCGCTCCCGGTGATCTACGTGCTGATCGGCGCGGGACCGGCGCGCAGCCGGATCAACAAATGGCTCCTGAGGGCTGCCCCCGTCGTGCTCGTGTATTTCGTCGCAGGCCTGGGCAGCAGCGCCTCGGTGTTTGCGCCCGTGCACGCGCTGCTTACCACGGGGAGCAACTACGACCCCTCCTCCCTCACGAGGCAGGAGGAGGCCCGCAATCTTCTGCATACGCTGGTCGATCTGGGCAATCCCATCCTGGGTAACGGCTGGGGCGTCCCGTACGACAAGGCCGAGAGCTACTGGTCGAATTACGATTCCGGCTGGGTCCTGTCCTTGTATACACCGCACAACGCCATTCTGGGACTCGCTGCCTTCAGCGGCCTCGTGGGGATGATCGGTATCTGGGGAGTGATACCGGTGGGAGCCTATCTTGCCGCGCGAGGGTACCGCGGCTCCACCGAACCGGTGCCGCGAGCGACCGCAATGGTGGCGCTCGGCGGGCTCGTCGCCTACAGCGTGCACTGTTATGGCGATATCGGCTTGCAGTCCTTCGCGGGCGTCTTGATCCTCGGCGTGGCTCTCGGGGCGGCTGGCAAGATTGCAGCGTGGCGTGAAGCGCACCCCGCGGCACAAACAGCGACGGCACGAGCCGCAGACCACTCCAGCCCCGTGGCGCGCGGCAGGAATCACCCGAGTGTGCCCGCGTGGAGGCGGTACACGCCCTCGTGGCAACGGCCGGGATCCTCAGGTGGAGGCGATCTGCCGGCCAAACCCAAGCGGGTGCCCAGGCGGCGGCTGTCGCGCTAGGGATCGGAAAGACAGCCATGTGTGGAATCGCCGGTGCCGTGGGCAACCTTGCACCTCACCCTCCCGATGTGGTGCGAGATCGCACCGCTGTGACGGCCTGCGTCAATCGGATCAACCTCGCCTTGCGGCACCGCGGACCGGATGGTGATGGACTTTGGGCCACCCAGTCGGGCGAGGTGGTGTTTGGCCACCGCCGCCTCGCCATACTCGACCTGAGCGCGGCCGGCGCACAACCGATGGTCGATGCGGCCTCGGGCTGTGTGATCACGTTCAATGGCGAGATCTACAACTTCAAGGACCTCAGGGGCGAGCTCGAGTCGTTGGGTGAGCAGTTTCATTCCTCGTCCGACACGGAAGTCATACTGAAGGCGTACCGGCGGTGGGGGCTCGGCGTGATGCCGCGCTTGCGCGGCATCTTCGCGATGGGCATCTGGGACCCACGCTCGCGGTGCGTGCACCTGGTGCGCGATCACCTCGGAATCAAGCCGCTGTACTGGACGATGGTGCGCGACAGTGCGCTCGGAAAGGAGACGCTGCTCTTCGCATCGGAGGTGCGAGCGCTGCTCGCAAGCGGTGTCGTCGAGCGCCGTCTCAATCCGGCGAGCATCGCCTCGTACCTGGCCCAGGGATTTGTGATCGGCCCCGACACCATGGCCGAGGGAGTCAAGCTCCTGCCGGCAGCGAGCATCTTGACCCTCGGCCCCGGCAAGAGCGCTCAGGACGCGAACACCCAAACCCTTCAGTGCTACTGGAGCCCGCCCGCATCCGGGCTGCATCGCACGACAGAGGAAGAGCTGCGCGAAGAGCTCGCGAGCACCGTGCGCATGCAACTGGTCTCGGATGCGCCGCTGGGAATCTTCCTCTCGGGCGGGATCGATTCGAGCGCGGTCGCAGCCCTTGCAAGCCAAGCCCAACCGGGCGCCGTGCACACCTTCACGATCGGCTTCGACGAGGCCGGACTCGATGAGTCGCAATTCGCTGCCCGCGTGGCGGCGGCGATCGGCAGCCGCCACAAGAATGTCGTGCTGCGCGAGGAGGATTTCCTGCAGCAGTTGCCCGATGCGCTGTCCTCCATCGATCAGCCGACGTTCGATGCGCTCAACACCTACTTCGTCAGCCGCGCCGCTCGACAGGCCGGAATGACGGTGGCCCTGGCCGGAACAGGCGGCGATGAGCTCTTCGGCGGTTACCGAAGCTTCACCGAGCTGCCGAAGATGCTGCGCGCCGGAGCCTGGGTCCCCCACGGACTGAATGGCGCCATACGCGGGTCCGCTCGCCTGACCGGCGCACTATCCTGGGGCCTTCTCGGACGCACGCCGCCCCAAACCCGGTGGGGAAAGATCGCCGATGTGGCGTGCGCTGCCCATGACTTGCTCGATCTGTATCAGACCTCCTACGCACTGTTCACGCGGGAGACCCAGTCGCGCCTCGCATCAGCCAGGGTTCAATCGGCACAGAGCAGGCAGGACTTTGGTCTGCCGCTCGAGATTGCGCGCGCATGGCGAGCTCGAGTCGAGGGCAGCCAGACGTTGCATGCCATCTCGCTCCTGGAGCTCGCGAGCTTCATCGGCGAGCGGCTGCTGCGCGACACCGACGCTGCGAGCATGGCCGTCTCCCTCGAGGTGCGCGTGCCGCTGCTGGATTGGGCCCTCTGTGAGAAAGTCGCGGGCGTCGATCCAGCGCGGCGATTCTCACCCCCTCGCAAGAAGCGCCTGTTGCGCGACCTCGCCCTTGCCCGGCTGGATCCCGCACTGTTTGATCGGCCCAAGTCCGGCTTTGTGCTTCCGATTGGCGAGTGGGCCAGGCGGCGTCTGCAACCGGAGATGCAGCGACTGCTGTCCGATGCGCCACTGGCGAGCCGCGCCGGACTGCGGCCGGAGACCGTGCAAACATTGTGGAGGTCCTACACCGCGGGCAGCCCCGGCCTGTACTGGTCTCGCGTGTGGTCCATCTACGCGCTTCTGTCCTGGGTTCAGACTCACGACATGGCACTGGCCGCATGAGCGCCCCCGAAGCGACGCTTCCTGCGCGCCTGCAAGTGCTGCTGGTGTCGCCGATGGCTCCGAGCCCGCCACGCTGCGGCGCGCAGGCCCGCACTCATGGCCTGCTCAGCAACCTCGCCGCAGGCCATGACGTTTCGGCCCTCATTCTGCACGAGGACGATGAGACCCCTGGCACAAGTGCGCCCGCCATGCGCAGCTACTGCCGGGAGGTGACCTTCGTCCGCAACCCGAACGTTGCAACCGGCTGGCGTCGACGCGCCCTGCAGGTGCGCTCGTGGCTCTCCCGGCGCAGCTATCAGCGCCACCACTTCGCGGTCCCCGCCTTCCAGGAAGCCCTCGATGGGGTCCTGCGCAGCCGCCACTTCGATGTGGTTTTCGTGAACTTCCCCTATCTCGCACACTATGTTCTGCGCGGCTCACAACCCGGGAGCGCGGCGCCTGCGGTCGTCATCGATACCCATGACGTGAACTACGATCTGGCGCGCCAGGTCGCCGCGAGCTCCGCACCCCTGGGCCACCGTCTGCACGCGCGCCTCAACTGGCGGAAACTGGCTCGCGAGGAGCTCGCCGTATACACCGCCGCCGATGGTGTCTGCGTTTGCAGCAGCGCAGACCAGAAGCGACTGGCGGCCGATGCACCCTCTGCGACCACCGTGGTCATACCGAACGCTGCCGATGTCGAGTATCTGCAACCGCGCGCGAGCGACCCGGCCCCCGATGGCTGCACGGTCCTCTTCTTCGGTCTGCTCGCGACCGTCCCCAACGTGGACGGGGTACTGTACTTCCTGCGCGAGATCTGGCCCCTGATTGCAGCGGCACGCCCGGATGCGCGCTTCGTCGTGATCGGCGCCCGCCCGACGCCCGCGATCCTCGCCCACGCTGGGCCCCGCGTGAGCATCCTGGGGCCGGTCGATGACCTGCGGCCGCATCTGTCGTCGGCCTCTGTGATCGTCGTGCCGCTGAGGCTCGGCAGCGGGACGCGCTTGAAGATTCTCGAGGCCTGGGCGATGGCCCGGCCCGTGGTGTCCACCGCGCTGGGCGCGGAAGGACTCGAATGCGTGCCCGGCCGGGATCTGCTGATCGCCGACAACCCGGCGGACTTCGCGCACTCGGTGCTGCGCATCCTCAGCGAGCGCGGGCTTGCGGATGAGCTGGGTCGCGCCGGGCGCGCGCTGGTGAGCGAGCGCTACTCCTGGCGTGGCGCTGCGGGCGCTCTCGAGGCCTTCTTCAAGCACGTGCTGGCGCGGCGTCGGGCCGCCCCACAACCT
Organism: Steroidobacteraceae bacterium; assembly: GCA_035524075.1. Lineage (GTDB taxonomy): Bacteria > Pseudomonadota > Gammaproteobacteria > Steroidobacterales > Steroidobacteraceae > JASHUC01. The sequence goes on along the minus strand of DATKPP010000041.1, from coordinate 8,983 downwards.
CAGCGAGGACTCACCAGTTGAGAGCAGCCCTGATCGGCGCGGGTCAGATCGCGCGCCTACACCTCAATTGCCTGAAGACCCTCCCGGGAGTACAGATCGCCGCAGTGTGCGACCTTTCACCGGCGGTGGCGGAGAGCGTCGCCGAGCGTTACGGCATACCGGCCTGGTTCACCGATCATCTCGCCATGCTGCGCGAGGTGAAGCCCGATGTCGTGCACGTCACGACACCGCCGACCTCGCACTTCCGGCTGGCGATGGACGCGCTACAAGCAGGCGCGCACGTGCTGGTCGAGAAGCCCGCGACCGCCACGCTCGCCGAGCTCGAGCAGCTCGTGCGCTACGCCGGCGAGCGTCAGCTCTCGATCACGGAGGACTACAACTACGTGTTCAATCACGCGACGCGCGAGATCGCGCGCTGGGTCGACACCGGCAGGCTCGGAGCGGTCGTGCACGTCGAGGTCATGATGGTGCTGAATCTGTTCGGGCCCGGAGGATTTGCCGACCCCAATGCGGGTCACGCGGCCCTCAGGCTTGCAGGCGGAGCACTCGCGGACTTTCTGCCTCACCTGACGTCCCTCGCGCACCGCTTCATCGGCGCCCACCGCAGGGCGCACGCGATCTGGACGAAGCGCCGGGCCTCGATCCTGCCCTATGACGAGCTGCATGCCGTGGTCGAGGGTGAGCGCGGCACCGCCACACTCGGGTTCAGCTCGACCGCGCAGCCCGACGCGCTGTGGTTGCGCGTCTTCGGCGAATGCGCCCAGGCGAGCACCAACCTGTGGGAAACCCGCTTGACTCTCGAGCGCCTGCGCGATGGCCCCAAGCCGCTCCAACCGTTGCTGAATGGGCTCGAGGAGGGTCGTGCGGTGCGCCGCGCCGCGATCGGCACACTCATGCGCAAGTTCAAGCCAGGCCCCGGTGCGTACGATGGGATGTGGCACCTCCTCGGGGCGACCTACGATGCGCTCGCGCGCTCCACACCACTGCCGGTTCCGGTCGAGCAAGTCCTCGCGGTCAATCGGATGACCGAGGCGATCAAGCCCGTGGAGGCCGCCCCGTGAAGGCTCTCGTGACCGGCGCCAACGGCTTTCTCGGCCAGAGCGTGGTGGCGGCGCTGCTCGCGCAGGGACACAGCGTACGCGCGTTCGTGCGTCCGACCACCGATGTGCAAAAGATCGGCTGGCCCGACTCCGTCGAGATCGTCCGTGGCGATCTGCGCTCGGCGCGCGAGCTCGCATCGGCCTTCGCGGGTGTGGATGTGCTCGTGCACCTTGCAGCCGCCGTGACCGGTGGCGATGAAGCACAATTTGCATCGACGGTGACCGGCACGGAGCGCCTGCTCACCGCAATGGCGGAAACCGCTTGCCGACGAATCGTGCTCGCGAGCAGCTTCTCCGTCTACGATTGGAGCGTCATCCGTGGGACGCTCGATGAGCGCTCGCCGCTTGCAACCGGCGCTGCGCTCTACCGCCGCGACGGGTACGCGATCGCAAAGGCCTGGCAGGAGCGCATCACGCGGCGCTTTGCCGCGCAGCATGGCTGGGATCTCACCGTGCTGCGTCCCGGCTACATCTGGGGCCGTGACCACGGCTATCTCGGGGGCCTGGGACAGCGCGTCGGCCGCCTGCACATCGTCGTCGGTCCGTTCTCGCATCTGCCGCTGACGCATGTGGACAACTGCGCCGACCTCTTCGCGCGCGCCGCCTCCGATCCGCGCGCGGTCGGGCAAACCATCAACGTGGTGGATGGGCCGGGCGAGCGCATCTGGGGCTACCTGGGAGACCACCTGAAAGGCACAGGCGAGCGCGGAACCCGCGTGCCGGTGCCGTACTTCGTCGCGTTCAACATCGTGCGACTGGCGTTCGCGACGATCCTCAAGCGCAACGAGAAGCTCCCGGGCCTTCTGATCCCGTGCCGCTTCGAGGCGCGGATGAAGCCGCTGCGCTTCACCAATCATCGCGCGCAGGAGCTCTTGGGCTGGCATCCGCCGTACAGCTATGCCGAGTGCCTGCGCCGCACCTACGGCAGCCAATTGACCGAGCATGGCTGAAAGCGCCGCAGCCTATTTCGAGGATCACCGCGAATCGGGGGATCTCGGCCGCCAGGCCGTGCGTGGGGGCATCGTTTCCGTCGCGATGCAGTACGGCAACGGCGCTTTGCAGATCGTTGCACAGATCGTCCTGGCCAGGCTGCTGACGCCTGCGGATTTTGGCCTGGTGGCGATCATCACCGTTCTTACGAGCTTTGCGCCGCTGTTGATCGACTTCGGGCTCGGGGATGCCACGACGCAAAGAAGCAGGATCACTCCGAGCCAGGTCAGCAGTCTCTTCTGGCTCGCAAGCGGGATCGGGCTGGCGGTTGCCGTGGTGGTGGCCGCCGCGAGCCCGCTGATTGCCTCGATCTACCGCGAGCCTCGACTGAAGTCCATTGCGCTCTGCACGGCGATCACTTTCGTGCTTTGGGGCGTCTCCAACCAGCACCTGGCGCTGCTGCGACGGACGATGCAGTTCGGCCGGATCGCCGGCATTCAGCTGTTCGGCACGCTGGCGGGGATCTTGGTCGCCATCGTTCTTGCACTGTGCGGATACGCATACTGGGCACTCGTGGCACGCCCCATTGCGCGTGCGCTCTGCGTTGCGATCGGCGCTTTCAACGGCTGTCGCTGGAGGCCCGGGCCTCCCGTGCTCGACGACGAAGTCAAATCGATGGCCCGTTTTGGGCTGCACGTGGTGGGATTTTCCGTCACGTACACGATAGCCAAGTCCGTAGACCGCATCGGACTCGGCCTGTTCTATTCAGCGGCGCAGGTCGGCTACTACCAGAACGCGGCGACGCTGTATCAGTACTCGATCTGGATGGCGCTCGAGCAGGTGCACACGGTCGGCAGCGCAGCCCTCAGCAAGCTGCAAGCCAGTCCGGCCGCGCTGCGCGAGCGATACGCAGCGGCCCTATCCACCCTGGCATTCGTCCTGATGCCGGCGGCCGCGATCCTGTCGGTCACCGCAGAGGACGTGACCGTTCTGTTGCTGGGGGAGAAGTGGCGGCCGGCCGCCTTGCTACTGAGGATCATTGCCCTGCGCGGCATTCTCGAGGTGGTGGAAGCCTCGGCGGGCTGGCTGCATCTTTCCATCGGCCGAGCGGACCGGTGGCGAAACTGGGGAATCGCCTATCTCATCACGCAGATCGTGGGGACCCTGGCCGGGCTGCCCTTCGGCACCACGGGTGTCGCCGTTGCGTGCACCGTTGCGAGCGGCCTCGTTGCGATTCCCGCCGTGCTCTATGCGGGTCGCCCGATCGATGTCGGTCCGACACTCGTGCTGCGAGCCGTCGGACCTCAGCTGATCGGCGCCATCAGCGCCGCGGCGGTAGGCACGTGGCTGGAGGTGACGGTTCTCGCCCCTTGGCCCAGCCTCGTGCGCATCGTTGCGTGCACGGGCTTATGCGCCGGCATCTATCTCATCATCGTCGTTGGCGTGTTTCGGCGCACCGAGCCGCTCAAGGTCGCCCGCTCGGTCGTGCAGGGACGACTCGGCCGCAAGTGATGGAGTCGATCGGCCGAAGCCTGGGCTACTCGTCGCCCGCTTCTTGCGCGGGCGGGCCATACCCGTAGTAGTAGTAGCCCCTGCTCTTCATCGTGCTCTGGTTGAGCACCAGCGACACAGAGGCATCCTCGGGCAGCCGACTCAACGCATCCGTCAGAACGTGGTGCTCGGTGTGGTCTGCGCGGACCACCAGCACGATCTGACCGGCAAGCTCCGCGAGGGTGAGCGCCTCGGTCGTGAGCAGCAATGGCGAGGAATCGAAGATGAAGATTCGCTTGGCCGACTTGCGCAGGAGCGCATCCACGGCGAGGACCATCTGCTCGCTCGCCAGAAGCTCCGTGGCCTCATCGCTTCGTGCACCGCTTGGCAGCAGGAATAGATTGGGCACATCCGTGGGAAGGATCAGCCGCTCCAGGTCGACGCTGGCATCGGTCGCCGCATCGAGGAGCCCGGGCTCCGCGTCGACCCCGAACATCTTGCTGATCTGCGGCTTGGCCACGTCGCCGTCGACCAGCACGACCTCGAGATCCTTCTCCAGGGTCATGCTGAAGGCGAGATTGACGGCCGTGAAGGTCTTGCCCTCGGCCGGCAACGCGCTACCGACCAGGATCAGGCGCGCGTTGGAGGGAGGCCTGTGCGCCTTGCCCGTGGTGGCAGCGATGACCGGCCGTCTCTTTTGCACCTTGCCCATGGCCGCAGCGATCAGCGGGCGTTTGATCTGCCGGTACTGGCTTGCGATCTCCCGCTCCTGATGCTTGGGTGGCAGCAAACCGGCCGCGCGCAGCGCTTCCTGGTCGATGGAGATCACACGTCCGGGCGTGGCTGGGGACGCGGCGGTCTGGATGACCTTGCCGAATACGCGCCGAGCCGGCGCGCCGGACCCCTCGGCCTGCATCCGTTTCAGGACGATCTCGACGAGGCTGCTCATGCGTTCAGGTCATCCATGTTCTGACGACGCTCGCGAGGTGTCGCTGGGTCTCGATGTAAGCACCGCACAGCACCACCATCGCCAGGGTGGATGCGCCCAGCCGCAGCGAGGAGCGCCACAGCTGCGCCTGGTGGCGCTCGGGATAGGTCATGCTGACCGTACCCAGGACGGGCAATCCGGTCATCTCGCGCAGGCGACGCGCACTGCCATACACGGGCCGAAGCATGTTCAGCAGGAAGGCGATGCCAGCGCCGGCCACCATCGACGCGACCAGTGCGCCGGCGGCGAACAGCTTGCGCTTGGGGAAGACGGGGTCGAAGCCGGTGCGAGGCGGATCGACCACCTCGAAGCGAATCACGCCGGTCTGCGCGGCCTGCTCACCAAGCCGCGCGCGCCCCAGTTGCTCGACGAGCGCTTCATATTGCGCCTTGACCACGGTGTAATCGCGGTTGAGCCGGGAGAACTGCGCTTCGACCTCGGGAGCCGTGTTCATCATGCCGCGCAGCGAGGTCACGCGCTCCTGGTGGTTGGCGATCTCGGCTCGAAGTCCAGCGATATCCACTCCGACCTGGTCGTATTGCAGCTTCAGGTTCTGGTACACCGGGCTTGCCGCCAGTCCCGTTTGCGCCGCGGCAGTCGTGTCGCCATTCCTCGCCGCCTCGATCTCGGCGGCCAGACGCTTCTGCAGCTCTGCGATCGTCCGTCGCAGCTCGATCACCGCCGGATGCTGGTCGGTATAGTTCAGCAGCAGCTCATCCAGCCGACGCTGAGCATCCTGCAGGCGCGTGGCGGTGTCACTCGCAGGACCCGCGGCGGGGGCGTCCGCTGCCGCCCGCGGTGCATTCCCGGCCGGTACCAGCGGCTGCTCACCGCGCAACTGCCGTCCGAGCTCGTCCTGCCGCATGGTGGCCACGGACAGCTTGGTTCGCTCATCGTCGAGCGTGGTCAGCTCGGTGTCCAGACGGTTGAAGTAATCCGCCTGATTGCCGGGCAGCAGTCCGATGTGGGCCTTCTTGAATGCGGCCAGTGCCTCCTCAGAATCGCGCAGGCGCTTCTCCAGCCCCGCGATCTGCTGAGCAAGAAACTGCTGCGCATGCACCGAGCCCTCGCGGTTGCCACCGATGGCCTCCTGGACGAAGGTGTTCACGAACTGGTTGACCACCTTCAGGCTGGTTTCGCGATCCTTGTTCGTGTATGAGATGACATAAGTGCCCGCTCCGCCTTGCGCGCCCGCGGCACCGACGGTGATCTGGATCTGGCTGCGCAACTTGTCGAGCACCCTCTGCCGCGCCTCCGGGGTCTGCACATGGGTCGTGAGCCCGGTGTCGTCGGCGATCTTGCCGAGCTGCGGACCGCCCAGCAGGGCTTCGCGCACGAGCTGGATCTGCTCATCGGTGTTCTGATCGATCGTGAGAGTGCGGGTGGCCGCGCTGAGTGCCGTCTGCGTATCGACGAAGACGGTGGCGGATGCCTGGTAGCGGTCGGGGAGCACCGTTATGACAACCAGCGATACCACCAGTGTCACCCAGGCTCCTGCCATCCCGGCCCAGCGGAACCGCCACAGCCCACGCAACTGTTCTTGGACGTTTTCGAGCTGCTCCATCATGTTCTTGAAGCCTAGCAGAGACTGCTTGTCTCACATCGGAACGGGTGGCCATTCCGCGCCGCAGACCGAGCCACCGTGCCGGCCGTCGAGCAGCCTTGAGAGAGGGGACTGAAAATATACCACGGATGCCCTAGCCATATGATAATCACGAGGAAAATGCATCTCGTGCCGGCCTGCGTATCCACCTTGTGACAGGGTTCATTGCGGGCGCACACATCGCCAAGGGGGAGTACCCGTGAGGCATCGCAAACCGGCCGTGGGCGTCCAGTGGCGGCGGATCCATCGCAGCTCGGGTGCGCTGATCTTCACCTTGCTCGCCAGTGCGCTGGTGGGCTGCGAGGGCACCGAGCTCGGAGGCTCCGGCACGTGCGTGCGGGTCCCCTCCATCGCAGGCCTTTCGGCGACCACGATGTTCCCCTCGGATCGCATCACCACCTGGAACCCCGGAGTGCCGGGCGGGGTGCCGATGCGCTCCAAGGTCTGCGCCAATATCTCCGCGGCGTCCTACGGTAACGGCGCGATGGATGCCGCGGCGGGCATCCAGGCAGCCATCAACGCGTGTCCTGCAGGGCGGGTGGTGCTGGTATCGGCTGGGACCTTCACGATCAACAACGGCAACTTCCTGCTGATCGACCATGGCATCACGCTGCGGGGAGCGGGACCGGGCCGGACCATCCTGCAGAAGACCGATGGGGCGAAGCCCGGAGTCGAGGCGACCGGGCCCAAGCCCGCGCCGATCGTGATCCTCGGACCCAGCCGCTGGGCAATCAGCGATCATGGCTTCGCAGGCTCCACCGACCTTACCGCCGATGGTGTGCAAGGTCAGCACTCGATCACCGTGGCGAGCACCAGTGGTTTCAGAGCAGGCCAGACCGTGCTGCTCGATGAGCGCTCGGGCGCGAGCTGGCAGACCGACCCGTGCGGACGCGGCCGCATCTGGGCGGCACCCGACTTCCGCGTGGTGTGGCAACTGCACGATCCGCGGCAACCCACCGACGACCCACTCAAGACTCCACCGGATGCGGCGAATCAGGACGCATTCGGTTGGTTCAGTCGCCTGGACCGTCCCACCTCGGAGATCAAGCAGATCGCCAGCATCGCGGGCCACACCCTGACTTTCTCGACGCCCATCCACATCACCTATCGGGTCTCGCACACGGCGCAGGTGACCGGCTACAACATGACGCGCACGGCGAATGCAGGCATCGAGAACCTCACCGTGATCGGCGGCGACAACGGCAACGTTCGCTTTGAGTGGTGCGATGACTGCTGGGCGAAATCCATCGACAACACCGTGTGGCACGACGAGGGTTTCGCGGTGAACAACTCCTTCCGTATCGAGATCCGCGACTCGTACGTGCACGACGGTGCCTGGGCGCAGCCCGGCGGCGGCGGATATGCCATCAGCCTCGCGAGCGGCTCGTCCGAGGTGCTGGTGGAGAACTCGATCATCCTCAAGGCGAACAAGGTGATGGTCGCCCGCTCGGCGGGCGCCGGCTCGGTCGTCGGCTACAACTATGTCGACGATGGCTACATCAACACGAACGGCCGATGGATCGAAGTCGGACTCAACGGCTCGCACATGGTCGGGTCGCACCACATGCTGTTCGAGGGCAACTATGGTTTCAACTTCGACTCCGACAAGACCCACGGCAATGCCATCTACCACACGATCTTCCGCAACTACCTGACCGGCACTCGGGCGCCCTTCAAGAACCAGCTCGGAGGTGCGCTCATCGACGATGCCAGCCAGCAGTACAACGCTCCGCGGCGCGCCGCCGGCGCCGAGGCCTACTCATACTGGGACACATTCGTCGGCAATGTGCTGGGTCAGCCCGGCCACACGAGCGGCTGGGCTTACCAGCTCACGCACCGCACGCTGGGATCGCCTGCAATCTGGCTGCTCGGGTGGGACGACTGGCCGCCCTATCCGATCGACACCAACGTCGCCGCGACGACTGAGCGTCACGGCAACTACGACTACGTGACGAACTCCGTGGTATGGGATCCAAATATCCCTGACCACAACCTGCCGGCATCGCTGTACCTCAAGGAAAAGCCCGCATTCTTCAACACTGGGAAAGGCTACACCTGGCCCTGGGTCGACCCGGTCGGAGCGACGAAGGTCTACACGCTACCGGCAAAGGCCCGCTACGACGCCGGCACCCCATTCGTGCAACCCTAACTCGCGGGAAGGCGCAATCGTGGCTTCCCACAAGCGCGTGATTGCGTTCACGGGTTCCGAATAAATCGTCCTGGACGAGTGTCGGGACCTGGCAACACTCGTTTACCGGTACGCAGCGGGAAGGGCGCGCAAAACCCGGCTTTTCAAGCGTTTTCGTGCGCCGGCATGACCGAAGATCCGTGCCTGTCGGGACTCTGCGACGCTTTGCATGGCGACACGTTGGCCGATAGCTTGACCGTGGTCTCACGATCCGGTGAAGCAATTCGGAGCGGCGTGTGGAACAGAGAATACGAGTTACGGGCCTCCTCGGAGGCTGGACCCGGTGGACTGCCGGTGCGCTGATGTGCACATCGTTCGCCGTTGTTCTCGCGGGCTGCGGCGGCAGCGGCAGTGCGCTCGGCACCGCGCTGGGCTTGTCGGCTCCCCCCGGCGGAGGTGATACGACTTCCGGAGTTTCCAGCAGCTCCAGTGGGTCATCGAGCTCCTCCGCGTCATCGAGCTCGTCCTCATCCTCGAGCTCGTCGGCTTCCTCGAGCTCCTCCTCCAGCTCGCACTCATCGAGCTCATCCTCCAGCTCGCACTCATCGAGCTCATCCTCGTCCTCGAGCTCCTCGTCGTCGTCGTCATCCTCGAGTTCCTCCTCCTCGTCGTCGTCGAGCTCCTCATCCAGCAGCGGCACTCAGTACGCCCTGCCCTCCAGTCGCACCACGGCGTGGGATCCC
>DATKPP010000040.1:0-4277 GCA_035524075.1 Steroidobacteraceae bacterium | reverse complement strand
GGCGGCTGACGGGACCAGCCACTTCTCAACCTCAGCGCGAGGTACGGGACGGCTGTGCAGGTAGCCCTGCGACTCATCGCACCCCTGACGCGCCAGGTACTCGAGCTGGGCACGTTCCTCGACACCCTCGGCGATGGTGGTGAGGTCGAAGGCGTGTGCGAGATCGATGATAGTGGACACCAGCGTACAACTCTTGCGGTCCCCGGGCAGCCCCTGAACGAAGGCCCGGTCGATCTTCAAAGTGTCTATGGGCAGCTGCGACAGTCGTCCGAGAGATGAGAATCCCGTACCGAAGTCATCGATCGCAATTCGCAGGCCGGCTGCCCGGAGCAACCGCAGGGTGTGTACACACGCGGCGGAGTCGTCGACCAACGCTCCCTCCGTTACCTCGATGTCGATGCCCCAGTGCTCATGGCCGACCAGGTCACCAACGCAGTCGAGGATCTCACGGGCGATGTTGCTGCGTCGCAGTCCCGCGGGTGACATGTTGACTGCGACTCGCACAGCCGTGAGGCCGCTACGACGCCACTCGCGACAGTCCGCCACCGCCCGTTTCAGCACCCAGGCATCGGCAGCGGGCATCAACCCTGCGGACTCGAGGAGCGGCAAGAACACAGCCGGAGAAGTGAGGCCGCCTTCCGGATCCTCCCAGCGCAGCAATGCCTCCACTCCGACGATTCGCCCGCTCGTGACGTCGATTTTGGGCTGATAATGCAGGCGGAACTGCTCCCCATCGAGCGCCTCACGCAGGCGGTGCTCCATCGCCACGCGCCGCGCCAGCTCGGAGTTCATCTCGATACGATGATGCAGATAGCGCTCGCCGGAAGCCTTCGCCTCTTTCAGCGCAGCTTCGGCGTTGTGTACGAGCTCGTTGGCCTCGCGGCCGTCGTCCGGATAACAGGCAACCCCGCTCTTGATACGCGCGATGATCTCTCGGCCATCAACCGTGAAGGGGCGGTCGAAGACACGGTTCATTTCCTCATGGGAATGAGCCTGCTCAGCCGCACTCTCCGGGAGCGCCGTCATACAGACAAAGGTGCCGCCGCCGAGATGTGCCAGCTGCTCGCTGTCGGGGTAGTGGCCCTTCAGCCGGTCCGCTACGCATTGCAGTAGACGATCGCCTGTGTGTCGGCCGAAGGAGTCGTTGACCACCGAAAGATGGTCGATGTCAAACACTGTGACCGCGAGCCGCGGCAGGCGCGCGGTGCCGCGGGTCAGGAGCCGGGTCAGCCGTTCACAGAATAGCGCGCGCTTGGCGAGACCGGTGAGCGGCTCGAAGTAGGAGAGGAAGTGCACCGCCTCTTGCTTGTCGAGATACTGGAGCGCAAACGACAGGTTGGCCGCCACTTCCTTGAGGAGATTCATTTCATCCTGATCGATGATCGAGTCTGCGCCGGTACCGCACAAGAAGCTGCCGACCGGAGTGTTGTCGACGCGCAAGGGCAGGCACGCCAGCGAGCGCACGCCGCTACGTAATAGCTCCTCTCGCCCGTGCACCACGTAGGCAGGATTCTCGATATCCGCGCACAAGACCGCCTCGCCGGTTCGGATGACCCGCCCCATGAGGCTGGTATCGCCCGCCTCGCTGTCCGCCACGGGGAACTCCCGTCCCGGGTCGCGGAGGAAGTCATAGCCCGCCCACCCGACCGGCCGAGCCATGCGTGTCGCAGGATTGATGAGCCCGACCATCACTACTGCATAGCCGCCAACGCGGTGTGCCAGGCGACAGGTCTCGCGCATCACCTCCTCGCGATTCTGGATGCGTACGAGTGCGGAGTTGATGCCGGAAAGCATTTGCAGCACGCGGCTCAAGCGTGCCACGCGCTTCTCGTCCAGGCGGCTCTGCCGGCGCAAGGCTGCATCCTCGAGGGCGCGCTGCACGGCTGGCACCAGCCGCTTGGGATTGGACTTCAGCACGTAATCGGTGGCGCCGCTCTTGAGCGCTTCAATCGCACGCTCCTCGCCGATGGTGCCCGAGAGAAAGATGAACGGCACCTCGGGCGCCATCTCCCGTGCGACGGCGAGCGCCGAGATACCGTCGAATTGCGGCAGGCTGAAATCCGACAGGATTACATCGGGCAGCTGCGCGGTGAGCGCCGCGCGCATCTGCGGTTCGTCCACCACGCGCTGATGAGTGCAATCGTAGCCACCCTGCTCCAGGCGCCGAACGGCGAGATCCGCATCGATGGCCAAGTCTTCGATGAGCAGGACCCGCAGTTTCCTTCTGTCCGTCGCTTCTGCCGTCTTCATGACGCGCGTTCCTTCGGCATCGCGCCCGGCGCGGTTGCAGGCCCCGGGAGACTGAAATAGAAAGTCGTGCCCTCGCCCTTGCGACTGTCCGCCCACACCTTGCCGCCGTGTCGGGTCACGATGCGGTGCACGATCGACAGCCCGATGCCGGTGCCTTCGAATTCCTCGGTGGTGTGCAGGCGTTGAAATACGCCGAATAGCTTCTCGGCGTAGCGCATATCAAATCCCACGCCGTTATCGCGGATGTAGTAGACGGGCGCGCCTTGCTGCTGTTCAACACCAAATTCGATGCGCGCTCTCGGGCGTTGGCTGGAGAACTTCCAGGCATTTCCCAGGAGATTTTCGAGTGCGATTCGCAGCAGGCGGGGATCAGCAGCAGCATGAACGCCGTCTGCTATCACCAGGTCCACCCGCCGGTTGGGGTAGGCATCGTGCAACTGCTGCGCCACCTCGCGTACCAGAGCGGATAGATCGAGAGAATGACGAACCAGATCGCCACGGGTGATGCGTGACAGCTTCAACAGATCATCGATCAGTTGCGCCATGCGGTTGCCCGACTGAACGATCAAGCCCAGGTACTTCTGGCCCTCGGCGTCGAGCTGCGCCAACTTGGTCTCGGTGAGGATTTCCGCCATGCCAGTGACGCCGCGCAGCGGTGCGCGCAGGTCGTGGGCTACGGAGTGCGTAAAGGCCTCGAGCTCGCGGGTACGCTCCTCGACGCGCTGCTCGAGCGCACGGTTCATCTCGCGGAGCTCCGTCACCAGGGCGGCACGGGCGAACGCGGTGGCGGCAGTTCGTGCCAGGACATCGAGCGCCTTGAGCTGTCCGATGCGTGCACGATGCCGCGTGTCCGCGGAAGTGAATCCGAGGACTCCAAAAAGCTCCCCGGCTGCCAGGATGGGAAGAGCGATGCCGAGCGCCTGATCGAACGGATGCTCAAACAGCGCCGCCGCTTCGGTCGTTGCAGTGAGCGCTTCGAGCTCCTGAGAGGCGCGTGCGACCCAATCGGCAAGTACACCCTCGGAGGGAGTGGCGTCATTGAGCGGTCGCGCTGAGGGCCCCGCGTTGCCGGCGAGGCGCAGTGCGGGCGCCACCGCTTCTGTCTGTTCCAGGAGGTATGCCGCCCCGCAATCGCTGAGGGCTGCGGCGGCCACCAGTGTGCGTTGGACGACCTCGGCTCGACTCAAACCCTGGGTGATCGCACGCGCGAGCTCGTAGATGGAGACCGACTCGCGCAACTGAATGTTCTCGAACTGTAGACGACGGAGGTCCAGGGCCCGCGTGAGCGCTGCGAGGATCTGCGTCACATTGAAGGGCTTCATGACGTAGTCGTCGGCGCCGGCTTTGAGCGACTCAACCGCAGTCGCAACCGTCGCGTGCCCCGTCATGACGATGCAAGCCAGATCGCGGTCGATTTCGCGGCATGCGCGCAGCAGCGTGATCCCGTCCATCTGCGGCATCATGAGATCGGTGAGCAGTGCGTCGAATGGCTCCGTGCGCAGCGCCGCAAGCGCCTCGCGACCGTCCGCAAAGCCGCGAGTGAGGTAGCCCTCCTGTCCAAGGATGTCGCACAGCGCGCGCAGTTGCGCCGCCTCGTCATCGACGATTAATAGCCGCGCTGCAGCCGGGGCGCTCATGCGGAAGCCTCCGCGGATGAGGCCGGAGCGGGGGCGGGTACGAGCTCGGCGAGCGTCGCACGCACCTCGGGCATCCGCGGCGGTTTGCTCAGAACCCGGTCGACGTGCGGTGGGATGTCGTTTTCCGCAACCAGACGCTTACCCCAGCCCGTAAGAAGAATCACGGGGGTACTGCTCGAGGCGGCCTTGACGGCCGCGGCCACTTTGCGGCCGTCCACGTACGGCATTCCCAGGTCGGTGATGACTACTGAGAACGGGTTGCCCCTCTTGACGGCGGCGGTGAAACTCTCGATCCCCTTCTGCCCGCCGTCAGCCACGCTGACCTCGTGACCATCCTCCGTGAGCACGTCCCGGAGCGACTTGATGAGCATCGGGTCATCGTCGATGAGG
>DATKPP010000039.1:0-28827 GCA_035524075.1 Steroidobacteraceae bacterium | reverse complement strand
CGCTCAAAGCCGTTTCCTTCGCGTGAACAAGGCCATGGCCCGATATGTCGGCCTGAGCGATCCGCAGGACGCAATCGGCAAGTCGGACCTCGACTTCTTCACCGACGAGCACGCGCTGCAAGCGCTCCACGACGAGCGGGAAATCCTCCGCACAGGGCAAGGTATCGTCACCAAGGTCGAAAAGGAGACTTGGCCCGACGGCCGCACAACGTGGGCCTCCTCCACCAAGCTGGCGTTGCTGGACGCCGACGGGCATATCGTGGGCACCTTCGGCATTTCCCAGGATATTACCGCGCAGATGCACGACGCCGAGGCGCTGCGTGCGGCAAAAGAAGCGGCCGAAGCTGCCAGCCGCGCCAAGAGCACGTTTCTGGCAAATATGAGCCATGAAATCCGCACGCCGCTCAACGCCGTGATCGGCATGACCGAATTGGTGCTCAAAAGCCAACTTACCCCGCAGCAGCGTGAATACCTTTCTACCGTCCGCGATTCGGGCGAGGCCCTGCTCACGGTAATCAACGACATCCTCGATTTCTCCAAGATCGAGGCGGGCAAGCTGGAAATCGAATCACTCGAGATGGACCTGCGCGGCAACGTCGAGGAGGTGGGCTCGATGATGGCGGTGCAGGCCGCCATGAAAAACCTCGAGCTCGTGGTGGACGTGGCCCCGGAGGTGCCGCAGTGCGTGCGAGGCGACGCGCACCGCATCCGCCAGTGCCTGGTGAATCTCGTGAGCAACGCCATCAAATTCACCTCCGCGGGCGAGATCGTGGTCGAGGTGCGCATGAGCGAGCGCCCGGATGCGGCCGCGCTCGTGCGGTTCGAGGTTCGCGACACGGGCGTCGGGATCTCCGCGCAGGCGCGCGCCGAGCTGTTCCAGCCCTTCACCCAGGCCGACTCCTCCACCACGCGGCGGTTCGGCGGAACGGGGCTCGGCCTGTCGATCGTCAAGCGCCTGGTCGAGCTGATGGGCGGGGAAGTAGGTGTCGCGAGTGAGGTCGGGCGTGGCTCGACGTTCTGGTTCGCACTGCCTCTGAGAGCGGTGGAGCCGAGCGGCCGCATGAAGGCGCCGCCGGCCCAAGCCATCGGAGGACGCATCCTCATCGTCGATGACAATGCGACGAATCGACGCGTGCTGAGCGGGCATCTTGCCGGTGGCCCGTTCGAGTTGCAGACGGCCGCGGGCCCCACCGAGGCGCTCGAGCTGATGCGGCGCGCGGCCGGCGAGAGCCGGCCATTCGATGCGGTGCTGATCGACTTCCAGATGCCGGAGATGGACGGTGCGATGCTGGGGGAGCGCATTGCGGCGGAGCCGCGGCTGTCGAGCGCGCGGCTCGTGCTGCTCACCTCGCTCGATCGCAAGGACGATCACGCGCGCTTCGTCTCGATGGGCTTCGCCGCCTACCTGACCAAGCCGGTGCGTGCGCGCGAGCTGCGCGAGTGCCTGCAGCACGTGCTCGCGCACGGCGGGGGCGAGTGGAATACGGGCACACACGCGCTTGCCGCGCGCGGCACGCTCGAGAACGTAGCCGCGCAGCGGCAGTACGGCGGCCGGGTGCTGGTGGTGGAGGACAATCCGGTCAATCAAAAAGTCGCGCAGCGCTTTCTCGAGCGGCTGGGCTGCACCGTGCGCGTTGCCGCCAATGGCGCCGAGGCGGTCGAGGCGTGCTCGAGCGAGCGCTTCGACCTTGTTCTGATGGACATGCAGATGCCCGTGATGGATGGCATCAGCGCTACGCGCGCCATCCGGGCGCGCGCCAGTCGCGGCGCCCGCACCCCGATCGTGGCATTGACCGCGAACGTCCTCGCCGGACAATTCCAGAGCTGCATCGATGCGGGCATGGACGATGTCCTGGCCAAGCCGCTCGAGCCTGCCCGCCTGCAGGAGGTGCTCGAGCGCTTCCTGCTGCCATTTCCCGCCGCGGCAGCGTCCGCCGCGGCCGAGGCGCCTCCAGGGCCCGGTCTCGCCTCGCATCCTCTCGACCTGGCGCGGCTTGCGAGCCTCGCTGGCGACGATACGGCTTTCATGCATGAGCTGCTCGCGACCTTTCGTGCGAGCGCGCTGAGCTCGCTCGCGGAGATGCGCGAGGCGCTCGATGCCGGTGACCGTGAGCGGTTGCGCCGCGCGGCGCACAAGCTCAAAGGAGGCAGCGACAACATCGGTGCTACACGGCTGCGCGAGCTGGCGGCACAGCTCGAAGCGGGGGCGGCTCAAATCTCCAGCGCCGAGCTCGGCCGTTGGATTCACGCGGTCTCCGCGGAGCTCTCCGAGCTCAACGAATTTTTTTCCACGCCCGAGTTTGCAACTCTCGCCCAGCGCCGCGCATCTTAAGTGGCGGTGTGGGAGCATCCGCGCGCCGGCGCCGAGGGGCGCTTGACGGCGCTTTTGTGTTGTAGTTATATATAACACTATGTGGCCCGGCGGTTGACACCGGATCCGCGATTCCAGGGTACATAACACGTGGCCGAAGCGGGATTGAGGCAGAGAGGAGCACGTGGGCGCTCAGCCTGAAACAAGAAAAGAGCCGAACGTCGAAGAAGTGGTCTGGATTGGACGCGAACTTCGCCGAGATGCCGACGTGGACCGCGAAGTGGCAGTAGCGGCTGTCGACGCCCCCGTGCCCGAGGTTGGCCCGTTTCCGGGGCTGCGATGGGTCGCGATCGGGATCGGGCTCATCCTCGCTCTTCTAGCGCTGCTCGCTGCCGTGCGCTACAGCCACCGCGCCGGGGACGTTTCTCGAGGTGCGGAAGGCTCCGTGCCCACGGTGAGCGCACGGGCGCCAGGACTCACGGCGGTCATGGCGACGGTCAGCTTCACCGGCGCCATCCAGGCGCGTTATGACATGCCGATCGGGACCGAAGGAGAGACCGGACGCATCACGGCCGTCTACGTCGAGGCAGGCGAGACCGTTCACAAAGGCCAGCTGCTCGCGCGCCTGGATGACTCGATTCTGCGCCCGCAAGTAGATCGACTCGAGGCGGCCCTCGATGAGGCGCGCGCCAATGCCGCGCTCGCCGAGGCCGAGTATGCGCGAGCCCGCGCCGTTGCCTCCGCCGGCGCGCTCTCCGCCGAGGACATCGAGAAGCGGCGCGCGACGGCCCTCACGGCCGATGCGGAGGTCAAGGTGGCCGCCGCACAGCTGGCCGAGTATCAGGCCCGCTTGGCGCACACGGACGTGCGCGCACCGGTCGATGGACTGGTGCTCACGCGCTCGGCCGAGGTTGGCCAGATCGCAACCCCCGGCGGCACGGCCCTGTTTCGGGTGGCGCGCGACGGTGAGATGGAGATGCGCGGGCAGGTCGCCGAGCAGGATCTACCCTCGCTCAAGGTCGGCCAGCCGGCGCTCGTGCGGCTCACGGGACTCGATCGACCCTTCAAGGGCAAGGTGCGTCTGCTCGGCGCCGTGATCGATCCACAGACGCGCCTCGGGGATATTCGCGTGGCACTCGGGGCGGATCCTCAGCTGCGACCGGGCGCGTTTGCCCGTGGCCAGGTGATCGCCGGCCGCGGCCAACGCCCGCTGCTGCCCGAGACCGCGGTGCTCTCCGACGAGCATGGCGCATACGTCTACGTCGTCAACGGCGAGGACCGCATCGAGCGGCGCAGCGTGCGCTTCAGCGACACCGACCCGCGCGGCATCGTGATCGAGTCGGGACTCTCCGGTGGCGAGCGTGTGGTCATGACCGCCGCCGCGTTTTTGCGACCGGGCGAGCGCGTGAGCGTCGCAGCGCCGCTGCCCGTTTCCTGATCAACCCACGAGCCGCGCACCGTGAGGAACATCTCCGCCTGGGCGATCCGCCACCCGGTCACGCCGATCGTTCTGTTCACGGTGCTGTTCCTGCTCGGCATCGTCGCCTTCGTGCAGTTGCCGATCGATCTGGATCCCGACATCGATTACCCGCTCGTTGAGGTGAGCGTCTCGCAGCCCGGCGCCGCGCCGACGGAGATCGAGAGCCAGATCATCCAGAAGATCGAGGGCGCCGTCTCGAGCATCGGCAACGTCCACACGATCTCCTCCTACGCCGATGAAGGGCAGGCGACGACCGACATCGAGTTCCAGATTGGCACGCCGATCGATCGCGCGGTGGCCGACGTGCGCGATGCGGTTGCCAACATCCGCAGCAACCTCCCCGAGGGCATCCAGGAGCCGCTCGTCCGCCGGGTCGATGTGGTCGGAGGCCCGATCGCCTACTACGCGGTGAGCACCACGCAGATGAGCCAGCAGGAGCTCAGCTGGTTCATCGACAACGCGCTCACCAAGCGCCTGCTGTCCCTTCCGGGCGTCGCCAAGGTGTGGCGGGGCGGCGGTGTGGATCGGGAGATCCGGGTCGAGCTCGATCCGGCCCGCATGCAGGCACTCGGCATCACCGCTGTGGAGGTCAACGAGCAGCTGCGCGAGCTCAATCTCGATGCGCCCGGTGGGCGTGTGGACATCGGCGGGGGAGAGCAGGCGATTCGCGTGCTGGGTGGCGCGCGTAGCGCGGTCGATCTGGGGGACACGCAGATCGCGCTGCCGGCGGGTGGCGTTGCGCGCCTGAGAGACATCGCGGACGTGCACGATGGGTACGCGGAAGTCCGCGACATCAATCGCCTGAACGGCCGTCCAGCCACCACGTTCGCGGTCTACAAGAGCAAGGGCTCCTCCGACGTGGCCGTGCTCAAGCGCGTCCAGGAAGAGATCGGGAAGGTCGAGAAGGACTATCCCGAGGCCAAGATGTCCCTGGTGTTCACCACGGTTGCGCTCACCCAGCGCATGTATCACTCGGCGCTCGAGTCGCTGGTCGAGGGCGCGCTGCTTGCAATCGGTGTCGTATGGCTGTTCCTGCGCGACATGCGCGCGACTGCGGTCTCGGCGCTCGCCATTCCGCTGGCTGCGGTGCCGACCTTCGCCTTCATGGACTGGATGGGCTTCACGCTCAATCAGATCAGTTTGCTCGCCCTGTCGCTGGTGGCGGGCATCCTGGTGGACGATGCGATCGTCGAGATCGAGAACATCGTGCGGCACATGCGTATGGGCAAGAGCGGCTACCGCGCCGCGCTCGATGCGGCCGATCAGATCGGTCTCGCGGTGGTGGCGACCTCTGCGGCCGTCATCGCAGTGTTCCTTCCAGTGAGCTTCATGGGAGGGATCATCGGTCAGTTCTTCAAGCAGTTCGGGCTGACCGTGGCGGCGGCGGTGTTCTTCTCGCTGCTGGTCGCGCGCCTGGTGACGCCCGTCGTTGCCGCCTTCACGTTGAAGGGCAACAGCCTACCGACGCATCACGATGGCCCGATCATGACGTGGTACATGGGCGCTCTGCGGTGGTGCATTGCGCATCGCTGGCGGACGCTCGCGGGCGGCACGGCGTTCTTCGCAGCCTCGATCTTCGCGCTGTATCTCGTCCCGACCTCCTTCTCGACCAACGACGACACGGGAACCTCGCAGCTCGAGATCGAGCTGCCGCCCGGCGTCACGCTGCAGCAGACCGCGGCGGTCTCGGCAGCCGCATACGATGTCCTGCGCACGCGTCCCGAGGTCCAAAACGTGGTCGAGGACATCGGGAACAACGGGGACGTGCGGCTGGCCTCGCTCTTCATCCAGCTCGTACCCCGCGATCAGCGCAAGCTGCTGGTGGGCGACTTCGAGAAGCAGGTCATGCAGTCGCTGCGCAAGATTCCGGACGCCATCATGGCATTCGACCGACAGGGCGGGGGCGGCGGCGACCGCGACCTCACGTTCTATCTCACGGGCGAGGACCCCGTGCTGCTCGAGCAGAGCGCTCAGAAGGTGCTGAGCGGGATGCGATTGCTGCGGGAGTTGCGCGATCCGCGCATCAACGGTGATCTGCAGCGTCCCGAGATCGTCATTCGCCCGCACCTGGATCTCGCGGCCGAGCTCGGGGTCACCGCCGAGAGCATCAGCCAGACGATCCGCATCGCAACGCTCGGGGATCTGCCGCAGAATGCGGCTAAATTCTCGTTGTCGGATCGCCAGATCCCCATCCGCGTGAGCCTCACGGATCGTGCGCGACGCGATCTCACGACGCTCGAGAACCTGCCGGTGCCGGCAGGCCCCGGAAGGGTCGTTCCGCTCAAGTCCGTCGCCGACATCACCTTTGGCGAGGGCCCCAACCGCATTCGTCGCTACAACCAGGAGCGGCGCATCGCGCTGCAGGCGGATCTCAATGGCGTGGCGCTCGGCCCGGCGCTCAAGAAGATTCAGGACCTCCCCGCGATGAAGAACCTGCCCCCGGGTGTGCGCATGGTGCAGACGGGGGATGCCGAGCTGATCGATGAGCTGTTCACGGGCTTCGCCATCGCGATGGGCACGGGAATCCTCATGGTGTTTGCCGTGCTGGTGCTGCTCTTCGCGCGCGTGTTCCAGCCGATCACGATCCTCTCGGCGCTGCCGCTGTCGATCGGCGGGGCCGCGGTCGCGCTCCTCATCTTCAACTTGACGCTCAACATCTCGACGGTCATCGGCTTTCTGATGCTGATGGGCATCGTCGCGAAGAACTCGATCCTGCTGGTGGACTTCGCGATCGAGGAGATGCGCGCGGGCAAGGACCGCGTGACGGCTCTGATGGAGTCCGGTCACAAGCGAGCGCGGCCGATCGTCATGACGACCGTCGCGATGGTCGCGGGCATGGCGCCCGTTGCGATCCAGCTGTACCAGGGCGATCAGTTCCGCGCCGCCATGGCGATTGCGGTGGCCGGCGGGCTCATCACATCCACCGCGCTCACGCTCGTCATCGTGCCGGCGGTGTTCACCTTGGTTGACGATATCGAGCGCTGGATCGGCCCCAAGGTCGGGCGCATTCTCACCAGCACTCCGCCGCCCGCCGAAGGACACAACGTCAATCCCTCCGCGGCCGGCTGAGCGGCGATAATGCAGGCCGTTCCAGGCCTCGAGCATCCGGAGTGGCATTGACGAATCCCGCGGTGGAAGCCCGCTCGGAGAGCGCTGTGAGCCCGGCGCCCGCCGCGCGCCCGGCGTGGTGGGTGCGTTTGGCCGCGGCGCTCCCCTGGGGCATCCTCTATGGCTGCGCGCGCCTGCTCGCCTGGCTCGCGTGGCGAGTGTTTCCGTACCGCGAGGCCGTGCTGCGCGAGAACCTCTCGATCGCCTTCCCGGAGCTTGCCGAGCACGAGCTGCGGGAGCTCATGCATCGGTACTATCGCGGCTTTGGCGAGGTGGCGGTGGAGATCATCAAGGCGGCGACCCTGCCATCCGGCGAGCTGCGCGCGCGCGTCGCCGTGAAGGGACTCGCGAGCGTTCGCGACCTGCTTGCCGCCGGAACCCCCGTCGTGCTCCTCGGCGCTCATCAATGCAACTGGGAATGGGCGTTGCTCGTCGTATCGCTCGAGCTCGGCTTTCCGCTCGATGCCGCGTACAAGCCGCTCGTGGACCCGTGGGCCGAGCGGGAGATGTTCAAGCTGCGAACGCGCTTTGGCAGCCGCCTCGTGCCTGCGCAGGGGCTGCTCGGGGACATCATCAAGCGCGGGCGCACACCGCGCGCCATCGCGATGATCGCCGACCAGGAGCCGCGCACGAGCGAGCACAAGCACTGGACGCGCTTCATGAATCGGGACACGGCCTTCTACGTGGGGGGGGAGGAGATCGCTCGCTCCACGCGCTTTCCGGTGTTCTTCGTGGGCATGCGGCGACTGCGGCGCGGCTACTACGAAAGCGAGGTCAAGCCGCTCGCCGCGGCCCGCGAGCCGCTCGCACCGGGGGAGCTGACGGAGCGCTACGCGAGGTGCGTCGAGGAGCAGATTCGGGCGGCACCTGCCGACTGGCCCTGGTCACACAAGCGCTGGAAGCTCAAGCGGTCGCTCTACGGCCGTGGCTAGGGGCGCGCACCGGAATCACGCCGGCGCAGGGGCGGCCGTGAGCTTGGTTTCGAGGTGGCGCGCGAGCTCGGCGATCGTCGGGAAGTCGAACAGCTCGGTGAGGTCGACCGCGCCCGGGTACTCGCGATCGATCTGCTCGTGAATCTCGATGAGCTTCAATGAGCTGGCGCCGATCTCGAACAGATTGTCCTCGACGCCGATCCTCTTGCCCTCGAGCGCGGCGTCGCAGATGGTCCGCAGCTTCTCCTCGATCTGGTTGCGCGAGGCGCTCACCGGGCCACGCTGCGCGGCCTTGAGCTGCGCAAGCGTCGCGAGCTCTGCGGCGAACTCGCCTTCCTCGTAGCTCTGCTCCAGCACGTGACGCTGGATCTTGCCGCTCGTCGTCTTGGGGATGCGCTTGACCGGGACCACCTCGGTCACCTCCAGTCCCGTGTGCTCGTTGATGAGGCGCGCGACCTGCGCCGCAACCGGCAGGAAATCCTGCAGCTCGCCGCGATGCAGGATGAATACGATGAGCTGATCGGTCTGGGCACCCGGCGGGCGCGCACCCCCCACGACCACCTTGCCCAGATCGAGCCCCTCGGCGCGCTGGGCGATGGCCTCCAGGTCGTGGGGATAATAGTTCTGCCCGTTGACGAACACGATCTCCTTGGCACGCCCGGTGATGAACAGGTCGCCGCGCTCGATGACGCCAAGATCTCCGGTGCGCAGCCACCCATCCGCGGTGAACGCCGCGGCGTTGGTTTGCGGATCCTCGAAATATCCCCGCGTCACGTTGTCGCCGGTGATCTCGATGTGGCCGACCGAGCCATCCGGCAGTGGCCGATCGTCGTCGCCGGTCACACGCAGGCGCGTGTACGGGATGGCCCGCCCCACGGAGACGAGCTCGAGCGCATCGCGCGTGCCAGGCGGGACGGGCCGCGCCACATCGCCGACCCCGAGGTGATGCCGGTCGAGGCTGACGGCACGGTAAGGGGCCCCGACGGGCGGAAAGGCCACCGCGAGGGAGGCCTCGGCGAGGCCGTAGACCGGGTACATCGCATGACGCTTGAGTCCGGCCGGGGCCAGACGCGTGAGGAACTCCTCGCACAGACCCACCGAGATGGGCTCCGCGCCGTTGAAGATGAGCCGCACGGCTGAAAGGTCGAGGCCCTCGATCGGACGGTCTGCGAGCACCTTCAGATAATGCCGATAGCCGAAATTCGGGGAGCACAGGATGGTGGCGCGCTTCTTGGTGGCGAACGAGAGCCACAGCAAGGGACGGCGCACGAACAGCTCGGTCGGCATGAGATGCACGTGCACGCGGTTGGCAAACATCACGATGAAGAACCCAATGAGTCCCATATCGTGCGTGAGGGGCATCCACGAGAGGCTCACGTCCTGCTCGTTGAAGCCGCCCACCTCGGTCGAGCCGAGGTTGTTGGAGATGATGTTGCGATGGGTGAGCACGACGCCCTTGGGCTCGCTGGTGGAGCCCGAGGAGAACTGGATGAAGGCCGTGTCGTCGGGGGCGGCGCGGTGGGGCTTGCCGGCACGCGAGATGTCATCGAGCTGATCGACGAGAAACACGTGCGTGCGCAGGTGCTCGAATACCTTCTGCTCGCCGACCTGCTCGGCGAGCGCGCCGATGCGCTCGAGTGAGCGCCGGTCCGTGTAGAGATAGGGCGCGCCGAGCTTGCGCGCAATGCGCAGCAGCTTGTGCCGGTGCTCGTCGCTGATGCCGATCGCAATCGGGACGGGAACGATGCCGCCCAGCACGGCCGCGCAGAAGGCGTCGATGAACTGCTCGTTCTCGCTGAGGAACAGGATCAGCTTGTCCCCGCGGCGGGCGCCGAGCCGCTGCAGGTGGTAGAGGATGCCGATCGCCCGCTCATAGAGCTCGGCGAAGGAGACCTGCCGCTCGCTCTGCTCTCCCTCGAGGTAGGTCACGGCGCGCGCAACCTTGCGGTTGGCTTCGAGCAGCTCCGTCAGCGTGGCGGCATTGAACATCAGCGGGTTTCCAACCTCATATGAAGCGGGCTGCGCGTGCGCAGGTTGATCTGCGCCTCGAGCGTGATCGGCTCGGCCGACACACGGGTGAGCCGGTAGCGGCGCGCGATCTTGTACAGGTGCACGAGCATCTCGTAAAGAGCGAAGGTCTCGCCGATGCAATGCCGTGGACCGGCTGCGAAGGGCATGTAGGCAAAGCGCGGCCGCTCGGCCGCGTGATCGGGCGCAAAGCGCTCCGGACGGAATGTATCGGGGTCCTTCCAGTACCGCGGGTGCCGGTGCAGCAGGTAGGGCGAGAGCAGCACGTCCGTGCCTGCTGGAAGCTCGTACCCGGAGAGCACATCCGGGGTCACCGTGCGGCGCGAGAGCAGCCAGCCGGGCGGGTAGAGCCGCAGCGCCTCGTTCACGACCTGCTGGGCATACGGCAGCGCCTCGACCTGCGCGAGGGAGGGCGCCGGCAGCTCCGGCGCGCCGCGCAGCTCGGCGGCAAGCCGCGCGTCCACCTCGGGATGCTCCGACAGCAGGTACCAGGTCCAGTTGAGGCCGCTCGCAGTGGTCTCGTGACCGGCGACGACCAGGGTCATGATCTCATCGATCAGCTGACGGTCGGCCATCGGCGCGCCGGTCTCCTTGTCGCGGGCGCCCATGAGCATCGCGACGTAGTCGAAATGCTCCTCCGCGGCTTCGCGGCGCCGCTGAATCAGGCTCGCGACCAGCTTCGTGAGCGAGCGGAACTTGTACGCGAATTGCAGATTGCGCGCCGGCTCGCGAGTGACCACCTCGAAGGGATTGCCCCCGAGCTCGTGCGAGAGCCGCTCGAGGTCACGCCCGAAGATGGAGCGCAGCACGATGTCGAGCGTGAGCTCGCTCATCTCGTCAGTCACGTTGACGGGCTCGCCGCGGCGGTGCAGCTCGTCCCACCGGGCCAGGAACCGATCGTTCGCCTGTGCGATCACCTGCGCGAACTGCGTGATCACGCGCCGGTGGAAGAGCGGCTGCATCATGTAGCGCTGGCGCATCCACAGCTCGCCCTCGCTCGTCATGATGCCGTTGCCCAGGAGAATCTTGACGCGGTCGAGCCCGATTCCCTTGGTATAGTTGCGATGATTCGCCACCAGCACGCGCTTCACGTCGTCGGGATGGTTGATGACGTATGTGTACGATTTACGCCCGGGTGCATACACGCGATAGATGTCGCCGAGGCTGGCGAACAGCTCGGACATCCGCTCGAGCGAATCTTCGGTAGCGCCTACGTCGAATTGGACGTGGGCCTCGGGGGGTTGGCGTCGAGCCGGCTCGGTAGCACTCATGCAATGCGAAGGTAATGGCGCAACTGCCAGTCATCTTACCGGATGCGCTCTGACCTCGCGTTCCGGTGAACGGCTATGAGCGCTCCGGGCCCGGGCGGCGGGCTGCGGAACACGCTGTATCGCACCGATACGCGCTCGGGCCGCCGCATGAGCGCCGCGCGACGCGTGCTCTATCGCTTGGCGGTTCCGCTCACGTTGCTCATGATCAGAGCTTGGTGGCGCCTGTGCCGCATCGTGCGTGTCGAGGGCGCTGATCATCTGCTTCAGGCACTCGCCGCAAGCTCCGCGGTCATTCCGTGTTACTGGCATCAGCACCAGCTGTTCTGCGTGAAGTTCCTGCTCGAGCAACGCTCGCGCGGACTGAAGATCGGCTGGCTCGTCAGCCCCTCGGTCGATGGCGAGCTCGGCGCGATGCTCGTGAGCCGCGTGGGTGGCGTTGCGATTCGCGGCTCCTCCACGCACACCGGCGCGCGCGCGCTGCGCGACTACTACCAGGCGCTGGTCAAGGACAACGTCTCGCCCGTCATCACCCCGGACGGCCCGCGCGGACCGCGCTTCAAGTTCAAGCCCGGGGCCATCCTGCTCGCGCAAATGTCCGGCCGACCGATCCTGCCCATGGCCTACGCCGCATCGCGCGCGTGGCGGATCAAGTGGGACAAGTTCGTGCTGCCGGTACCCTTCGCGCGCGTCGCGATCGTGGTGGGTCCCCCGCGCTTCATCCCTCGCGCGCTGGATGCCAAGGGCCTCGAGGCGCTGCAACGGACCATGGCGGAGGAGCTCAAGCGCCTGTACGAGCAAGCTCGCGCGGCGCTGAATTGACCGGGGGGGCGGGCCGAGGAGTGGACAATATCGCGCCCGCGGACACCCAAACTGCCATTATCGGGAAATAGGCTGTCTGGACAGGAAGTTAGCTTGTATTCCTGATCTGATGTGCGAGAATCGGCGGTAAGCTTCGGCGGCGTCTGAGGCGTAGGGCGCCCGTCGGGGCGCCTCCGACTGCGCACCACCATGACGCATGTCGCCGCGAGCCTGGCCGGAAACTGCAAGACTTGGGCAAGTCGTATCACCCCAGGGAGAGGACGATAGCGATGTCGAGCGTACCGCCGGATACCTCCGCGGAGCTGACGGCGTCCGACGTCCTCGCCTCCGATTGCTGGACGGATCACTCCCCGCCTCTGCAGGGGCTGGATGTCGCCTGCACCAAGATGGCGGTCGACCTGCAGAATCTGCGTAACGAGACGGTCGAGGCTTGCGTTGGCCGCACCCTCGAGGCGCTGGTCGAGCTGACCTCGAGCGATTGCGCTTTTGTGGCGCTCATCGGCAGGGAGAACCGCTTCACCACCGTATACGCGGCGCGCCGCGGCGTGGGCCCCTCCCAGCCCGAAGGGCTCAAGGGCGAGCCGCTCGCAAATTACCCCTGGCTCGAGACGCGCCTGGAGCACCTGCGGCTCACGGAGCTGCGCGACACGGGCTCTCCGCGGCGCGAGCAAGTCGCCGAGGCGCGCCGGTTCGCTGCACTGCAGCTCGGCTCGATGCTGTTCGTCGCGTTTCGGGCCCAGGATGAGCCTGCCGGCATCCTTGCGCTCTCGCGCGTGCAGCCGCGCGGCGCATGGGACGTGAATCTGCAGCTACTGCTCAAGCTGCTCGGTGCCAGTCTCGGCACCGGACTCGAGCGGGTGCGCCTGGAGCGGCGCCTCGCGAAGCTCGAGGAGCGCATCAACCTGTCGCAGGCGGCCGCCAACGACGGGCTCTGGGATTTCGACGTGGAGAGCAACGAGGTCTACTTCTCTCCCCGCTGGAAGGCGATGCTCGGCTATGCCGAGGAGGAAATCCGCGATTCACCCGACTGGCGCAACCTCGTTCACCCCGACGACATGTCGCGCGTGCAGGCCGCGATCCGCGATCACGTGGCCGGCAAGATCCCGACGTTCGAGAGCGTCCATCGCATGCGTCACCGCAACGGGGAGTGGCGCTGGGTGATGAGCCGTGCGCAGGCCCGCGTGGACTCGCACGGGCGCCTGCTGCGCCTGGTCGGCGTGGAGCTCGACATCACCGAGCGCAAGCTCTACGAGGAGGCGCTGTTTCGCGAGAAGGAGAGCGCGCAGATCACGCTGCAGTCGATCGGCGACGGCGTCATCACGACCAATGCCAGCTCGATCATCGACTACATCAACCCGGTTGCCGAGGAGCTCACCGGCTGGAGGCTCGAGGATGCGATGGGAAGGCCCGTCGAGGAGATCTTCCGGGCCTTCCACGAGGAGACCTGCGAGCCGCTCGAGAACCCGCTCACCGTCTCGATCCGACGAGTGCGGCCGATCAAATCCGTGCGTCCGATGCTGCTTATCCGCCGCGACGGCAATGAGCTCTACGTCGAGAGCACGGCCGCTCCCATCCGCGATGGCCAGGGGCACGTCGGCGGAGGCGTCCTGGTCTTTCACGATGTGAGCGAATCGCGCGAGCTCAATCGCCGCCTGTCCTATCACGCCAGCCACGACCTGCTCACGGGGCTCGTCAATCGGCGCGAGTTCGAGAGCCGCCTGGAGCGGGCGCTGAAGAGCGCCAAGGCGCGCGAGGCTTCCTACGCGCTGTGCTATCTCGACATCGATCAGTTCAAGATCGTCAACGACACCTGCGGTCACAGCGCAGGCGATGCGCTTCTCGGGCAGGTGGGCGCGCTCCTGAAGAGCAAGGTGCGCTGGCGCGACACGCTCTCGCGCCTGGGTGGCGATGAGTTCGGCATTCTGCTCGAGAGCTGCACGCTCGACGAGGCGATGCGCACCGCCGAGCAGCTGCGCGAGGCCGTGCGCAACTTTCGCTTCAGCTGGGAGGATCGGGTGTTTCGCCTCGGGGCGAGCGTCGGGGTCGTGCCGATCACGGCCGACAACGAGGATGTCGCCTCGATACTCTCCGCGGCGGACAGTGCCTGCGCCGCCGCCAAGGAGGCCGGACGCAATCGCGTGCACAGCTTCGCCGAGAATGACGTGGAGCTCATGCGCCGGCGGCGTGAGATGCAATGGGCCGCGCGCATCAATGCGGCGCTCGAGGAGGGCCGCTTCGAGCTCTTCCGCATGCAGATCCAGCCGTTGCAGCGCAGCGAGCCGGGGTCACACTACGAGCTGCTGCTGCGCCTGCGCGACGAGACCGGGCGTATCGTCTCGCCCGATAGCTTCATCGCGGCCGCCGAGCGCTACGGCATCACCCCGGCGATCGACCGCTGGGTGATCGAGAACGCCTTCCGCTGGCTGGTCTCCGAGGCGGACGAGCGTGAGAAGCTCATTCTCTGCTCGATCAATCTTTCCGGGCAGAGCCTCGGCGATGACAAGTTCCTGCCCTTCGTGATCGAGCAGTTCAATCGCAGCGGAATCGAGGGGGCGAAGATCTGCTTCGAGATCACCGAGAACGAGGCAGTGCGCTCGTTCTCGCAGGCGAACCGCTTCATCCAGGCGCTCAAGGCGCACGGCTGCAAGTTTGCGCTCGATGACTTCGGCAAGGGACAGTCCTCGTTCGGCTATCTGAAGCACTTTCCGGTGGACTTCCTCAAGATCGACGGCAGCTTCGTGCGCGGCATCCTGCACGACCCGATCGATCGAGAGATGGTGCGCTCGATCAACGAGATCGGACATCTCACCGGCAAGCAGACGGTCGCCGAGTTCGCCGAGAACGCGGAGATCATCCAGATGCTCACGAGTCTCGGGATCGATTACGCGCAAGGATACGGGGTGGCGCAGCCTCAGCGCGTGCTGAAGTCTGCCGTAGCCTAACAGCGACGGCCCGTTGATCCCTTGCCGCTCTTCGACTGCGCGAATCAGCGCGCGGAGAAGGCGAGGCGCATCGAGAGATCCACCGCGCGCACGTGCTTGGTGAGAGCGCCGACGGAGACATAATCCACGCCCGTCTCGGCGATGGCGCGCACGGTTTGCAGGCTGACGCTGCCGGATGCCTCGAGCTTCACGGGCGAGTGGGCGGCACGCACCCGCTGCACGGCCGCGCGCATATCCTCCAGGCTGAAGTCATCGAGCATGATGATGTCGGGCGCCGCTGCCAGCGCCTGGTCGAGCTCTGCGAGGTTTTCCACCTCGGCCTCGACGGGTATGCCCGGGGCGGCTCGCCGCGCCGTTGCAATCGCAGCCGCGAGCGAGGCCGACGCGGCGATGTGGTTCTCCTTGATGAGCACCATGTCGTGCAGGCCCATGCGGTGATTGCGGGCGCCCCCGCAGCGCACTGCGTATTTCTGTGCGGTTCGCAAGCCGGGCAGCGTCTTGCGTGTATCGAGTATCTGGCAGCCCGTCCCGGCGATGGCATCCACGAAGCGCCGCGTGATGGTCGCGGTTCCCGACAGGAGCTGCAGGAAGTTGAGCGCGGTGCGCTCGCCCGTGAGGACCGGGCGCGCCGGGCCCTCCACTCGAAAGACGGTCGCCCCGGCGGCCACGGGCTCGCCGTCGCGTACGACCCACTGCAGTGCCACTTGCGGGGCGAGCTGACGGAAGGTCTCCGCGACCCAGGGCGCGCCGCAGATGACCGCATCCTCGCGGCTGACCACCTGGCCGCGCACCACCTGGGTGACAGGCACGAGGCTCGCCGTTACGTCTCCGCCGCCCACGTCCTCGCGCAGCGCTGCCGCAACCTGCGCTGCCAGATCCGGAGGAACCTCGAGGAGCTCAGCCATCAGCCAGTCCGCACACCAAGCCGTGGCGCGGGCATGCAGATGTGCCCGCCGCCGCAGTGCGCAAAAATGGCCGATTCAGCCTAAAACGGCAAGCCGTGAGTGGCTCCGGCCATGCACAGCAGCATCGGGATCGACAGCACGAAGTTGATGCGCGATGCAGTGCCGGCGACCTTGCGGGCGCGCGCCTTCTCCTCGTCCGTGGCGGGGACGATCCCGAGGATCTTCTTCTGGTTCGGCCAGATGAAGACCCAGACATTCAAGAGCATGATCGTCCCGAGCCATGCCCCGATACCAATGACGAGTCCGTAGCGGTCCTGCGCCGCGTGCCCGAGCGTCAGCGCGTTGACGAAGTTGTTGAAGCGCGTGAGATACCAGACTCCCGTGAGCCATGTGGCCACTGCGCCCCACCGGAACCAGAGCAGCGCGCGGGGGGCGATGTACTTGGTGACCCCCGCCCCGCCCGGTCCACCCTTGTCGGCGGCTGCCGCGGCCAGACCCGGTGTTTGCACGAGGTTGAAGTAGTAGAGCAGACCGATCCAGGTGATGCCGCTCAGGATGTGGAACCAGCGAGCAAGCCCCAGCTCGTTGAATGCGCCGGGCGAGAGGTGCGTCGCCACTGCGATGATGACGACGAGGATCGCGAGAATGACTCCCGTGATGATCGAGCCCGAGATGGAATTGAGTGGATTCATGTGTAGGCCCCCTTCGACGATGGGCCGGGCTCCGGAGTTGTTGTTCGGCTAGCTCAGACGGAGGCCTGGCAGAGTTTGAAGAATAGGGCAGGAGCCCCCATAATTCAACGGTTGTGAGGAGCACCCAAAAATGGACGTCGTGGATCGAATCAAAACCCAGCTGACCTCGAGCCCGGTCGTGCTGTTCATGAAAGGCTCGCCGGACTTTCCGCAGTGTGGATTCTCGGCTCAAGCCGTCGCCGCGCTACGGGCGTGCGGGGCGCAATTCAAGCACGTGGACATCTTCGAGGACCCGGAGCTGCGCGAGGCGCTGAAGCACTACTCGAGCTGGCCCACCTATCCGCAGCTCTACGTGAACGGAGAGCTGGTGGGCGGTTGCGACATCGCGCTCGAGATGTACCGCAGCGGCGAGCTCAAGAAGCTGCTGGAAGAGGCCGGCGCCGTCACCGAGCCGGCGAGCTGAGGCAGCCGCAGCCGGGCGCGAGGGCTCGTCAGGATTGCATCCGAGGGTCTTCCGTGACCGGCTCGCCGGGGACGGTCTGTAGCCAGCCGAGTGCGCAGGCACGCTCCTCCGCCTGCGCATAGCTCGCCTGCATGCGGTTACAGACGCAGCAGAAGAGGTCCGCAGTCTTTTCCGCATCGTAGGCGGCCGAGTGCGCCGAGCTCGCATCCCAGTGCATGCCCGCGACCGTGACTGCCTTGGCAAGCACCGTCTGCCCGAGAGCCGCGCCCGCGAGGGTTGCCGTATCGAAGGCCGAGAACGGGTGAAAGGGATTGCGCTTGACGTCCGCGCGTGTGACCGCGGCATTCAGGAACGCGAGATCGAACGCTGCGTTGTGCCCGACCAGGATCGCGCGCCGGCAATCGTAGGCGCGCACGGCATGGCGCACCTCGCGAAAGACCCTCAGCAGAGCATCGCGCTCGGGTAGTGCGGGTCGCAGCGGATGAAATGGGTCGATGCCCGTCACGCTGAGCGCAGCCGGATCGAGCCGCGCGCCTTCGAAGGGCCGAACGTGATAGCTGACGGTCGGTCCGCGGCTGAGCGTGCCGCTGGGGTCCATCTCGATCAGGACGGCCGCGATCTCGAGCAACGCATCGGTCGCAGGATTGAACCCTCCACACTCGACATCGATGACCACGGGCAGAAATCCGCGAAAACGGCGTGCCATGAGGCCGGCCGCGGGAGCCAGGCTCACGAGGGGCAGCTCGGCGGTGGTCTCGCTCATGCGACCATCCGCCAGGCGATGCGCTCGCCCGCACGCAGCGGCACGAGCTCGCCGCCCCCGAAGGGGTAGCTTTCGGGGACCTGCCAGGAGTCCTTGCGCAACATCACCTGCTGGGCGTTGCGGGGCAGCCCGTAGAAGTCGGGGCCGAACTCCGATGCGAACCCTTGCAGCGCGCCCAGCCGCCCGGCCGATTCGAAGGCCTCCGTGTACAGCTCGAGGGCGGCATGCGCCGAGAAGACCCCGGCACAGCCGCAGGCTGTCTCCTTCGCCTGGCGCGGATGCGGGGCGCTATCGGTCCCGAGGAAGAACCGCGGCTCGCCGCTGACCGCCGCCTCGAGCAGCGCGGTGCGATCCGGCTCGGTCTTGAGCACCGGCAGGCAGAAGTGATGCGGACGTATCCCGCCCGCAAAGAGCGCATTGCGATTGAGGAGCAGGTGCTGCGGGGTGATCGTGGCAGCGATGCCCTCTCGAGTTGCGCGCACGAAGTCGACCGCGCGGCGTGTGGTGATGTGCTCGAAGACTATTCGCAGCCGCGGATGGCGTGCGGCAAGCGGTGCGAGCACCTCCTCGATGAAGCGCGCCTCGCGGTCGAACACGTCCACGTGCTCGTGCGTGACCTCGCCATGCACCTCCAGAACCATGCCCGCCTCGCTCATGCGCTCGAGCACGGGATCGATCCGGCGCACGTCGGTCACGCCGGCCTGCGAATGGGTCGTGGCGCCTGCGGGGTAGAGCTTGAAGCCGAAGATGCGGCCGCTGAGCCGCGCACGCTCGACCTCGGCGGGCTCGGTCCGGTCCGTGAGGTACAGCGTCATCAAGGGCTCGAACGCGGCGCGCTCCGGAAGGCACGCGCGGATGCGAGCGTAGTAGGCGAGCGCCAGCTCCGTCGTGGTGATCGGCGGGCTCAGGTTCGGCATGACGATCGCACGGGCGAAGCGCGCCGCGGTGAAGGGCAGCACCGCGCGCAGTTGCTCGCCATCGCGCAGATGCAGATGCCAGTCGTCCGGCCGGCGCAGGGTGAGAGTGTCCATCATCTCCTTCGGCTGCGGTCGCGCGGCCCGAGCGAATCGAGCACGCGGCCTCGCAGGATGAGCTCGAGCGCATACCGTACTCCGAAGCCGGTGACATCGGTATGGATATGCGCGAGGCCTCCCGCACGCACGGCTGCGGAGAGGTCGAGGTGCACCCAGGGGGTACCCTCGGGCACGAAGCGGCTCAGGAATCTGGCCGCGAGAATGTGATCGCCCTTGCCTTCAGGAGCGCATTGCAGGATGTCTGCAACCTTGCTCTCGAGATCGGAGTCGTAGTCGGGCTCGAACGGGAAGCTCCACACGCGCTCGCCGCTCGAGCGGCCGGCCTCGAGCAGCCGAGCCGTCAGGCGCGGCTCGTTGGTGAATATGCCGCTCATGCGCTCGGTGAGCGCATACACGCAGGTGCCGGTGAGCGTTGCGAAGTCGATCATCAGGCGCGGACGGGTGCGCGCGGCGAGTGTGAGGGTGTCGGCCAGCACCATCCGTCCCTCCGCATCCGTGTGGATCACCTGAATCGTCGTGCCGTTTGCCGCACGCACCACATCCTGAGGGCGATAAGCGCTCGGACCGATGCGATTCTCGGTGATGGCGAGCCACGCATCGGCGCTCACCGGAGCGTCGAGCCGCGCGAGCGCCGTGAGCACCGCGAGCGCGACGGCGCTGCCGGCCATGTCGGTGTGCATGTCGAGCATGGCCCGGTGCGGCTTCAAGTTCGTGCCGCCGGTATCGAAGAGGACGCCCTTGCCGATGAGGGCCAGATCGGGGGCGCCGCCTGCGCGCGTGGCCGTACCGCCGCGGCGGGGCCGATAGGAGAGGTGGGCGATGCCGGCCGTGCGCTCGGCGTTGCCCGCCGCCACCGCGAGGAAGGCATTGGCACCCAATCGGGCGAGCGCGCGCTCGTCGAGCCAGCGCATGCGCAGGCCGTGCTCGCGCGCCACAGCGCCGATGAGCCTGCGGAAGGCGCGCGCCTCGAGCACGTTTGGAGGCAGGGCAGTCAGGTACCGGGCGAGATTGTTCGCATCTGCGGCGGCCTCGAGATAGGCGCGATCGATGCGGCCGCCGCCGACGAGTTCGATACGGCGCAGCTGCTTGCGCCTGCGGCCCTTGCGAAACGAGGGCAGCTCGAAGGCGTGCGCGAGCGCCGCCGAGAGCAATGCCCCGAGCGCATCGCTCGGCTCGCGCGCATCCCTCGGCTCGCGCGCCGGAGCGGCAAGGGCGAGCGCCTCGATCTCGCGCGAGGTCAGCTCCTTGAACAGGCGGCCCGCGAGCGCGAGCGTCTCGAACGCAGAGGCGGCCCGCGGCAGTACACCGAGCGCTGCCCGGGTGCCGCGCTCGTTGGGCAGCGAGGCGAATGACGTGCCGCCCGAGCGCAGCGCTTGGGCGTGCAGGTCGCGCCAGCGCTGCGCATGAGGCAGCCGGGAAAGGGGGGCGTCCCCGGCCTGGTGAGGCATGATCACGAGCACCGCATCGAGCGCGGCCGCGGCGCGCTCGCTCAAACGCGTGCGCTGCGTGACCGCGGGCGGGCGCGGCAGTTGAGGCGCGGGCAGGACCGACATCAGTGCGGTGCGCGGCGACTGCGGCGCGGGCAGCGCGCCCGCGCGCCGCCCGATTGCTTGACCGTCGCGAGTGAAATACGGATCATTGCGCGAGTTTGTTCGGAGTGCGAATTCACGCGGAGCGGCTGTGCGCATCGTAGCACAGCGGCCCCCGATGCCCGCCGCGCTCAAGTCCAATCGGGTTCGGCGGCGGCCCGGCTGAGTATTCCCAATGACTGAACTGCCCAAGCTTCAAGATCTCGATCCCGTCGAGACTCAGGAGTGGCTCGAATCGATCGACTCCGTGCTGAAGGTGCACGGTCCCGAGCGCGCGCACTTCCTGCTCGAGCGCCTGATCGACTACACGCGCCGCTCGGGCGCTTACCTGCCGTTCAAGCCCAATACCGCCTACGTCAATACCATCTCTCCGGGTCAGGAGCGCGATTACCCCGGGAACCGCGCGATCGAGCGCCGCCTGGAGGCCTACCTGCGATGGAATGCGCTCGCGATGGTCGTGCAGGCCAACCGCATCTCGTCGGAATTGGGCGGGCACCTCTCGAGCTACGCCTCCTCGGCGACGCTCTACGAGGTGGGCTTCAATCACTTCTGGCGCGCGCCCCCACAAACCGGAGACCTGGTCTTCTTCCAGGGCCACTCATCTCCCGGCATCTATGCGCGGGCCTATCTCGAGGGGCGCCTCACCGACGATCAGCTGCACCATTTTCGCCAGGAGGCCACCGGCAAGGGCCTCTCCTCCTATCCGCATCCGTGGCTGATGCCGGGGTTCTGGCAATTCCCCACGGTCTCGATGGGACTCGGCGGGATGATGGCGATGTTCCAGGCACGCTTCATCCGCTACCTGGAGCATCGCGGGCTCGCCAAGCCCTCCGACCGCAAGGTCTGGTGCTTCCTGGGCGACGGCGAGATGGACGAGCCCGAGTCGATGGGCGCACTCACCATGCCCGTGCGCGAGCAGCTCGACAACCTGATCTTCGTCATCAACTGCAATCTCCAGCGGCTCGATGGGCCGGTCCGCGGCAACGGCAAGATCATCCAGGAGCTCGAGGCTGCCTTTCTCGGTGCCGGTTGGAACGTCATCAAAGTGCTCTGGGGCTCGCGCTGGGATCCGTTGCTCGCGCGCGATGAGAAGGGCTTGCTCAGAAAGGTCATGGAGGAGTGCGTCGACGGGGAGTACCAGAACTTCAAGGCCAAGGGCGGGGCGTACACGCGCGAGCACTTCTTCGGCAAGTTCCCCGAGCTGAAGGCAATGGTCGCCAACATGTCCGACGAGGAGATCTGGCGGCTCAATCGCGGCGGCCACGATGCGCGCAAGGTCTACGCGGCGTACTGGGCAGCGATCCACCACAAGGGGCAGCCGACGGTGATTCTCGCCAAGACCGTCAAGGGTTTCGGTCTGGGCAAGGGCGGCGAAGGCCAGATGATCGCGCATCAGCAGAAGAAGCTCGACGTGGATACGCTGCGCGCGTTCCGCGACCGCTTCAACATCCCGGTCTCGGACGAGGAGATCACGAGCGTTCCGTTCCGCAAGCCGCCCGACGACTCGCAGGAGACGCGCTACCTCAAGGAGCGACGTACCGCGCTCGGGGGCCACTTGCCGGTGCGCTCGACCGAGGCCGCGCCGCTGCAGCTGCCGGCGCTCGAAGCGTTCGCGCCGGTGCTCGAGGGTACCGGCGAGCGCGAGATCTCCACCACCATGGCATTCGTGCGCGTCCTCACGATCCTGCTCAAGGACAAGAACATCGGCAAGTCGATCGTGCCGATCGTTCCCGACGAGGCACGCACCTTCGGCATGGAGGGCTTGTTCCGGCAGATCGGGATCTACTCCTCGGTGGGTCAGCTGTACACGCCGCAGGATGCGGAAACGCTGATGTCCTATCGTGAGGACAAGAAAGGCCAGATGCTCGAGGAGGGCATCAACGAGGCCGGCTCGCTGTGCTCATGGATGGCGGCCGGCACGGCCTATTCCAATCACGGCATCAACATGGTGCCGTTCTACGTCTTCTACTCGATGTTTGGATTCCAGCGCGTAGGCGACTTCATCTGGGCGGCCGGGGACATGCAGGCCCGGGGCTTTCTGATCGGCGCCACGGCGGGCCGCACCACTCTTGCCGGAGAGGGCTTGCAGCACCAGGACGGGCACAGTCAGCTGGTGGCCACTACGGTACCCAATTGCGTTGCGTACGATCCCGCCTTCGCGTACGAGCTCGCCGTGATCGTTCACGACGGGCTGCGCCGCATGTATGTCGAGCAACAGAAGGTCTTCTACTACATCACCTGCATGAACGAGAACTATCCCCAGCCTGCGATGCCGCAAGGCGTCGAGGCGGGGATCTTGAAGGGCATGTACCTGCTTCAGAGCGGCGGTCGTGGCAAGGTGCGGGCGACGCTGCTCGGATCGGGAACCATCCTGCGCGAGTGCATCGCCGCAGCGGAGCTGCTGCAGCGCGACTACGGAGTGCCCGCCGACGTCTATTCCGTCACGAGCTTCAGTGAGCTGCGGCGCGAGGCGGTCGACTGCGAGCGCTGGAACATCCTGCACCCCGAGGACGCCCCGCGCGTGCCTTACGTGCGGCAGTGTCTGGCGAAGTGCGAGGGTCCCGTGATCGCCGCGACCGATTACGTGCGCAACGTTCCGGACCAGATCCGCGAGTGGGTGGGGGGCCGATATGTCGGGCTCGGCACCGACGGGTATGGCCGCTCCGATTCGCGCGCCGCGCTGCGCAAGCACTTCGAGGTGGACCGTCACTTCATCGCTGTCACGGCGCTCAAGGCGCTCGCCGACGACGGCAAGATCGATCGCGCGACTGTCGCCAAGGCAATCAGCGCAGGCGGAATCGATCCCGACAAGCCCAATCCCCGCATGGCGTAGCAGCTGGCCGAAGAGCAACCTCACGTGAGCCGCGTCATCGATGTGCGTGTGCCCGACATGGGCAACTTCAAGGACGTGGCCGTCATCGATGTGCTCGTGAAGCCCGGCGACACGATCGAGCCCGAGACCCCGCTCGTCACGCTCGAGACCGAAAAGGCGACCATGGATGTGCCTTCCCCCGTGGGCGGGATCGTCGAGCGCGTCGTGGTTGCGAAGGGTGGCAAGGTCAACGCGGGCGATGTGGTGGTGGCCGTTCGCTCGGAGGAGCCGCAAGCCGCCGGTGAGCCTCCCGCGACCGCCGACACGCCAGCCGCAGCCAACAGGAGCGCCGCAGACAAGCCCGCGCAAGCGCCGCCGCGCGAGGCAGCACCGGCTGCGCGGGAGCAGGCAAGCTCACGCGCACCGGCACCCGATGAGACCGTTCGCATGGCGCGCCCGCAGGACGTGGCTGCCGCGGAGCGCAATGCCCCTGGCGCGCAAAGCAACGACTCGCCGCCGGCACTGCTCCCTCCGGCGCTCGAGCTGGGGTTCTCGCGTGCCCATGCAAGTCCCTCGGTGCGCAAGTTCGCGCGCGAGCTCGGCGTGGATCTGGGCGCCGTGGCGGGGACCGGCTTCAAGGGCCGCATCACCCACGAGGATGTGAAAGCCTTCGTCAAGCGTGCGCTGTCCGGGGGCGCCCGCGGCGCGGCAACGGCGGCGCGGGGCACGGGCCTTCCAAGCATTCCGGCCGTCGACTTTGCGCAGTTCGGGCTCACCGAAGTGAAACCCCTCACTCGCATCCAGCGGATCTCCGGATCGCGCTTGCATGCGAGCTGGGTGAACATCCCACACGTCACGCAGTTCGACGAGGCGGACATCACCGAGCTGGAGCAGACGCGCGCGGCGCTGAAGGACAAGGCGCTTGCACAAGGGGTCAAGCTCACCCCGCTGGCGTTCATCTTGCGCGCTTGCGTGAAGGCGCTGCAGGAGTTCCCGCAGTTCAACTCCTCCCTCGATACGAGCGGGGAGAGCTTGATCCTGAAGAAATACATTCATCTCGGCTTCGCCGCCGACACGCCGCAGGGATTGCTCGTCCCGGTGGTGCGCGATGCGGATCGCAAGGACGTCTATGAGCTGGCGCGCGCAACCGGCGAGCTGGCGGAGAAGGCGCGCGCCGGCACGCTCAACCTCGCGCAGATGCAGGGCGGCTGCTTTACCGTCTCGAGCCTCGGAGGCATCGGCGGCACCGCCTTCACTCCGATCATCAATGCGCCGGAGGTCGCGATCCTCGGAGTGTCCCGCGCCGCGCTGCGTCCGGTGCACATTGACGGCTCGTTCGCGGCGCGGCTGATGTTGCCGCTCTCGCTCTCCTACGATCATCGTGTGATCGACGGGGCGCTCGCCGTGCGCTTCACCACCTTCCTCGCGCGCATGCTCGGCGATGTGCGTGCCCTGCTCGAGGCCGTCCCTTGAGCTCGACCGACCTGGTCGTACCCGATCTGGGGAACTTTCAGGATGTGGCGGTCGTGGACGTCCTCGTCCGACCTGGGGACGTCGTGGAGATCGACACTCCGCTCATCACGCTCGAGACCGAAAAGGCCTCGATGGACGTGCCCTCGACCGCAAGGGGCAGGATCGCAGAGGTCCTGGTGAAGAAGGGCGACAGCGTGTCGAAGGGCTCGGTCATCGCGCGACTGGGCCCGGCGGAGTCGCAGGAGCAGCGTGCGCCGGCCGCGGCCCCACCACCCGATGCGGCGGCCGGCGACACCGTGCGGATGCGAGTGCCCGAGGCTTCGCTGCGCTCGCGGGTCGAGGCGCAGGCCGACCGCAGCGTCTCGTTGCTCATCCTCGGAGCAGGGCCGGGCGGGTATACCGCCGCATTTCGTGCCGCGGATCTCGGAATGAAAGTCACCCTGGTCGAGCGCTGGTCCACGCTCGGTGGGGTGTGTCTGAACGTCGGTTGCATCCCCTCCAAGGCGCTGCTCCACGCCGCCAAGGTGATCGAGGACGCCGAGGCCATGGCGCCCCACGGTATCGCCTTCGGCAAGCCGACGCTCGATCTGGAGAAGCTCAGGGGTTGGCAGAGCGGCATCGTCCGCAAGCTCACCGGTGGGCTCAAGCTGCTCGCCAAGCAGCGCAAGGTCGATGTTGTGCAGGGCAGCGGCCAGCTCGTCGGTCCGCACGTGCTGGAGGTGACGGGGGCCGCGGGTGTTGAGCGCATCCAATTCGAGCAATGCATCATTGCTGCGGGCTCGGAGGCGCTGCGCCTGCCGGGCTGGCCCGACGACCCACGCGTGATCGATTCGACCGATGCCTTGAAGCTTCCCCCGAGCGAGCGATTGCTGGTCGTGGGCGGCGGCATCATCGGACTGGAGATGGCCTGCGTCTACGATGCGCTGGGTACCCGCGTGAGCGTCGTGGAGCTGACGCAGCAGCTCATGCCGGGGTGTGATCCGGACCTGGTGCGACCTCTGGAAAAGCGCATCCGCGCCCGCTACGAGCAGATTCTGCTTGCAACACGCGTCGCGGCCGTCGAGGCCACGCGTGAAGGGCTGAAGGTGAGCTTCGCGGGTGATAAAGCCCCCGCGCCGCAAACCTTCGACCATGTCCTCGTGTCGGTGGGGCGGGTGCCCAACGGCAAGCTGATCGGTGCCGAGGCAGCCGGTGTCAACGTGAGCGACCGTGGCTTCATTCCCACCGACAAGCAGATGCGTACCAATGTCCGCCACATCTTTGCGATCGGGGATGTCGCGGGGCCCCCGATGCTCGCGCACAAGGCTTCCCATGAAGGCAAGGTCGCCGCCGAGGTGGCCGCCGGTCACAAGAGCGCCTTCGATGCGCGGGCCGTGCCCTCGGTCGCCTACACCGACCCGGAGGTCGCCTGGGTGGGCCTCACGGAGGTCGAGGCACAGACGAAGGGCATTGCCTTCAAGAAGGGGCTCTTCCCCTGGGTCGCGAGCGGCCGCTCCCTGTCG
This sequence comes from Steroidobacteraceae bacterium, assembly GCA_035524075.1. Lineage (GTDB taxonomy): Bacteria > Pseudomonadota > Gammaproteobacteria > Steroidobacterales > Steroidobacteraceae > JASHUC01. Next base: position 2,703 of record DATKPP010000039.1, on the reverse strand, counting down.
CTCGGCCGGGACGATGGCTTCACCAAGTTGCTGTTCGATGCCGCGACGCATCGCCTGCTCGGCGGGGGCATCGTCGGGCCGAACGCCGGTGATCTGGTGAGCGAGGTGGCCCTCGCCCTCGAGCTCGGAGCAGACGCGGCGGACATCGGGCTCACGATCCATCCGCACCCGACGCTTTCGGAGACGGTCGCCTTTGCCGCCGATGCGGTTGAAGGCACGTTGACCGAGCTGTATATGCCCAAGAAATGAGCAATGCCGGGTGACATTTCCTTAATGCGGCGGGTGACAAATCCTTAATGCAACCAGCCCGCGCCACCCTCCCTCGGCGCTCGGGAGGCCTGATACAATTCGCCGCCGCCGCCATCCGGCAGTCAAACATCGGGAGATCTTTGTGAAGAAGCTTATCGTCGCATTGGTCACTTGCTCCGTCGTTGCAGGCATGAGCTTGAGCGCAATGCCGACGTTCGCGCAGGGCGATCAGGCCAGCAGCAGCTCTTCGAGCAGCATGTCGAAGAAGCATCACCACAAGAAGAAGACCAAGAGCGAGAGCAGCAGCTCCTCATCGTCGGGCTGATTTCGAACGATCGATTCGAGCCTCGGCAGAGCAGCAGCTCTGCCGAGGCTCGAGCGTGCGCGGCGCCCTGGCGCCTTACTGCAGATACTCCATCAAATCGCTGAAATCATCGGTCCACGCGCGCGTCGGGCCGTGAGCGACTTTGATCGCCGCTTTCCCGATCTGCGGGGTTGCGAAGAAACGCGAGTCTCCCGAGACGAGTACCCAGGAACTGGGCGTGTTGAACGTGTCGTCTGCGTCCGTTTCGACCAGGCGGGCCGTAAGACCGCGCAGCTCCGCGATCCTTGCGACGACCGGCGGTAGATCCACGTAGCGATTGCTCGTGTGGAAGGCGACGACGCCGCCGGGGCGCAGATGTTTGAGATACACCTCGAGCGCTTCGCGGGTGAGCAGGTGCACCGGGATGGCATCGCTCGAGAATGCGTCCACCGCGATGAGGTCGAACCGCTCGGGCGGCTCCCGCTCGAGGCTGAGGCGCGCATCCCCGAGCGCCACCTCGATGCGCGCAGCACTCTCGGCGAGATAGGTGAATTCGTGCCGCGCGATGTCGAGCACCATCGGGTTGATCTCGTAGAAGCGAATGACATCGCCCGGCCGTCCGTACGCCGCCAGAGTGCCCACGCCAAGGCCAATCACGCCGATGCGCAGCGGCGAGCCTGCTGAGCCGTGGAGCGCCAGGATGGCGCGTCCCACTCCCGAGGGCTCGGCATAGTATTCCGTGGGCCGCCGGCGCGCGCTCGGCGCGAAATACTGCGTCCCATGCAGGATCACCCCGTTCGAAAGCGAGCGCGCCGTACCGACCCTGCCCGCTTTCCACTCATAGACGCGCAGCGACCCGTAGAAATTGCGCCGCGTGAGTATCGTGCCGTCGTAGAACTGCTGGATGATGATCGCAACTGCGGCAGCGGTGGCGGCGAAGGCGATGAGTCCCAGGAGTCCGCTCCAGTACCGCATGACATACCCTGCTCCTGACTCGCCATGCGTGGCGTGCGTGCCGGAGCCCGGGCCCTGCCAGGTGGCGTATACGATCACGGCGGCAAAACCCAGCATCCCGCCTTCGAGGTCGAAGTCCACCGGCAGCAGCGCCGGAGCGCCGAGACCCACGACAATCGATCCGAGCGCTCCACCGAGGGCAATCGTCAGGTAGAAGCGCGTGAGATGCTCGGGTGCCGGGCGCGTGCGCGCGAGCGTCCCATGACAGAAGAGGCACGCTCCGCCGAGCACGGTGCACAGGATCAGGATCTGCCAGCCGATCGGCAGGGTGTTGTCCGCATCCCCGCCCGGCCAGTTGAGATACAGGGAGTACCCGCCATAGAGCACCAGCGTTGCGAGCGCAACACCGGTCAGCCGTCCCGAGGTGAGCCAGCCGCTCAACTGGAAGCTGCCGATGAACGTGAGCAGATAAACGGCGAGCGGCAGCACCCACAGAAGCGGGATGGCCGCCACGTCGCGGGTCATGTGCCCCGTCACCGCGATGAGCAGCAGCGAGCCGAGCGCCGCCAGTCCCAGCCAGGAGAGGTATCGCAAGTGCGACGGCGCCGTGACGGAAGCCGAGTCAGCCGGCAATGCGAGCTGCACATCCCGCTCGGACGCGAGCCCATGAGCGCTCGCAGCGCACACGAGCATGAGCAGCGCCCAAGCCCCATAGGCCACGGACCAGCAGTACGACTGCAGGCGCGTGCCGAGCCTGGGCTCGATCAAGGAGGGGTAGGCGAGGAGCGCGAGCATCGAGGCCAGGTTCGAGAGCGCAAACAGGCGATAGGGACTCCTGCCGGGAAAACGCCGCGCATACCAGCTCTGAACGAGCGGGCTCGTGGCGGACATGAGGACGTACGGCGCCCCGATGGTGGTTGCGAGGGCGCCGAGAACCCGTGCCGCCGGACCCCACGTTGCGCTCGGGGTTGCCCAGTGACGAGCCGGTACGATCGGCAGCAGCAGTGCCGCCGCGCCCAGCAGCGCGATGAGAGAGGCGAGCTGCGCGCGGGGGCTGAGCCGGCGCGCGAGCGCGTCCGCGTATGCATATCCGAGCAGCAATCCGACCTGGAAGAAAACCAGGCAGGTCGCCCACACGTTCGCCGCCCCGCCGAACCACGGCAGCAGCTCCTTGGCGATGATGGGCTCGACGAGAA
>DATKPP010000038.1:0-50925 GCA_035524075.1 Steroidobacteraceae bacterium | reverse complement strand
GCCAGGAACCCGAAGGCACCCACCCGATATGCGACCGATACGAGAACCACACCTTTCTTGGCAAAGTGCGCGCCGTCGTAGAGCGGCCAATTGGTCGCCCCACCGACGAACGCGCCCCCGTATATCCACACCATGACGGGGAGTCGCTCGCTCGAGCTCTTAGCGGGCGTCCACACGTTCAAATAGAGGCAGTCCTCGCTCACCTCTGTCGGGGCACCCAACCGTGCCGCCAAGGCAGTGTCCTGCATGCAGGCCGGCGCAAAGGTGTCCGCCCGCCTCACGCCCGACCACGGTACGACCGGCTGCGGTGACCGCCATCGGTTCTGCCCCACCGGGGGCGCTGCGAAAGGAATGCCCTTGAACGATGCAATTCCGTTCACGACAACGCCCTGCACCTCCCCGCCCGTGACTCGAGCACTCTGCACCTGGGCGAGTGCGGTCGATACGACGGCACCGAGAGCGCTGACTCCGAAGACCGCGATCCACAATCTGCTCATCGCTTCCCCTCTACAGAGCGCCAAAGCCCGGTGGTCCGCGCATGCTCGCCATGAGCGACTGCATCATGCCCACCGCCGCGCGGCGCCGCGAATTTTGGAGTACAGTGCCCCAGCCTTGCTCGGTCTCGCTGGCTTGGGCACGGCATGCCGTTCATCAACATCAACGGAGAGTTCGTGGCCAAACCGAATTATCATCACGCCAGGAAGCAGAGGGAGCTTGCGCGCAAGGCGCGGCAACAAGAGAAGCAGCACCGTCGAACCGCACGCCAGGACTCCCAGGCCACTCATGAGCCAGGACCGGCAGCAGACCCGGCTGTGCAGCCCGCGCCCTCCAGCGACCCGACATGACACCCTCGTCTGCGGTGCGCAGCAGACAATTGACCGGTTCTACTTGCGTTTGACCGACGCCTCAGAGCACACGCCCTCCATCCGAGTGAAGTCGACGATGAAGTGATCTCCATCGAACTTCGTCACCTTGCCAACGAGGTCCGGCCGCACATGAAAGCTGCGAATCGTGCGGTCGCTGTTCTTCTGATTCGTGATTCTGGTCACGACCATTCGTACGGGCAGCCCACCGTCGCGCGCGAGCGTCAGATGCTGGGCCAGAAGCTCGGTGTCTCGCGAGCCGTCGTCGTCCTTTGACAGTCTGTCCTCGTACCGCAGTATGCCGGCGGCAGGGTGTGCGAAGGAGCCGGGCGAGCACGCCAGGACCATGGCACCGTCGGCTGCCATGGCCGAAGTGCCCCCGGCGCGCGCTCTGGCACCAAATCTGCCAAAGGCCTCCGTCAGATTGAGGTTCATTCACTGAGTTCCTGGGTTTGGGCCGCGGCTCCGTGGGCTTCCCGGCTTCGGCCAGGCTGGCGGTGCAACAGTCGCGCAGGGATTGCGAGCGTCGGTTTCACAGGATCCAAGGGACTCCTGGCTCGCAGAGACGATGACTTGCGAGCAGTCCGAGTTACCTTGCGCCATATCGCTCGGGAATACAATGTCGAGCAGCCCGCGAGGCCAGGTCGCCCGGACTGGCCCACAAAACTCGGCGGCGAATGGGAAACTGCTGTATTGTGCGCTCTGGCTCGTAACATTTCGGCTTGTCTGCGTTGCCTTCCGGAACCCGAGCGGTGCTCCCGGCAGCCAACGTCTCTCACCCTCCGCAAGTGCCCACGAACCGGTGGCAGGGCTAACCTGCCGGCTCCCCAATCTTTTATCGTGAGTAAGTTCAAGTGACCAAGTTATATGTCGGAAATCTTCCCTTCACGGCAACGGAAGAGGATGTCCGTGAGCTGTTTTCAAAGCAAGGAACCGTGGAGAAGGTCTCGTTGATCAACGATCGCGACACCGGGCGGCCGCGTGGCTTCGGATTCGTCGAGATGGCGCAAGCCGACGCCTCTCGCGCCATGCAGGCACTCAACGGCGCGGACTTCAATGGCCGCGCGCTCAAAGTCAACGAGGCACAGGATCGTGACCGGGCGGGCGGCGGCGGCAACCGAGGCGGCCCCCGCCGGTACTGAGTCAGTTCATGCTCATCCCGCCGGCTGTCCGACGGTCGGCGGTGTTCGTTGCTGCAGGGCGGCGCACAGGCCGTGGACGAAGGTCGGCCGGTGCGGCGAGGCATGATGATCGCCGCCACGCGGGATTGATCCTTTCGGCCGGGAGGTTGAGCGAGGTCATGTCTGCCGAGCTTGACATCACCGCCGAGATGGGCGATTGATCACGCTGACGTTTCACCCCGAGCGCGGCGCAACCACCATACTCGTCCGTGGGACCTACTTCAGGATCTGCGCCGATCAGACCCTTCGCGGCCCAGACAACGACATTGCGGCGAGTTATTCCGATTACATCTGGCGGCTGGCGCTCCGCGAGTGTCGAGCGTTCGAGTGCGACTCGCCGGTGTATCTTCGCGTGCGGGGCCGCGAAGGCCCATTTCACAGCATCGGACCGTATGAGTTCCTGAGGGTGAAGGAGGGGGCAATCTTCACGCACGACATGCGTCTGGGTGTGCACGCGCCGAACGAGCGACTCGGCCGACTTCTCGAGGTGTGGCACGAGATCGTCTTGTTGCGGCCCAATCCGGTTTCAGTACGACGCTGACAGGCTCGGTGATGGCCGGCATGGATCTCGTCGAATACTTCCAGCGTCAGAAGCAGCGGTGCGAACGAGAGCTCGGGTATGCCGAGGCCGCGGACTTTCGTCTGTTCGAAAAAACCGCACATGGCGCCAAGGACGTGACCGACGAACACGTCAAGCAATTGCGCGACGCCTGCGAAGATTATCAGCGCATCATCGACCGCCTGAAGAACCGAGCCGAGTGAAACAATTCAAACACGAAGCGCAGTTGTTCAAGGCAGCCTTGCTCGCCGGTGTCGAATACGCCGAACGCCGCAAGGCCGTAGAGTTCGAGCCGACCGATTCCGCCAGCAGCAAAGCGCTATACGTCTACCGATTGCTGGTGCACGACAAGGTCATCTCTCCAATGCCGGAGGATCAAGTCGGTGAGAAGACCATTCGCCATCGGCTCGCGGCCTGGTATGCGCATCAGCTCCCGGCGGGACATCCTCTGCTGGACTAGGTCGCACTCCACTGCTGGGGGAACTCAGGAGAAGCAGGGTGCCGGGCGGAAGCATCTGGGTTGACGCCGATGCCTGTCCGAAGGCGATCAAGGAGATTCTGTTCCGCGCCGCAGAACGTACCGGTGTCCCCGTGACGCTCGTCGCCAATCGACCTCTCGCTACCCCACGCATCCCGAGTCTGCGCGTACTGCAGGTAGCCGCCGGCCTCGACGTGGCCGACAAGGAGATTGTGAGTCGCGCCGGGGCGGGCGATCTCGTCATCACGGCCGATATTCCGCTCGCCGCCGAGGTGATCGCGAATGGTGTGGAGGCACTCAACCCGCGCGGGGAGCGCTATTCACCCGACACGATCCGAGGCGTGCTCACGATGCGGGACTTCATGGACACGATGCGCGCAAGCGGGAACGTCGGCGGAGGTCCGCCAGCGCTCACGCAGGCGGATCGCAACGCTTTCGCGAGCCAGCTCGATAAGTGGCTCACCCGGCGGGCGAAGCTGTGAGCGCTGCGATGTCCGGCGGTGGCCGCGAACATCTTATCCGATCCGGCGTCCAAGAGAACGACAGGGTCACCTCGCGGGCCACTTCGTGGGCTTCTTCGCCGTGTTATAGGGATCATTGCCTTCAGCGATCTCGCTCGTTCCGACCCTGCTCTTCAGATCAGCTTCCGGGAGCTGCTTGAGGGGCACCGTGTCCGAGTCGTCGCTGCAATCATCACTGCCGATGCGCACCTGCCGCGCTGCGCCCTTGCGTCCATCAGTGCCCGCTTCCGGGGTGTGCTCTGCGCGTGAACGCTCGTTTGAAGACATAAGCTTCTGTCCGCCCTGAATAGGGCGAGCATAGCGAGCCGAGCGCTGCGCTCTGTGTCCGGCAACGAGCTTAAGCGTAGTGATTTGGTGAATTTGTGTGCCGCGTCACGCGGCGCCCCGCGCTGCGATAGCTTGGCCAGCCTGGGCTCAATTGGCGGCTTCACGGCAAGCTTTGTGAAGGGGTAATACTCCTGACTCACCTCCCGCGTTGTGCGAGGAGTAGGCCGCATCCGACGCCGATCAACAGCGTTCCGGTGATGCGGCTTTGCAGAGAAGCTGCGGGCCGGCCGCCAGATGCGAATCGATGAACTGCACGACCTCGAACGGTTGCGAGGCCTGACCGGCTGCCGCGGCTCAATGAATTGGCCACGCCCAGCGTCACGACCGGTCCGGGCATCACCGACCCAAGCCCTACCGGCGAGGTAGTTGCAGCCACAGCCCTCCCTATCCGGGCAGACCCATCCGGCGCAGCAGAGCCTCATACCGAGGGTCGTTACGGATGGGCCTCAGCACCATGCTGACCTTGAGCCACAGCAGGCCCGAATCGCGGCCCGTGAAAGCCCGCTCGAGCCACTGAAAGGCGCCATCCGCGTCGCCGCGGCGCGCGTGGACCTGGGCAATCTCGTAGGCGTGTTCGGGGAATCTCTCCACCAGTTCCGCCAGTGCGGCATCCGATGACGCGCGCTCGTGCAACGCCTCGTACACGATAGCAAGTCCCATGAGCCGCAGCGCCGGATCGAGCTCCTGCCGAACTTCGGCAAGCGCGGCTGCAGCCTCGCCCCGATCCAGGAGCACCAGGCCGACCCACGTTTGATACCTCGCGGGTGACAACGCCGCGGCCTGCCGATAGAGCCGCTCCGCCTCGGCGAGCTGACCCCGAGTCCACAGCGCCGCGGCCAGTCCGCCCAGAGCGCCCGGACTCAAAGGATCGCGCTCCACCGCACGGCGGTAGAACGCGATCGCCTCCTCGGTCCGCCCCAGGTCCATCGCCACATGGCCGTTCATATTGAGGACCCGGACGTCTCCCGAATCGAGATCGAGTGCCCGCTTGAGCTCAGCTCGCGCGTCGGCCCAGTGCCAATCGTGATATTCGTACACATAGGCGAGCGCTGCGTGCGCGTCGGCCTGACCAGGGTCGAGTCGCAGCGCGCGCTGGGCGGCATCGCGCGCGCGCTCATAGCCTGCGTCCGCCGGGACCCAGCCGTTCGCCGCCTGCACGCTGTAGGCGGTAGAGAGCCATGCCCAGGCAAGTGCGCAGTCCGGATCGAGCGCCAGCGCCCGGGAGTACAGATCAATGGACCGTTCGCGCTCGGCGCGTGTGTTGCGCCGCCCCAGGTACCGCCCTTGCAGCAGCAAAGTGTTGGCTTCGCCGCTGTGCCCACAGGTCTGCGCAGCGCGGCGAGTCGCGAGCCCGCGGCTCGCGAGCGCCCCCAGTACGTCGCGCGCGATTTCATCCTCGACGCTGAACACCTCGCTCGCGGAGCGGTCGTAGGTTCTCGACCACAGGGACTGTCCGGTGCTGGTGCGAATCAATTGTGCCGTAATCCTCAGGCCGTCGCCGGCCGTCTGGACACTGCCCTCCAGCACATGGTCGACGTTCAGTTTCCTGGCGATCGCGGGAATATCGTCGTTGCGCGCGGCGAATGCGGAGGCGCGCGCCGCGATGCGCAACTGCGGCACCTGCGACAGCACCGTGCCGATCTGGTCCGCCAGCCCCTCGGCAAGGTACGCGTGGTCCTGAGCGGCGCTCAGATCGCGAAACGGCAACACCGCGATCGAGTGCTCAGTCACCGCGGATCTACCGGCCGAGGCGGTCCTCGGCGACAGGAATGGCAGACGCAACCCCTGGTCCCTCGCGACGAGCAGCCCAAGGGCACCGCTGACGACGATGCCGATGGCGAGACCTGCGAGGAAGATTGCGCGCGCGGGCGACCCTCGCCGCGAGCCGTCTGCCGCAGCGGGGTCGGCAGGCGCGACCATCCCCGGGACCGCGCGCGGGGTCAACGGCGTGATCGTCGTCGCGCCATCTTCAGCCGCGGGATCCGGGACCCGCCGCTCGACGGTGGCAATCAGGCGGTATCCCTTGCGCGGGATCGTCGTGATGTAGGTTGGGGTTTCGGAGACGTCGCCCAGGGCGCGCCGCAGCTGGGCCACGGTGTTATAGACCGATTGGGGCGTCACGACGACGTTCGGCCAGATCTCCCCGAGCAACTCCTCGACCGGAACGACACGACCAACATTCGTTGCCAGATGCAGCAGAAGCCGCATGGTCCGCGGCTCGAGCTTGACGACCTGGCCGCTGGAGGAGATCTCATCGAGCTCCGGGTCCACGCGCCACCGCCCGATATGTAAGACCGGCGTGCGAATGGGGGGCATCGCTAGGGGTGAGGGAGCCATGCGGGTGAAGCTCAGATCTAACCGAGCATAGCGTAAGCGGCTGAGTTAATTGGCGAAGAAAAACTTTAGGAATTCGTGAGCTGAACAACATGGATGCTCGTCGGCCCACCGCGCATGGTCGGGAAAACGCGCCGAGCGCCCCTCCCTCCCGGAGGGGTGATCTCGGCCCAGGGGACATCTGTGGCGACTCGCAATCGGCTCTGCATCAGCCTTCGAACTGGGCGTTGGGTGGCGTTGGCCCTGATCGGGGTCTCCCCGGTCGGTCAGGCACAGGTGTCCCTCACGGGAGACTCCACCTCCTCCCTCCCCTACGCGCTGACCATCAGCGAAGGCCCCGTGGAGGCGAGCCTCGGTCTGCTCGACTCGGCGAAGCCCACCACCCCGGGTGCATTCGCCCTGGAATCGTTTCCAGGCTCGCCTGGAACCCCTCCGCAAGAGGTGACCGTCACCTTGTCATTCTCCGATTCGGTGGCAGCCGGGGCGGTCTGTGGCGCGAGCTGTTTCGAAGAAGGCCTCAATGTTTCCGGAAGCCTGAATATCTCCGGCGGACTGACGACCCCGATCGGCGGGAGCTTCAATGGCGTTCCGGGCAGTGACATCTTTGCGGTGGGCCCGAACCAGGTGGTCATCCAGCTCGCCTTCGCATTAGGCGGAACCACTGAGTATCTGGATCTGATGGGCACCGTGGCGAGCGACATCGCCTACTGCACCCTGAGCGGCTTCACCTGCAGCGACGTCGCCGGGGCGCCGACGGCGGGCGAATACATCAACAACTTCACGGTCGGCGGCAGCTGGACTGCGACCGTGTCCTCGACCGGTTACGTGCCAACCGGTTCCAGCGGGCGGCAGGTCTACCTCAACAGTGGCAGCCTCGGCAGCCCCAGTGCTCTGAGCTGGAGCAGCAGCGCCAACTGGCTGGTGGGCGGGACGGCAACCACACCGCAGACGGGCGACGACGTGTTCGTGACGAACACCAGCGCCAGCAACGCGAGCGCGCCGACGGTCGTCACCTTCGATGCCACCACCAACCCGAGTCTCAACAGCCTCACCATCGAGGGCAACAGCAGCACGGACCAGCTGATCACGCTGAGCCAGGCCGCCAACGTGCTCACCTCGATCAACGAGACCATCGGCACCACCGGACCCGGTGAGCACCTGCAGACCGGTGGCAGCAACACCGTAACGGGAACGCTCACCATCAACGGCTTCGGCACCTACGCGCTGCAGGCTGGGACCCTCAACGCCGCCACGATTCAGGTGAATACGGGCGGCGCGCTCAACCTCACGCAGGGAGGCGTGATCAACTTCGCAGCCCTCAACATCGCCGGCGGCAGCGTCAACAGTACGTACAACGAGATCCTGGATTCACTCGGCCAGTCGAACACCTCGTATGCCGTCACCCAGACCGGGGGCTCAAACAATGTCACCGGAGGGAGCCTTTACCTGGGCTCGGCCCCCGGCATCACCGGCACCTATGCTCTCAGCGCAGGCGAGGTGAGCGTCGAGGGCTCCCTGATCGTCGGTGAATCCGGAACCGGCAACTTTCAGCAAAACGGTGGCAGCGTCACACTGGGCTCGGGCCTCTCGCTTGGCACTCTTTCCGGGGGCGTCGGCACGTACGAGCTGTCGGGTCCGACGGCGACTTCGACGCTGTCGGCGGGCACCGAATACATCGGTGAGAACGGGACCGGCACCTTCACGCAGACCGGTGGCACCAACACGACGGGCAACCTCACCCTGGCCGCCAACGCCGGCGCAACGGGCACGTATAACCTGAACGGTGGATCGCTCAACGCGGGTACGGTTCAGGTGAATGCCGGCGGCACCTTCAATTTCAACGGAGGTGGCCTGGCGTTTACCAATTTCAACCTCAATGGCGGCACCGTTCAGGCGTCCGCCGATGAGCTTCTTTCCTCGGGCACTTTCACCCAGACAGCGGGCAGCAACACGGTCGCGAGTGGTGCCGCCCTTGACGTCGGCGTGATCGGCACCGCGACCTACCTACTGCAGGGCGGCACCGTGAGTGCCCAGAACGAGACCGTCGGAAATCTCGGCACCGGCACGTTCACGCAGAGCGGCGGCGTCAACACGATTGCCGATGCGCTGCTCGTGACATCCAGCTCCGGCAACGTCGCCAGCTACGACCTGCAGGGCGGCATGCTCGATGCCGGCACGATCACCGTCGGCACCGGGGCGACTTTCAAGTTCGACGGTGGGGCCGTTCAGTTTTCACAGTTCAACCTGAGCGGCGGGACCGTGACCGCCGCGGGCAATGAGCTTCTCGACGTGCCGGGTGAGGGGGGGTCCTACACCTTTACGCAGACTGGTGCCGGCAGCATGAATACCGCGGCCGGCGTACTGGTGCTGGGTGGCGAGAGTACCGTAGCAGGCACGTACCTGCTGCAGGCAGGCACTTTGGTCACGGGTGGAGAAACCATCGGCGGCTATGCCACGGGTGAATTTGTCCAAAGTGGTAATGGTACGACCAACACCGTCAATGGCAACCTTGCGCTGGGAGGGGTCTCTGGCAACGGCACCTACTCGTTGACCGCCGACTCCATCTCCGGCGCGGTCAACAGTTTGACCGCCCAGAACGAGAACATCGGCCAGAATGCGATCGGCCAATTCACCCAAGGGCCGAACACCGCCAACAGCGTGACCGGTACGCTGACCATCGCCTACTATCCCACCGCCGCCGGCTCGAGCTACGCGCTGCAGGGGGGAACGCTGGCGGCGAATGCAATCCAGGTGAATTCAGGTGGTTCGCTCACCGAATCGGTGTCCGAGGACGCCTCCGGAACCCCGCTAACAACGAACCTGTTGGCGAATTCGCTGCAGATCGAGAGCGGCGGCACGTTCACCCAGCAGGGGGGTACCGCCAACCTGGGCACGCTGTCGGTCGGCGGCACGGCCAATGTGCAGGGTGGGTCGCTCGCGATCACGGAGGTCGAGGTCGCCCCCGGCGGCACGCTCAATCAGACCGGCGGCACGCTGGTGTACAGCACGTTTGCGCTCAACGGTGTGACCTCCGGGTTCAGCGCGGGAAACCCGGTCGCCGCGCTCACGACGACCGGCAACGAACTCATCGGGACGACGGCGGCCGTGAACGCGTCTTATCCAACCAGCAGCTTCACGCAGAGCGGCTCCTCGGTACCCGACAGCGCCATCATCGCCGCGAACGCCTCCAGTACCAACACGGTCTCCGGCGCGCTCGTGCTGGGGCTCGATGCGGGCACCACCGGTAACTACACACTCAATGGTGGCTACCTGTCGGCCGCGGTGGAGGAGGTCGGCTTCCTCGGCAACGGCAATTTCACCCAGACGGGCGGTGCGAATGTTCTCGCACCTTACGACGGGACGACGCGCACGCTGGTGACGAGCAGTAACGGTCTGGCATCGGTCAATGAGCTGAATGGCACGCTCACCGTCGGTTCGCAGGCCGGCAGCAGCGGCACCTACGATGCGCAGGGCGGACAGCTGGCGGCCTCGGTCATCAACGTCAATGCCGGTGGTACGTTCCGGTTCGACGGCGCATCGGTGACATTTGCGAGCTTCAACCTGAACGGCGGTGCCGTTACTTCCTCGGGCAGCGAGCTGTTGCTGGGCAGTGCGTTCACGCAGTCGGGCGGCAGCAATACCGTGAGCGGCGGTGGCAATCTGCTCGTAGGCTTCTTTGGCGGCAGCTATCTACTGCAGTCCGGCAGCATCAGCGCCGGCAACGAATCGATCGGGTTTGGTGGGGCGGCGAGCTTCACTCAGACCGGCGGCTCGAACACCCTGACGGGCGGCTTGTCGGTGGGAGCCCAGGTCGCCGCGACCAGCACCTATGTTCTGCAGGGTGGGTCACTGGCAGCCGCATCCGAAACGATAGGCGGAGACAACGATCTCTGCGGAGCGTCACTCTTCGGTTGTCTTACGGGAATTGGCACAGTCGGCTCCTTCACACAGAGCGGCAGCACGACCAACACGATTACCGGAACCCTACTGCTCAACCCCGAATCCGACAGCAGCAACCCGGCTACGTACACCCTGCAAGGTGGCGCGCTCACGACTGGGACGCTGCAGGTCAATCAAGGAGGAACCTTCAACCAGGGAGGTGGTACGACGACGGTGACCGGCAATACCACGAACGAGGGCCAAGTTGCGATCTACGCCGACACCTTCACCACGGTGGGTACATTCACGTCGGGCGGAGGTGCTTTCACCAACGTTGGCATCGGCTCGGGCGCCACGCTGATTGCGGGTGCGTACACGCAGAACTCCGGGGAGACAATACTGACGGGCGGTACGCTGCAGGCAGCGGGTGGGATCACCAACAGCGGTGGCACGATCGGGGGCAACGGTACGCTGATCGGCAACGTGACGGTGACCGGTGGCGCCGTGCAAGTCGGCGCATCGCCCGACCCTCTGAGAATCATGGGCAACCTCACGGAGACCGGCGGCACGATCGCCTTCGAGGTGGACCCTAACGGCAGCGGCGGCTACCTCGAGAGCACACTGGTACTCAATCCTGGCAACAGCGTCGAGATCAGTGACAGCAGCATCCTGTTCGATTTCAAGAACGGTGCGAACCCCTTGGCCTTCCTGACCTCCGGGGATTTCAACGTGGACACCTTCTTTGTGGACAGCGATGGATCGGCGTTTGCCTCGACATTCGGGCTCGACGATACCTTCGTCAACGATGTCTTTGAGTACGAAGTTGGTACCGGTCCGGTGGTCGATCTGTCGCTCGACCTCGAGACCGGGGATCTCACGACCGGCACGACTGGCACCACTGGCACCGTGCCGGAGCCCTCGCCGACGCTGCTCGCGCTGACCGGTCTGGGGCTGCTGGCTATCGCACGCTGGAGGCGTCGCCAAATCCCCGCGATGAGTGCAAGGATCCGATCGAGTGGCGCGCCCGGAGAGATTGCGCCTTCGCCATCCCTGCCCGGCGCCCTGCGGGTCAGCTTCGCTCACTGCGATGTTTGCCATTTTCCTCAGCTTACCTAGCACAACCTCGGCAGTCGCTTGGGCCGTCAACTCGGCACGGTGACCGCACCGGTCAATGGAAGATTCTCGCTCAACTCACCTCTGGCGGGTCATTGAGCTGAGCAGGGAGCACCCGGTTAAACTCGGGAACGCAACTCTGCAATGGGACCGAGAAAGTGTGCCATTTGAAGGTAATCGGTTTTCTATTTGGTCTCACAGCTCTCATGACGGCGACTCGGGCCGCCGAGAACCGCATGGTCGGATTCGAGAAGATCCAGGTTCCGAACCCACCGGAAGCCCCGCTGAAGGGTGGAGTGTGGTATCCGGCCTCGCAAGGGAATTCGGCGGCAGCGACCTCCTGGCCGGGCGTCTATTCGAACGTTGCGCTGGCGGGCAAGGATCTGCGTTTGATCGTGATCTCGCATGGCGGCGGCGGTTCCTACGATGGTCATTACGACACCGCGATCGCTCTCGCCCGTGCAGGCTTCGTCGTCGCGGCCATAGATCATGCCGGTGACACTTACTATGATCAAAGCAAGGTCCTGGAACTCTGGCGCAGGCCGAAGCAACTGCACAGGCTGATTTCCTACATGCTTGAGAAATGGCCGGACCACCAATTGCTCAACAATAGTAAAGTTGGGGCGTTCGGATTTTCCAACGGCGGTTTTACGGTATTGGTGGCAGCCGGCGGCGTGCCAGACTTGAGCCGCATAGGGCCTTATTGCCGTGAGCATCCCGACCACGACCTGTGCACGGCAATGCGCCAGGCGGGAATGGATCCGCGCAATCCTCCAATACACGTCCCGAAGAACGCGTGGGTTTCCGACCCGCGGATCCAGGCGATCGTCGCGGCTGCCCCGGCATTCGGATTCACGTTTGAGAAGCCCGGACTGAGAAACGTCCGCATTCCCGTCCAGCTCTGGCATGCGACAAACGACCGACACCAGCCCAACCCTTACTACGAAGCGGCTGTGCGCAAGGCGCTGCCGATATCGCCCGACTTTGAAGTGGCAGCGGGTGCGGGGCACTACGACTTCCTACCGCCATGTGACAAACGTCTGGCCGCCATTAAGCCTGAAATCTGTTCGGACGCGTCCGGCTTCGATCGAGCCGTCTTCCACACCAAGTTCAACGCCAAGGTCGTGCGTTTCTTCCGTGCTAACCTGGGCAATCCTTCGCCTCCCGAGTGAATCGCTGTAGTCTGGCGCAGCTCGAGCGAACAGGAGATCTGCGGGCTCAAATGGAGCTATGAAGTGAAAGTGCCCGCGCTCGACACGTCGGTATTTCTGATCCCCGCCGATCGGGTGAAGAATGGCGAGGAGCGCCTCGTCGTTTTGAACCGCGTGGCCCGCTCAGTCCTCGACAGCCTGATTCTTCCGCAACCACCTGGCTTCGGCGGTCGGCGTGATGGATAAGTACTTGAATCAGTGGCGCGCCCGGAGAGATTCGAACTCCCGACCCCCTGGTTCGTAGCCAGGTACTCTATCCAACTGAGCTACGGGCGCGCCGAATGTGAACAGTGGCAGCCCGAAAGAGCTGTCACTTGGGGGTGCGCATCCTACCACATCGACCGCGACCCGCTCATTCGGCGGGACCGGGCTCGCCGCCCCCCCCGGCTCGGTGGGGCAAGTTACCGTCGCCTTCGCCCAAGCGCGGCCGGCGTGCTATGCGAATAGGCCCACGACGTAGTGGCTGTCCATGTACTCCCGGATCGTCGTGATCCTACCCTCCTGCACCTCGATCGCCCACGCATAAAGGTTCGAGTACGCGCGGCCATCCTTCAAGCGCCCGACCCCGCGAGTTTCGGTCAGGACCAGCGCCCCGTTCGAGGCGATCGTGTCGACGATGACTTTCGGATCACCCGGCTGGAACAGCCCGCGTACCGGCGTGAGGAACTCGTCGATGATGCCCTGGTGTCCTTTGTGGACTCCTGCTCCGGGCACATCGCGTACCTGCGGCGTCCAGGTTGCTTGCGGGTGCAGGAACGTCCGAACCCGTTCGAGGTCACCGGTGCTCAAGGCGGCGAAGAATTCGATCACGGTACGCTCATTTGCGTTCGCTGGGCTGACCATGTTTGATCCTGAGATATAGCGCGAGTGAGGGCCGGTGCTGCCGAGACCGCAGGAGTGTCGGAGCTGACGCCATGATGCTCCGAATTCAGGGCTGCTTGTAGATCACGCCGTCCTTCATCACGAAGCTGACTCGCTCGATCGCGGCGATGTCGTACGTAGGGTCACCGGGCACCGCGATCAGGTCGGCGAGCATCCCTACGCGAATACGGCCCAGCTCCTGTTCCTTGCGCAGGATCTTGGCATCGGTCGCGGTGGCCGCCGTGAGCGCCTGGACGGGGCTCATCCCGTCGCGAACCATCCACTCGAGCTCCCGATAATTCGTACCGTGGGTATATACCCCGACATCGCTGCCGCATCCGATCGTCACCCCCGTCCTCATCGCCGTCTTGAACGCCTGCGCAGCCTCCTGCATCCCCGCAGTGGGTGGGCTCTTGCCCCGCTCGTAATGCTGAAAATACTCCGCGACCGCCTCGACGGCAGTGAGTGTGGGCAGGTAGGCCACCCCGTGAGTTGCCATCAGCTTGAACACCTGCGCGGTCCCGCCATAGCCGTGCTCGATCGTATCGACCCCGGCATGCACCGCGCGGCGCATGCCCTCGGGGGTCATCGCGTGCACTGCGACCGGCCGCCCAGAGGAGTGCGCCGTCTCCACAGCCGCACGCAACTCTTCCTCGGAGAACGTGGGTTGCAGACTGCCGCCCGGGCCCCAACGGTAGTCCGCGTAGATCTTGATCCAGTCCGCGCCGCGCCCTGCTTGCTCGCGCACCGCGCGAATGATGTCCGGAACGCCACTGACCTCTTCGCCGCCCTGTGGGGTGCAGCAGATATCGGGACGTAAACTGCGGGGCGCGGGACCATAAGCTCCGGTCGCAACGATCGCGCGCGTCGCCACGAACAGCCGCGGCCCCGGGATGAGACCCTCCTCGATCGCCCGCTTCACGGACAGGTCCGCATACCCTGCACCCTCGGTGCCGAGATCCCGCAATGTCGTGAACCCAGCGAACAGCGTGTTGCGCGCCTGCACGCCGGCCCGCAACGTGCGATATGGCACGGGCTCCTTCAAGACCTGATCGTCCCAGGAGGTCTGGTTGTAGGGATGAAGGAAGAGATGTGAATGGATATCCATCAGACCGGGAAGCAAGGTCGTGCCCGGCAAATCGATCGTGGTGACCGAGTCGCCCTCAGGCGCATGCACCATATCCTTCGGCCCCACCGCCACGATCTTGTTCGATTGCACGAGCACGACCCAGCCCGTATGCGAGCGCTCCCCAGCGGTCCAGACCCGATCGGGACGTAGCAGGAGGGTCTCGCGAGGACCATCGCTTGCGACAGCAAGAGGGGCTTCGAAGACAAAGCGCATCGCCAGGAGCGCAAGTGCGCTGATCAGGAGAAGCCTCCCCAGCTTGCAGCGCGTGATCGTCGGATCCGGACAGCGCATGCGCTCCATCATGACCCAGCCTCCCCTTCGAGCGTTGCAGAAACCTGTGAGCTTCTAACACAAACGATCGCTTCGAGCGTAGAGCATGGTGCCCTTGACCGTTCTGGCGCACCGACTGCGTCGCTCGTTGCGGCCCGCTCGCCGTGCAGTGGTCGCGCGGCCTATGATGAGAGCGGGGCGGCGCGGGGCGGGCTAAATCCGGGCCCTTTGCGAGGTGACGTACGCAACGAAGCATCGACAGAATCCTCACGACGCACGCGGGCAGCTTGCCGACACCGCCCGACCTGGATCCTGCGGCTCCTGACTATGAGCAGCAATTGACTCGGCAGGTCGCCGCGATCGTCGGCCGCCAAGCCCAAGCGGGCATCGACGTGGTGAGCGACGGGGAGCTCAGCAAGGGACACTGGCTCGCCTACCTCGACAACCGTCTGGGTGGATTCGAGGCAAGGCCCCGGCAAGGCGCCGAGCCCCCCTTGCTTCTGCAAGGCGAGGACTACCGCGCCTTCAGTGGCTTCTACGAGGAGGCCGCACAGCGCGGCACGCTCTTCTATTCCTCCGGCTATCAGCATGCGAGCCCCTCCAGTGCGCCCGGGCGAGCGGTGTGCACGCAACCGATTGCGTACATCGGACAGCGCCTGGTCGCACGCGACGTGGCGAACTTGCGAAGTGCCATCGCCGCAACGCCCGTGACCGAGGCGTTCCTACCCGTGGCAGCACCGGCGAGCATCGAGCCCTATCGCTTCAACGAGTACTACCCGAGCGAGCGGGCGTTCCTCTACGCGCTCGCCGATGCTTTGCGGACGGAGTACCAGGCGATCGCCGAGGCTGGCCTTCTCGTGCAGATCGACGATGCATGGACCGCGGCGCTGTGGGATCGCATCGGCCTCGCGATGGGGAGCGCCGCCTACCGAAAGCGCTGCATGCAGCGTGTGGAGGTTCTCAACCATGCCCTCGCGCACATTCCGCGCGAGCAAATCCGATATCACATCTGCTGGGGCAGCTGGCATGGTCCGCACGCGCACGATGTAGGGCTCGAGGAGCTTCTGGATGTCGTGCTCGCCGTCAACGCCGGCGGATACTCCTTCGAGGCCGCAAACGTACGCCACGAGCACGAATACCATGTTTGGGAGGGGGTCCGCCTGCCGCAGGGCACCGTCCTCATCCCCGGCGTGGTGAGCCACTCGACCAATCTGATCGAGCATCCGCAACTCGTGGCTGAGCGGATCGAACGCTTCGCGGCTCTCGTTGGACGCGAAAACGTGATCGCCGGCACCGACTGCGGATTCGGCGGACGCGTGCATCCGCAGCTCGCTTGGGCCAAGCTGGAATCACTCGCTCAGGGCGCGCGTCTGGCCAGTGACAAGCTCTGGAGCGGTGCGTAACCGGTATGGCGGAGGCTCAGCGGCCAAAAGGGCGCGCTACGCGCCCGGGCGCCAAGACTCAGCGCCCCCTCGCCCGCTATGCGGCCAAGCGCAGCTTCACGCGCACGCCCGAACCCGCTCCTGCGCTGGCTTCCAAGCGCAGCGGTCCATTGCTGTTTGTCGTGCAGAAGCACGCGGCCAGGCGCCTGCACTACGACTTCCGGCTCGAGCTCGATGGAGTCCTGAGATCCTGGGCGGTGCCCAAGGGACCCTCGCTTGCAACGAGCGACAAGCGAATGGCGATCGCCGTCGAGGATCATCCATTCGAGTATGCCTCGTTCGAAGGCGTGATTCCTCCGAAGCAGTACGGCGCGGGCCGGGTGATCGTGTGGGACTGCGGGGTCTATTCGCCGGATGAGAAAGGAGTTTACTCCTTCGGCAAGCGCGCAGAAGCCGAAGAGCGTGTTCGCAGTGGGCTCAAACAAGGCAAGCTCGGCTTCTTCCTGAGAGGAGAGAAGCTGAAGGGCTCGTTCGCGCTCGTGCGCACGGCCGTCAAGGATCAATGGCTCCTCATCAAGCACCAGGATCGATTCGCCCAGGCGGGCGACATCCTCGCGCGCGACCGCTCCGTCCTGAGCGGCGCCACACTCGATGAGCTTTCACCGGCCCACGCGCCGCCACGCCTGGATGCCGCCGGACTCGCACCGACGGGCCCCCTGGAGCCCATGCCGACCGCACTTTCACCGATGCTCGCCATGACAGGCGAAAGGCCGCGCTCCGACCCCGAGTGGCTCTTCGAGCCCAAGCTCGATGGCTATCGCGCACTGGCATTTGTGGAGGGCAGCACGGTCAGGCTGCAATCCCGGCGCGGGCTCGACCTCACCGCGCTCTTTCCCGAGATCGTCGCCGATCTTGCGGCTCAACTCATCGACCGAATGGTGCTTGACGGGGAGATCGTCGCACTGGGCGCCGACGGACGACCCTCTTTCAATGCGCTGCAGAATCGCGCACAGCTGAAGGACACGACGGAGATCGCCCGTGCGGAGCGCAGCACGCCCGCGGCGTTCGTCTGCTTCGATCTGCTGCATTTCGGGGGAGTGAATCTGCGAGGCGCTACGTACGTCGACCGGCGCCGCTACCTGGCGCAATGTCTGCTGCCCTCCTCCCGTGTACAGCTCATACACGCCGGGGATGATGCCGAGCGGCTCTACACCGCCGCCCTCCAGGCCGGGTATGAGGGCATCGTGGCCAAGCGGCGGGATGGCATCTATCAACCGGGACGGCGCACGTCCTCGTGGCTCAAGATGAAGCCGGTACGCTCCGCCGAATTCGTGATAGGAGGGTTCACGCAGGGCAAGGGAGAACGGGAGCCTCTCGGGGCTTTGCTGCTCGGCTACTGGGAGGCAGATCAGTTGCGCTATGCCGGACATGCGGGCTCGGGTTTGAACGCCGCCTCCCTCGAGGAGCTCTCGCGACGCACGCGCCAGCTCACGCGCAAGACCTCACCTTTCGCCGAGAAACCGCCCATCCACCGTCCGACCTCCTGGCTCGAGCCGCAGCTCGTAGCGGAGGTGAATTTCGCCGAGTGGACTCCGGCTGGCCTCCTGCGGGCGCCGGTGTTCCTGAGGCTGCGGGACGATGTCCCGGCACACGAGGTGCGCAGGCCCACGTCGACCGATACTGAGCGCTCGAGCATCGCAACCCCGGTTGCGCAGCCGCCTGACCCCCCGGCGGCCGAGCAGATCCAGGCCGTCATACGCCAGCTCAGCGGCACGGCCGCGCGACTCGACCTCGAGATGAGCGGTGCACGCGTGCGGCTGACCAACCTCGACCGCATCTACTGGCCTGCCGACCCCATCACGCGCCAGCCCCCCATCACCAAGCGCGACTTCATCCGCTACCTGGCTGGGGTCTCTCCATACATGCTGCCGCATTTGATGGACCGACCCTTCACGATGATTCGCATGCCCGAGGGCATCCACGGCGAACGCTTCTTTCAGAAGCACTGGGACCAGAAGCTGCCCGACTTTGTCGAGACGGTCGAGGTGTTCTCCGAGCACAGGAGCGGGCCGCATCGCTACATCCTCGCCAACAATCTGCCGACGCTGCTGTGGCTCGGCCAGAACGGCACCCTGGAGTTTCACGTGTGGCACTCCCGCGCATCGCCGGCGCCCGACGCCGTGAGCCGGGGCACTGACTATGCGACCTCGCTCGAGTCACTGGAGGCCTCGGTACTCAACTACCCCGACTATCTCGTCTTCGACATCGATCCGTACATCTACTCGGGAAAGGAGCCCAAGGGAGCCGAGCCCGAGCTCAACGAGAGGGGCTTTGCCGCGGGCAAGAGAGTCGCATTCTGGCTGCGGGCCCTGCTCGAGCAGATGTCGCTCAGCGCAATCGTCAAGACGACCGGCAAGACGGGGCTGCACGTCTTCGTTCCCATCGAGCGCAACGTGACCTTCGACAACGCCCGCCAGATCTGTGAGATGGTGGGCTCGTATGTCCTGAAGGAGCATCCCAAGGAGGTGACGCTCGAGTGGTCGGTGCAGAAGCGCACGGGCAAGATCTTCATCGATTACAACATGAACGTGCGCGGCAAGACTCTGGCTGCCGCCTACTCGCCGCGCGGCAGTCCAGGCGCCCCCATCTCAATGCCCCTTGCCTGGGAGGAGCTCGAGTCTGCCGACCCGACGCACTTCACAGTTTCAAATGCGATCGCCCGATTGGAAAAGACCGGCGACCGATGGCATGATGCGCTGCTGAAGAAGCAGAGTCTCGCGCAGGCTTTCCGGCTGGGCACGAGGCGCCGCTGATCCTCCTGAAGGGTACCATCATGGCTGCACGCTCGATCGGATCCGTCACCATCTCGTTTGGGCTCGTCGCGATCCCAGTGAAGCTCTACAGCGCGACCCAGACCTCCAACACCATCTCCTTCAACCTGCTGCATAAGGGCTGCGGTTCGCGCCTGAAGCAACAGTACGTGTGCGCCAAGGATGGGTCGATCGTCGATCGTGAGGACATGGTGAAGGGGTACGAGTTTGCCAAGGATCAGTACGTCACGTTCGAGCCGCAGGAGATCAAGGCTCTCGAGGAGGCCGGTACGCATTCGATAGATATCTCGGAGTTCGTGCCCGTGGAGTCGATAGACCCAGTCTACTTCGACAAAACCTACTACCTCGCGCCCGACAAGGGCGCTGCCAAGCCCTACGGACTGCTGACCGAGGCTCTCAAGCAGTCGAAGCTCTGCGCGGTAGGTCGTTGGGCGACCAGGGGCAAGGGGTACATCGTGATGCTGCGGCCCGTGGGGAACGTGCTGACGCTGCAACAACTGCACTTCGCGGCAGACGTGCGGCCGGCAACTGAAGTGGACGTGCCCAAGCCGGAAGTGAAGGCGGCGGAGCTGCAGCTGGCACAGCAACTCATCAAACAGCAGACCTCCGACCGATTCGATCCCACGGCCTATACGGATGAGCTACGCGCACGGATTCAGGCTGCGATCGACAAGAAAGTTCAGGGGCGCGAGATCTCTGTGGCGGATTTCCCCGCGGAGGAAGGCGGGAAGGTGATCGATCTGATGGAGGCGTTGCGGGCGAGCCTCGAGCGGGGGGATGCGGCACGGGCCTCCACCTCGCAGCTCGGTCCGCGGCGTGCCCCCAAGCGTGTCGAGGAGCCAGCCAAACCGGCTCGCAAGACGGCCAAGCGAGGTCGCTAGTCGAGCGGGGTTGCCGGCGCACCGGGTGCCGGCGCCAAGGTAGTCGGAGTCCGAAGGATCGGGGATGCTTTTGTACAACGTTCGCGACGTGGAGCGAGTGCTGCAGCTGCCGCGCAGCACCCTCCAAGGGCTCATCAAAGTGGGCTTCGTGAGGCCCACACGCGGGCCGCGCCGCGAATACCTCTTCTCGTTCCAGGATCTCATCGTGCTGCGGACCGCTCGCGCGCTGATCCAGGCCAAGATTCCGCGCAAGCGCATCCGGCACTCTCTCGAGTCGCTCAAACGACACCTGCCCCAAACGATGCCGCTCTCGGGGCTCAACATCTGCGCGCTCGGAGATCGCGTCGTGGTGCGCGACGGCAGCCAGCACTGGCAGGCCGATGACGGTCAGTACCTTCTGGGCCTGGACGTTCGCCTGCAGGACGGAGTCCTGCATATGGTCGAGCGACCGGAGAGCTCGGTCACTGCGCTCGAGCGTACCGAAGTCAAGCATGCGAAGAGCGCGGACGAATGGTTCGCGGAGGCGCTCGAGCTCGAGAGTAGCGACGCCCCGGCGGCGCTTCGGGCCTACGAGCGCACGGTGGAGATGGACCCCGAGAATGTGGGCGCCTGGATCAACCACGGCCGGTTGTTGCACGAGCAGGGTGCAACACGCGAGGCCGAGACGGTCTACCGTCGCGCGATCGAGCGCTGCGGTGCCGATTCGCTGCTGATGTTCAACCTCGGCGTCCTGCTGGAGGATCTGGGCAAGCCGGACGATGCTCTCGAGGCATATCACGCGGCGATCTCCGAAGATCCGACTCTTGCGGATTGCCACTACAATCTCGCGCGCCTCTACGAGCTGCAGGGCAAGTCTCAGCACGCCATCCGCCACCTGGGGCAGTACCGCCGCCTGGTAACGCAGGAGCACTGAGCTCCCCCGGAGGGCAGAGGTGACCATCTGGGTTGGAACTTCGGGCTACAATTATCCCGAGTGGCGGGGCAGCTTCTATCCGCCCAAGATGCCCACCTCGAAGATGCTGCCGTACTACGCAGGGCGCCTCGCGACCGTTGAGATCAACTACACCTTCTACCACTCACCCACGGCGAAGATCCTCGAGGGCTGGAGCGCACAAACCCCTCCGGAGTTCAAATTCACTCTCAAAGCGCCGAAGCGCATCACCCACGATGCGCGGCTGCGCGACTGCGCCGACTCGCTGCGGTACTTCATCGATACCGCCGCGAAGCTCGGTCCCAAGCTCGCCGTTCTGCTCTTCCAGCTGCCTCCGTACTTCCGGAAGGACCTGACCGCTCTCGATGGTTTTCTCGCGGAGTTTCCACCAGGGGTGCGCGCCGCATTCGAGTTTCGGCATGCCTCGTGGCTCGACGAGGAGGTCTATGCGCGGCTGCGAGCAAGGAGTTTGGCGCTGTGTGTCGCCGACAGCGAAAAGATGACGACGCCCGTGGAGATCACCGCGGCGTACGGGTACTTTCGATTGCGCGACGAGGGCTACACTCCTCACGATATCGAGCGGTGGGCGCAACTCATCCGGGAGAAAACCGCGAGCTGCAGCGAGGTGTTCGTCTACTTCAAGCACGAGGAGGCGGGCACCGGCCCGCAGTTCGCGCGCCTGTTGCTCGAGGCTCTGGATGCGGCAGGATGACATCTCGGCGCCCATAGCGCACCGCGCACGCGGCTTCATTCTTCAGGCTAGCTATCGGGTGTCGACGGTCGCCCATGGCGGCCGCGTCCCGGTCGTGCATCTCTACGGGCGACTCGAGCAAGGCGGGGCCTTCCTGGTACGCGATGATCGTCAGCGGCCGCACTTCTACATTCGTGCCGCCGATGCGGATCGGGCCCGAGCGCTCGGTTCGCCGCAGTCCTCGCTCGCGGATCGACATACGTTCGAAGGTGCCCCTGCAAGCCGCATCGAGGTCGAGGTGCCCGCGGATGTGCCACCGCTTCGTGATCGATTGCAGGCTGCTGGGATCGAGACTTTCGAAGCCGACGTGCGCTTTGCCGTGCGCTACCTCATCGAGCGAGGCGTCAAGGGCGCATGCGAGATCCAGGGTGATCGGGTGGCTCGAAGCGCTGGGTTGATCGTTTTCGATAATCCGACGCTGACTCCCGCCGAGGTGGCGATCGAGCCGCGAATTCTATCCTTCGATATCGAGACCGACGCGAAGGGGGAGCGGTTGCTCGCGATCTCTCTGTTCGGGCCAGGCACCGACGAAGTGCTGGTCGTCGATGCCAGCGATCGGGCAATGCCGGAGCGTGCGGTGCGCTGCCTCGACGAGCGGGCGGCGCTCGATGGCTTTTGTGAGCGCATTGCGACCCTCGATCCCGATGTGCTCACTGGCTGGAACATCGTCGACTTCGATTTGACGGCGCTCGATCGCATTGCCGCACGGCTGCGTCACCCCCTCGCTCTGGGCCGCGAGCCCGGCGGGATGCGAATTCGCAAGGCCGAGGGATACTTCGGCAGCGGCCAGGCAAGCATCCCCGGTCGCGTGGTGCTCGATGGCATCGATCTGCTGCGCGGTGCTTTCGTGCGCATGAGCGACTACTCACTCGACGCCGTGGCGCGCGAAGTGCTCGGCGAAGGCAAGGCGGTCAGCGGCGATGTGCGTGACCGGATTGCGGAGATCGTCCACAACTACCGGCACGATCTGACCGCATTCGCGCTGTACGCGCGCACCGATGCTCGCCTGGCCTATCAGATCGTCGAGAAGCTCGATCTGGTAAGGCTCGCGTTTGCGCGCAGCCGGTTGACGGGCATGACGCCCGATCGGGTGGCGGCGAGCATCGCCTCGTTCGACTTCCTCTACCTCTGCGAGCTCGAACGGGCGCACCTGGTGGCCCCGAGCGTCAGGTCGAGCGATTCGCGGGTGCACGAATCGCAGGCGGGCGGACACGTTCTGGAGCCGGTCACCGGCCTGCACCGCAACGTGTGGGTATTCGATTTCAAGAGCCTGTATCCGAGCCTGATTCGCACCTTCAACATCGACCCGGTGAGCTACGTGCCGAACCCCGCACCCGGAAGCGATCTGATCCGCACGCCGGCCGGCGCGTTCCGGCGCGAGCCTGCGATCCTCCCGGGTCTGCTCGATGAGCTATTCCCGCAACGCGAGGAAGCCAAGAGAAGGGGGGACGCCGTCGCTGCGCACGCCATCAAGATTCTCATGAACTCCTTCTACGGCGTGCTCGGCACGCCTGCGTGCCGCTTCTTCAACCCAGTCCTTGCGAACTCGATCACCGGGCTCGGTAAAGAGATGCTCCTCTGGTCCAAGCAATGGTTCGAGTCGGCTGGGTTTGCCGTGCTGTACGGAGACACGGATAGTCTCTTCGTCCACTCTGCCATCGCCGAACCCGACCGCGCGCGCGACCACGCGCTCGAGCTCGCCGGACGATTGAACGCCGACCTCGCCCGCCACATCGAGACGCGCTGGCGCGTGCGCAGCCGCTTGGAGCTCGAGTTCGAGAAGCTCTACCTCAGATTGTTTCTACCGCACGCCCGCAACAGCACCCGCGGTGCCAGCAAGCGCTATGCGGGCCTGTTGCAGGTTCAAGGCACGCAGAACGTGGAGTTCGTCGGTATGGAGGTCGTGCGCCGCGATTGGACCGCGCTGGCCAAGCGTGTGCAGCGCGATCTCTACGAGCGGCTTTTCACGGATCAGCCCGTCGATGCGTATCTGGCGGACATCGTCAAACGCGTCCGCGGCGGCGAGCTCGACGAGGAGCTGGTCTACCACAAGAACCTGCGCAAGGCTGCCAGCGACTACACCACGACGACGCCTCCGCACGTCGCAGCCGCGCGCAAGTCGGGACAGGCTCGGGGACGATCGGTTCGCTACGTCGTGACGACTGCCGGTGCGGAGCCCATCGAAAACCGCAAGCATCCGCTCGACCGCGAGCACTACATCGAGAAGCAGGTGAGACCGGTCGCCGAGCCGGTGCTCGAGGCGCTGGGACTGCACTTCGATCGCGTGATCGGCGAGCCCCACCAGTTTGATCTATATTCCTCGTGACTGCTCGCAGGATAGGGGCGTGGCTGCCGTGGGGCTCAGTCGCCGCGTGACACGTCAAACGAGGTCAACGTCCCCTCATGATCGACCTCGAGCCTGAACTCGATCGGGCGGCAGCAGATCTGGCAATCCTCGACGTAGCTCGCCGAGCCGGCGCTCAGGTCGAGAGCGGTCTCGAACGACTCTCCGCAGTACGGGCAGCGAACCCATTGAGAGCGAACCCATGCAGAGCGCTCCAGCTGTGGGTCGATGACGGGCTCGAGACCGTAGATCTCATCGATCGCCCGGCCGTCCACTGTCTCGGGTGAGTGGCCGGAGCGCGGCTTTTTCGTCCGAGAAGCTGACATGAGGACGACTATTGCACCAAAGGCAGGGGCCTGCCAGCATCAGGCGGCCCGAGGGGGGGATCGATGAGTCGCCATGACCGCCGCGCGATGCTGAGACTACTCGGGGCGAGCCCCGTGCTTGCCGCCGCCGGATTCGGCCGGTCGCCCGGGGCTCGAGCGGACCCGAGCGCCCAGGCCACTTCGACGCCCACCGCGGCGTTGCCTGGCACGGCTGCCGATGCGCTCGATGTATTCGATCTGGAGGCTGCCGCACAGCGCGTGGTGCCACCTGCACACTGGGGCTACCTGCAAAGCGGCGTCGACGGCGACCGCACGCTACACGCGAACGAAGCAGCTTACGCTCGCTATCAGCTGCGGCCTCGTCGCCTGGTCGACGTGAGCCACATCGAGCTGTCAACCCGACTCTTCGGCATGAGCTTCGCATCGCCCGTGCTGTGCTGTCCGATCGGCAGCTTGCGCGCGTTTCATCCCGACGGCGATATCGCCGTGGCTCGTGCGACCAAGTCGCAGGACGCGCTGCAGATCCTCTCGACTCAGGCCTCCTTCTCGATCGAGGAGGTGATCGCCGCGCGTGGCATGCCGGTGTGGTACCAGCTCTATACGACCAACCGGTTCGACGTGACGAAGCGGATTCTCAAACGTGTGGAGTCCGCAGGCTGCCCCGTCGTGGCAGTGACCGTGGACACTCCGGCGGGCCGCAACACGGTGACGGCGGCGCGGCTTCGCCGAGAGGACACCCGCACCTGCAGCGCCTGCCACACGGTCGACGAGCACGGCAATCCTCGTCTCAACCTGGCGGCGGAGCCGATGTTCGCAGGAATCGATACGCGCGGACTCGGCCTCACATCGCCCGCGCTGACCTGGGACTTCATCAAGCGCGTGAAGGATGTGACTGGTATGAAGGTCTTGCTGAAGGGCATCGAGACCGGCGAGGACACGGAGCTCGCCGTGGAGCACGGTGCAGACGGCATCATCGTGTCCAATCACGGCGGACGCGCGCTCGAAAGCGGTCGCGCAACCCTCGATGCGCTACCGGAAGTGGTTCGTGCCGCAGCCGGACGCGTTCCGGTACTCGTGGATGGGGGCGTGCGCCGCGGGACGGACGTGTACAAGGCGCTGGCACTCGGAGCCTCCGCCGTAGGAATCGGGCGTCCTTATGCGTGGGGGCTTGCGGCCTTCGGTCAGGCGGGCGTCGAGCGCGTGCTCGAGATGCTCAACCGGGAGCTGCGTCTGGCGATGGCAGGATGTGGAGCACGCACGATCCGTGAGATCTCTCCCAACTCCCTCACCCACTGAAGGGCGGAAACCGTGCCATCCGCTCGAGCTCGTTGAGCTCACGATCGTTGCGTACGTAGCTTCGGCTGGCATCGCGCAACGGCTGGAAGTCCCAGGCTCGATAGCGTCCCTGGCGTAACGCCCCGTAGACGAGGTGGCGCCGGCTTTGGCTTGCAACCACCGCCTGGTGCATAGCGGGCAAGTTCCAGCGCTCGGCCACCTCGTTACGAAAGCGGGCGAGGACCGACGCATGTTGCGGCTGCAGCGCAAGATTCAGCCGCTCCTGCGGGTCTGCGACGAGGTCGTACAGCTGGTCCGGGTCGGCAGGAGAGTGGACGAACTTGTGGCGTGCACGCCGGATCATGACGATCGGCGCGACAGCCCCTTCGGCCAGGTACTCACCGACGGCCAGATCCGGTGCCCGCTCTCCACGCAGCGCTGGCACCAGGCTCGTGCCGTCGATCGGCGCCGCAAAATGCGGTGGCGCGCCCTCGCACGCGATTGCCACAAGCGTCGGGAGCAGGTCCACCAGCGAGGCCGTCTCGGACACGCGGCGCGGCCGGAATCGCCGCGGAGCGTGCACGATGAGGGGAATGCGGCACGCAGGCTCGAAGAAGGTCATCTTGTACCACAGGCCTCGCTCGCCGAGCATGTCTCCGTGATCGGCCAGCAGCACGATCACGGTATCCTCCGCGAGGCGCGCGCGCTCGAGCGCCTTGAGCAGGGCGCCGATCTGATCGTCGATGTAGGAGAGCGCACCGTAGTACGCCCGACGCGCGGCGCGCACCTGAGCGGGGCTCGGCTGCGCCAGCTCCAGGCCGATCACCTGTCTGAGCCGGCGGGAATGCGGATCCTCCTGCCCCGTCAGATCCGGCACACGTGGCGGATCGATCTCATCGTCTCGGTAGCGGTTCCAGTATTCCTCCGGCACCACATACGGGTCGTGGGGGTGCGTCATCGATACGACCATGCAGAACGGGCGCCGATCCTCGCTGCGCGCCAGGTCGAAGAGCTTCTGGCATGCCGCGTAGACGACCTCGTCATCGAAGTCGATCTGGTTCGTGCGTGAACAGGCACCAGCCTGAGTCACCGAGTCCATCGTGTGGTACCAGCTGGGTCGCTCCGCCGGCCGGGCCCAGTCGGGCGTCCAGCCGAAATCTGCCGGGTAGATGTCGGTGGTCAGCCGCTCCTCGAACCCGTGCAACTGATCGGGTCCGCAGAAATGCATCTTGCCGCTCAGGATCGTTTGGTACCCGGCCGCGCGCAGGTAATGTGCGAAGGTGGGCGTGTCGGCTGCGAGCTCGGCCGCGTTGTCGTAGGCACCGATCCTCGAGGGCAGCTGTCCGGCCATGAAGGAGTAGCGCGACGGGGCGCACAGCGGACTGTTGCAATAGAATGAGTCGAATACCACTCCCTGCGTTGCCAGCGCATCGATATGGGGCGTGCGCGCCACCGTCCCGCCGTAAACGCGCAGTGCGGCCGCGGTCAACTGATCGGCCATCAAGACCAGGAAATTCGGGCGGGTTCTCATCGAGGGCCTCGTGCGTGGATCCGACTCCATGCAGAGGGGATTCTATCGCAGCACGAGGGCGGATTTGCGCACGGCCCGGTGCGCGAGATTTCAGGTCTTGGATTCCTGGCTGCGGGCTTCTGGCGCAGTCTCGGAATGCGGCTCGGGCGGCAGAATGAACCGCCCGTTGCCGTTCTGCATCAAGGCGATGAACTGCTCGCTGGTGACGGGCTTGCTGTGCAGATAGCCCTGCGATTGATCGCAGCCGAGCTGCCAGAGCGCATCGAGCTGCTCCTGTTGCTCGACCCCTTCGGCCACGCACTTCAGCTTGAATACGCGAGCGATCGAGATCATCACGGAGACGAGCTTGCGCGCGCGCGGATCGGCGCCCATCCTGCTGATGAAGCTGCGGTCGATCTTCAGCGTATCGATCGGCAGATCGGACAGGCGCGCGAGGGAGGAATAGCCCATGCCGAAGTCATCGATCGCGACATGCACGCCCGCAGCCCGCAACACTTTGAGCTTGCCCACCTCGGTCAAGGACTCACCGAGCAGGGCCCCTTCCGTGATCTCGATATCGATGCCGCAACCCATGCTCGTCCAGCCATGCGTATGCTTGAAGAAGCGCGAGACGAACTCAGGGCGTCGCAGCTGCAGCGGCGAGATGTTCACGGCGACTCGCACCGGCAGCCCCATGCGCTCCCATTCCCGGCAGTGAAGTGCCGCCCGCTCGACCACCCATTCGCCCACGTCCACGATCAGCCCGCTCTCCTCGAGCACTGGTAGAAATTGGGCAGGCGAGACCAGGCCGCTCTCCGGATCGTTCCAGCGGATGAGCGCCTCGACGCCCTCGATCCGACGGGTCTTGACTCCGACCTTGGGTTGATAGTGCAGCTCGAACTGCTGGCGCTCGAGTGCAATGCGCAGCTTTCTCTCGAGGGCCACTGCTGCAAGGCGCGCAGCGTGGTCCTCGGCGCTGAAGTGGCCGTGGCGCTCGCCCGAGGCTTTCGCCGTCCGCAAGGCCGACTCGCCCTTCTGGACCAGAACATCCGGCTCGCGTCCATCATCCGGGAAGAGCGCAACGCCACTGCGTGCGGCCACCGGCACGTCCTTGCCCTCCAGGGAGAACGTCCTGCAGAAAAGGCCGTCGAGCTGTGCGCGCAAATTCTCGAGACAGGCCTGCCACGGTCCCGAGACGGGCTGCGCGACGGCGAAGGTACCGCCGCTGAAATGCGCAAGGAGCTCCGTGTCCTCGAAGCACCGCTTCAGACGGTCGGCCAG
The DNA here is from genome assembly GCA_035524075.1 of Steroidobacteraceae bacterium. Taxonomy (GTDB): domain Bacteria; phylum Pseudomonadota; class Gammaproteobacteria; order Steroidobacterales; family Steroidobacteraceae; genus JASHUC01. The sequence goes on along the minus strand of DATKPP010000038.1, from coordinate 22,687 downwards.
CAGCTGCAAGAGCCGGTCGCCTGCGTGGCGTCCGAAGGAATCGTTCACGGCGCTCAGTTTCTCGATATCCACGACCGCCACGATGAATCGGGATCCGGCTGTGCCGGAGGTCTGCAGGAATCGGCTCACCCTCTCGCAGAAGAGCGCGCGCTTGGCAAGGCCGGTCAGCACGTCGAAGTACGACAGCAGGCGAACCTTGGAATCCTGTTGCAGGTACTGCAGCGCGAAGGAGATGTTGGCAGCCACCTCGCGCAACATGCGCATCTCTTCGTCGCTCACCGGCCCGGGCTCCATGCTGCAGACGCTGAAGGCGCCGATCGCGGTCTTGTCTACGACGAGCGGCAGAGCGACCATCGGGCTTCCGGCGGGCTCGCTGGAGCCTTCCGTCCTCGGGCTCGGACGATATTCAGCCTCGGTGAAGACCAGCGCTTCCGGTGCCTCGCGGCTCGCCTTGCTGCTGTTCATGTTCGTTGCCACGCGCCGGCCGATGAGCTGGCAGAGCCTCGCCGCAGTTTCCGCATCGGTGCCGTGACAGGCGACCGGCTCGGCCACGTGAGTCTTCGCGTTCCGCAGGGCAACGATCGCCGAGGTATACCCCCCCACGGCAACGGCGAGCCGGCAGACCTCGCGCAGCAGCTCGTTTCGGTCCTGGATGCGCACGACGGCGCTGTTGATGCCACTCAACATGCGCAGCACGCCCGTCAGATGCTTGATCTGGCGCTCCTGGCGTCGTGCGACCGCGCGCGCGGCGGCCTCATCGAGCGCCCGACGCACGGCCGGCCCCAGCCGCGCCAGGTTTGACTTCAGTACGTAGTCGACTGCTCCGCGGCGCAGCGCCTCGATGGCACGCTCCTCACCGATGGTGCCCGAGACGAAGACGAAGGGGACCTCGGGCGCGCACTCCCGGGCCACGGTGAGCGCGGAAGGACCATCGAACTGGGGCATCGTGAAATCAGAGAGGATGATATTCGGCTGGAACTCCCTGAGAGCCGCACGCATCGCCGCTTCGGTGTCCACCCGCTGCATCGTGTGAGCGATCCCATCGAGACGCAGCTGCCGCGCAGTCAGCTCGGCCTCGACTTCGATGTCCTCGACGATGAGGACGCGGATCGGCTCCCGAGAATGGTGCTCTCCCGAGCGCCTTGCCAGAGTGGAGGTCACAGATGTGCTCCCAGCGGTGCTCCCCATGGGTTGAGTGCCTGCCCCAAGAGGCAAATACGTTAACACCTGGGGGCGATGGCGCCTGTGAAGCCCGTCGCCACTCAGTTCGCAAATCTGCGACATGCGCCCGAGCTCGACCTTGACCGTAGAGCCGGCCACGACCGCCATGCGGCCGAATTGCCGGGTGCAGCTTGGCAGTATCGCCATCCATTCGACCATCGGGCTTGCATGCACACCCGATGTTTGAATATTGATTCAAATTTGAGTCAGGCCGCACCGCGCGCCGAGCGGTGAGATTGCACTCACAGATTCGAGACTCTGAGCTTTTCACTTATTGCTCGCGCCGGGCATTCTTCCTGCCTATCAGCCACCGTCAATCGATATGCGTGGGCGATGAACACGAACGGTCGCGCGAGGGATAGATCGGCCATCGGCCCGCCCTGGGGGGCGGTGGGCTTTGCGCTACTCGGTGCAATCATTCTGGAACGGCCGGCCCTCGGCCAAAGCGACACGGGGCCGTCCTCGGCCGACCAGCTCAAGAAGCTGAGCCTCGAGCAGCTGATGAACGTCGAGGTCACCTCGGTCTCCAAGACGCCGCAGCCCCTCGGCGATGCCGCGGCCGCCGTCTATGTCATCAGCCACGAGGACATCGTGCGCTCGGGTGCCACGACGATCCCGGAGATCCTGCGACTTGCGCCCAACCTCGAGGTGTTTCAAACGAGCGCCAGCGGCTACGTCATCACGGCGCGGGGATTCAGTGGAAATTCGAGTGCCGAGAGCTACTCCGACAAGCTGCTCGTGCTGGTCGACGGCCGCAGCGTCTACTCCCCGCTCTACTCCGGCGTCTACTGGGACACCCTCGACACGATGATCCCGGACATCGAGCGCATCGAGGTGATCAGCGGCCCCAATGGCACGCTGTGGGGCGCCAACGCGATGAATGGCGTGATCAACATCATCACGCGCAAGGCCGGCGATACCCAGGGCACCCTGGTAACCGTGGCCGGTGGCAATCTGGATGACGACGCCGCGGCTCGCTTCGGAGGCGAGGTGGATGACACGGCGTTCCGCGCTTACGCCAAGGGGCTGCATGGCGATGCGCTGCAGACACCCTCCGGGGGTAGCGCCGATGACGGCTGGTCGAAGGCTCAGGGGGGATTCCGCACCGATTGGAGCCAGGCGGCGGACTCGGTGACTGCGGAGGGCGATGCCTATCGCGGCAACGAAAGCGCACCGGACAGCGCCGACACCGGCGTCTCGGGCGCAGACCTGCTCGGCCGGTGGGTCCATTCCTTCGCGCCGGACTCGGCGCTGCAGGTCCTGACGTATCTCGATCACAGCGAGCGCTTCAACGTGGGCGGCGCGGGCTTCGTGCTCAACACCTACGACATCGAGCTGCAACACAGCTTTGGCCTCGCCGGCTGGAACTCGATCGTGTGGGGTATCGGCGAGCGCGTGAACCGTTACGCCATCACCGATGGGGCGGGTTTGGTCTTCAACCCCGACGGTCGCTCGCTCAGCCTCGGCGATCTGTTCGCGCAGGACACGATCACCCTCACACCGCGCTTGAGAGTGATCCTGGGAATGAAGCTCGAGGACGACCCGTACTCGGGCACGACGCCGTTACCCGATGGGCGACTCTCGTGGAACGTGAGCAACCAGCTCCTGCTGTGGTCCGCGGTATCGCGCGCCATCCGATCGCCCACACCGTTTGATCGAGACGTCCAGGAGTACCTGGACGGCGAGTTGTTCCTGGTGGGTGGAGCGGATTTCAGGCCAGAGACCGTGACCGCGTACGAGACTGGCCTGCGCGCACAATCGAGCGCCGCGCTATCGATCTCGGTCTCGACCTACTACAACGTGTACGACGAGCTGCGCAGCATCGAGTTCGCGGGAGATGGAGCCATTCTGCCGCTGCACTGGGGCAACGGTATCGAAGGGGCGACGTACGGGGTCGAGGCATGGGCGGACTACCAGGTTCGCGAGGGGTGGCGGCTTTCCGTGGGCGCGGCGCAGGAGCACGAGAATCTGCGTTTCCAGCCCTGGAGCAGCGGCCTGCTCGGAACATCGCAGGTCGGAGACGATCCGAGCTATCACGCGATGCTCCGATCCTCCGCCAATCTGACAGCCCGGCTCACCTTCGATGCCACCCTGCGTTACGTGGGGTCATTGCCAGATCCAGCCGTGCCGGCGTACACCGAGCTGAACGCGCGCCTCGGCTGGCAGCTCTCTTCGCGCTGCGGCCTGGCCCTCACGGGCCTGAATCTCCTGCACGCACATCATCAGGAGTTCCCGGCGCCCGCCGATCTCGTGGGCCGCAGCTTTCTCGCCAGCATCGAGCTGCACCTCTAGCATGCGGCGTCGCGAGCTCATCGCTCTGTGTCTATCGCTCGCGGTCGTGCTGCGCTGCGGAGCCTACGCGGGGCCTCCCTCGGAGTACGAGGTCAAGGCGGTCTTCCTCTTCAACTTCTCGCAGTTCGTGTCGTGGCCGCCTGCGGCCTTCGACAGGTCCAACGCGCCCATGATCATTGCAGTCCTCGGCAGCGACCCGTTCGGACAAGAGCTCGATGCCGTCGTGAGAGGTGAGCACCTCGGTGAGCATCCACTCGAGGTGCGTCGCTACCACGATGTCTCGGAGGTGAAGGATTGCCACATCCTGTTCATCGATCGATCCGAGGCTTCGCGGCTCACCGGGATCGTCCAGGCGCTGCGCGGGCGGAGCATCCTCACGGTAAGCGACATCGACAATGCGACCGGCGCCGGCGTGATGATCGACCTGGTCAAGCAGAGCGATCGCATCCGGTTGCGGATCAATGTGGCGGCGGCGCGCGCGGGCGGTCTCACCATCAGCTCGAAGCTGCTGCGGCCAGCCGAGATCGTGGGCTCCGCGGAGGGATGACCATGACGCGCAGGGTCGGAATCACGCGCTCGCTCATGACGATGATGTGGCTCACCAGTGGCATCGTCGTGCTTGTGACCGGCGCAGCATTCAGCGCATATGAGCTGGTGAGCGCGCGCCAGCTCGCCGAGCGCAACCTGATGACCCTCGGGGATGCGATCGCTGCGAACAGCACCGCGGCGCTCGCCTTCGACAATGCCGACGACGCGGCGGAGACCCTCTCCGCGCTGAAGGCAGAGCCACACATCGTGGCGGCGGGTCTGTACACCCAGAGCGGCAAGCTCTTCGCGACATACCGCCCGGGACACGATTCGGAGCCCCTCCCGGCAGCACCGCCCCCTCTGGGCTTTCACTTCGAGCGCGGATCGCTGATCGGTGCACAGCCGGTGACCCAGGGGGCGCGCAACCTCGGCACGCTCTACTTGAAGTCCGATCTCGGGGCCATCTACGAGCGGTTCCGCCTTTATGGCCTGATGACGCTGGTGATCATGGCGCTGAGCTCCATCATCGCTTACCTGGTCGCAAGCCGGTTCCAGCGGCAGATCTCCCGGCCAATCCTGGCGCTGGCGGACATCGCGCGATCGGTGTCCGAGAAGCACGACTACTCCGTGAGCGCACCGCCGGTGGAAGGCACCGAGCTCGGGTTGCTGACCGATGCCTTCAATCACATGCTCGCGCGGATCGCGGAGGGCCAGAGCAGGCTTCAAAGCCAGCTCACGCGGCTCGACCTGCTGCAGCGGATCACGCGCGCAATCGGAGAGCGGCAGGATCTGCCGAGCATCTTCGAGGTCGTGTTGCGCACGCTGGAGGACGGTCTGCCCATCGACTTCGGCTGCGCCTGTCTGAGGGAGGGGGAGACGCTCGTGGTGCGGCTCGCAACGATCGGAGCGCGCGGGGCATCGCGCGCAAAAGAGCTCGAAATGAGCGTCGGCGAGACCATCACGGTCGACCAGAATGGGCTCTCGCGTTGCATCGACGGGCAGCTGGTGTACGAGCCGGATACAACGGCGCTCGACTTTTCCTTCCCCCGCCGGTTCGCTCGAGCCGGCTTGCGCTCGCTCGTCATCGCACCGCTCCTGGTCGAGAATCGCGTCTTCGGCATGCTCGTCGCCGCTCGGCTGGCCGGCAACGCCTTCAGCAGCACCGATTGCGAGTTCCTCCTGCAGCTGAGCCAGCACGTGGCTCTTGCGGCACGCCAGGCCCAGCTGCACGAGGCGCTGCAGCGCGCCTACGACGACCTGCGCCAGACCCAGCAGACGGTCATGCAGCAGGAGCGCCTGCGGGCTCTGGGGCAGATGGCCAGCGGCATCGCCCACGACATCAACAACGCCATCTCCCCGATATCGCTCTACACCGATACGCTGCTCGAGCGCGAGCCGCAGCTCAGTGAGCGGGCGCGGGGCTACCTCGTCACGATCCAGCGGGCGATCGAGGATGTTGCTCAGACGGTGGCGCGCATGCGCGAGTTCTACCGGCCCCGCGAGCAGCAGCTGGTGCTCGCGCGCGTCGCGATCAACCGGTTGATCGAGGAGGTTCTCGACCTCACCCGGGCGCGCTGGAGCGACCTGCCTCAGCAACGGGGAATCTTCATCCGGCTGCAGAAGGATCTCGCGCCCGACCTGCCGGAGATCATGGGCGCCGAGGGCGAGATTCGCGATGCGCTCACCAATCTCGTGTTCAATGCCGTGGATGCGATGCCGGAGGGCGGCACGCTCACGCTGCGGTCCTGCAAGGCATCCGTCGAAGGCGAGGAGCTCCAGCAGCAAGTGTGCCTGGAGGTGTGCGACACCGGCATCGGGATGAGCGAGGAGACGCGGCGGCGATGTCTGGAGCCCTTCTACACGACCAAGGGCGAGCGCGGCACGGGGTTGGGTCTCGCGATGGTGTACGGCATGGTGCAAAGGCATAGCGCCGAGCTCGAGATCGAAAGCTCGCTCGGCAAGGGCACGACCTTCAGGGTGACCTTCCCGATGTCCGAGGCGGCGGATGGCCCCACCCGGCGAATGCCGGCCCTCCAGGTACCCATTCGACGCCTGTCGCTTCTGCTGGTCGATGACGATCCGCTCTTGCTCAAATCGCTGCGCGACATCCTGGAGAGTGACGGGCACGTCGTGCTCACGGCGGACGGCGGTCAGAAAGGGATTGATGCCGTCGCTGCCGCGTGCGCGCGAGGAGCGCCCTTCGATGCGGTCATCACGGACCTGGGAATGCCCTACGTCGATGGGCGCAAGGTGGCCGAGGCCGTCGCAGCGACATCCCCGGACACCCCGGTCATCTTGCTCACGGGGTGGGGCAAGCGGATGCTCTCCGAGAACGACATCCCCCCACATGTGGATCGTGTTCTGAGCAAGCCTCCGAGGGTGGCCGATCTGCGCTCCGCCTTGTCCGACCTGGTTACCGACCCCTCCCGAGCCGCATGAGCAGCGCACCCAGCTCGGACCCTCCCGCCGGCGCGCGGCTCCTCATCGTCGATGACGAGGCGGCGCACACCAGGGCACTGTGCGACACGCTCGCGATCGAGGGCTACGGGACCGCCGGGTTCGAGTCCGCGTCCGCGGCGATCCAGGTCATGCGCGAGCAATCCTTCGACCTGCTGCTCACCGACCTGATGATGCCCGAGATGGATGGCGTCGAGCTGTTACGCGAAGTGCAGCAGCTCGACCCGGATATCGTCGGGATTGTCATGACGGGGCACGCCACGATCGATACCGCCGTCAAAGCGATGCAGGCGGGCGCCTGCGACTACATCGTAAAGCCTTTCCGGATGAACCAGCTCCTGCCGGTCATCTCGCGTGCGCTCGAGGCGCGGCGGCTCCGACGGCTGAACAAGGAGCTCGAGCGACGCATTCTCCAACGAACCCGCGAGCTCGAGGCCGCAAATCGCGATCTGGAAGCCTTCTCATACTCGGTGTCTCACGACCTGCATGCGCCGCTGCGCTCGATCCAGGGACTGTGCGACCTGCTCGCTGCCGAATGTGGATCGGTCATCTCCAAGGAAGTTGACGAGCTGCTCGAGCAGATCCAGTCGAGCGCTGCGCACATGGGACACCTCATCGAGGACCTCCTGAGCTTTGCACGTTGCGGGCGCTCGGCGCTCGAGCTGACGGAGGTGCCGGTGAAGGAGCTCGTCGGCGAGGTCCTGCGTGAGCTTACGAGCGCTAACGCTCGCAGGCCGATCGAGTTGAGCGTTCAGGATCTGGCTCCCTGTCATGCCGACGCCGCCCTGCTCAGACAGGTGCTGGTGAACCTGCTCTCCAATGCCCTCAAGTTCACGGGCGGGCGCGAGACGCCCCGAATCGAGGTCGGCGGCTACTCGAGCGATGGGCAGCAGGTGTACTTCGTCAGAGACAACGGCGCGGGGTTTGACATGCGATACGCCGACAAGCTCTTCGGGGTATTCCAGCGACTGCACTCCCAGGCGGAGTTCAAGGGAACCGGGGTCGGGTTGTCGATCGTGCAGCGCATCGTCGAGCGGCACGGTGGCAAGGTGTGGGCGGAAGGTAAGCCCGGAGAGGGCGCCACGTTTCATTTCAGCCTGCCCGCGAAGCCAACCTCGGCTGCCTGATTCGCAGACCCACGTTTCCGGGAGTACTTCCCTGGCAACTCGAGGGCAGTCCCGCGACACTTTGCGCAAGGACTGAGCTGGGGCTGACCGATGAGGCCGAAGGGCATCTGGTGGGGTGCGTGGCTGTGTTGCGCGTGCGGGATCTCTCACGCGACCCACGCCAGCCAGGCAGCAACAGCCGATCTCGGGGCCACGCTGCCGGCGACGGCAGCGGCGACTGCATCTCCTCCGGTGCCCACAGTGGTCGTGCAAGCGACCGCCATTCCAGGAACCCAGATCGACCTCGACAAGATTCCGGCGAACGTGCAGAGTCTGTCTGCCTCCGATCTGTCGCGCGAAGGCACACCCGACCTCGCGCGTGCCCTCGAGACCGAGCTCTCGAGCATCAATATCGACGACAATCTCGATGACCCTTTTCAGCCGGACATTCTCTATCGCGGCTTCGAGGCCTCTCCCGTGGTCGGAACGCCGGAGGGTCTGGCCGTGTACCAGAATGGTGTGCGCATCAACGAGGCGTTTGGCGATGCGGTCAACTGGGATCTGTTTCCCGACTTTGCCATCAACCGCGTGGACATCGTCAGCTCGAGCCCGGTCTACGGTCTCAATGCCCTGGGTGCGGGCATCTCCGTGACCATGAAGAACGGCTTCGATTACCAGGGAGGAGATGCCGAGGCCTCGGGTGGCTCGTTCGGTCAACGCAATCTCGAGCTGCAATACGGCGTACATTCAGGACTTTTCGGGGTTTACGTGGCGGCGCGCGGCCTCGACGAGAGCGGGTGGCGTGAGTTCTCCGACGCCCACTTACGCCAGCTGTACACCGCGCTCAGTGCTCGCACCGACACCGCATCGCTCGACCTGAGCTACACGCGGGCGAGCAATCTCCTGCAGGGCCAGGGCGCCGCACCCGTCCAGGAGCTCGCAATCAGTCGCTCGCTCGTCTTCACGGGACCGCAGAATAACGTGGATGGGCTCGATTTCCTGACGCTCAACGGGGCTCTCAAGCTGAACGATGCGCTGTCTCTCCAGGGTGTGCTCTACTACCGCGAGTACTCGCAGAGCGTCTCGAACGGAAACACGACGAACTACATGTCTTGCAGTGCCGCGCCGTACCTCGGCGATCTCTGCCAGCCAGACGGACTCACGCCCCTCAACAACGCAGCCGGGCAGATCCTGCCAGACATCTCGGACGGCGGCACGCTTCCCATCGGGCAAACCGATTACGAGGGGATTCACGCGTACGGCCGAGGTGCGTCGTTGCAGGCAACGGACACGGCATCCCTCTTCGGACTTGCCAACCACTTCTCGACCGGCGCGACGGTCGACTACGCGAAGCTCGGGTTCTTCTCCGGTGTGCAGGTCGGCGTGATCAACCCTGAGCTTCTCGTGCTGCCCTCTGATCTCATCGTCGACACGCCCCAGAGCGCGCCGTCGGGAGCGCAATTCGGCGCGACCCCCGTGCTGCTGAGAGCCTTCAACAAGTACTATGGCCTGTACCTCACCGACACGATCGATCTGACCTCCTCGCTCTCGCTCACCGCGAGCGGGCGCTACAACATCGCCAACATCGACCTGGAGGATCAGCTCGGCACGAACCTGACGGGAAACAATCGCTACGACCACCTCAACCCGGCGATCGGTGGCACCTACGAGCTCACCCGCTCGGTCACGGCCTACGCCGGCTTCTCGGAGAACAACCGCACACCGGATGCGAGCGAGATCGAATGCTCGAATCCGCTGCAACCCTGCCTCCTGCCGTCCAACCTCGCCGGTGATCCTCCGAATCTCAGGCAAGTCGTCGCGCACACGGTCGAGCTCGGTCTGCGCGGGAAGCTCGCCACTTCCCTTGCCGCACCCGGGGCCCTATCCTGGAACCTCAGTGCCTTTCGCACCAATCTGTACGATGATATCTATGGCATCGCCACCTCCATCAGCAGCGGATTCTTTGCGAACATCGGCGATACGCGACGGGAGGGAGTCGAGTCAGGCTTGAGATACGATGCCGATCGGTTCTCCGCGTACCTCAACTACAGCTACGTCGATGCTTCATTTCGCTCCGCCCTGGTCATGCCCTCCCCGTCCAATCCGTTCCAGGACGCCGACGGCAACATTCGAGTCCAGCCCGGCGATCGTCTTCCGGGGATTCCGCTCCATCGCTTCAAGACCGGGCTCGAATACCGGGTTCTGCCCCGGTGGTCCCTGGAGGCATCGCTGATCGTGGTGACCGATCAGTACTATTTCGGCGACGAGTCCAACCAGCTTGCACCGATGCCGGGGTACCACGTGGTCGATCTGGGCACGAAGTATTCCATCAACCGGCATCTTGAGCTCTTCGTTACTCTCGATAATCTGCTCGACTCCAAGTACGCAACTTACGGCATTCTGAGCGATCCAACCGGGGTCGGGGCGCCGGGCATCCCGTCCGGTGCCGCCACCAATGGACCGGGCGTCGACAACCGGTTCGAAAGCCCGGCCGATCCGTTCGCGATATACGCAGGTTTGCACCTCTACCTTTGATGCAACGTGGAATCAGGACATCTGCGCTTCTGGCCCTTGCGCTCAGCAGCGCCACGTTGGCTCTAGCCACCCCCGCCGCCGGCACCTCACCCTACGGCCTCACCAGCCGGGTTGCGCCACGGGCATATCTCGGCATGCCCGAGCAAGCCGATGGCAAGCTCCCTCCGCTCCTGTCCGAGACCGGCGCTTTCAGCAACACACCCGATCAGATCCCATCGAGGGGGCTCATTCCGTACCAGATCATCGTTCCATTCTGGTCCGACGGGGCTCGCAAGCTCCGCTGGGTGGCCGTGCCCAAGGGACGACAGATCCATTTCGCGCCGACAGGAGAGTGGGGCTTCCCGAACGGCACGGTCTTCGTGAAGACATTCGAGCTGCCGATCGACGAGCGCCACCCGGAGCTCACACGCCGACTTGAGACACGGCTGCTCGTTCGCGACAGCGCAGGTGGAGTTTACGGAGTCGTCTACAAGTGGCGAGCGGACGGGCGCGACGCGGATCTGCTCACTTCGAGCCTCACCGAGCAGATTCCCATCCGAACCGCCAGCGGTGCGGTGCGACTCCAGACGTGGTATTACCCGAGCCGCAAGGACTGTCATTCCTGCCACACCGACCGAGCCGGCGGAGTGCTCGGCGTGAAGACGCGGCAAATGAATCGCGATCTCACGTATCCCTCGGGCGTGACCGATAACGAGCTGCGCGCGTGGAATCACATCGGATTGTTCACACCCGCGTTTACCGATCTGGACCTGCGAGCGTTTTCGACTCTCGCAGCCACGGACGACACGACGCGCACGCTCGAGGACCGAGCTCGGTCCTACCTCGATGCGAACTGCGCCCAGTGTCACCGCCCCGGCGGAACGGCCGCCTATTTCGACGCGCGCTACGACACGCCTTTGGACAGGCAGGAGCTGGTGGATGGCCCGATTCTGTACGATCAGGGCATAGACCGACCGCGTGTGATCTCCCCGCACGACATCTGGCGATCGATCGCGCTCATGCGCATGGACACCGTGGGTGACATCAAAATGCCCCCCCTGGCACGCGAGACGATCGATGAGCGTGGGGTCGCGCTCATGCGCGACTGGATCCTGAGCATGCCGGGCCGCGATGTGGTCGCCCCGCCGGTGATTGCCCCGGCTGGGGGCACGTACCCGGGTGCCGTGGAGGTATCACTCAAGGAAAGCGAGCCGGGCGCCGAAGTGCACTACACGCTCGATGGGAGCGTGCCTGGCAAATCCGACCCGCGCTACGAAGGCCCGATCGAGCTCAAGGGACCCACCGTGCTTCGCGCCCGCGCCTTCAAGGATGGTTTCACCCGCAGCATTCCGGTGCAGGAGGTGTTCATCATCGGCAAGTGAGCGGGCCTGGTTCTCCGCCGGTCACGGTGCGCGGCCAACGACGGTGATCCCCCACGGACTGGCGCCCGCTTTGATGCGCGCAATCTCCTTGTTTGCCCGAAGATCCACGACGGAGACGTCGTTGGATGGGCCGTTCGCCGTGAAGAGGTAACGCCCATCGGGCGAGAACGCGAGGCCCCAGGGTCGCGTCCCCACCTTGATGCTATGGACGAGCCGATAGGTGTGCGCATCGAGTACCGAGACCGTACCGGCGCGCCCGTTGCTCGTGTAGACCCACCGACCATCCGGCGACACTGCGACCTTCATGGGCCGGGATCCCGCAGGCAGCGCGACCACCTTGAGCAACCGCGGGCTCGCAGTGTCGATCACGTTCAACTCACCGGCGGACTCCGATGGGACAAAGCCGATGTGCGTGCCCGGGAGGAACGCTACGCTGCGCGGCCGGGGATCCACCTTGAAATGTGCGACGGTCTGATAGGTCCGGGCATCGATCGCGAAAATATCGCCGCCCGCCTCGCACGTCACGTAGAAGCTGCGGCCATCGAGTGCGGTGGCGACTCCCTCGGGTTCCTGACCCACAAGGATGATGTGCTCCACTCTTGCGGTCGCGATGCCGACCACACTCGCGGTCTTCACGTCCTCGTTCGAGACATAGAGCTGCGTACCGTCGCGGCTCAAGTCGAATTCCTCCGGATCGGATCCGACCGAGATCTTTCCGGTCAGCTTGCGTTGAGCCACATCCACAATGCCGATGCCATCCGCAGACTTGTCGGCATTCTCATCCTCGTCATCGTCATCCCCGCCCCTTTTGAAAATGGGGTTGCCATGGGCATCGAGCTGCGGGGGGGCCTCGATCGGCGTGCCGCTCAGAGCGACGTAGACGATCTTCCCGTCCGGGCTCGCATGAATGCCGCGCGGACGCTTGCCCACCGTGATCGTGGCCATGACATGGAAGTCACCTCCATCGATCACCGTGACGTTGCCCGATCGCTCGTTCGATACGAAGATCTGGTAGCTCGCCGTGGAGTATCCGACCACCGGCAGCCCCGCGAGCAAGCCGGTGGCAAGCGCTGCGCGTCGATCGAAGAAATGGAAGGCCATGAGCGTAGAATGCCTCCGAGGGAGGTCGATGCGCAACGGGACCCGCATTCATGAGCGAAGCAAAAGTGCTGGGCGTCGCAGGTTGGAGCGGCTCTGGAAAGACCACGTTGCTGATCAAGCTGATCCCGCTGCTCGTCGGCCGCGGTATGCGCGTGTCAACCCTGAAGCACGCCCATCACAAGTTCGATGTCGATCAGCCGGGCAAGGACTCCTACGAGCATCGCAAGGCCGGCGCCAGCGAGGTGATCGTATCGTCTGCGCGGCGGTGGGTGCAGATGCACGAGATTGGCGATGGTGCAGAGGCGCCGCTACCCGAACTGCTGGCGAGGCTCTCGCCGTGCGATCTGGTGCTCGTGGAGGGGTTCAAGGCCGAGCCCTTCCCGAAGATTGAGATCTTCCGGGCCAGCGTCGGCAAGGCGCCGCTCTATCCCAACGACGCCTCGATCATCGCGGTGGCGAGCGATCGGCCGCTGTCCGGGATCGACCGTCCGTGCGTTGATCTCGATGACATTCCTGCCGTTGCAGACGTGGTACTCTGCAGAGCGCAGCCGATCAGCGCTGTCATCGCGAGCCTGAATAGCTCCCGGGGGGCCTTCGTCCCGGGCCACCCGTGACCACTCCCACTCACTCGACCGCACGATGGCCGGGACTGCTCCTGACCGGGGCGCTCGCCGCCTGCGGAATGGTGCTCGCGAAGATTGGCGCCGTGGAGCGAACCGGCTTCAGCGGCCTGACCATCACCATCCTCTGCGGCATCGTCGCTGGAAATACCTTCTTCCCCCGTCTGGCCACGCGTACCGCCGCGGGTGTGGACTTCTCCAAGGGCATCCTGCTGCGTACCGGAATTGTGCTCTATGGCTTCCGAATCACATTTCAGCAGATCGGGGCGGTGGGCTGGGAAGGGGTGCTCGTGGACACTCTGATCATCGGCTTCACCTTCACGCTCGCGGTGTTGCTCGGAACCCGGCTGTTCCGCCTCGATGCGCAGACTTCGATGCTGATCGGCGCGGGCAGCGCCATCTGCGGCGCTGCCGCTGTGATGGCCACCGAGCCCGTCGTGCGGGCCCAGGCGCACAAGGTCTCGGTGGCCGTGGCCACGGTCGTCATATTCGGGACACTCGCGATGTTCCTGTACCCGCTGCTGTTTCCGCATGTGGGGCTCACCGAGCGGCAATTCGGTATCTTTGCCGGCTCCACGATTCACGAGGTCGCACAGGTCATCGCGGCCGGCCGCAGCGTGAGTGACACGGTCGCAGCCACGGCCGTCATCGAGAAGATGCTGCGGGTGATGATGCTTGCGCCATTCCTGCTGGTCCTCTCGGCCACCAAGAGCCCTACCGACCACGGGCATCGCGCTGCCGGGGCGGCAACACACATCGTGATTCCCTGGTTTGCGGTGCTCTTCATCGGCATGAGCGCCGTCAACTCGCTCCACTGGCTCCCTTCGGCCCCGGTCCAGTGGCTGGTTGGGGCGGACACCGTGTTACTCGCGATGGCGATGGCGGGCCTGGGCTTGCGCACTCACGTCGGAGCCATACGCCAGGCGGGCCTCAAGCCGCTACTCCTCGCCGCAACCCTGTTCGCATTTCTCGTGCTGGGCGGCTATGCGATCAACCGCGGCGTGATCCTGCTCTTGCGTTAGCCCGCGTCCGGTCCGCCTCTCCTGATGGATCTGGCGCCTAGCATGAATTCCCGCATTCCATTTCGCGCCCGGCCCATGCTCGCAACGCTCGTGTCCAAGCCATTCGACGCACCGGGCTGGGTGTTTGAAGAGAAGTACGATGGCAAGCGCATGCTCGCCTACAAGCAAGGCGCACGGGTGGTTCTCCTGTCGCGCAATGACATGGACAACACCGACCGCTTTCCTGGCGTGGCCGCTGCGATCAAGGCGTTGCGCCCCGCAACCCTCCTGCTCGACGGGGAGATCGTCGTATTCGACCGCACACGCGTTTCGCGCTTTCAGTTATTGCAGCAGGGCAAAGGCGCACCGGTGTACGTGGTCTTCGATTGCCTGTTCGCCGGCGGCAAGGACTTGCGGCACGAGCCGCTCTCGGCGCGCCGCGCGGCCCTCGAGAGGCTCGTCCCCTCGCGCGGGGCGCTGCTGCTTTCGCATCGCATCGCCTCGAACGGCCTCCAGGCGTACGGGATCGCAAAGCGCAAGGGCTACGAAGGCCTTCTCGCGAAGGACCTGTCCTCGCCGTACGTCGGCGGGCGATCGAGATTCTGGTTGAAGGTGAAGACGCACCAGGAGGACGAGTTCGTCATCGTCGGATATACCGCCCCCCGGGGCTCGCGGCGCTTCCTCGGCGCGCTCCTGCTCGGAGCCTACGCGCGCGGCAAGCTGCACTATGTCGGCAAGGTGGGCACAGGGTTCAACGCCAGAACGCTCGCTGAGCTTTACAAGCAACTCAAGCCGCTCGCCACCTCGCGCACGACGCTGGTGGAGGCGGCGCGCGAGCGTGACGTGACCTACGTCCGGCCGCGCGTCGTGGCGCAGATCTCCTACCAGGAGTGGACCGCGGACCGCAGGTTGCGCCAGCCCGTCTTTCTTGGGCTGCGCGACGACAAGCGCCCCGAGGACGTTGGGCTACCACAGGCGCAGGTCTTTGGAGGGATCGCTGGCCGTGACAAACGCCGCGGTGAAGAAGTGGCCGAAGAAGGTACCGAGGGCTGAGCGCGACGCGAGAAAATTAGGCGGCTGCGCCGCATGGTGCAGCCGCCCGAGGAAACGCGGCGGCTGGAGGGGCTTGCCGCCGTCAGGCGGCACAATAGCCGCGTCGTGCCCCAGGCGGCATTCGAGAAAGTACGTACGTAATAGGTTCAGGCTTTGCCGCAGCGCGGGGTCCTAATGTGGGTGGCCTCCGAGCCATCGCGCAAGGCGCTCGAGGAGCCCGTGCGCACGCGGTGCTGTCTGATCGATCCGCTGAGCGGACGGCGTGGGGGGCGCAGGCGCCGCAGGAGCGGGCGCGATGGGAGCCGCGACGGGCTGCGCAGTCTTCACCGCGGCGCCGGAGAGCATGCATTGCGGATTTGGCGAGGGGGCGAAATCGAGCGGCACTGGAACGCTCAATGAATCCTTGGAACACGACGAGTCACTCGTGAGTCCGGTGAAGTAATCGATGGCGACATCGTGCAGCGATGCCGGAATGGCAGGGCTCCAGGAGGTCGTCCCGATACTCGCCATGATCTGGGCCCAGATGGGCAGAGCACCCGAAGATCCAGTGAGGCCGCTCGGGCGATCGTCGTCGTAGCCGACCCAGACGACTGCGAGGTGACTTCCGGAGAATCCCGCGAACCAGCTGTCTCGCAGATCCGAAGAGGTGCCTGACTTGCCCGCAACGCTCAGATTCGAGGGAAGCACCGTGCGTGCACCGCGCCCGGTACCCCGCTCCATCACCACCTGCATCATCCGGTCCACTTGATAGACCGCACTGGCATCAGCAACCGAGATGGGCGTCTCCACACGAGCGGGGAGGGGTGTACCGTCTTGCGTCAGGACGGAGCGAACGGCACGAAGGCGCACGACGCTACCATCATCTGCCAGACCGCCATAGATCTGGGCAACCTCCAGAGGTGAAAGGCTCATGGCGCCCAGCAGGAGCGACGGATACAGATCCGGGGAGTGGTCGAGCCCGAAGCGCTCGATCGAGTGCGCGACGGTCGGTAATCCCAAATCGAGGCCCAGCCCGACCGTCGCCAGATTGAGTGACTCTGCCAGTGCGCGCACCAGCGGCACGGGGCCATAGGTTTCACGCGTGAAGTTGACCGGTTGCCAGGGGCGATGACCGCGCATCCGAACCTTCACGGGCGCGTCATCGATCATGGTCGTCGCGTTGTAGCGGCCGCTCTCCAGCGCGGCGAGAT
Source organism: Steroidobacteraceae bacterium (assembly GCA_035524075.1). Classification (GTDB taxonomy): domain Bacteria; phylum Pseudomonadota; class Gammaproteobacteria; order Steroidobacterales; family Steroidobacteraceae; genus JASHUC01. The sequence goes on along the minus strand of DATKPP010000038.1, from coordinate 6,222 downwards.
AGATGAACGGCTTGACCAGAGAGCCGATGGGGCGGTGTGCATCGAGAGCCCGGTTGTAGCCGGCGTAGCCGAGCCTGCGATCACCGACCAGCGCCACCACCTCGCCGGAGGCCGGGGCCGTGACGACCGCAGCCACCTGCAATGGGTGGTTGCCATCGCCTTTCCGGTCGATCCGCGGCAGCTCGCTCAGCACCGCGCGCTCGACCGCCTCCTGCACGCGCGGATCAAGACTTGTGAAGACCTTCAGGCCATGCGCTGTGAGATCCTCTCCTCGGTACTCTTCCTCGAGTGTCCGACGCACAAGATCGATATAGGCTGGTAGATAGGCTCCGCCGGGGCGCGCCAGCACCTCCAGCGGCTCGGCGATCGCGCCCCGGCCGGCCTGCGGCGAAACGATGTGCCGGGCGACCAGAACTCTCAGCACGAGGTTGCGCCTTTCGATGGCGGTGATCGGGTTGTGGCGCGGATCGTAGAGCGTGGGGCCTCTGACCAGGGCTACGAGCATCGCAGTCTGGGCCAGGTCGAGGTCGGCCAGGGGCTTGCCGTAATAGAACTGGGCCGCAAGACCGAAGCCATGCACCGCCCGGTCCCCGTCCTGGCCGAGCGGCACCTCGTTGATGTACGCGTCGAGGATGTCGAGCTTGCTGTAGTGGGCCTCGAGAAGCATCGCCATCAGGGCCTCGGGCAACTTGCGCCCAATCGTGCGCCCCCCTGTCGGGAAGAAGCCCTTGACGAGCTGCTGCGTCAGAGTGCTCGCGCCCTCCTCCACTCTTCCGGCTCGCGTGTCCACCCAGAGCGCGCGGAAGATGGCAGCAACGTCCACGCCGCGATGCTGATCAAACCGACGATCCTCCATGGCCTCGATGGCGGCCTTGAGCAGCCAAGGGACCTCGTCGGGCGCCAGAATGATCCGGTCTTCCCCCTGCGCCGAACAGATGCTACCGATCAGGAGCGGCTCCAGCCGATCGAACGTAGCCTCCTGATTTTCACGGCGAATATGCTGGATGACACCCCCCGTTGAGATCACGGTCAGATGCCGTGCCGGCAAGGCCGAGTCGGCAAACTGGGCGGGTCGCAGCCATGCCTCGAGGCGATCTCCCGAGACGCTGAATTCGCCCGGGCGATCGACGATTGCGACCCTGCCGTACTGCAGGCGCAGGAGCTCGTGGGTCAGATCTTCGATGGAAAGCGGAGCGCCGACCCGAAGCTCGAGTGGCGACGCATATATCTGGGCCGGCACGCCCGAACGGTGGGATTCGAAGGCGAACGTGACCCGGCGATCGAGGCGCAAAAGGTAGGCCGTCGCGCAGCTCGCCGACAGGATCGCCAGCCATAACCAGTATCTACGCCTAGCCACGGAACCACCTGCCGAGACTAGAACCACCGAGTTGAGAGTCATTGCTTCGACTTGAGCTGGGAGCCACTAGTTCCGGGGCTCGAACCCCAGGCACCATTCAGTTTGAGGAGGCGCCCTAGCGGGCGCGGCCGAGAGAGGGGTTGCTCGGCGCTTCGCGCCTGGTCCCTCGCTCACGCTCGGGAGCGCCACTTACACCCTGAGCCAGGATGTGCCGCCCCACCGCCGTCCAGGCCCCTTATGGAAGTACCTGCTTTTATGGGCCTTTTTTTCTACGGCCCGTCCATGAGTGTGGGCGGCAGAGGTTCGGTTGGCAATCGCTCGACACTACAAATCAGCGGAGGGGTCGACGCGCGATCGAGCGCACGTACTTCAAGTTCATTCGCTCAGCGATGCTGGAAAAGCTCATCGGCCGGTCGACCTTACCGCCTGCATGATCCTCCATCGTCCGTGGCGCAGCTCGCGCCGCGCGCGCACCGCCACGGCCGCATCGGGGAGGACTTGGCTGCTTCGGGAATGCCGGCTATTTGAGCGGGGAGACCCACGAGCGCGATATGGCCCTTTGTCAACGCGCATGAGCCGCGTGCGTTTTACGTTTGTCGCTCACCCTCCGCCGGGGGCAATATGAACACGGGGCGTCTCGCGATCGTCTCGGCGGCGACGGCTGTTGCAGTCGCTGTAAGCAGTGCCGTGAAAGCTGCTGATCCCTTTGGACTCTACATCGGCGGCGCAGTTGGACAAGCTGACCTAGATCTAGATCGATCAGTGAGTGACACCGCCTATGACGTTCATATGCATCATACGGGCTGGAAGGCGGTGATCGGAATCCGACCGCTGCCGATCTTAGGAGCTGAACTCGAATACTTGGACTTCGGCAATCCGAGCTATGCCGAAAGTACGTTCGCACCCCCAGCGGCCCCAGGCGGCACGATAGCCACAACCCATACCAAGGCCGAGGGTATCTTTGGCGTGCTATACGCGCCGATACCGATCCCGATGGTGGACATCTTTGGCAAGGTGGGAGCAGCTCGTACGCAGTTCGATCTGAATGGTCAGCTTCTTGATGTCTTCTGCCCCGTCACTCCCATTGCGCCCAGCTGTCCGTATATCGCCGACCACCAAACAGAAACGGACTTAGCCTACGGCGCCGGCGTGCAGCTCAAGTTCGGTGCTGCGGCGCTCAGGGCCGAGTACGAACGCATAAACGCCAGCTTCGGCGCTCCGTATATGTTCTCGTTCGGGGTCACCTGGACCCTTCTTTAAGCGCGTGATCGCAGTCCGCGACTCGCACGGAGACCTGCGATGATCAAAAGCATTTTCGGTCGTCATGGCCTGTGGGCACGTCCTTTGGTCGCACTTGCGCTGGGCGCCCTGCTCTTCGGCGTCCCTCCGGCTCGCGCAGATGACAACTGCGAGAATAATTTTGCTCACAGCGGCATCGCCTGGACCGGGAATTCGGTGGCGGTGGTCGCCTCGGACAACGTCGACAGCGGCGGCAATCTGTACTACTTCTGGCAGAAGACCGGTACCGGTACCTGGCATCGGGAGTTGGTCGCGGCAGCCAATGGCGGCAACTGTCCCGGCAATTGCACGGGGTGGTGTTCGTCGGTGCCATGGGGTTATTCGTCGGACGCGATTGCCTGGACGGGCGATTCCGTCGTCATTGCAGCGGTGGACCAAAGAGACGGCGGCCTGTACTACTGGTGGCAGGCCAAGGACACCGGCAGCTGGCACCAGCAGAGGGTCGCCGAAGGTCCTCCCGGCTGCTGTAGCTTCGGTTCCGTAGACAACGGCGTGGTCACACCGAGCGTCTTCGGCTACAGCAAGCCGAGTATCGCCTGGACGGGCAAATCCGTGGTCCTGACAGCATGCGACCACCAGGGCGAGCTGCACTACTGGTTCGAAGAGAAAGGCAAAACCACCTGGTACCACGAGCTCATCGCCAAGGGGGGCTGCACTTGGCAGCCGTCGATCGCCTGGACCGGCGCCTCGGTCGTCATCGCCGCTACATGCAATCCGAATTCCGCACTTTGCTACTACTGGCAGGCCGCCGGGTCGGGTGTGTGGAATCGCCAGGCCGTGGACAGCGCAAGCGATGCACCTCCTTCGATCGCCTGGACGGGCAATGCCGCGGTCATCGCCGCTGGAGGATCGGCTAGCTCCAGCGCCGTCGTTTACTACTGGCAAGCGGCGGGGACACAAACTTGGCACAAACAGCAAGTCGGCGGCTCGTCGCAAAGCGCTTTCGGTCTCCCAACAATTGCCGCAGCTGGCGGCTCAGTCGTCATAGCCAGTGGCGAGGAAGCAGCGCAACAGAATCGTCTGGACTATTGGTGGGCGCCAGCCACTAACACCGGCGAATGGACGCTCCAGATTCCTTCCGGCTATGGCGATTTCTCGGCCTGGACCGATCCGGGCGCGATTGCCTGGACGGGCGTTTCGGTCGTGATCATCTCGACCACGGCCTGCGGCGATCTTGACTATTGGTTCCAAAAGAAAAGCACCACGACCTGGCAAAAACAGCGGATCGTCACCAACTCGGCCTGGCCGCCGGGCACGTGCTGAGGCTCGATGCGCTCAGTGAGGCTTCGAGGGCTCGGGTTTGGGCTTGACGCTCGGCCGGTTATCCGGGTTTCGCTGCGCGCTCGGGGCGATGCCATTGATCTTTCTGGTACGGAAGAACTTCTGCTGGAACTCCCTGCGCCGCGTCTCCGGGTCGGGGCGGAGATCCTTGCCCACTGCAGCCGACTGCGCGGAGGTCGGATTGGACGGGATCCACTGCGCGAGTGCCGTGCCCATCACGCTGGCGAGCCCGAGCGTGATCAAGACTGTGCGAAGCGTCATAGCACGCCATCTCGTCATGCGGTTCTCCATTCGGCTGAGCAGCACTGACCGGTCGAGCATACGTCAGATGGCCGGCGCAGGCGTCACTTTGCGGTGTCCCTTGGGGAAGATCCGCGGTGGTGCGGCCCGAAATGCCTGCTTGATGCGGGCCACGGCTGTAGGTGAGTTCAAAGGAGACGCTGCGCGGCTCACCCTCTGATCGGGCGGCGCGTCGAGGATGAAATTCGCGGGCTCGTGATCTCCACACCTGCGCGGCGGCGAAGGGTTCGGGTCGTACCTTGTGGCCTTACTCTTCGCTGCCGTCAGGGCTTGCGAGCACCACGATGTAGCCGTCGGCATCGCGCAGCCACAACTCGCGGTGGTGCGCGTTCGGGTTGACCTTTTCCTCGATCACGTGGGCACCGATCGCCCTAGCGCGCGCCGCAGCGGCCGCGTAGCCATCGACTTCGAACCAGACGAGCACACCGTGCCCGACCGGCGCGCGGTCGGCTTCCTTGAGATTGGGATGGTCCTCCTCATCCCACGCATGGAGCTGCAGGACGAGCTCCTCGCCGACATAGATCCGCCGGTATAGGTGGTCGTGGTCGCTCGGTGGGCTCCCGGTCGGCTCGGCACTCCCGAGAATGCGCGCGTACCACCGGGCCGACGCTCGGACGTCACGGACCGCAAGGATAGGCTGCGCCTTGACGCTCATGCCGACATGGTACCTCTTGCGTAACCGCACCGTTGTAGGACTAAGAAGACGCGCAGGAGTCCGTGTGCAGCCAAGACCGCGGAGGGCCGCTTCAAGACGGCCCTCGCGTTCAATTTCAAGGCCGAGGGTTACGAGGATGCGCTTGCGGGACTGAGGCTCGAGGAAGCAATGCGCGATGACTTTCTCGAATGGCGGGATCGCCTCCGGCCAGGACGCCTGCCACGGACAGTGAATCGTCTCGCACGGGCGGTTTCTGCCGGTCTCAACCGCGCGGTTCGCCTCGGGCACGTCGGTAATCCTCAGGCGTGGCGCTTCGAGGCTCTGCCCGTCTCAGGAGCCCGTCCGAAGGAACTTGCCGCAGCCACGGTTGCAGATTTCGATGGCGAGCGACTCAAGCTCTCGCACCGGAAGGGGCGCCGTCCGAAACTGCGCTCGAGATACGTGCTCCTCGATGAGTCAGGAATCGCGCTCTGCATAGCGCAGTCAAAGGACAAATTGCCTGCCGCTTCGCTCTTCGTGAACGCCAAGGGTAAGCCCTGGCGCCGGGACATGTGGGCCGCGGAAGTCCGACGGGCAATCACAACAAAACCGCCCATGGACACGCACGGATTCCTGCCAAGGCCTCCGCCTATAGCTTCCGGCACGCGCGCATCAGCGAGTTGCTGCAGGTTCTACGGGGTAGATGCGCTCACGGTCGCGGCACAGACCGGCACCAGTCTTCGGATGATCGAGCGGACCTACTACAAGTTCATTCCGTCGGTGATGCGGGAAAAGCTCGCGGGACAGAAAGCGCGGACGACCAGCAATTAGGCAGCCTTACTTCGCCATCTCGATGAGTTCGATATCTTTGCGTAGCATGGCGTTGACCAGGGCCGCCGGCTCCGCGCACTTGACGCGAAAATACAGCTCCCCAACCGCAAACCCAGGTTTCCGTACGATTTCCGTACGGCGCTCTGGTCGGATGCTACCGGGCACTGGAAGTGATTGAATTTGGCGGAGAGAGGCATCCATACCGGATCGTATCCTATTGATTTTATTCATCTCAAAAAGACACAGGAATTTAGATACCCTCAAAAGTACCCATCGAAAGTCGCGGCTTCGCAGGCCCCTCGCCTCCCTCCATGTAGGTGGCACCGCCACGGCGACGGTGAGCGCCCGACTCGTAATGCCGAGCACTCAGCGCAGCTTATCAAAACCATCTCGCGCAATGGAGCGCCAGGGCCGCGCGATACAGCGCCTTGGCGTCGTGAGGGGCAGAGCCCCTTAGCCTGTTAGAACAGGGATACAACAGCTATTCAGATGAGTAGACAACCGCAGTGCGCGGATGCGC
>DATKPP010000037.1:0-23495 GCA_035524075.1 Steroidobacteraceae bacterium | reverse complement strand
CTGGGAACGCAGCTTGCTCCTTCCTGCTGAGGCGCCGCGGGCGCCGCGCGCGCGAAAAAATCACCTCGGGGGGCGCACAGGGTTGAAGGTCGTCCACATCCGATGAGCAATCTCGAGCGACGGCCACGATGAGCCCGAAGGTCTTGCTGATAGGACCGTTCGATCCGCATTGCGGGGAGTACACCTTCCTCGCGCCGCCCCTCGGTGTATGGCGGCTCGCCGGGGTACTCGAGTCCGAAGGCGCCCACGTCGAGGTATTCGATCCCAATTGCTGTGCGGCCTCCCCGCAGCACGCGCTCGAGCGCGTGATCCTGCATACGAGCTGGGACCTGATCGGCATCTCCACGACCGGGATGACGCTGCGCTTCGACCTGGAGCTTGCGCATCTGGCACGCCGGCTGGCGCCCAGCGCACTCATCCTCGCAGGCGGAATGGAAGCGACCTTTCGCCCGGAGCTCATGTACGAGCTCGGCCCCTTCGACCGGGTCGTGCTCGGGGAAGGTGAGCGCCCCTTGAAGGAAATCGTCGATCGCCTGCGACGTTGCGCACCCCTCGATGGCATCGCGGGCACCGTCGAGCGCACCGCGCAAGGCGCACTCATCAAGCGCCCCCAGCGCGCACTCACTCGGGAGGAGCTGCGCGCGGCGATCTTCAGCACACCCTACGAGAGGATGCCCTACGCATCGTACTGGGAGCGGCTGGAGCGCGCCTACCGGGTGGGACAGCTGCCGACCAAGGCTGCGCGCGAGGCGCGTCTTGCGGAGGTTCGCTCGGTGCGCCTGATCACTCTCAACTATTGTCCGATGGGCTGCACGTTCTGCTCGGCAACGAACTTCCTGCACGAGGCGCAAGGCGGCGTCGCTGCCATCGCTCGTTTGGAGGCCGACGAGTGCCTCGCGATGATCGAGCGAATCGTCGCGGCTCATCCCGGCGTGCGGACGATCATCTTTCAGGATGACATCTTCACCTTCACGCAGGATCGGCGCCTGCTGCCGCTGTGCCGGGGAATCGTCCAGGCGAAGGAGCGTGGCCAGATCCCGCACGAGCTGCAGTTCATCAGTACCAACCGCATCGATGCCATGTCCCCGCAACGGCTGCAGGCCATGCGCAGCGCCGGGTTCCGCGTGCTGGGGTTCGGGATCGAAAGCTTCTCGCGCAACGTACTGTCGGAGTTCAACAAGGCGCCCATCCACCGCCACATCGAGCCCGTGCTGAGCGCTGCGCTCGAAGCCGGGATCACGCCGTTCCTCGATCTCATCCTGAGCTCCCCGCACGCAACGCTCGAGGACGTTGCGCAGACTCTGCGGGATGCCTATCGATGGCTGCGACGCGGATGCGAGATCGGCATCTACCCGTACGTCGTGCCCTTCTCCGGGGCAGCCTTCGCACGCGACCCGGCGCTCGCACCTCACACGGTGCACGCCCGCCGCTGCGTGGCAGGCACCGACGTGCAGTGGGATCAGCCCGCGAAGATACTGCCCATCGACCCGGTCGTGCGCGACGCCGTGCTGCGCATGGAGGAGCGCTTCGAGCGTGAAGTGTCCGGCCTCGAGCGGGAGGTGGCGCACCTTCCCTCGCGCGTTCGCTCACTCATCTGGATTCACTGCGCCCTGCCGGTGCTGGCCGCGCAGGGACTCTCGATCGCGGATGAGGCCGAGGTGCAGACCGAGCTTGCGGCCCGGTTGCCGCGCGCCGAAGGAGCGAGGAGCCGCGCAGCCCTCGAGCCCGCATGACCGCGCGACGAGTGGTCAGCATCGCAGCCCCGCTTGCGGTGTGCGCGCTGCTCGTCGGCTGGATCGTGCTCTCGGCGGCCAATGTGCAAGCCGCCAGCTTCTCGATGCTGCTCTACGGGCTCGCCAACCTCATCGTGTATACCGATGCGCTCGACTTCGCGCTGCGCCTCTACGTGAAGCGACGCCACACCGCCACCGCGCGCGGCACCGGGCGGGAGCGCGAAGTGTCGATCGATCTGGCCACCGCGCGCCCTGGACCCGCCGAGCACTACGCCATCGTCGCCTCGGTATTCAATCTCGAGGAGTACCTCGATGAGTTCATCGCGGCCTATGCCCCCTACCGTGACCGCACCTGGCTGATCAGCGACGGGTCCACCGACAACACGTTGATGAGATTGCGCCAGGCCGGCTGGCGCTGCTTCGACGACGGTGTCAACCGCCGCAAGCCCGCCGCCCTGCGACGCCTGCTCCAGACCCTGCCCGAATACATTCAGACCGTTCTGGTGGTCGATCCGGACATACGCATCCTGCGCCGCGACGCCGGCAGCGAGATCGACCTGGATCAGTTCGTGCGCGACTTCCAGCAATCCGGGGCGGCCGCCGCCTGCCCGCGGATCGTGATCGAGCCCGACGGATTTCTCGCGCGCTTCCAGGCATTCGAGTATGCCCTCGCATTTCGCATGGGCCGGCAGAGTCTCGCCGACTTCAGCATCACCTCCGGTGCATCGCTCTACCGGCGCGATGCGCTCGAGCGCGCGCTCGGCGAGCACTCGCTCTCGGTGTACGCGGAGGACTTCGAGAACGCAGTCCTGCTGCTCGACCGCGGTGAGCGCATCTACTACGACGGGCGTCTGGTGGTGGCGACCGAGGGACCGGGGTTGTTCCACCGCTGGTTCTCGCAGCGCGTGGGCTGGTACCACGGGCTGCTGAAGGTGTACGCGGGGCGCTTCGGCGCCATCTGGCGCATCGCCAAGCGCACCCCCTTCTCCTTCTATCACTACATCGTCTACGTCGGCGGCCTGACGATCGCGATGCATCTCCTGAAGCTGTTGAGCGCCGCTTTGCTGCTCGCCAGCTTCATCGGCGGCTTCGACAATCTCTTTCTGCTGGGCTCGAGGCCGGCCGAGACCTGGGCCAATCCGGCCTACTTCATGGCCGCGGTGGGTAGCTATCTGGCGCTCGGCGTGGTGATGCTGTTCGCCGCCATCCCGCGCTCCGAGCGCGCCTATGTGGCCCCCATCGTACCGCTGTATCTGCTCTACGCGCTGGTGCACATCGCGCCGATGTCGGTCGGCTACGCGAACTGCATCGCAGTGAGACTCATCGGGCGGCGCCTGTATCGGGACCATTACGAGCCCGAGAGTGCGCCGGGCTTGGCCGTTCGCTTGCAGCCATTCGCACGGAGGTTGCGTTGATCATGCAAGGGCTACCTGGAGCGCAGAGCTATCGCCCCGCCGCGTACTGGGAAGAGCGCGCGCGGCGATTCGCTGCCGCGGACGATGGACTGGCCGCGGTATGCGCTTATGGCATGCCGGGCTTCTACAACCGGCTGATCGACCTGTGCCAGCGGCGCGCCCTCGCCCCGTGGCTCGAGGTGGGTGCCGGGACGAGAGTGCTCGATGTGGGCTGTGGCGTCGGGCGCTGGAGCTGTCGGCTCGCCGCGCGGGGCGCGCTCGTGACGGGCGTCGACTTGAGTCCGACGATGATTGCCCAGGCGCAGCGCCGGGCGCAGGCACGCGGAGTTGCGGGCCGCTGCCGATTCATGGTCCAGGACTCCTCGGCGCTCGAGGTCGGTGAGTCATTCGATCTGATCCTGTGCGTGACCATGCTGCAGCACATGCTCGATCTGGGTGCCCTGCGCGCTGCGCTCGGCCGGATCGCGAGGCATCTGGCGCCGTCGGGACGGCTCGTCGTGCTCGAGGCGGCGCCGGCCCGGGTGGCGAACGCCTGCAACACCGCGGTGTTTCGCGCGCGCCATCGCGGCTTTTACCTGCGCCTGTTCCAGGAGTGCGGCCTCACCTTGCGAGCCCTCTCGGGCGTCGATCCGGCCCCGTTCAAGACCTGGTTGCTGCCGTACCTGCCGCGGCTTCCCCGGACGCTCTCGCTTGCCGCGCTTGCGGCCGTCACGGCGCTCTCGGCACCGATCGATGCCTGCTTTGGACGCGTTGCCCGCCAGCGCTCGTGGCACGCGGTGTTCGTACTGCAGCACGCGGCGGGAGACTGATCATGTTCGCCCGCAGACCAGTCGTTGCGGTCATCGTGTTCGCGCTGGTCGCCGGGCTGGTCGGGGTCGGCCGCTGGTACGAGGCACACAGGACGGCGCCCGAGGCGCTGTCGAGCACTTTGAGCGTGAGCGTGACGAACGGCGCCGACCGCGGTCCCGGCACTCTGCGGGAGGCTCTGTTCGTCGTGGCCACGGCCCAGAGCGCGGCGCGTGTCCGGCTCGAGGTACCGCGAATCATGCTCGAGACCCCGCTGCCGCCGATCGTCAACTCGCACGGCATCAGCATCGTCGCACGCGAAGGGGGCAGCGAGATCGACGCTCACGCCTTGAGCGGCGGGCCGGTGCTCGATGTCGCGGCCGCCAACACGTCGCTGGCGGGTGTCACCGTGCGCAACTGTCCGGGTGCGGCGATCCTGGTGCGCGCAGTGCGCTTTCGACTCGAATCGGCGACGGTGCAAGCGTGCGACGTGGGCGTCGACGTGGCGGAAAACGCCTCCAATCTGCTCATCACCCGCAGCCGCTTCGCCGACGACCGTGTGGGCGTGCGCTTCGCAGCCTCCAGTCGTGACACTGCGATCGTCGCAAACGATTTCTCCAACGATCGCGACGCAGGCATCTGGGCCGTCCGCAGCGAGCCGGATTGGCACGGCGCGGCGATCAGCGCGCGCGACAACCGCTTCGACCGGGATCGAGCAGGTGTCGTGGCCGGGAACATCTCGATCGTGATCGAGCACAACGAGCTCACGGACGCCCAGGACGCCGCGATCCATCTGCTCGGTTCCGGAGCAGTCGTGCGTGGCAATCGAGTGAGCGGCGGTCCGGGAATGGGGATCACCGCCGAGGGCGCAAGCAACGCGGTCATCGAGAGCAACGAGCTCGATGGGCTCGCCGGCTATGGAATCCTGGTGCGCGGATCGCGCAGTGCGCTGCTGCGCGCCAATCGGCTCTACAACTGCGCGTACGGCATGGGCTTCGTGCTCGGGGACCCGAGCAACCCGAGCACCGCGACCGATAACGTGATCATCGAGCCGCGCTATGACGGCATCGACGTTGTCGGGGACTCGCCGGTCCTGCGGCGTAACCGCGTGCTCAGGCCCCATGCCTTCGCGCTGCGCGTGCAGAACTTCCAGCCCCCTGGCGGTGCGCTGGTGCGTTCCGCGCCATTCCTCGACGGCAACGTCCTGGGGCCTGCGATTGCGATCGCAGCGAGCAAGGCCGCGGCGCAAGCCCGGTGAGCGCACCATGAGCTCTCTCGAGGCGACCCGGCTGCTGCCGGCTCCGACCTGGACCGACCCGCGGGTGAATCTGCTCGATGACCTGTGGCTGCTCACGATCTTCGCGATCCTGTTTGCCACCGGGGTGCCCTGGCTTGCAAGCTCGTTCGAGATGCAAATCGGGGCGGCGCTGCTCGGGCTGCTCGCTCTCACCGCCGTTCATGTGGCCTTCACGGTGCTCGCCGCCCCGGCGAGGAGCTTGCCCGCAGGCCGGCGCGGCACACTGACGTTGCTGCACGCAGTGGGTGTGGCCATCGTGGGCCTGGTGTGGCACTACGCGGGGGGGCTGCAGAATCCGGCGTTTCTGATGGTGTTCGTGCTGCCCGTCACCGGTGCGATCTTTCTGTCACGCTGGCAGCCTTATCTCATCGCGCTGATCGCGATGCTGGTCGTGGGGGCCGTTGCCCTGAGCGAGGCTCCGGAGCTGCGCTGGTACGTGAGCGGTCTCGATCCAGCCGCCGCATGGCTCACGGGGATCTTTGGGCGCCCGGCGGCCGAGGCGGCCACGCCCTTCCCCGGGTTTTACGCCCCCACGGGCTACTTTCTCGTGCTCCTCGAGGTGTTCGCGATTCTGATGATCGCGTGCGCTTTCGCAGCTGAATATCTCGGCACCATCTTCGACCGTCTGCACGCACACGTCACGGATTCACGGGCGGAGGTCGAGCGCGCCCAGGAGCTGTGGACGACGCTGATCGAGGAGCTGCCGCTGCCTGCGGCGCTCGTCGATGCAGGCTCGCTGGAAGTGGTGGCCGAGAGCGCTGCACTGGCCACCGTCTCGTGCACGGAAGGTGCTCCTGCGGTGGGTCGCAAGCTCGCAGAGGTCATCCGCTTCTCCTATCCCGGCATAGTCGAGGAGCTCGTGAGCGGCGCCGGCGGCATGGCGCAGCACGTCGCCCTGCGAACGGGCCGCGAGCTTCGCCTGGCGCGCGTCCGCGTGCAGCATCTTGCCTACAAGGGACGGCGCCTCGCCCTGATCCTGATCGAGGAGACGCTGGAGGGCTTTGCCGCTCGGGCAGCCCTCGACTCGGCGGAGCAAGCGGTCCTTGTCATCGATGCGCAGGATCGGGTGCTTGCCTTCAACAAGCCGGCGCTGGCGCTGTTCTCCGGTGCGCACGTGGGGGCGGATGCGGCACGGCTGCTCTCGCAGCCGCAAGCTCCGCCGCGCTGGTGGGAGCCGGGACTCACGGGGCGGCGCAAGATGCACTTGCGAATCCTGCCGCGCATCTTTCAAGTCACGAGCACTGCGATCAGCGTTCCGGGCGAGGAGGAGCGGATCATCGTCGTCGCCTTCCTGCCTGTCGCCCGCGCCGAGAGTCAGGAGATCGCCCAGCTCGGCCTTCCCGCAGCCGAAGCATCGCTCCCGAGGTCACGATGAAAGCGCAGCCGTGCTCCTGCCTCGCCGTGCTCACCGCGGTACTGGTCGCAACCGTGATGTCTGCCTCGGCGCGCGCGGATGTGAACGACGTGGACAGCCAGGCCGCCGCGCAGAGCTCACCGGGGAGCACTGGCGCGGGCGCGGCTCAATCCAACGATTCTGCGGCACCCGCCGCAGCTCCGGCGCCCTCGACAGCGCCGGCGGCTCCCCCGCAGAACCGGTTGATCCTGAGCGGCAACGGCTCCGAGCTCGAGGACCCCTCGAGCGGTGGAGGTGGGGGCTCGCTCACCTGGCTGCATGACTTCGCGAGCGGCACCCTCGGCGTGGGCGGCCAGTACCAGACGCTCGCGAATGCGCACTGGGAATTCGGCACCCTCACGGGCTCCGTCAACCTCGGCACCCCCGCAGACAAATGGGCGCTCTACGCGGAGGCGGATGAGGGAGTCGGCGATATCGGGGCCTATCTGGGTTTGCGACGCTTCGACTACGAGGTGGAGGCTGCCGGCGTGAATGCCGTGCTTGGCGGAAAGGTGACCCTGCAGCTCGAGACGCGCCAGTACGACATCGATACCGCTCATGGCGATCTACCGAAGCTCGGGCTCGGGTTCTTCTGGACGCCGCACTTCGAGACGAGCGTTTCCTTTGCTCATTCGGTGAGCGGCAATCTCGGCACGCAGCTCTCGACACTGCGTTTCGACTACTTCGGCCCGGTGAACTGGACGGCGGGCGGGGCCACGGGCTTTGCCTCCCCACCCATCGTCAACCTCCAGACGGGCGCAACCGGCGTGGCTCCGACCTACCGCGAAGGGTACCTCGGCTTATCCAAAGCCTTTCACCGCATCGATTGGGGGATCCTCGCCGACTACTTGAAGCTCGGTGAGGTCAAGCGGATCACGCTGACCCTCACCTGCACCTTCCACTTGTAGACATGAGCCTCAAACGCATCCAACCCCGGTCGCGCTGGTTGCCCGCGCTCCTGGTGCTTGCGACAGTCGCGGCGGGCGGCGCTCGATTGGTGTTCCTGAGCGTGCAGGAGCACGCCGACCAGGCGCGGCGAGCCGCCGAGGGCGTCGCAGCGCGCTGTGCGAACGCCATCGAATCGCAACTCGCGGCCCTCACGACCGCCGCAGCACGCGCCGCAAGCGCGCGGCCGCTGCCCACCGGGCAGGATCGGTTTGAGATGGGATCCGACGGACACCTCGCCGCGAGCGGCGCGAGCAATGCGGCCAATGCCCGCGCCATCGCAAGCGAGTGGGCAGCCACCACCCCGGCCTCCTCGATCTCGGCGACCCCTGGCGCCCTGCTCGGGCCCCTGCGTGAGGGCAGCGAGTGGCTCGTCGCGGCGCGCGCGCCGCTTGCCGCGGGCGCCGCGCCGGCCGCCGCCCGATGGATGGTGGCCTACACCGATCTGGATCGCCTGTTCGCGCAAGCGCAGCTCGCCCGTCTGCTTGGCCCTACGTACGACTTCGCGCTGGCGCAGCACGACCCCGGCGCGGGCGCCCGGCGGATCTTTCTCAGCTCGCAGACGCAGCCGCTCGGGAGCCCGGCGACGCGCCTCATTCGTGCGCCGGCCGGATTCCCGTTCGCCTCGCACGGTGCGCTCGAGTTCCAGGTTCGCCCGCGCGTGGGCTGGTATCCCACTCGCACACTCGCCTCCGATGTGGGGCTCCTGGCGCTCGTGACCTGGCTCTTGACCTTCATCACCCACGACCTCACCCAACGCACGCAGCGTCTGCAAGCGGCGCTCGGTGGATCGCGCCGGCGGCTGCAGTCCGCGCACCAGCAGCTCCAGCGCGAGATCGAGCAGCGTCAGGCGCTGCAGCAAAGCGTCGACCACGCTCGCTATCACGACCCATTCACTGGGCTGCCAAACCGGCGCTACTTCATGGACCAGCTCGATCGCAGACTGCGACTGGCGCGCGGTCGCAGCGGCGACCTGGGCGTCTTCCTGATCGACATCGATCGCTTCGAGCTCATCAACGAGACACTCGGTCACACGGCGGGCGATGAGCTCATGGTGCAGGCGGGCCGTCGCTTCCAGAAAGTCGCCTCCGCCGAAGGCTCGGTACTTGCCCGCTGGGGCGGTGACCAGTTCGCGCTCCTCGTGCCGGGAATCTCGGCCGGCGAGACCGTGCGTTCACTCGCGGAGGAACTGCAGACGGCACTGCAAGAGCCCTTCGACTTGCGGCGCCATCGCTTGAGTGTCACGGCGCGCGTCGGCCTGACGACGATCGATGCCGGGCCGCATCGTGCCGAGGACGTGATGCGCGAGGCGGATGTCGCACTTTCGGTCGCCAAGCGCCAGGAGGCATCGAACTGGGTCGCATACACCCCTGCGATGGGTGGCGATGTGGCCAATATGGTGAGCCTGGAGGCTGACCTGCATGTCGCGCTCGAGCGGCGCGAGCTGAAGCTGCTCTATCAGCCGATCGTGGACCTGCAAGGGGGAGGCGCGGTGGGGGCGGAGGCGCTGCTGCGCTGGCGCCATCCGGTCGAGGGAGTCCTGCGTCCGGATCGCTTTCTGTCGATCGCCGAGGACGCGGGTCTCATCGTTCCGATCACCCGCTGGACCGTGAGGCGTGTGTGCCGCCTGGCGGGGGAGTGGCGCCAGCGCCTGCCGGCGGGGACGAGCTTCTTCCTGAGCGTCAACCTGTCTGCGGTGGCGCTGCGCGATCCGGAGCTCGACGATTATGTCGCGGAGCTCCTGCGCGAGACGGCGACGCCGCCCGAGATGCTCAAGTTCGAGCTCACCGAGGGGGGGCTCATCAGCAACGTGGCCGGTGCGCGCGAGATGCTCGAGCGTCTGCGCAGCACGGGCGTGCAGCTGATGCTCGATGACTTCGGTACCGGGTACTCCTCGCTCAACTACCTGCAGCTGTTCCCATTCGATTACGTCAAGATCGACCGGCCGCTGGTCAGCGATGGCGATTCGCAGCGCGGAGTCGCAAGCCTCGCCTCCGCCATGGTGCAGCTCGCCTCGAGCCTGGGACTCACCCCGATCGCGGAGGTCGTCGAATCGCAGGCGACCGCGGATGCCCTCGCGGAGATGGGCTGCCACTTCGGTCAGGGAAACTTCTTCTGCGCCCCGGTCGAGGCGGAGGAGGCGCTCAATTGCCTGTCCGGTGGCACCCCGGCGGAGAGGTCGGCGCACCCGGAGGCGTATACGCAGTGGGAGGATGACTCTCCCACGCTCGTGCTGCCGGCGGGCAGCATCACCGAGGAAAACGGACCGCCTTAGGTGGCGACCCAGCTCGAGCAGCTCGCGACGAGCAGTCCCCAGAGCAGTAGCAGGATGCAGCTTCTGACGAACACAATAACCTCGCGACTCAATTGAATAGACGAGGCGCGGGCCCCGGGCGTTCCCCGTGGAGCATTACATTCGCGTCAGGCCGGCGCGGTCGTCGGCTCCTTCGTGCATGCTAAGATTCCTCGGCTGATGGCTGATGCGCATTGGGGGGTCGTGCAGCCGTGCTGCTTCCATCCGGACCGCCTTGGTTCAGGCGCGCACTGATTGCGACCGTGGCTCTCGTGCTGCTCGTCGGCGCATATGCGCTCGCGGGCTTCGTGGGCGTACCTCGCTGGCTGCGCTCGAGCGCAACCGACTTCGTTCACACTCACTACCATCGCACGCTCGCACTCGGGCAGGTGCGGTTCAACCCCTTCACGCTGAGCCTCGATCTGCGCGACATCTCGCTGTCCGATGCGGATTCGACGCCCATGGTGGGCGCCGGCGGCCTGCACGTGCAGTTGGGGCTCGCGAGCCTCTGGCGACGAGCCGCGAGCTTCAGCGAGATCGTGCTCGACCGCCCGTTCGTTCACGTGCTGATCCGTCCCGACGGCTCACTCAACCTCGGGGATCTTGCCAAACCGGCCAGTGGCGCAAGCGCGGCGCCTCCCGGGAAGTCCGCCCCGCCACGGCTCGTCATCGAGCGGCTCTCCGTGAGCAAGGGGCACGCCGTCTACGAGGATCGGTCGCGCTCAACACCCTTGCGTGCCGAGCTCGTGAGCGTCGATTTCGACCTGCGCAACTTCAGCACGATCCGCGCGAGCTCCGACGAGTACACGCTCGATTTCGCAACGCCTCTGGGCGAGCGCTTCCACTGGGGCGGAACGGTGGGGCTCGACCCGGTGAGCTCGCACGGTCGGTTCCAGATCGATGCGCTGCGCGCCCCCACCATCGCGAGCTTCCTCGGCGATGCGCTGCCATTCGAGATCTCCTCCGGGCTGATCGAGCTGCAAGGGGACTATGCGCTCGCGGTCGGGACCCCGAAGCAGATGCGAGTGGACGTGAGCCATCTGGCACTCACCGACCTCGGGGTGAGGCCGCGCAAGTCAACCACCGACGATATCCATCTGAAGCTCATCGACATCGAGAGCACACGCTTCGACTGGGCTCAGCGATCCGTCTCGGTCGGGGCGGTTCGAGTCGCAGGTGGCACCCTGCTGGCCTGGATGAATCCGGATGGCACATCGAGCCTGTCCGCGCTGAGGCCGCCTGGCCCCGCAACGCCCCCCCCCCCAGAGCGCACGCAAGTCCCGCCGGGGTTCAGCCGGGCACGGGCCCTGCCCGCCCGGGGTGGTCGTTCGCGGCTCCGGATATCTCGCTCAGCGGGCTCGAACTACACGCCGAGGATCGCAGATTCGACCCAGCCCCGACTCTCGATCTCGGGGACATTGCGCTGCAGGTTCGAGGCTATCAATCGCCCGGCGACTCTCCGCTCAACCTCTCGCTCGGACTGACGGTCAATCGGACGGGGCGCATCCAGGCGACTGGCACCTACGCCCTGGGGTCGGGCGTCGCGCATGCCCAGTTGCACGTCGCGCAGATCGACCTCACGGCGCTGCAGCCCTACATCGCGCGGCGCTCAGCGCTGGACCTGCTCTCGGGCCGGCTTGCAGCGAGCCTTGCCATCGACCGTGCCGCCGCTGGAGCGCTCACCGTGAGCGGCGACACTTCGGTCGCGCGGCTTAGAACGGTCGATCGGTCGCGGCAGGACTTCGTGACCTGGGATCGGCTGAGCATGGAGGGTATCCAGTATCGATCCCAGCCCGCCGCCCTGCGCATCCGCAGGATCGTTGCGGTCAAACCCTACGCGCGGGTCATCGTCGCCGCCGACCGCAGTCTCAATCTGCGCGAAGCCCTCTCGTCCGGGCAAGCGCAGACCCACTCGATATCTCGGACCTCCTCGAGCCCCCCAGCCACGGCGGCCGCACATCCCGCATCGGCGGGCGCCTCGTCAACCCTGCCGGTCTCCATCGGCCGGATCCAGATCTCGAATGCCTCGGCGCGCTATACCGACCTTTGGATCGAGCCGCACTTCACGCTCGCGATCCAGGATCTCTCGGGCGACATCTCGGGGATGTCCTCCGCACCGGGCTCGCGTGCGCGGATTCAGCTCGAGGGCAAAGTCGATCGTTATGCGCCGATCACCATCTCCGGAGAGCTCAATCTGCTTGCGGCGCAGCTCTACACCGATCTGAAGATGAGCTTTCAGGGGGTGGAGCTCACCACGGCCACGCCCTACTCGGCGCACTTCGCCGGCTACAAGATCGAGAAGGGCAAGATCTCGGCGGACATCACCTACCACATCGACGCTGGCCGTTTGACGGCCAATCACCACATCGTGATCGATCAGCTGCAGCTCGGTGACAAGGTGGAGAGCCCCGATGCCGTCAAGCTGCCTCTGAAGCTGGCCGTGGCGCTGCTCAGGGATCGCAACGGTGTCATCGACCTGGGTCTTCCGATCACGGGCAGTCTGAGCGATCCGCAGTTTCGTCTGGGGCCGCTCATTTGGAAGGTCGTCGTCAATGTGCTCGAGAAGGCCGTCACCGCGCCTTTCGAGCTGCTGGGCAAGCTCTTCGGCGCGGGCCCCGAGATCAAGTTCATCGATTTCGACGCCGGCAGCTCGAGTCTCGATGACTCCGATCGCCAGCGACTCGCCTCGGTCGTGAAGGCACTCCAGGCGCGCCCGAGTCTCGAGCTCGACGTGCCCAGTGCCTACACACCCGAGCTCGACCGGCCCGCTCTGGGGGCGCAGTTGCTGCAAAGCAAGCTCCTCGAGCTGCGCTCGCGCGAGGCTGGTGCGCACAAGCGAGGCAGTCCTGCACCTGCGCCGGCCGACGCCTCAACGCTTGCAACTCCCGAGGAGCATTTCCACCTGCTCGTGGCCGAGTACCGCTCCGAGCTCGGACGAGACGCCCCCCTACCGCCGGAGGCCCAAGCGGTGGTCCAGGCGCAAAGCAAGAAGAAAGCCGCCGAAGGCCCGCCGCTCGACCCCGCGATCGCCGCGCTGCAGTCCGCGCTGCTTGGCCGGATCGTCGTCTCCGATGACGACTTGCAGGCTCTCGGGCGGCGTCGCGCCCGCGTGATTCAGGGCGCGCTGCTCGGAGACGGGAAGATTCCACCCGCGCGGCTGTTCGTGCTCAACAGCACCCCGACGCGGGCGGCGGGCGGGCGCGTGCGCCTCGAGCTCGGACTCAAGTAGCCGTCGAGCCGTAGCCGCGCAGCCGGCGAGCGAACTCCTGCAGAGCCCGGATGCGGCTTGCCTCTGCCTGTGCGCACCATTCGCGCAGCTGCACCAGGGCGTGGGGTGGGTTGACCTGGCCATCATTCCAGAGCTGCTGCAAACGATCCCGGAACTCCACCACGGCTCGCAGCACCTCATGCTGGTCCAGCGCGGCGTGCAATCGGCGCAGGCCCTCCTCGCCGAGCAGCTTCGGATGGCGAATGAGAAGGCTCGAGAGGTGCGAGGTCGCAAGCTCACGGCACACCGGACGCACGACGCGGCGCGCATAGTCGCGCAGCACGTGCATACGATTGGCGAACAGCGCCTGCACGGTCGCTGCATCGAGCATCTGACGGCCCGCCACATGCTCGAGCCGCGGGGCAACCCACTTCACCTGGGCGAGTCCCAACGCAACAAAGATCCGTACGAAGAGCCAGCCGACATCGAGCTCCCAGCGCTGCACCGAGAAGCGCGCGGAGCGTGGAAAAGCATGGTGATTGTTGTGGAGCTCCTCCCCGCCGATGAGCAGCGCCCAGGGCACGATGTTGGTCGCCGCGGAGTCGGTCTCGAAGCTGCGATACCCAACCGCATGACCCATGCCGTTGATGATGCCGGCTGCACAGAACGGCTGTGCCGCGATGTGAGCGGCGACCATGATGATGCCCGGCACGCCGAACAGCACGAGCTCGCCCAGCACGAAGAAGAGCAGGCCGAGCGAGGGGAAACGGCTGTAGAGATGCCGCTCGATCCAGTCATCCGGGGTACCCCGCCCGTAGTGGTCCTGCACGACGGGGTCACGCGCGGCAATGACGTACAGCTCATAGCCCTGGAGCATCACGTGCCGCAGGCCGTTAAGGACGGGGCTGTGGGGATCACCGTCCCGATCCGCAAACACGTGATGCTTGCGGTGGACCGCCACCCACTGCTTGGTGACGGTCCCGGAGCCCAGCCACAGCCAGAAGCGAAAGACATGGCGCAATGCCGGGTGCAATACGAGAGCGTCGTGCGCCTGCTCGCGATGCAGAAACAGCGTGATCGCCAGGAACAACAGCTCGATGAGCAGGAACGTGACGAGGACGTAGCCCCACCAGGGCAGGGGAGCCAGGCCGTAGAGCAGGTCGATACTCATTGACAGGATTCACCCGGCGCGCATCTGGACGCGAAGAATACAGCGAATGTCCTCCAAATCGAAGTCATTCCGGCCCGACCTGCAGAACGATCTTGCCGATGTGCTCATCGGACTCCATGAGCTCGTGTGCGCGCCATGCCTCGGCCAACGGAAAGCGCGCATAGATCGGCGGGGGGCGCAGGCGCCCGAGGGTGAACCAGGGCCACACCTTCGAGAGCAGCGCCTGTGCGAGCCTGCCCTTCGCCTCGATCGTCTGAGGTCGCAGCGTCGCAGCCATGAGCCTCAGGCGCTTGACGAGAAACGGGCGCAGGTCGATCTCGCTGCGCACGCCCCCGAGGGTCGCGATCAGGGCGATGCGGCCCTCGGTGGCCGCGGCCGCCACGTCACGACCCACGTACGAGCCGCCCACCATGTCCAGGATCACCTGCACACCTTGTCCGTTGGTTGCATCCTGCACCGCGGCGACGAAGTCCTCCTCGCGATAGTTGATCGCCCGGTCCGCCCCGAGTGCCAGACAGGCCTCGCATTTGCGGGCGCTGCCGGCCGTGGCAAAAACGCGCGAGCCCTGCGCCTTGGCGAGCAGGATCGCGGTGGTTCCGATGCCGCTCGCTCCGCCGTGCACGAGCAGGCTCTCCCCCGGGACGAGCGCCGCCCGCTCGAAGACATTCAGGTACACGGTAAAGAAGGTCTCCGGAAGCGCGGCGGCTTGCTCCATCGTCACACCGCTCGGCACCGGCAGGCATTGCACCGCGGGGGCTACCGCGAATTCGGCGTACCCCCCGCCGGCGATCAGCGCGCAGACGCGCTCTCCCACCCTGCTCGGGGCGACTCCGGCGCCTACGCCCACGATCTCACCGGCGACCTCGAGGCCCGGAATGTCGGTCACGCCGGGGGGCGGCGGATAGGCGCCCTTGCGTTGCATGACATCCGGCCGGTTGATGCCCGAGGCGCTCACCCGGATGAGCACCTCGCCGGGGAGGGGCGCAGGGACGGCTCGCTGCACCAGGCGCAACACCTCCGGAGCGCCCGGCTGCCCGATCTCGATTGCGCCCATCGACTGCGGCAAGCCGCTCATCGGCTCACCAGGCCGGCTGGGATCGCAATGCATGGAACTGCAGACATCCGCATCACCGAAGCATAGGGGTCACTTAGAATACTCGTGTGCACACCCCATCGGATCACTCGAGCACCCTCACCTATCCGAGCCCCCCGCCCCCCGACCCCGGGACCCTGGCCCCGGTGGCGGATGGGCTGTTCTGGGTGCGTTTCCCCCTTCCGATGGAGCTCGACCATATCAACCTGTGGCTGCTCGAGCATCAGGGCGGCTTCGTGCTCATCGACACCGGGCTTGCCTACGAGGGCGGCCGTGCCACCTGGGCCCTGCTCGAGGAGCGCGTGCTCGCTGCAAAGCCGCTGCGGCTGATCGTCCTCACGCACCTGCACCCCGACCATGCGGGGCTTGCAGCGTGGCTGCAGGCCCGGCATGGCGTTCCGGTGTGGACCTCGCGCCGAACCGAAGGGCAGATGCGCCAGCTGCTCGAGCCCGGAACGCCCGAGCGCCTCGAGGAGCGGCGCGCGTTCTTTCGCTCCCACGGGCTCACCGATGCGCACAGTCTCGGCCCCAGCCTCGCGGGCGACCGTTACCGTGCTCATGTGAGCGGGCTGCCCGAGATCACGCACCATCCAGAGGACTCGGAAGAGGTCACGTGGGATACGGGGACCTGGCGCTGGCTCGCCACCGATGGCCATGCGGCAGGTCACTTGTGCTTGCATGAGCCTGCGCGCCGCGTGCTCATCACCGGCGACCAGATTCTGCCTACCATATCACCCAACGTGAGCCTCAACGGCTGGGGCGCGGACCACAATCCGCTCGACTCTTACCTGAGATCCCTGGAGCGGCTGGGCAGCCTCCACCCGGCGACGCTCGTGCTGCCCTCCCACGGACGCCCTTTCCTCGGCCTTCAGGCACGTGCGCGCGAGCTGCGCGACCACCACCAGAGGCACCTCGCCCGGCTCCTCGAGGCTTGCCACGAGCCGCGCACGGCGGCGGAGATGCTGCGTGTGCTGTTCCGGCGCCAGCTCACGGGCTTTCATCAGTTCCTGGCGATGGGCGAGGCGATTGCGCATCTCGAGTACCTGAGGAGTCAGGGACATCTGCTGCGCCAGGCCGACGATCGGGGAACGATTCGCTACGCGCGGGCAGCGTAGCGCTACTCAAGAGTCCGACAGGCTCCTGGGCTCGGGGCCTCCGTGAGCCCAGTCGAGGAGCTCTGCCGTGTGCACGATGGGGAGGTTGCCCGCCCCTGCCAGCTGCACGATGCACCCGACGTTGCCCGCGGCGACCAGTTGCGCGGATGTGCTGCGGATGTTGCGGAGCTTTCGGTCCCGAAGCTGCGCAGCCAGTTGCGGTTGCAGGACGTTGTAGGTACCGGCCGACCCGCAGCACAGATGCCCTTCGGGAATCTCACGCACGACGAAGCCGGCGCGCTCGAGCAGTCGCTGGGGAGTGCGACCGAGCCGCTGCCCGTGCTGCATCGAGCAGGCCGAGTGATAGGCGACGATCAAGCCTCGATGCGACCCGCTCGCGCCGCCCGGGTCCCAACCGACCGCCTCCAGCCACTCGGTGATGTCGCGCGTGAGATGGCTCAAGCGCGCTCCCGCTGCTGCGTATCGTTGATCGTTGCGCAACAGGTGCCCGTAATCCTTGAGGTGCGTGCCGCAGCCCGAGGCCATCGCCACCACGGCCTCGAGCGCACCGCGCTTGAGCTCTGCGTCAACCTGCCCCAGCACCCGCGCCGCAAACTCGTGTGCGTGTCCTGCTCTTCCCAGGTGATGAACCAGCGCTCCGCAACAGCCATCGATCTTGACCACCTCGAAGCCCGATCTTTCGATGAGTCGCGCGGCGGCGGCCTGGCCCTCGGGGTTGAGCACCGACTGCGCGCAGCCTGAGAGCAGCGCAACGCGACCGCGCGGGCGGTGGCCACCGGCTGCCGTCGATGCGGACGCAACGGGCGCAATGGGCCGTCGCTTCGCACGCAGGGTGCCTGCGAGCGCGAGCATGGCGCGACAGGCCGCCAGAAGCTCGTCCTGTGCTGCACCGGAGGGGCGCGGCGGTGCGCGCACCGTGCGTCCCACGAGTGCAGCAAGTGCGAGCGCGGCGCGCAGCCGCCCCGGATACGGAACCACGCGAGCAAGCAGCGCTCGCACCAGCCGCTCCCTCCAGGGCCGGCGGTAGGTGCGCTCCACGTGCACTCGAGCGTGATCGATCAGATGCTGGTAGTGCACACCGGAGGGGCAGGTCGTCATGCAGGCGAGACACGACAGACAGCGGTCGAGGTGCTGCACGACCGGCTGCCTCGCGGGGCGCGAGCCCTCCAGCATATCCTTGATCAGATAGATACGACCGCGCGGGCTGTCGAGCTCATCGCCGAGCAGCACGTATGTGGGACAGGTCGCGGTGCAGAACCCGCAGTGCACGCAGTTGCGAAGGATCTGCTCGCTCGTGGCCAGGTCGGGATCCCGGAGCTGTCCGGGGGTGAAGTGGGTTTGCATCAGCCCATGCGCCCCGGATTGAGCCGGCCGGCCGGATCGAATGCTGCTTTCAGGCGGGAAGCAGCCGCTGCGAGCGGGGCGGCGAGCGGTTGGAACACGGCTGTCGCGGCACGCGCCGCGGGTGGGGCCTTGATGAGGGTCGCATGCCCCCGGCGCAGCGCACCTCGCACGCGCGGCGCATCGGGCTCCTCGCAAGCAATCCAGATCAATCCGCCACCCCAATCCAGCAGGTAATCAAGCGGAGCGAGCTGCTCGATGATGGCCGCCGCATCGCTGGGTGGCACCGACATCCGCCAGATGATCGAGTGTGCATGCAGGGGCTGCACGGCTCCCACCGCCACCCAGAACGCCCGCGACTCCGCCTGCTCGAGCCATGTCCCATCGGGCCTGCCAAGGCGCTCGAGGAGTGCCGCGGCCCGCGCGGCGACCGAGGCTGCGAAGCCCTCGAGTCGCAGGGCGACCCCACGGCGCGGCAGGAACGCCGCCGCGGAGACCTCGCACTGCGAGTCGAGCGCGCTCGTCATGGCGATCACTGCGGTCGCGGGACCTTCCGACTGAAGAAGGAGCGTGCGCTCGTGCTCGGGCGCCGGAACGACTCTCACGAACACCTCGGTGAGCACCGCGAGCGTGCCCCAGGAACCGGCCAGCAGCTTCGGAAGATCGTAGCCGGTGACATTCTTGACGACCCGCCCTCCGCCTTTGAAGCGCTCGCCTCGCCCCGAGACGGCGCGGAAGCCCAGGAAGTGGTCACGCGCTGCACCACCGGTCAGACGGCGCGACCCCGAAGCATTCGCCGCGAGCACCCCCCCGATCGTCGGCCGAGCCGTCGAGGCCAGCAGCGGCGCCCAGTCCGGCGGCTCGAAGGCAAGCCGCTGCCGGCGCTCGCGCAGAGTCTGTTCGATTGTCGCAAGGGGCGTCGCCGCGCGAGCGCAGAGCACCAGCTCGTCGGGCTCGTAAGCGAGAATGCCCTCGAGCGCCGACAGATCGAGCACCTCAGCATCGACGGGCTTGCCGATACTGCGCAGCGATCCTCCTGCGACCGGCTCGAGCGCACAGGCAGTGCCGACGATGATCTCCGCCAGATCGGCTTCATCGCGCGGGCGCAGCATGCGACGAGCTCGGGCGCTCAGAATCGAGGCAGATCGGCGAACCGCGGTGTCGCGGAGTGCACGTGCTCGCGCCCCTGCTCGGCACAACGACGCACGAGGGGGAACATCTTGCCGGGATTGAGCCTCCAGTGCGGATCGAACA
Organism: Steroidobacteraceae bacterium; assembly: GCA_035524075.1. GTDB lineage: Bacteria > Pseudomonadota > Gammaproteobacteria > Steroidobacterales > Steroidobacteraceae > JASHUC01. Next base: position 4,451 of record DATKPP010000037.1, on the reverse strand, counting down.
CCTGTTTGATTCGCTCCTGGACGGCGAGATCGATGGGCGTGAACTGGTACGGCATCAGATCGCGCTTCTCGAGACCCACGCCGTGTTCCCCGGTCAATACGCCCCCCGCATCCACACACAGCTTGAGGATGTCCGCGCCGAATGCCTCCGCACGCTCGAGCTCCCCGGCACGATTGGCGTCATAGAGAATGAGAGGATGAAGATTGCCGTCGCCTGCATGAAAGACGTTCGCGACGCGCAGCCCGTAGCGCTGCTCCAGCGTGCCGATCGCGCCCAGCACCCGCGGTAGCTCGCGCCGCGGGATGGTCCCGTCCATGCAGTAATAGTCCGGACTCAGGCGCCCGACCGCAGGAAAGGCCGCCTTCCGTCCTGCCCAGAACGCGAGCCGCTCCTCCTCGCTGCGCGAGATCCGGCAACTCGATGCACCTTGCGCTCGCGCCAGCTCGCTCACGTGCGCGCTGAGCAAATCCACCTCGACCGCCGGTCCGTCGAGCTCGACGATGAGCAGTGCCTCCACCTCGAGCGGATAGCCTGCGTGCACGAACGCCTCCGCCGCGTGAATCGCCGGTCGATCCATCATCTCCATGCCCGCCGGGATGATGCCCGCGGCGATCACGGCCGCAACGCACGCACCGGCGGAGGCGGCGCTCGGGAATCCAATCAACAGGGCCCGCGCGCTCGGCGGTCGCCGCAGGATCCGCACCGTCACCTCGGTGACCAGCCCGAGCAGGCCCTCTGAGCCCGTCACGAGCCCAAGGAGGTCGTACTGCTCCGCATCGAGGTGTGCACCACCCAGGCGCGCGATCTCGCCGTCGGCAAGCGCGAGCTGCACACCCAGGACGTTGTTCGTGGTGAGCCCGTACTTCAAGCAATGAACGCCGCCCGAGTTCTCCGCGACATTCCCCCCGATCGTGCAGGCGATCTGGCTCGAGGGATCGGGCGCGTAATAGAAGCCGCGATCCGCCACGGCGTGCGTGATCGCAAGGTTCGGCACGCCGCACTGCGCCACGACACAACGATTCTCGTAATCGATCGCCAGAATGCGATTCAGTCGGGCAAGCCCGATCACGATGGCATCCCCGACGGGGATGGCCCCACCCGAGAGCGATGTACCCGCGCCCCGCGGGAGGATCTTCAAACGCTCGCGATGCGCGTAGCGCAGGATGCGCGCGACTTGCTCGGTGCTCTCCGGCAGCACGACCGCGAGCGGCTTTTGTCGATAGGCGGTCAGCGCGTCGGTCTCGTAGGCGGCGAGGCGCGGCTCATCGTCGATGACCGCCTCCGCGGAGGTGAACGCCCGCAGCGCACCGACAATGTGGGCTTTGCGCTCGAGCGTGGCTGGATCGGGCTCAGGAAGGCAGATCACTCACTCGCTCTCAGCCGACCTTCCTGCGCTCTGCGGCCTGCGCATCACCGTGAACTCTGAGCACGAGGGAGAATCCGGAGCGGGAGATCATGGAGGTGAGCTGGGGCGAGAGCATGAAGGTGAAGTCGCCTCCTCCGGCCACCTCCACGCAGAGCTCGACGGTTCCGCCTTCGGACTGCAGCCGCGAGAGAAACGCCTGCGAGCGCCGCAGCTGTACCACCGCCTGCAAAAGCACCGCTTCCATCTCGACGACACCGCGCAGGCTCGCGTCGAGCTCGCGGAACTCCCCGGTCCAGTAGCTCTCGTGGTAGCTCCCATCGAGCGGGCGACCCTGGGCGGTGCGGCGCTTGTCCCCTGCCTTCCAGCTGTGCTGCGGCTCGAATCCGAGCGCGCGCGTGATCTCGACCGGATCGATGCTTGGATGCCGAATCCCGAGCGAGACCGTGAAATTGTCGTGATTCACCGACGGGACGATTTCGGCCACGTAGAGCTCCTCCTGGAACGTCACAGCATGATGCAGTGGGCGTCGTGCCGCAACCTTCGCTGTCACAAGCATTTGAAGTAATCGAACGGCTCGTCGCAAGCCTCGCAGCGATAGTGCGCCTTGCACGGCGTCGAGCCGAAATGACTCACCAGGCGGGTGCTTTGGCTGCCGCATCTTGGGCAAGCGATCGGATGGGAAGCCGCACGGTCCGGCCCCAGGGGGGGCGCGATTCCGAACGCCTCGAGTTTCCGGCGGCCTTCCTGCGTCAGCCATTCGCTCGTCCAGGGCGGGGAGAGCACCTCCTCGACGACTGCATCCGCGTAGCCGGCACCGACGAGAGCTGTCTGCACCGCGGCGCGGATGACCTCGGTTGCAGGGCAGCCCGAGTAAGTGGGTGTGATCCCCACCCGCGGCGGCGACTCACCATCGCAGCGAACGTAGCGCACGATGCCCAGATCGACGATGGACAGCACGGGTAGTTCCGGATCGCTCACCCGCGAGAGCACTCCCCAGATCCTCGATGAGGTCTCCATCACCAGCTCGCGCCCGGGTACGCGCGATGCATGTACTGCATCTCCGCGAGCAGATGGCCGAGATGCTCCGAGTGCTCGCCGCACCTGCCCTGCCAGCGATACGGCACATCCGGCGGGCGTGTCAGCGTGGCGTCCCGCAGCACCGGCTCGACCTGAGCCAGCCACGCCGCCCGCAGCTCGCTCGGAGCGGGCGCGATTTGTGAGGCAGCGAGCGCGAGGTCCACCTCGTCGGCCGCGAACAGCTCGCCCGTGAAGCGCCACAGCTCATCGAGCGCACTTTGCACGCGCCCGTGACTCTCCTCGGTGCCATCCCCGAGCCGCACCAGCCAGCCGGCGCTGTAGCGCCAGTGATAGCGCGTCTCCTTGAGCGACTTGGCGGCAATCGCAGCAAGACGAGCATCGCTCGAGCGTTGCAGCCATTCGTAGAGCACGAGCTGAAAGGCATCGAGCAGCACCTGGCGCACGATGGTCTTGCCGAAGTCGCCGTTCGGCTGCTCCACCAGCGCGAGATTCAGGAATTCGCCCGTATCGCGCGCGAACGCGAGGTCGTCCTCGGTGCGGCCGAGACCCTCGAGCTCGCTTGCGTAGGCGAAAAACAGTCGTGCCTGACCGAGCAGGTCGAGCGCGACGTTTGCTACGCCGAGGTCCTCCTCGAGCTCAGGGGCGTGCCCCACCCACTCCCCGAGCCGCTGCGCGAGCACGAGGCTCGTGTCGGCAAGGCGTAGGAGGCACCGCAGCCGCGCCGTGCTCTCGGGCATGCTCAAAGGTTCTTCACCTCGTCGGGAATCGCGTAAAACGTCGGGTGGCGGTACACCTTGTCCCGGGCAGGCTCGAACAGGGCATCCGCCTCGGCGGGATCCGAGGCCACGATGTCCACCGACCTGACCACCCAGATGCTGACCCCCTCCTGACGGCGTGTGTAGACATCGCGCGCGTGCTCGATCGCCATGCGCGCATCGGCCGCGTGAACACTGCCGACATGCTTGTGCTCGAGCCCGGAGCGGGCGCGGATGAATACCTCGTACAGAGGCCATTCGGCTCGGGAAGTCATGCGGCCCGCCCGGTGGCGCGTGCGCGCTGCTTGTCGGCATGCGCAAGGGCGGCGTCGCGCACCCACTGCCCCTCCTCATGCGCGCGCCGTCGCGCCGCCATCCGCTCGCGGTTGCACGGACCGTCGCCTTTCAGCACATTCTGGAACTCGCTCCAGTCGATCTCCCCGAATCGGTAGTGGCCGGCGGTTGCATCCCAGCGCAGCTCCCGATCGGGCACCGAGAGGCCAAGATAGTCGGCCTGCGGCACGGTCACGTCCACGAAGTGCTGCCGCAGCTCATCGTTGCTGAAGCGCTTGATCTTCCAACGCATCGACTGCGCGGAGTGCTTCGACTCGGCATCGCCCGGACCGAACATCATGAGAGAGGGCCACCACCACCTCGCGAGTGCCTGCTGCGCCATGCGCTGCTGCGCGGGCGTCCCGCGGCACAGCGCAAGCATGATCTCGAAGCCCTGGCGCTGATGGAAGCTCTCCTCCTTGCAAATGCGCACCATGGCCCGCGCGTAGGGCCCATAGGAGCAACGGCACAGCGGGATTTGATTGATGATTGCCGCGCCATCGACGAGCCAGCCGATCGCGCCCACGTCGGCCCAGGTCGGCGTCGGATAGTTGAAGATGCTCGAATACTTCGCCGCTCCCGCCAGCAGCTGCGAGGTCATCTGCTCGCGCGAGACCCCGAGAGTCTCCGCGGCGCTGTACAGGTACATGCCGTGCCCACCCTCGTCCTGGACCTTGGCGATCAGCACCGCCTTGCGGCGCAGGCTGGGCGCCCGAGTGATCCAGTTGCCCTCCGGAAGCATGCCAACGATCTCCGAATGAGCATGCTGGGAGATCTGCCGAACCAGTGTCTGGCGGTAGGCCTCCGGCATCCAGTCCTTGGGCTCGATCCGCTCTTCGGCGTCGATGCGAGCCTGGAACCGCAGCGCGGCCGATGCACCCTCCGCATGCGAGGCGGAGCTCTCGGGTCCGGAGTGATCGAGTCCTTGGGTATACACGCCGGTGGCTCCCGGGGGTCCT
>DATKPP010000036.1:0-27673 GCA_035524075.1 Steroidobacteraceae bacterium | reverse complement strand
GCGGAGAATCTAGTGTATGATTTGCATCGGAAGCCGTGTGCGGAGGGCAACCCCAACTCCGCAAAGCTTCTGAAATCCATTCGCTTTCCGTCCGCAGATCGACACCGACCGAGAACTCACGAGCGCGCAATTGAAGGTATGCCTGAAGTTGTCATATACAGTCACCACCTCTTTAAGTTCTCGGAGACGTTTATCGCGGCGCAGGCCGAGCAGCTCGAAGGCTGCGATGTACTCTACCTCGGCCGTGATCGCGTCGGCGCGGGACCATCCAACGCAGAAAGTCGCGCACTTTGCGATCTGCCTGACCAAAGGAGTTGGCGGGCGCGCATCTGGCAGGTACTGAGCCGCGATCCTAGCCCGTATCTGCGGCTGCTCGATGGCCGTGTTCCGACGTTGATCCACGCACATTTCGGGGTGGAAGGCGTCTATGCATTGCCCATCGCTCGGCGGCTGCGAATCCCGCTGGTGACCACGTTTCACGGTTTCGAAGCCACACAGACGTCCTGGGCGATGCTGCGATCCGGCCATCCATCTTGGTGGAATTACGTGCTGTGGCGCCGCGAGCTTGCGCAGCAGGGCACGCTTTTTATCTGCGTCTCGGAATTTATCCGCCGAAGAGTACTGGCGCTCGGCTTTCCTGAGCCACGCACCATTGTCCATTACACTGGCGTGGATACTACTTCAATCCGACCGACACTAGGGCGTTCCGCCGTACCGATCATTTTGCATGTCGCTAGGTTGGTTGAGGCAAAGGGAACACGTGACTTGATCGCGGCATTTGCGGAACTCGTGCGCAGACGGCCCGAAGCCGAGCTTCACATTGTCGGTGAAGGACCTCTGGAAGGTGAGCTGCGAGCGCAGGCGGATAGCCTTGGTGTGGGCACTGCCGTACATTTTCTCGGTGCCCGACCGCACGCCGAAGTATTGAAATTGATCTCCACCTGCTGGGTGTTGGCGTCGCCCAGCGTGACGGCGCGCTCTGGCGAGTCGGAGGGACTCCCCACGGTTCTCCTCGAAGCCGCCGCCTGTTGTGTGCCGGTGGTGGGCACCTGGCACAATGGTATCCCGGAGGTAGTCGTCGATGGCGTTACCGGCTTCTTGTGTCCGGAGCACGCCGTCGGCGCCCTCTCGGAGCGCTTGAGCGCGGTGCTCGGCGATGACGATCTGCGGACTCGGATGGGCCATGCTGCACGGCTTCGCGCCGAACAACACTTCGACCTGAAACGTCAGTCCGCAGCGTTGGCGCGCATTTTTGCCAAGGTCTCGCAGAGCCCGTCCGGGGGTCTGCCCTGACTACATTGCGGCACATTGTGATGCCGGTCACCGTGCTACCGCATCACTGCATTGGCGGTATGCAAGCTGTCGCCTGGGATCTCGCACGTGCATTCGTCCGCACCGGGGTCGGAGTGACCGTATTGACGGCTGAGATTCCCGGACGGCCCGCTGCCATCGAAGACGAGGGAGTGGCCATTCGGGCGTTACCGGGAACGTCCTGGCGTCACTACGGTTCCGGCTGGTGGAGGGCCACACGACGCGTATTCAAGCAGGAATTGATCGGTCGATGCGATCTACTGTTCAGTGTCAGCGCTGGCGGCTTCGGCCTGCTTCCCCTGCGCGAACGGATTCCGCACGTACCGTTCGTGATGCAAGCGCACGGAACTTCGATGGGAGAGGTAGTCTCGAAATGGCGCTCGCGTAGCGTCAGGGCGATGGCGACTTCTGCACGCAACGTCGCCTGGATCCTGAAGGACTTGGCAGCCTACCCGCAGTTTGACGCCATCGTAGCGGTGGGCGATCGGGTGGCGCACGATCTCGCGGCTTGGCCGGCGAGTTATGCCGTGGATGAGAAACGCGTGCACGTAATCCGCAATGGCATTGACACCGGAACATTCCGCCCGGACAACGCTGCCCGTCGGCGCGTGCGCGCGGAACTCGGATGGGACGAGGACTTCAAGGTTGTGATCTCTGCCAGCCGGCTGCACCGTCAGAAGGGCGTTGCTTATGGCCTGGAAGCGTTCGCGCTGCTCGCCAAGAATCGACAGGATCTGCGTTATTTGATCGTCGGTGAAGGCCCAGAGCTCCAAGCGCTGAGGGAGCGGGCTGCCTCACTGGGAATTGGCGATCAGGTTCGTTTCGCCGGAGGTGTGTCTCGAGACAGGATGCCGGCCTATCTGAACGCCGCCGATGTGATGATGTTCACGACGACGCGTGTGGAAGGAGAGCCCCTGAACGTGCTGGAAGCGCTGGCTGTCGGCCTGCCAGCGGTCGTATCCGAACATCTGTACACTGGTAGTCCCCCGAGCGATCAGATACTACTGGCCAGGCCGAACGATCGAACAGCCGTGGCGGCAGCGTTGCAACGGGCTCTGGCGATCCCTGTGAGAAGGGAAGGCAAGCTACCGGTCGGGTACTCCGCGGCTGCATCGATCGAGCAATACCTGTCGCTGTTCGAATCGTTGCGCCAACGCCGTGCATAATCCGTCGTCCACTTGACCTCGATGCGCTCTCCTCTGCGATTGGACGCGGGATTCGTGAGGCGCGATGGGCGAGAGGTGGCCTAGTGCCCAAGGACATCGTGCTTCTCTCCACGGCTGACTGGGACAATCCGTTCTGGACGAACAAGCAGCACGTCGCGGTGGAATTGATCCGCAGAGGGCATCGGGTGCTGTACATCGATTCTCTCGGATTGCGGCATCCCAGCGTGAGCAAAAGGGATCTCAAACGCATCCTGGGTCGCGCGCGGAAGGCCCTCCGCGTACCGCGAGAAGTGCGTAGCGGCCTTTGGGTCTGGTCGCCGCTGGTGCTTCCGTTCCAGGGAAATCCGCTGAGTTGCAGGACAAACCGCTGGCTACTAGAGCACGGACTCGATGCCCACCTGCGCGCGCTCGGTATGAAACGGGAGTGGCTGTGGACCTACAATCCGCTCACTTGTCAGTTCCTGAATCTCTCTTCCTTCGAGAGATGCATATACCATTGTGTGGACGAGATCAGTGGGCAGCCAGGGATGCCCGTCAGCGCACTGACCTCGTCCGAGGAGGAATTATGTCGCGCGGCGAATATCGTCTTCACCACCTCGCGCGTGCTGACCGAGAGCCGAAGTCGCTGGAACGTCCGCACACATTACCTGCCGAATGTGGCCGACTACCGGCACTTCTCGTCGGCGATGTCCAGCGAGACGGAAATCCCGGAGGACTTGGCGCGCATAGCCAAACCTCGACTCGGCTTCATCGGCGCGATTAGCGGATACAAGGTCGACTTCGGTCTGATTCGAGCTGTCGCTGAAGCTCGTCCAGACTGGTCGATCGTGCTCATCGGTGGTGTCGGCGAAGGAGATCCCTGGACAGACGTGAGCCAACTCCGGGGGCTCCCCAACGTCCATCTCCTCGGACCTCGCCCTTATTCGGCACTTCCTGCGTACTTGAAGGGCTTCAGCGTTACCCTGTTGCCGAACCGCATCAATTCGTACACGGATGCCATGTTTCCAATGAAGCTTTTCGAATACCTGGCGTCCGGCTGCCCGGTCGTCAGCGTGAGCCTGAAGTCGATCGAGGACTACGGCAACGTGGTCAGCATTGCGCAATCGACGCAGGATTTCATCGAAAGTGTAGCATCCATTCTCGCTGGGAACGCCCCGCCTCTGTCTCTCAGGCTGGCGGTAGCGCGACAGCATACGTACATTACCCGTATGGATCAGATGCTGGAGTTGCTCGAACCGCCAAATCCTCCAGACGAAACTGTTCGCGATACGGAACCCGCTTCGTGATATGAGAAAAACGACGGAAGCGGTCGCCTAGATGTGCGGGATTGCCGGTTTTGCGGCGTGCGGTCGTGATGACGTTCCGCGAGACTTTGCCGCCACTGTCACAGCGATGGCGGATCGAATCCGCTATCGGGGTCCGGATGACCATGGCTCATGGTGCGACACCGACGCGGGCTACGCAGTCGCTCATCGTCGCTTGTCGATCCTCGACCTCTCTGCGGCGGGACACCAGCCGATGCAATCGCCCAGCATGCGATGGGTACTGGCCTACAACGGAGAGATCTACAACCATCTCGAGTTGCGCAAAGAACTCGAGGCCGCGCGCGCAGCCCCGGCATGGCGCGGCCATTCGGACACGGAAACACTGCTCGCCGCGGTAGAAGCCTGGGGGGTAGAAGCGACTCTCAAGCGGAGCGTCGGTATGTTCGCGTTCGCGCTATGGGACCGCGCCGAGCGGACACTCTGGCTGGCGCGCGACCGAATGGGCGAGAAGCCGCTCTACTACGGCTGGTGCAAAGAGGTGTTCCTGTTTGGCTCCGAGCTCAATGCCCTGCGCGCCTATCCCGACTTCGAATCGACAGTGGATCGCGGAGCACTGACACTACTGCTTCGACACAACTACGTTCCAGACCCGTTCTCCATTTATGCTGGCATTCGCAAACTGCCGCCGGGCACTTTCCTTCGGATCAAGCGCGGACACAGCGATCAGGTGCCAACCTCCTACTGGTCGCTCGCCGCAACCGCTGAGCGCGGCGCGGCCGAGCCCTTCAGCGGCTCCGCGACCGAAGCCGTGGATATTTTGCAGCAGCGCCTCGGTGCAGCCGTGCGCGGCCAAATGCTGTCCGACGTTCCGCTCGGCGCTCTGCTATCCGGCGGTGTCGACTCGAGTCTCGTCACGGCGCTGATGCAGGCCAATAGCGCACGACCCGTGCGCACCTTCACCATTGGCGTCGGGGAGGGCGAATATGACGAGTCCAAGCACGCGCGTGCGGTGGCCGCGCACCTGCGGACCGACCACACCGAGCTGCGGCTGACTGGCAGCGAAGCTCTGGCGCTCGCGCCGCGCATTGCCGCGATGTATGACGAGCCCTTCGCCGACCCCTCTCAATTGCCGACGCACTTGGTGATGAAGCTCGCCCGCGCTCACGTCAAGGTAGCGCTATCGGGCGACGCCGGAGACGAATTATTCGGGGGTTATAACCGCTACCGCATGGCGCCCAAGGCGTGGACGTACATCGACTGGATGCCTGCGCCGCTGCGTCGCGCGAGCGGTGCAACCCTGACGGCTCTCTCCACCGAAACGATCAATCGCATTGCGGGGCCGATGGCACGGCGCGCGGGAGTGCTTTTCTTTGGTGAGAAGGTCCACAGGCTCGGACTGCGCCTGCGACAGGTGAATAGCCTGGACGATCTTTACGTAGCACTCGTCTCCGAGTGGCCACAGCCGGAACGCATGGTAGTCGGCGGAGAGATGCCGCCCAACCTGCTGGATGACCGCGCGCGCTGGCCGAAGCTGGCCGATCCTGTCGGAAGGATGATGGCGCTCGATGGATTGACCTATCTTCCTGGAAACATTCTAACGAAGGCTGATCGAGCCTCGATGGCGGTCTCGCTCGAGACGCGCACACCCATACTGGATCGCGACGTCGTGGAATTCGTCTGGTCGCTGCCGACGCACATGAAACTCCGCGATGGGCAGGGGAAGTGGCTGCTCCGTCAGCTGCTGTTTCGCTATGTTCCTCGAGCGCTGGTGGACCGGCCCAAGATCGGTTTTGGCATCCCGCTGGACGCTTGGCTGCGCGGTCCACTGCGGGAATGGGGCGAAGGATTGTTGGCAGAGGACCGTTTGCGCAGAGAAGGATTCTTCCACCCCGAGCCCATTCGCGCCGCATGGCAGCGGCACGTTACGGGTCAAATCTCATTGGGCAACCGCCTGTGGTCGGTGCTGATGTTTCAGGCTTGGCTCGAGAGCCAGGCGAGTCCGCAATGACGCGGCGCGTCCGGTCCAGACTCGTGATCCTTGCGCCAATGAATCCAATCGTCGTTCACGGAATCGTCGCAGGCGCTGCACGTGCGAGCGGTCGTGCTCGCGCGGTTGGCCCAGCAGCGTTCTCTGGCACCGCTGATGCACGGCGATGGACATAGCCCAATGCCAGCAAGGAGGCGAGCACCGGGGACATGTGCGCCTCTCCGATCAAGCCGATATTGCTACCCATGCCGTAGATGAACGCCCAGAGAAATGCCATGGTCATCGCGAGGTTCAGACCCAGGTATTCCAACGGAGTATCGCGCATCTGGCGCCAGCCGAACCGCAATACACCGATGATGAAGCCGAGACCTAGCACGGTCGCTAGCAGAGTGCCCTGCGACCACAAATAGATAATCGTGTTGTGCGGCGGAAAATCGGACTCTATGCCGTACTTGTACGCGAAGCGCGTAAATCCCGCCTGCCAACCCCCGAATCCTTGCCCGAGGAACGGCTGCTGTAGGAATGCCACGGCTCCATAGGACCAAATCTGTTCGCGAGAGGCTAGTGTCGCGTCGGAACGGGATAGAAATTTGGCAAGCGCACGATAGCCGCTGCTTTCGCCGGCTTCAATCGCCCTTGGAACGATCCACGCCAATACACCCAGGAATACGATCCCGACCATCGCCATCCGCAGACGATTACGGAATGGGCGGTAATGGAGCGAGATGACGTGCAGCGCGATCAGCGGCAGCGTCACCGCGAATATCAACGCGGCCTTTGACCCAGTGAAGGCAGTGGCGCCCAAGAACAGCAAGCAGAGTGCTCCCAGCCACTTCTTGCCCAAGTACAGAGCGAGACCGAGAGCGGTGAACGCGAGTATCCCGAGATATGCTGCGCCATCATTTGCGTCCGGAAACGTGAGGCCGCCAGATTTAGTGGGGTCTAAGGTGTTGGCATGTGCAGTGGTAAGCAACTTGTCCAGCAGGTTGCCGGTAATGAAGAATCTCGAAACCGAGGAGAGATAGAACTGCAGCTTCAAGCCCGGTAAGAGCCGAAAAACCACAACGGCGATGGCCTGCAGCACTCCGAATGCAAGAGTTATCAGCAGCAACCGGATGATGATTCGTTGATCGCGGCGCCCTTCGGTTATAACCGCAGCAAAGATGATCAGGAATTGGCAAGCATAGCCGATCGGCTGCAGGCCGAGTTTGCGGTTCACCGACCACAATAAACTCAGTGTGTACAGCACGGCAATCCCGAGAACGTACGCCGTGAGCTTCCAAGAGACTACTTTCTTGAATTCCCGGATCAGATCCGGCCACAGCATCATCCCGCCGAAAAAGGCCAGGGGGACGGGAACGCCGGCCACTTCAACCAACGGAAGGAAACATTGAAACACGGACAGCGGAATCGCGAGAAACAGCCGCCACCGACGCTTCAGAGCGAGCGGTGCACTAGAAAGCAGCACAATCACCACCAGCACCTTGAGCGTAATGACGGCGACGTTCAAGTCCGCTGCTCCAGCACTTCAGCGGAGACCCACCTGCACCTGCGCATCTGGGATTCCCTTGGGGCGCGAGCCAGCGCTAACGATCGTAGCGATAGTTGGCGTAACCGTAATTGCCGTAGCCGTAGCTGCCGAGCCTGTGGCCGACTTGGTTCATCACGATGCCGCGCGGCCGGATGCCCGCAGCGTTGAGGCGCTTGACCGTTTCCTCGATCTCGCGCATCGGGTGCTCCGCGGACTTGAGCACGACCAGCGTCGTGCCGGCCCGCTTGCCGACGATTGCGGCGTCGGCCACCGCGAGGACGGGAGGGCTGTCGAGCAGGACATAGTCGTGGCTGGCGGATAGCGCCGCGAGGAGCTGCGAGAAGCGTTCGTGCATCAGGAGCTCCGCCGGATTCGGTGGCGCCTGGCCACGAGCGATGAAGTTCAAGCCGGTAACTTCGGTCCGCTGCACCACCTCCTCGAGGGTCACGTCACCGGCGATGTAGTCGCTGACGCCCGGTGAGGAACGCAGGCTGAAGTATCGCTCGAGATAGCCCTTGCGAAGGTCGACATCGACTAGCACCACGCGCTTACCGGACTGCGCAAGCACGGCGCCGAAGTTCGCGCAGACGAAGGACTTGCCGATGCCCGGCGCCGGCCCGGTCAGCAGGATGATGTTGTTGGCGGCATCCATCATCGTGAAGTGCAACGAGGTGCGCAGGCTCCGCAGGGCTTCCACCCCAGGGTTTTGCGAATGCAAGCTCGCGAGCACGTGCGAGCCGTGCTCGCCGCGCGCGGTTGCGCGCGCGATCTTGTGCTGCTCCGCGATGTACGGGATCGCTACGAGCACGCTCAGGCCCAACTCGCGCTCGATTTCGGCGGGATTGTCCACGCCGCGCAGGAGGGCGCGCTGAATGACGACGTACACGGAGCCGAGGAACACGCCGAACAACAACGCGATGGCGAGCACCAGGGGCTTTTTCGGTGCGACGGGCTTGAACGGCTCCAAGGCGTAATCGACGATGCGCACGTCGCCGACGGTGCCGGCCTTGGCCACCTCGAACTGCTCGACCGCGGTCATCATGGCGGTGTACAGGCCGTTGCTCACTTCGACGTTGCGCATCAAGGTGAGGACGTTCTGCTGCAGGCTGGGAAGACCTCCGATCTTGCTCTGCAGGGCGCGTTCGTCCTGCGCGATCAACGCGATCTGACGGTCAATCGCCTGGATCTCTGGATGCTCGGGCGTGAAGAGTCGCAGCGCCTGCGCACGCCGCTCGACCAGCTGCAGACGGTTGGTCTCGAGCTCGACGTTCTGCTTGAGCAACAGCTCGGTTTCGGTCGAGATGGCCGGAGCGCCGTGAGCTTCCTGATAGCGAGCCAGGTCCGCCTGCGCCGCATCGACTGCAGCCTTGAACGTCGGCAGCTGCGCTTGCAGGTACGTGATCGACTGCTGTGCCTCGAGCGAGCGACGCCGAACGTCCTGCGCGAGGTAAGCATTCTCGAGGGTGTCGATGATGCGCGTGATTCGATCTTTGTCGTATCCGTAGTAGCTGATCTGCATCACGCCGGAGGACGAGGTCAGACTCACGTTGCCCAACTGCTGCACCGTGAGCTTCTTTTGGAAGTCATCGAGCACGGTTTCGCGCGCGAAGCGGATGACCCGGAAGCGCTCGCCGGGCCGGGCGGTCAGCTCCTGCACCTCGAGTTGCACCGGTCCGTAAAGGGTATTGGCCTGCTCGACCTGACCGATGCGGCCAGTGATGACGGTATTGCCATCCGGGTCCCGCAGACGATAGCCGCCGCCCGCCGTGGCCGTGAGCGTGAACGTCTGATTGTACCAATACTCGGGAGCCTCGAATCGACTGACGGTGATTCTCTCCCCGCCCCATGCAAAACCGCCGAGCAGCGGCGGCGCACGGACAGGTGCGCTGGCGCGCCGATTCCAGTGAGCGATCACTCGTCCGAAGATCGGGAAATACTTCGGCTCAGCCTCAACCAAAAGATGCATCTGGTCGATCACTCGGTCGAGCACCAGGCGGCTCTGAAGGATCTGAATTTCGGCCTCGGCTTGTACGGGCGTGCCGAACAACAGAGAGCCGAGACTGCCCATGGAGGAAGCCATCGGATTGCCGTATGGACTGGCTGCGCTAGCGCTCTGCTCGACCTGCACGATGCCGTCGACCAGGTAGACGGGGCGAGCGACGATCAGGTACAGCACCCCAATTGCAAGCGCGGCGCCGGCGACGGCGGCCACGATCCAGCGGCCGGCATAGAGAAGTTGCAGGATTTCTCGAAAGTTGATCTCGTCGTCTGCCTGCACCCGGCCGACGGGCGTCGGCAGCGGCGCGGGCGGTGGCACCAACGTCGGTAGTTTATGAATGTCGTTCATTAAGCGGTCGGCAGTTGCCGCCTTCCGGGCTCAGCTGGAGCTGTTGTAAGGTTTCACCCATTCGGAATCAGCGATAGCTCGAACACCGAGGTGACGGTGGGCAGCAGCGCGTTGATCACGGAGTTGTACTGGGCGAACGCGGTCGCCTGAACGTATACGACGTCGAACGGCCGCAGTTGGAATTGACTGGCGAGCAGCACGCCCTGTGGAGTGCTCATGTTGATCGTGTAGATGATGGCCTCTGGGCCGGCCGCCGCGTGGCCCTTCAGCCGGAACACCAGCACTCCGGAACCCCTGGCCTGGGTGTTGTCGAGCCCGCCGACGCTTGTCAGCGCCGCCATCAGCGTCATGGAAGCCTGCGTCAATGTAAGTGGACGCTGGCCGTTCACCGCGCCGAGCATGAACACCTCATCGGCCGACTGATCCGGGATGTGAATGTCATCGCCCGGTTCGAGCTCGGGGTTGGGCACCAACCGGCTACCCGACAGTAGGCCGGCTAGATCGATCTGGTACCGCACGCCGTGACGGACGAGTATCGCGCGCCGCCGGCTGGCGCTGGGACTCAGCCCGCCGGCCGCGTCGATGGCCTGCAAGATGCCCAGCGGGACGTTGCCGAGCGTAACGGTGCCGGGATGCATCACCTCGCCGGTAATCTCGACGCGCTCGGAACCATAACTGACGACACGTACCCCCACCTGCGGCCGCTGAATCACTCCACTCAGATGATCGGTCACGTACTCGCGCAGCTCACGCTCGGTCATGCCGGCAACCTTGAAGGTACCGACGTACGGGTAATAGATCGTGCCGTCGGCGGCCACCAATTCTCCGTCGAAACTCACGTTCTGGCTCTGGGGCCCGGCCGGGGCGTTGAGCTCCGGATGATCCCAGACCGTGATGCTGAGCAAATCGCCGGGGCCTACGCGGTAATCCGGCGGCACAGTCGACGGCAGCAGCGGCTTGAGCGGCGGAGCTCCCGCGGGCGGATCGTCCAGCGGGTCCGCGTGAGTGAGTAGCGAGCTCAGGACCTCTGGCGTGATCGGCATCACACGATAGCTGAGGACCTTCCGTGCCCCAGTCGAGGACGGCGCCGGGATCGTCCCGTATGCATGCAGCCCGGGTCCGCCGGTGTGGATGTTCATCCCCGGCAGAATGTCGGTACAGCCGGCCAACACCGCGAGCACCGCCGACAACCACAGTCTGAGCGTTGCCGATCGGATGCGCACCCGGAAAGCTCCCTGCGTGAGCGCCGCTCGCTGATCGATTGCCGGAGCCTCCGGCGCCCTCATGTCACGCAGTCCGATTTCTCCCGCTTCCGCTCCGGAGCTTGCGCCCATGGTATCCAAGCCGAATCCGCGTCTGGCTAAACTAGTCATTTTAGCTTAACTTGCGGCCCTGTGCGTGCCACCCCGATCGCGCTGTCGCGCGGCTTTCTCGATGTTCAAATCGATTCTCGTCGTCTGTACCGGCAATATCTGCCGCAGCCCCATGGCCGAGGCGCTGCTCGCGAGCCGGCTCGCCCACACCGACAAGCGCGTGGCCTCTGCCGGCATCGCCGCACTGGTCGGGCAGCCGGCCGCCCCGCTCGCGCAGGAAGTCATGAAGGAGCACGGGCACGACATCAGCGCGCACCGGGGCGCGCAATTGAACGCGACGCTCCTCGCGGCCGCCGATCTGGTGCTCGCGCTCGACGATAGCCACCGGCGCTGGATGGTCGAGAATTTCCCGCAGTTTCGCGGCCGCGTGTTCAAGTTGGGCAAGTGGCGCGCCGACCGCGACGTTGCCGACCCCTATCAGCTCCCGCGCGAGGCCTTCGAGCAGGCCTACCTCGACATCGTCGAGTGCTTGGCTGACTGGACACCGCACGTGCTCGCCTGACCGCCACGGCAGACTCGGCCGGGGGAAGCGGCCACGGCCTAGCGGTAGTGCGTCTCGATCCAACGCTGGTAGCTCCCGTCCATCACTGCCCGCCACCACCACTCGTTCTGCACGTACCAACCGAGCGTGTCGCGAAGTCCCGACTCCAGGGAGACCTGCGCTCGGTAGCCGAGCTCCCGCTCGATCTTGCGGCTGTCGATGGCGTAGCGGCGATCGTGCCCGGGGCGGTCTGCAACAAATTGTATGAGCGCTGCGGAGCGGCCGCCGCGCGCGGCGGGACTCTGCGGAAAGCGCGCGGCGAGCTCCGGCTGCGTGCCGAAGAGCTCATCGACGAGCGTGCACAGCGTTTGCACGAGGCGCACGTTCTCGCTCTCCGCCCCGCCACCGATGTTGTACACCTCGCCCGGCCGGCCCTGCTCGAGGATCAGGTCGATCCCGCGGCAGTGGTCGCTCACATGCAGCCAGTCGCGGATGTTGCGCCCGTCGCCGTAGATCGGCAGTGCCCGCGCGTGCAGCAGGTTCACGATCATGAGCGGAATCAGCTTCTCGGGAAATTGGAACGGGCCATAGTTGTTGGAGCAGTTGCTGGTGGTCGCTTGAAGACCGTAGGTATGGTGGTAAGCCCGCACCAAGTGGTCGGAGGCGGCCTTGCTGGCCGAGTAGGGCGAGTTGGGTGCGTAGGCGGTCGCCTCGTGGAAGGACGGATCGTTGGGGCCGAGAGACCCGTAGACCTCGTCGGTCGACACGTGGTGGAAGCGATGCCGCGGAACGGTCCGCTCCTCGAGCCACACTTTGCGCGCGGCCTTGAGCATCGAATGAGTGCCCTGGACGTTGGTCTCGATGAAGACGTCGGGGCCGTGGATCGAGCGATCGACGTGCGACTCGGCGGCAAAATGCACGATCGTGTCGATGCCCTCCTCGCGCAGCAGCCGCTCGACGAGCGCCGTGTCGCCGATGCTGCCGCGCACGAACCTGAGGGCGGGCTCGTCCTTGACCGGCTCGAGGTTCGCGAGGTTCCCGGCGTACGTGAGCGCATCGAGCACGACCAAGCGGTCGCCGGGATGCGCGCTCACCCAGTAGTGCACGAAGTTCGCGCCGATGAAGCCGGCGCCGCCGGTCACGAGGAGCCTAGGCATTCGCAATCTCTTCGAGGACGCTCCTGAGCGCCCGTCGCCAATGAATGGGCGCGAGGCCGAGCGGGCCCAACGAGGAGCCGTCGAGCACGCTATAGGCGGGTCGGCGCGCGGGGGTCGGATAATCCTCCGTGCGAATGGGCGCGACGGACGGCTCGCTCGCGAGCAATCCGAGCGGTAGGGCCTCCTCCGCAATGGCGACCGCAAAGTCGTACCAGCTCGCAACGCCTGCAGCGGTCCAGTGGTGAACGCCGGTGAGATCCTCGCGCGCAATGATCCTCCACAACACCTCCGCCACGGAGCGCGCGGCCGTGGGTGTCCCCACCTGGTCGCTCACCACGCGCACCGCGCCGTTCGCGCGCATCAATCGCAGCATCGTGAGGAGGAAATTGCGCCCTTCGGCCGCGTACACCCAGGCCGTGCGCAGGATCACCGAGCGCGCGGGCAGCAACGTGAGCACCGCCTGCTCTCCTTCGAGCTTGGTACGCCCATAAACGCCGAGCGGACCGGTCGGGGAGTCCGGGTGGTACGGGCGCGAAGCGCGGCCGTCGAAGACGAAATCGGTCGACAGGTGGATCAGGCGCGACCCGCAAGCTCGCGCCGCGGCGGCGAGCAGTCGCGGCCCGCGCGCATTGACGGCTGCCGCCTGCTCCGGCTCGCTCTCGGCGCGATCGACCGCCGTATAGGCGCCTGCGTTGACGATCACATCGGGCGCATGCTCGCGCACACAGCGCTCGACCGCCGACTCGTCGGTCAGATCGAAATCGCGGCGAGCGAGCCCGAGCGCCTCCACTTCAGGGGGGGCTGAGCTCACAAGCGCGCGACCGATCTGGCCGCCCGCTCCGGTCACGAGCACTCGCACGCGCCGAACGCTCACGGCCGGGTGCGCCAGCGGCAAGCGCGACTCACGCGTAGCACTCCGCATTGCGGACGCGGACGCCGGCCGCGTCCTTCCCCGAGAGCAGCGGCTCGACGCCGTGCGGCAGCTGCCACTCGATCGCGAGATCGGGATCGTTCCACAACACCGTGTGCTCGTCGTTGGGTGCGTAGAAATCCGTGCAGCGGTACAGGAAATCCACCCGGTCGCTGAGCGCGAGATACCCGTGCGCGAAACCCGGCGGCACCCACAGCATGTGGTGATTCTCCTCCGAGAGAATCTGACCGACCCAGCGTCCGAAGGTGGGCGAGCTGCGCCGCAGGTCGAGCGCCACATCGAGCGCCGTGCCCGCGACGACTCGCACCAGCTTCCCCTGCGGGTGGCGCAGCTGGTAATGGAGCCCGCGCAGGACGTGGCGCACCGAGCGGCTGTGATTATCCTGCACGAAGCGCGCCTCGATGCCGGCGGCGGCAAACTTGCGCTCCTCCCACGATTCGAGGAAGTACCCGCGCACATCGGCGAACACGCGCGGGCGGATCAGGATGACCTCCGCAATCGCGAGCGGCTCGAAGTTCATCCTACGAGTGCCCCCGCGCAATCTCGAGCAGGTACGCCCCATAGCCGGTCTTGGCGAGCGGTGCCGCGAGGCGCTCGAGCTGCGCGGCGTCGATGTAGCCGGCCCGAAACGCGACCTCCTCCGGACAGCAGACCTTGAGGCCCTGGCGGCTCTCGATCGCCTCGATGAACATGGCGGCCTGGAGCAGCGACTCGTGCGTGCCGGTGTCGAGCCACGCGACGCCGCGTCCGAGGAGCTCCACCCGCAGTGAGCCGCGCTTGAGGTAGGCGCGGTTCACATCGGTGATCTCGAGCTCCCCGCGTGCCGACGGTCGCAGCGCCGCGGCGATGTCGAGCACTTGATTGTCGTAGAAGTAAAGTCCGGTGACCGCGTGGTTCGACCGCGGGCGCTCGGGCTTCTCCTCGATGTCGAGCGCGCGGCCTGCCTGATCGAACTCGACGACGCCGTAGCGCTGCGGATCGCGCACGCGGTAGGCGAACACCGTGGCGCCGCTCGGGAACTGCGCGGCCGTGCGCAGCTGGTCGGGGAGGCCGTGCCCGTAGAAGATGTTGTCGCCGAGAACGAGCGCGACACGGTCCGTGCCCACATACGGCCGGCCGATCACGAACGCCTGCGCGAGCCCTTCGGGCCGCGGTTGCTCCGCGTAGCTGAACGACATGCCCCACTGCTGCCCGTCGCCGAGCAGTCGCCGATAGACGGGCAAGTCCGTGGGGGTGGAGATCACGAGCACATCGCGAATGCCGGCGAGCATGAGCGTCGCCACCGGATAGTAGACCATCGGTTTGTCGTACACCGGCAGCAGCTGCTTGCTCACTCCGAGCGTGACGGGGTGCAGCCGCGTACCGGACCCGCCTGCGAGAACGATGCCCTTGAGCGTCATACCGCTCTCGAATGGTCCGTCTCGGTCTGCCGATAGAACTGCGTGACCGAGTCGACGACGTGCCCGAGCTGCGCCTCGCTGAGCTCCGGGTAGATCGGCAGCGCGAGCGTCTCGGCGGCCGCCCGCTCGGATTCGGGAAAATCACGGGCTCGGTGCCCGAGATACGCGAAGCACTGCTGCAGGTGGAGCGGCACCGGATAGTAGATCTCGGTCCCGACCCGGCGCTCCGCAAGGTGCTGGCGCAAGCGGTCGCGATCGCGCACGCGCACCACGTATTGGTTGTAGATGTGGCGCGCCTGCGGCTGCGCGTACGGGGTGCTGAGCGCCTGTCCCAAGCGGGCGGCCTCGAAGGCGCGATCGTAGTAGGCGGCGTTTCGGGCACGTGCGGCGCTCCACGCATCGAGGCGCGGCAGCTTCACGTTGAGCACCGCCGCCTGCAGCTCATCGATCCTGAAGTTCCCGCCGATGAGGGCGTGGTAGTACTTGGGTTTGCCGCCATGCACGCGCAGCACGTCGAGCCGCTCGGCGAGCGCGGGATCGTTCGTCACGCACATCCCGGCATCGCCGAACGCCCCGAGGTTCTTGGTCGGAAAGAAGGAGAGACACCCGATATCGCCCACGGAGCCGGCGCGCCGTCCGGCGGCATCGTCGGCGCCGATCGCCTGCGCCGCGTCCTCGATCACCTTGAGTCCATGGCCGCTCGCGAGCTCACGGAGCGCGCTCATGTCGGCCACCTGTCCGTAGAGATGCACCGGCATCAGCGCTCGGATGCGCCCGCCGGTCGCGCGGTTGACGAGCTCCCCGCCGCGCCGCTCGCAGCGGCGATCGAGGCAGTCGCGCACCGCCGCGGGCGACAGATTGAACGTGCGCGGATCGATATCGCAGAAGAGCGGGCGGGCGCCGGTCCGCGCAATCGTTCCCGCGGTTGCGAAGAACGTGAAGGGGCTGGTGATGACCTCATCGCCCGCTCCGATCTCGAGCGCCATGAGGGCGATGAGCAACGCATCCGTCCCGGAGGAGACTCCGATCGCGTAGCGGCAGCGACTGTACTCGGCGATCCGCGACTCGAGCTCCTTGACGGCGGGCCCGAGAATGAACTGCTGGCTCGAGCACACCCGCTCGATCGCGGCCAGGATTTCGGCCCGCAGCGGCTGGTACTGAAGCTGCAGGTCGAGAAGCGGTACCTTCATCCGGATGTCTCGCGCGAGCTCGGCGGCGGCCACGGCAGTTCCTTTACGGCGCAAAGTGAGATTCTAGCGTGAATACCCGTAGTACTCGCAGAACCAGTCGACGAAGCGCTTGACGCCGACCTCGATCGGCGTCGCCGGCCGGTAGCCCACATCGTGCACGAGATCCTCGATGTCCGCGAACGTCTCGGGAACATCGCCGGGCTGTAACGGGAGCAGGTTCTTCTCCGCTTTGCGCCCGAGGCATTCCTCGATCACCTCGATGTAGCGCATGAGCTCGACGGGCTGGTGGTTGCCGATGTTGTAGAGGCGATAGGGCGCACGGCTCGTCGCGGGGTCCGGCGCGTCGCTCTCCCAGTGGGGATCGGCCGCGGCGGGCTTATCGAGCGTGCGCACCACGCCCTCCACGATGTCCTCGATGTAGGTGAAGTCGCGGCGGTGATGGCCGTAATTGAATACATCGATGGGCTTGCGCTCGAGGATGTTCCGCGTGAAGAGAAAGAGCGCCATGTCGGGTCGCCCCCAGGGCCCGTAGACGGTGAAGAAGCGCAGCCCCGTCGTCGGAATGCCGAACAGCGCCGAGTAGCTGTGCGCCATGAGCTCATTCGCGCGCTTGGTGGCGGCGTAGAGCGACAGCGGATGGTCGGCCGGCCGGTGAACCGAGAAGGGCATGTGGGTGTTCGCCCCGTACACCGAGCTCGTCGAGGCGTACACCAAGTGCTCGATGCCGCTCAGGCGGCAGCCCTCGAGCACATTGAGCGTGCCGGTCACGTTGCTGCGCACGTACGCGTGGGGCGCCTCGAGCGAGTAGCGCACCCCCGCCTGGGCCCCCAAGTGCACCACCCGCGCAAAGCGCTCACGGGCGAAGAGCGCGGTGATCGCCGTCTCATCGGCCAGCTCGAGGCGCACGAAGCGGAAGCCCGGTGCGTTGCCGAGCTGTGCGAGGCGCGCCTCCTTGAGCCTCACATCGTAGTAGTCGTTGAGATTGTCGAGCCCGACCACTTGATCGCCGCGGGCGAGGAGCCGCCGCGCGGTATGAAAGCCGATGAAGCCGGCCGCGCCGGTGACGAGCACCTTCACGGATGCGCTCGGCGCGGGCTGCGCTCCACGACTACCCGCGCGGGGCGGCCTGTGCGCCTGCCGCGGCGGCGAGCGGCTCGGCGGCCGCAACGGCGGCCTTGCCGTCCGATCCGGGCGCGCCCCACAGGGCGCGCCCGGATGCGGACTTCTCCGCGATCAGATCGAGAAACGCATCGTGCGCGCGCGCTTCATCCGCGCTCGCAGCGATCACGCGCAGCGGCAGCGGCGGTCGGATGGGCGCGCGCTCCGTCCGCAACTCGGCGCGCGCGCTGACCGAGGACTGGCCCAAGGCGAGCGCACCCTGACCGCCGGTCATCGCGAGATACACCTCGGCGAGGAGCTGCGCATCGAGGAGCGCCCCGTGGAGCTCGCGGCGCGAGTTGTCGACCCCGTAGCGCTTGCACAGCGCATCGAGGCTGTTGCGCTGACCCGGGTGCATCTCGCGCGCGAGCGCGAGGGAGTCGAGCACCCCGCAGAGCATGCCGATCGTGCGCGGCTCCCCCGGAAGCCGCGCGAGCTCCGCATCGAGAAACGCTACATCGAACGCGGCATTGTGGATGACGAGCTCGGCTCCGGCGATGAACCCGAGCAACTCCTCGGCAATCTGCGCGAAGCGCGGCTCCCGCTCGAGGTCTGCGCGCGCGAGTCCATGCACGGCGAGCGCGCCCTCGTCGATGTCGCGCTCCGGGTTGAGATAGCGGTGAAAGCGTCGCCCGGTCGCACGGCGATTCACGAGCTCGACGCAACCGATCTCGATGACGCGATGCCCGAGCCCGGGCTCGAGGCCGGTGGTCTCGGTGTCGAGGACAATCTGGCGCATCGGGGGTGGATTCTACGCGCCGAGCGCATCGATCGCTCGATTCGCGAGTGCATCGACGCGCTCGTTCCCCGCGACTCCGGCATGCCCCGGAACCCAGCGCCACTCGATGCGGTGGCCCGCGGCGCTGCGTTCGAGCTCCTCCCAGAGATCCTGGTTCTTCACCGGCTTGCGGCTCGCCGTGCGCCAGCCGCGCGCCTTCCACTGCGGGAGCCACTCGGTGATGCCGCGCCGGACATACTCCGAATCGGTGAACAGCCGCACGCTTGCCGGTCGCTTGAGCGCCGCGAGCGCGCGGATGACGGCCGTGAGCTCCATGCGATTGTTGGTGGTGAGCGCCTCGGCCCCGGCGAGCTCCCTCTCGTGCCCCTCGCTCGAGAGCAGGGCCGCCCAGCCGCCGGGGCCCGGATTGCCGCGGCATGCACCGTCGGTGTAGATCTCGATGAGGCTCACCGCGCGGACTCGCGGTCAGTGCGAGGACTGGCGGGTGGTCGGCTTCACGAGTCCGCCGAGAACGGCGGGCTTCTCCTTGAAGCGCGGGCGCACCGGGGTGAGCGTGTAGATGCGCTTGCGTGCCTTGATGAGATAGGCGCCGGCCGGCAGGGGGTTGAGCAGTCCGCGGCGCAGTAGCCGCGCGAGCCCGTCGGCCGGTTCGGGGCGGCTCCAGGGACTCGCGTAGAGGTAGCGCCGCGAGGCGGCCACCTCGAACCCCAGGAGCACCAGCCAGTCGCGCACGCGGCGCTCCGAGAGGATGCGCCGCATACCGGGGGGATAGCCGCTGCGCGTGCTGCGGGTGCGCAAGCCCCAGAGGCTGATCGGCCGGAAGCCGAGCACGATCAGCTGCCCCTCCCCGATCAGCACGCGATCGACCTCGCGCAGAATCGCGTACGGGTCGGTCGCGAACTCGAGGGTGTGCGGCAGGAGCACGACATCGGTCGAGTCGCTCACCACCGGCAGCTGCGAGGGCCGCGCGACGATGTCGGCACCGGCGGCGAGGCTCGCCGGGGCAATGACCGTCTGGCGACGTGTGCGCGCCCCGGCGGTGAGCTCGCGCGCTCCACCCCACGCGCCGACCTGCAGGAATTCCCAGCCAAAGGCGTCCTCGAGCGCCTCGGTGAGAAGCTCGGATTCCGCCGCAATGACGGCCCGCCCGAGCGCGCCCTGCCACCAGACCCTGAGCGCCCCGTCGCGGTCCGGCGGGAGCACCGCGTTAAATTTCCGTGAGGTCATCTCAAAAGAGTAGCAATTTTGTGAAATTACCGGGTAAATTCCCCCACACAAACACGTAACGTGGTCGCCTGGAGCTCTCCCACGGCGAACCGTTCGGGGATGCTCGGAAACATTGAGCTCGAACCCTGCATCGCCGGCTCGGCCGCCGGCGCGGTGGGGAATCGAGCCGGGTACACCGCTCGAGGCATTGAGTCGGCCTCGGCGCCGGTGTGCGGCCAGCCCATCGCCTGTCTGAGGGTGCGGAGTTGACGACGGAAACGCTGCGGCGAGCCTATTCGATTCTCCTCCTGGGAGGGCTCCTCGGACTCACCGCCTGCGCTCATGCGCCCAGCCGTGAGGCGAACGTCCCGCCGAAAGTCACCGTAACCCTGGGGCCGCCCCCCTCCGCGCTCCCCGTCGCACCGACCCCCGCACCCGCACCGTCCGCGCAAAGCGCCGCTCCCGCTCAGCCGGAGCTGGCCGCAACGCCTGAGCCGCTCGTCGGAATCAACCCCGATGAGTACGCGGACCTCTTCGACCGGATGCGGGCAGGCTTCAAGCTCTCCGACGTCGACCGCAGCGCCGTCACGCGGCAGCTCGATTGGTTCGTCGACAATCCCGATTATGTTCAGCGGGCGTTCCAGCGCTCCGAGCTCTACCTCTACCACATCGTCACCCAGCTCGAATCGCGCGGCATGCCGCTCGAGCTCGCGCTGCTGCCGGTCATCGAAAGCGCCTTCGAGCCCTACGCCTACTCGCGCGCACGCGCGATGGGGCTGTGGCAGTTCATTCCGGGCACCGGCTCGCGCTTTGGTCTCAAACAGAACTGGTGGTACGACGGCCGCCGCGATGTGATCGAGTCGACGCGCGCCGCGCTCGACTACCTGCAGTACCTGCACGATCAGTTCAACGGCGATTGGCTGCTCGCGATCGCGGCCTACAACTGCGGCGAGGACGCCGTCGCCCGTGCCGTTCAGATCAATCGCGCCGCCGGACGGCCGATCGACTTCTGGAGCCTCAAGCTTCCCGCCGAGACGCGTGCCTACGTACCGAAGCTGCTCGCGATGAAGCGGCTGGTCTCGAGCCCGGAGACCTACGGGCTCACGTTCTCGCCCATCCCCAATCGGCCGTACTTCGTGCGCGTCGATACGCTCGGCCAGATCGATCTGCGCGTTGCCGCGGAGATCGCGGGCGTGACGACGGATGTGATCTACGAGCTCAACCCCGCCTACCATCGCTGGGCAACGGATCCCTCCGGCCCCTTCTACCTGCTGCTGCCGACCGACACGGCGCCGGTGTTCCGCGCGAACCTCGCGCAGCTCACCCCGGATGAGCGCATGCGGGTCGATCACTACACCGTGCACCACGGCGACTCGATGGCGGGGATCGCACACCGCTTCGGCACCACGCCCCAAGTGGTGCGCGAGCTCAACGACGTGCCGAGCGGCGCACTCGTGATCGGGACGGATCTGCGCGTACCGGCGGATGTGTCCCAGTTGCCCGAAAAGGTCCTGAGGGCGGCGGCGCTCGTCGATGCCCGCGACCGGCACATGTGGCGTCCGAACATCCGCGTCGTGGTGCATCGGGGCGACTCGCTCTGGGCGATCGCGCGCCGTCATGGCATGGATGTGCACACACTCGCGCTTCTGAACGGGATGCAGCCCGGCGATACGCTGCACGCCGGACAGCGGCTGCGGCTGGTTTCAGCTTCGAGCGTCGATTACGGCGTGAGCGGCACCCGCGCCCATCACACCCATCATGGACGTACGCTCACCTACATCGTGCGCGCGGGCGACACGCTCTACCGCATCGCGCAGGTCTTCCAGGTGACCGTGACCGAGCTCGAGCGCTGGAACCGCATTGCGCACAGCGCGTTGCGGCCGGGCGAGCGGCTCCACATCCTGCTCGCGGCGCGCTGACAGCCGCACTCCTTCCCGCTCGTCTACACTACCGCCCAGTCGGGCAAGGCCGGCTTGCCTCGTCGCGGGGGGGATACCATGGGGTTCTTGAGCGGTAAGCGCGCATTGATCGTGGGCGTCGCCACCGATCGCTCGATCGCCTGGGGCATTGCTCAGGCAATGCACCGGGAGGGCGCCGAGCTCGCTTTCACCTATCAGAACGAGCGCCTGCGCGAGCGCGTCGAGCCGCTCGCCCGATCGCTCGGCTCGAAACTCATCCTGGAGCTCGATGTCGGTGCGGACGCGCAGATCGAGCGCGCCTTCGAGTCCATTGGGCGTGACTGGGGTGCGCTCGACGTGGTGGTGCATGCCGTAGCGAATGCGCCCCGTGAGGCGCTCACCGGCGACTTCGTGGACGCGACCACGCGCGCCGCGTTTCTTGCGGCGCACGAGATTTCGAGCTACAGCTTCACCGCGCTCGCCCGCGCGGCGCGACCGCTCATGCAGGGCCGCGCGGGCGCACTGCTCACGCTTTCGTACTTGGGCGCGGTGCGCGCGATTCCCCACTACAACGTCATGGGGCTCGCCAAGGCGAGCCTGGAGGCGAGCGTGCGCTTTCTCGCCGCCGACCTGGGTCCCCAGGGTATCCGCGTGAATGCGATCTCGGCCGGGCCGATCAAGACGCTCGCCGCGGCCGGCATCGCGGGCTTCCGCCGCATGCTCGCGCAGGTCGCGGAGATCGCGCCCCTGCGCCGCAACGTCACGCCCCAGGACGTGGGCAATGCCGCCGCGTTCCTGTGCTCGGATCTCGCCGCCGGGATCACCGGCGAGATCCTGTATGTCGACAACGGCTTCAGCACGGTCGGCATGAGCTTCGCGCAGGAGGCGGAAGGCTAGCGGCATGCCGGCCGCTCACGCGCTCTACGGCGCCCGATCGCTCGCGCAGTGGATTCGCGGCGGGGGTCGGCCGCAGCGGGCGAGCTTGGGCTACGCAACGCTCCTCAAGTGGCACGCGTACTGGTTCGAGCGCAACTGGACGACGCAGGTCGAGCGGCTGGGCGCGGCCACCCTGCCTGAGGATCCGGTGTTCATTCTCGGGCTGTGGCGGTCCGGGACCACGCTCCTCCATGAGCTGCTCGCGGCGGCGACCGGCTGGGTGACACCGCGGACTTGGCAGTGCTTCAACCCCTCCACCTGCTTTCTCACCGGCCCCCCTGCGCCGCGCACGGTCGGCCGTCCCATGGATCAGGGGCTGATCCGCTCGCACGGACCGCAGGAGGATGAGTTCGCGCTGCTCCTGCTCGGGGAGCCTTCGGCCTACCGGGGCTTCATCGATCCGCGGCGCCTGCGCGAGTGCGGCACGCAACTGGGGTCCCCCGACCCGGATCCCCTCACGCGCTGGCAGATGTTCATTCGCGGCATCGCGGCCGGGGCGGCGACGCGGGTGCTCCTCAAGTCGCCCAACCACAGTTTCCGTCTGCCGCTGCTGCGCGCACGCTTTCCGCGCGCGCAGTTCATCTGGATCGGCCGCCAAACCGGTGAGGTGCTCGCCTCCAACGCGAAGATGTGGCGAACGATGATCGATCGCTACGGACTGTGGAGCTGCCCGCCACGCGAGATCGAAGGGTTCCTCGAGGCCATGGTGATCGCGTGCACGCGCGTGCTCGGCGAGTGCGTTCAGGCCACCCCGAGAGAGCGGCTGTTGTGGGTCGACTTCGAAGCGCTGCGTGCCGACCCGCGCGCGGTACTGCGCGAGGTGCTCGAGTATCTGGGCGTCCCGCCGCCAAGCGAGAGCTCGGCAGCGCGGCTCGATGCGGCGATTGCCCGTGTTCCCGTGCACGCCGGCACGCGCGCCGAACTACCCGACGCCCCGCACGTTCGCGAGCTCGAGGCGATGCGGGTCGCCGCGCGGCGACAGTTCGGCAGAGCGTTTGCCCGCAACGGCGATTTGCCTCTATGATTCATTGATTCAGGCTCGAGCTTGCGGACACACCAAGAGGATCTCCCTGCATGAAGCGCGCACCCCTCATCGAGCTCGCCGTCGGCTCGGCGCTCATTGCCGCCGTGGCCGTGCAGCCCGCGGAGGCGTACATCGATCCAAACTCCGCCGGACCGCTCTATCAGCTGCTGTTTCCCCTGCTCATCGCGGTCGGCTCGGCCATTGCCGCGCTGCGCCGCTATATCGCACGCGCCTGGGTGCGAGTCACGACGGTGGTGGTCGCCGTCGTGCGGGGCGAGCGACCCCGCGTCTGAAGCAGCCCGCACGAGCGGCCTCGGCGCTCGCCCTCCCCGGGCGGCGATGAACGGCAAGCCCCTCGATCCCACGGCCGCACTACCGGCGTGGCGCATGGCCGCGCTCCCGGGGTTCGCGCTGCTCGGCATCGCGCTGCCGCTCCTCTTCTTGGGCCTCACCGACCAGTACCTCTACTACGTGCGCCCGGTGGGGCTCCTGCCCATCTATGCGACCACCTGGCTCCTGCTCGCGATCGCGGCGCTGCCGCTCTGGGGAGTCCTTGCGCTCGCGGTGAAAGGGCTCGATGCGCTCGAGGGGGCGCCGCGCGTGCGCACCGGCCTGCGCGTCGGGCTACTCGGGCTGGCCGCGGCGATTGCGATCGCCGCGCTCCTCTACGCCGCGCTCAACTGGGCGAGCACCTTCGGATGGCACTGGGGCGATCCGGGCGGCGATGGCTCGCTCGTGATCGCGCTCGCGCTCGGCGTCCTACTCGCGGCGATCCCGCGCACGCGGGCGCAGGCGCTGCGGCTCTCGAGCCTCGCCATGGCGATCACCGCCGTGGGTGCGGCATCGGTGTTGTCGCTGCCTGTCTTCGGGTGGCACGGCGGCAGGGGGGCTGCGGCCCAACCCGGGCCGCTGAGCGCGCAGAGCGCTTCGGGCGCGCGGCCGAACATCGTGCTGCTCACGATCGATGCACTCTCGGCCGAGCACATGTCCCTCTACGGCGCCCCGCGCCCCACGACGCCCGAGCTCGCGCGCTTCGCGCAAGGGGCCACCACGTTCGAGCGCGCCTATGCGAACGCGAACTTCACCACCCCAGGCGTCGCCTCGATTTTGACGAGCACCCGCCCGTGGACGCATCGCGCGCTGCAGCTGCCGGTCTGGCCGCTCGAGGTCACGCGGCGCGACTCGCTCCCCGCGCTCCTCGCCCGCAGCGGCTACCAGACCGGCTATGTCTCGACCAACGCCAATGCCGGTGCGGCCACCAAGGGCTTCGGGGCCTACTTCGGCTTCGCGCGCACGGATCGCACCCATGATCTCACCCTGTGCACCGACGGCCTCTCCTCGATCCTGAGGTACGCGTGCGCGGCCTCCGAGTTTCCGGTGCTCGCGAACCTGGTTGCGCGGGCCGACCGGCTGCGCGGCGGCCCGGGCGCGGGCCACTACGATCCGCGGCTCGCGACGCAACCGGCGCTCGCGTGGCTCCGCCGCACCGATAAGCGCGAGCCGGTGTTCCTCTGGGTGCACCTCTTCCCGCCGCATTCGCCCTACGCGACGCCGCAGCCGTGGCTCGGCCGCTTCGATCCCTCGCCCGACGCGCGCGACATCGCGAGCACCGAGCCCTACTGGGCCTACCTCATGTCGACGGTGCCGCCGGCGCGCGCGCACACGCTCGAGGCGCGCTACGAGGAGTCCGTGGCCTACGTCGATCACTATGCCGCACGCTTCCTCGATGAGGCGCTCGCGGTGTTGGGCCCCAACACGATCGTCGTCGTCACCGCCGATCACGGTGAGAGCTTCGGGCACGGCTACGGCGCGCACACCGGCCCCGGCCTCGATCAGGAGATCATTCACGTGCCGCTCATCGTGAAGCTCCCCGGTCAGACCGAGGGGCGTCGCAGCGAAGTATTGGCCGAGCAGATCGATGTCGCCCCGACGCTCGCCCAGGCCGCGGGCCTCGCATCCCCGCCCACCTGGGAGGGCCGCTCGCTCCTCGGGGCGTGCGCGGCCGCCGGCGCGGCACCGAGCGAGCCGGAGAAGCCCGCGTTCAGCATGAACTTCGAGCAGAATCCGCGCCACGCGCCGCTCACGCGGGGGTCGATCGCGGTGATCGAGGGGCGCTGGAAGCTCGTGCATTACATGGGGGCGCTGCATTATCCGCAGATGCCGCCTTTGCACGATGAGCTCTACGATCTCGCGAGCGATCCTGCCGAGCACGTCAACCGCGCAGCCGCGGAGCCGGACGAGGTCAAGCACCTGCGCACGCTCATCGACGCCGAGCTCGCGCGCCACGGCGGAGCGGTCAAGTAGACCGCCTCTGCGCGCCCGCCGCCGGAGCGGGCTACTGCGCGAACACCTGCAGGTTCTTCTCGACTTTGGCGTTGAGGCGCAGCTGCTCGAGGTAATCGTTGGCCGATTGGGTTCCCAACCGCGATGCCTGCTGCTCGCGCGTGCTCATGAGCTGCTGCGGGTTATCGAGCGGGCTCGCCATCTTGACGGCGAGAATGCCCACGACGGCGGCGCTGCCTTGGGGAAGCGCAAGCGCGCTGTACTCGGGCTTGTCCGGCGCCGGCTTGGGCGCTGCAAACACGGCCGCGCGCAGCTGCTCCGGGATCGAGGGGTCGGTGCGGCCGACGTAATGCGCGGGCTCGGTGCTCACCCCGAGCGAGTGAGCGACCGATTCGAACGCCGTCCCCGATTTGAGCTCGCTCACGGCGTGCTGTGCCGCATCGAGCGCCGCCTCGCTCGCGCGCTCCGTGCGGATCGCGGCGACGATCGTATCGCGCACCTGAGCGAGCGGCTTCGGCGCCGGGTTGTGGTGATCGAGCGCGCGCAGCAGCACCAGCCGGTCGTTGTCCACCAGCACCGGGCCGCCGATGCGGTGCTCGTTGAGCACGGGATCTGAGAACGCGGCATCCTGAAGGTCGCGCGAGCTGCCGAGCGCGCCGCCGCCCGTGCCGCGCACGAACTGCGCGACCTCGCCGCTTTGCATGTCGAATTGCTTGGCGAGGGAGGCGAGCGTCGGCGTGCCGTTATCGAGCTGCTGCTGGATCTGCTCCTGAATGTCCCCGAAGCGATCGGCCGCCTTGTCGTGGCGCACCTCGGTCTCGATCTGCGCGCGCGCCTCCTCGAAGGTCTTGGTCTTGCCGGGCTCGATGCCCTCGAGCTCGAGGATGGAATAGCCGAACGGGCTCTTCACCGGTCCGCGCAGCTCCATCGGCTTCATCGCGAACACGGCATCGGCCACCGGAGCGGCGAAGCTCGCGAGCGTGGCGCGATCGGTCCAGCCGAGATCCCCGCCCTGCTGCGCCGAGCCGCTGTCGTCGGAGTATTGCTTGGCGAGGCTCGCAAAATCGCCTCCGGCCTTGAGCTTGGCGAGCACTTCCTCCGCGCGCTTCAACGCCGCGGCGTCGTTGCGGGTCTTGGTGACGGCGATCAGGATCTGGCGCGCGCGCCGCTGCTCCGGCTGCACGTAGCGGTCCTTGTGCTTGTCGTAGTAGTCGTGCAGGTCGAGATCGGAGACCTGCGTCTGCGCGGCGACCTGCGCCTGGGTGAGCTCGGCGTACTCGAGGTGCACGTATTCGGGTGACATGAACTCGCCCTGGTGCGCCTCGTAATACGCCTGAATGCTCTGCTCATCGATCGGAGCGGTGCTCGTGAACTTCGCGACCGGGAGCACCGCGTACTCGACTTCGCGCTCCTCACCCTCGAGCGCCTGGATGCGCTCGAGCTCGGTGGGCGTCAGGAAGTCGGTCTCGCGAATGCCGTCCTGGAGCTGCGCCGCGCGCAGACCGCGGCGCATGTCGCGCTCGAACGCATCGGGTGAGATCCCGGCCTGCTCGAGGCGCATCTTGGCCACTTCCGGGGAGTACTTGCCCTCGAGCTGGAACGCCGGCTCGCTGCGGATCGCCTCGGCGAGCTGCGCCTCGCTCACCCGGTAGCCGAGTGCGCGCGTGCGCTCATCGAGCAGCGTTTCGCGCACGAACTGCTCGAGGAGCGCATCTTCCATGCGCGCCTTCACCGCGGGCGGCATGTCGGAGCCGAAGCGCTGCTGCCATTCGGCCTGCTGCTGCAGCCACGCCTGGCGCACCTCATCGGCGGAGATCGTCTCGCCGTTGACCTTGGCGGCGTTGCTGCTGCCGCCGAAGCTGATGGTCGCGATCCCGTAGGCGCCCCAGGCCGCGAAGATCACCGCGAGTGCGCCGAAGAGCAGGTAAGTGAGCCACTTGCGGCTCGTGAGCGCATCACCGATTCGCTGCAGCATGATCTGACTTATACCCCGGGGCACGGCCCGTGACAGTGGCGGAGCGGACGGGACTCGAACCCGCGACCCCCGGCGTGACAGGCCGGTATTCTAACCAGCTGAACTACCGCTCCGGCTGGGGCGCGGAATTGTACAGGGCGGCCCCGGGGGTTGTCATGGTGGGTGCTGAGGGACTCGAACCCCCGACATTCGCCGTGTAAGAGCGACGCTCTACCAGCTGAGCTAAGCACCCCCGCACCCCGTCGAGACTTTACCTCACGCGCTCTCAGATGAGCCAATTGCTCGCGCTCACGGCGGCGCCGAAGACGGCGGCGA
>DATKPP010000035.1:0-15077 GCA_035524075.1 Steroidobacteraceae bacterium | reverse complement strand
CATGTCGGGCGGTGCGGAGCTCCTGGAGATCACCGCACGACAACTGGCGCTGTGGATGACATTCGAAGATACGATCCGCGTTGCGGACCTCAAGACGCGCTCCACGCGCTTTGCGCGTGTGCGCAGCGAGATCCGAGCCCAGCCGGATCAACTCTTCGGCATCACGGAGTTCATGAAGCCGCGGGTGGCCGAGATCGCCGGCACGCTGCCGGCCTCGATGGGACTGTGGGTGCGCAGCTCGCCCTGGGTGAGCCGCTGCCTCGGCCGCTTCACCGGTGGCAAGCAGATTCGCACCAAGACCGTCACCGGATTTCTCCTGCTCCATGCAATCGCAGGCCTCCGGCGCTGGCGGCGCGGAACGCTGCGCTATCGTGAGGAGAACGCGCGGATCGAATCGTGGCTCGACGAGATTGCCAGGCGGGCGCTGACTCAGTACGCGCTCGCAGTGCAGCTCGCGCGTGCGCAGCGCCTGATCAAGGGATACGGCTCAACGCACGAGCGGGGCTGGCGGAACTTCAGTCTGCTTCTTGCGCAGCTCGACCACCTCGCCGCGCGCGCCGACGGTGCCACGCTCTTCGCGCGCCTGCAGGATGCCGCACTCGCCGATGAGGAGGGTCAGGCACTTGCGCAGGAGATCGCAGCGCTCGGCGGGATCGCGCAACCGCGCGCGACCACCGCCGAAGTTACGGCCTGAGAGACGCTCATGGGTACGCGAACCACGCAGCTACGCATCTTGCAGGCGGCGCTCGAGCTGTTCAACGCGCAGGGAACGGCCGCGATCTCCATCCATCGGGTCGCCGAGCGCTGCGGCATCAGCAAAGGCAATCTGCAATATCACTTCAACAACAAGCGGGAGATCGTGTTCGCCCTGTTTCAGCAGGCCATCGATGAGATGGATGCCGGCTGGTACCGGGATCACCTCGCGCCGACGCTCGAGCACATGGCGGCGATGTTCGTTCGGCAGCTGCAGCTCATCCTCAAGTACCGCTTCTTCTATCGCGAGCTCCCCGAGCTGCTGCACCAGGATCCGCAGCTGCGGCGCCGCTTCGCGCACAACCGCGAGCGCCGGTTGCGAGAGGTGGAGCGCTTCATGCATGCCCTGGCCCACCGGGGGCTCATGCGCCTGCCGCCCGACCCGCGCCGGGTGCGCTCGATCATCGATGTGACGTGGATCATCTCGGAGAACTGGGTCAACTACCTCGAGTATCACGAGCGGGAGCTCTCCGCCGATACGATCGTCGCCGGGTACTACGCGATTCTCGAGGTGCTGAGGCCCTATCTGTGCATCGATCCTTTGCAGATCGAGCAGGAGTCCCATCGCACGATCGAGCGGCTGGCGGGCACTCGAGAGCCCAAATCGGAGCGCCTCGCCGTCTGATGCCCAACCTTGGGGCGAAAAGTCCCCGGCATTAGGCCGATCAGCCTAAAGCCCATCTGTACAACCGCCATGCCGTTGCGGACAGTATCGGCGCCATGGGAGACGCGGTTGTTGCGCGGCCGAAACCCTACCTCGTGACGCTGAAGGGGGGCCGCACTTACTTCTGGTGTGCGTGCGGTCGCTCCGCCGGTCAGCCGTTTTGCGACGGTTCACACAAGAATACGGAATTCGAGCCACGCAAATACGTGCCTGCACGGGATGAGGAAGTCCTCCTGTGTGGCTGCAAACATACAGCTGGCGCACCGTTCTGTGACGGTGCACATACGAACCTTCCGGGCGGTTCGCCCCTCGACGATCCCAACAGTGCCGCCAACCGGGGAATCCCGATCGTCACCGAAAGGCGCGGCCCGCGGGCCGAGCTCAATGGCGGCTGCTATGTCGTGTCACCCTCGCTTGCAGAGAAGCACCGGCGTGGCTCTCTCACCTACAGCTACCTCGTGACTGCAGCCCTCGGCGCCGTGTATCAGACGCAGATCCTGCTCGAGGTCGAAGGCGGCGCCTCCCCCGTGATGTCGCTCGGCGATCGGGACGTGATCCTCTTCGTCGCCGCTGGGCGCGGCACGGTCTTGGTCGGGCAGCAGGCCTTCGGGGTCGAAGCGTGCGTGGGGGTCTATATCCGTCCCGGGGAGGCCATCCAGCTCACACCCGCTCAGTCCTCGAAGCTCGCGATATATCTGCTCGCCTGTCCGCTCGGCGAGCTGACCTGGCACCAGGCGATGCCACAGTATTTCGATGCGCAGTATCCCGAGCGCGTGGTGCCGATCGACACCGAGCAGCGCATCGCGATGGGGCCGCGCTACTTTCAGCTGCTGGTGGACAAGCGCATCGGCTCGAAGGTGATCACGCAGTTCATCGGCCACATTCCACCTTCCAAGGCCGCACCACACCGCCATCTGTACGAGGAAGCGATCATCGTGCTCTCGGGGGAGGGCTGCATGTGGACGGAGGATCGCAAGGCCCGGGTCGCCGCTGGCGATGTGATCTTCCTGCCCCGCAAGCAGCTGCACTCTCTCGAGGCTACTTCGGCCGACGGCATGGACGTGGTCGGTGTGATCTGTCCCGGGGACAATCCGAGCATCAACTACTACGACTGAGGCGCGCATCGGCGCGGGGGTTTTCATCGTGCTCACACGAACGACTGGCTGTATTCCCACGATCGGTCTTGGCGCCACAGTGATTCTGTGGATGATGGGCGGCACCGGCGCTGCGCTCGCGGATGCGGGCAGTGCGAGCGCCGACTCGAGCAATGTCAGCGAGGGCCCGGGCCCTGACGGTGCGAGCACGGACTCGACCCGCACGAGCCCCGATGCCAACAATGCAACCGAGGGGCTGCAGGAGGTGACCGTCACGGCGAACAAGCTCAATGCTCAAAACGTGATGAGCGTGCCGGCCTCGATCCAGGCGATCTCCGGGGAGCAGCTCATGCGCGAGGACGCCTCGGGCATCATGAGCATCGCCGGGGAGGTGCCCGGGCTTTCGATTCAGACCCTGGGGCCCGGAGACAACAAGTACGTGATCCGCGGCATCAACTCGACGGGCGAGTCGACCACCGGTCTGTATTACGGCGAGGCGGTGGTCACCCAGGGCAACAGCGACGACGGGGGTGGCTTCGAGCCCGACATCCGCCTCTACGACATGGACCGCGTCGAGGTGCTCCGCGGCCCGCAGGGCACGCTGTACGGGGCGAGCTCGATGAGCGGCACCATCCGCATGATCCCGAGGTCGCCTGACCTCAGCGACACGGACGGCTACGCCAACGCCGAGGGCTCGGACACCCAGCACACCATCCGCGACAACTACCGCGCCAATGGCATGCTCAATCTGCCGATCGTGAGTGACGTGCTGGCAGTTCGAGTGGTGGCCTGGAAGGTCTACGACGCCGGTTACATCGACCAGATCCGCGTGGGTGAGGGCGTCAGCTCAACGATCTCGCCCGGGGGGCCCGTGATGCCCGTCCAGCCGCTCGGTCTTCTGCAGGGCGTGAACGACGATGATGTGGGCGGCGTGCGGGCGATCCTGCGCTATCAGCCCATGCAGAACCTCACGTTCGATGCCGATTACACGGCACAGACCGAGACCTCGGGCGGCTCCTCGCGCTATACCCCGGCGGGCGTTGCGGCATTCAGCGGTGGGCCGATTCCACCGGCCGAGGGTTGCGACCTCTGCAACACGGACGTGACGCAGAGTCCCTGGAGCGACAACCTCAAGGTGTTCGGGCTGACGATGACCTGGAAGACCGGCGCGGGAG
This sequence comes from Steroidobacteraceae bacterium, assembly GCA_035524075.1. Taxonomy (GTDB): domain Bacteria; phylum Pseudomonadota; class Gammaproteobacteria; order Steroidobacterales; family Steroidobacteraceae; genus JASHUC01. The sequence goes on along the minus strand of DATKPP010000035.1, from coordinate 11,391 downwards.
TCATCACGGCGACCGATCATCAGTTCAACCGTCAAACGGGCTTCACCTTCGATTCGACTCCGATCCTGGTGTCCTACGATGTGCCCGTGCCCGCGGAGACCTTCGAGCCGCGCACCCGCGATGACAACAACGGTGAGATCCGCTTTGCCAGTGCATTCGATGGCCCGGTCAACTTCGTCGCCGGTGGTTATCGCGAGCACAGCGCTCAGAACCTGGCGGTGGACGTGATCACGACCGATGCCGATGGGCTCGCCACGGGGCCCTTCAGCACCTCGAACGCCGAGGATGCGCTCTCGTATCCCGGCGTGGGCGACACCTTCTTCGGTCGTACCGACCATCGAGAGGACACCCAGTACGCAGGCTTCGGCGAGGCGACCTGGACGATCGCGGATGGCTGGACCGCCGTGGCGGGAGTGCGGTACTTCACCGAGACATTGACCGGCGTACAGGTACAGACCCATCCTTTCGGCGGGTTTCCACCCGACACGAATCTCCAGCCCGTGTTCGATCCGCGCGAGACGTACGACAAGGTCACCTGGAAGGGCAACCTCAGCTACAAGTGGAGCGAGGCGGTGCTCGCATATGCCACGGTATCCACCGGGTTCCGCAGCGGCGGTCTCAATGCGGTGAGCGAGCCGTTCGAGCCGATCCCAGCGTCGTACGCCCCCGACTACTTGACCAACTACGAGCTCGGGGTCAAGGGACGACTCTTCGAGGGCTTCTTCGATTATCAGGTCGACGGCTACGTGATCGACTGGAAGAACATGCAGGAGCAGCTCACGACGGCCGATGGGGCGTTCGTCTACGAGGGTAATGCCGGTACCGCGAGGGTGACTGGCGTCGAGTTCGAGCTCGACGCGCGCCTGCTCGAGTATCTCAGGGCAACCCTTGCGGGCTCGTGGCAGAACGCCTACCTGACGCAGGGGGCATCGGCCGACCAGTATGCGCTGAACCCGACGCTCGGCCTCACCGGAGACAAGATCCCGGATGTTCCCGATGCGCAGTTCAGCGTGGGGCTGGATTACACCCGTCCCATCACCGGCCCCTGGTCGCTCGACCTCGGGACGGATATCACCTACCGGGGCTCGGAGGACTCCTATTTCTCCTCGAACTCGTTCAACGTGCCGCTCTCCTCGTACACGCTGTGGGATCTGCGAGCGGGATTCATCAATGGCCCGTGGACTGTCACGGCCTTTGCGCGCAACGTCACGAACGAGCGGGCGCAGCTCTCGGCGATCAATTCGAGCCAGGATCCGCATGCACTCCTGACCGTCCAGCCACGCACCATCGGGGTCGGCGTCACGCGCACGTTCTGATGAGCACGAGTCCCGAGTCGATCAGCGATCGCGAGAGCGGCCTCAACCGCGGACTCACCCAGCGGCAGATCGTGATGATCGGGCTCGGTGGGGCCATCGGGACCGGCCTGTTCATGGGCAGCGGGATCGCGATCGGTTATGCGGGGCCTGCCGTGATCGTGAGCTATCTGCTCGCAGGCTTCGTGGCCGTGGTGATGGTGTTCAGCCTCTCCGAGATGGCCGTGGTGCACCCGACGGCCGGCTCGTTCGGTACGTACGCGGAGACGTATCTGAACCCCTGGGCCGGCTTCGTCGTGCGCTACACCTACTGGATCGCCCAGGTCATCGCGATCGGTGGCGAGTCGGTGGCCGCCGGGGTCTACATGACGTTCTGGCTGCCCACCGTTCCGGTGTGGATCTGGTCGATCAGCTTCTGCGTCGTGCTTCTCTACTTCAATTCGCGATCGGTTCACAATTTCGGGACCATCGAGTTCTGGTTCGCGTTGATCAAGGTGGTCGCGATCGTCCTGTTCATCGGGATCGGGGCAGCGACGATCTTCGGCGTGGGGACCCGTGCGGTCGGCTTCCATAATCTGACGGAGCTGCCCGGTGGCTTCGTGCCCCACGGTCTCACCGGCCTGTGGATGGCGGTCATCGTGGGGGTGTTCTCGTTCAACGGCATCGAGGTCATCGCGGTCACCTCGGGCGAGGCCGACAATCCGCAGCGCGCCATTCCGGCCGCTTTGCGAACCATGGTGCTGCGATTGTTTCTCTTCTACATCCTCTCGCTCGTGATCATCGTGGCCACGACCCCCTGGACGGCGACCGGCGCCAGCGTCGTTTCCGAGAGCCCGTTCGTCAAGGTCTTCTCGGTCGCAGGAGTGCGCGATGCGGCCGGCATCATGAACTTCGTGGTGCTGAGCGCCGCACTCTCGAGCATGAACACCAACGTGTATCTGTGCTCGCGCATGTTGTTCTCGCTTGCGCGCGGGCGCTACGCGCCGCGTTTCCTGGGCGCGCTCAGCCGCTCGGGCACCCCCGCCGCTGCGATCCTGGTTTCCGGCGCCTGCATTCTCGCTGCGGCGGCCGTGTCGAAGCTCACCCCGTACGCCTACAACTACCTGTTCGGCGTGGCGCTCTTTGCGGCGATGCTGGTATGGATCTTCATCCTGGTGAGCCACCTGAGCTTCCGTCGGCATCATCCGGCGTCGACGCTGCCGGTGCGCATGCCGTTCTTCCCATGGATGCAGATCGCCGGCCTTGCGATGCTGGTCGCGCTGCTCATCACGATGGGACTCGATACGCAGTTCTTCTACGTATCCTGGCTCTGCGGAGTGCCGTGGATCCTCGCGATCTCCGCCGCCTACCTCCTCTGGAGGACTCGCCAGCGGCGCACCCTCGCAACGCATGCAGCGTTCGCGACGGATGAAAGGAGGCCCTAGCATGGAGGTGGACTTTGCAGAGCTTCGCAGCCGCTTCCCGGTGCTCAAGCGCAAGACCTATCTCAACAGCGGGTCGTACTGCGCGCTGGCCGAGAGTGTGCGCGATGCGATCAACGCCTACATGGATGACCGGCTGCTGGTGGGCGCGAACTGGGACGTGTGGGTGATGAAGAACGAGGCGGTGCGCAGCGCGATGGCGCAGGTGCTGCGTGCCGAGCCCGACGAGATTGCGGTAACGGCCTCGGCATCGGCAGGGATCAACGCCCTGGCGAGCGCGCTCGATTTCTCCCGCGGGCGCACCAAGGTCGTCGTCAGCGACTTCGAGTTCCCGACCAGTGCGCAGATCTGGCACGCGCAGGAGCCGCGCGGTGCGCGCGTCGTGCACGTCCCGCGCGCGGCCGATGGCTATATCCCTCTCGAGAACTTCGCCGCGCTGATCGATGAGAAAACAGCGCTGGTGGCCGTGACGCACGTGTGCTTTCGCAATGGTGCGAGGCTCGACATTCCCGGAATCGTCCGCCTGGCGCACGCGCGCGGCGCGAAAGTCCTGCTCGACTGCTATCAGGCGGTTGGGGGACTCACCGTGGATGTGCGCAAGCTCGATGTGGACTTCGCGGTCGGCGGAATGCTCAAGTACCTGCTCGGTACGGCGGGAATAGGGTTTCTCTACGTGCGCCGTGAGCTCATTCCGCAGCTCGTTCCGACCCACTCGGGCTGGTTCGCCCAGGAGAACATCGCTGCGATGGACATCTCGGCCAACCGCCCATCGCACACCGCGCGCCGCTTCGAGGCGGGCACCCCGCCCGTCGTCAACTGCTACGCCGCCGAGGCGGGACTCAAGGTCATCCTCGAGGTGGGGACGGATGCGATCGAGGCGCGCGTGCGCGAGCTCACCCGGCGCTGCATGGCGGGCCTCCGCGAGATCGGCTGGGACCCGGTCACGCCGCCGCAGGACGAGCGTCGCGGTCCGATGGTCGCGGTGCCGTCCAGTCGTACGGCGGAGCTGTTCGCATCCCTCATGGCACAGGACATCGTCACCTCTTACCGCGACGCGAACCTTCGCGCCACGATTCATTTCTACAACTCCGACGACGACATCGACACCTTCATCGCGGCGATGCGACGCTGCCGCGGTCAGTTTCACCCACACGCACGGGATGCAGGGACGATGCGATGAGCCCAGCGGCTGCGGGAACTGCGCGGGGCGGGGCAACGTTTGCGGGCGGTGCGACGTTTCCGGTGGATGCCTTGCGAGCGCAGTTCCCCGCGCTGGAGCGAGCCCCTTCCTTCATCTTCTTCGACAACGCGGCGGGCGCGCAGATACCGCGATCGGTGCTCGACGCCGTGAACGAGCACCTGCTCGAGCATAACGTGCAGCGCGGCGGCCGCTATCCGCAGAGCATGGCTGTCGATCGCATGATCGAGCGCGCGCGTGACCGGGTGGCGACGTTCGTCAATGCGAGCCGTCCGGAGGAGATCGCCTTCGGCATGAATGCCACGTCGTTCATCCGCATCATGAGCCTTGCGATCGGTCAGACGCTGTGCGAGCGCAACGAGATCGTCGTCACCGACATCGATCATGCAGCGAATGTCGCCACGTGGCTCGCCCTGGAGCGCACCGGGGCGAGGCTTCGCTGGTGGCGGATGCGCGGGGATGGGGCTCTGCACGTCGAGGATCTCGAGCCGCTATTGAGTGCACGCACCCGGCTGGTCGCCTGTACCCTCGCCTCGAATGCCCTCGGGACGCTGCTCGATGTCCGTCCGGTGGCCGAGCGGGTGCATGCGGCTGGCGCTGAGATCTTCCTCGATGCCGTCCACTACGCGCCCCACGCGCTGATCGACGTGCAGCGATTCGACTGCGACTATCTCGTGTGCTCGGGCTACAAGATCTTCGCGCCGCACATGGGCTTCCTGTGGGGCCGATACGAGCTGCTCGCGGCACTGCCGACCTTTCGCGAGGACTTCATACCGGATGAGCCGCCGGGAAAGATCGAGGCAGGGACGTTCGTGTACGAGAACGTCGCGGGCATGGCAGCTGCCATCGAATATCTCGCGCAGCTCGGACGCACGCTCGCCGGAGGTGGCGGCGCGGCGGAGGGCTGCTCCCGTGAGGACATCTGCCGCGCAATGCACGGCATTCAGGCCTACGAGCAGCATCTCTCGCTCGAGCTGCTGCGCGTGCTCCACGACAGCGGCGCGGCCGTCTACGGCGTCCAGGAGGAAGGCCGGGTTGCAGAGCGCGTACCCACGGTGTGCTTCAATCTGCCGGGTGTGCCGCCCGCTGCCGTGACGAGTGCCGCCGCGCGGGCCGAGATCGGTATCCGCGACGGTCATATGTATTCGCCCAGCCTCATGAGGCGGCTGGGGCTGTCGCCCGAGAGCGGCGCGGTACGTGTGTCATTGGTCCACTACAACACGGTGAGCGAGCTCCAGAGGCTCCACGAGGTGCTGCTCGAGCAGCGCTAGAGCACCGCTAGAGCACCGCTAGAGCAGCGCGGCCCGCAGCTTTGCCAGATCCGCGTGACGGGTCTCGTGAGCGCCGCTCTGGGCCGCCGTGCGCATGTCGCGCAGCTTCTCCAGCGAACGCAGCAGGACCGGAAGCGGAGGGCCGCTCGCGGTGAGACCCTGCTGATGCTCCGGCGCGAGCGAGGCGGCAGGCTGCTCGATGAAGCGCCGCACGAGCTGATCGTGATGCTGGGCGGCGGTGCGACCGAAGAGCTCGCAGGTTTCCAGGAATGCGGCCGCACTGTGCCGAAACCAGGCCATATGTCGCTGGCTCTCACAGGCGAGCAGAAGCTCATCCAGCAAGCTGCGATAGGTCATGCACTCGCGCAGCCGTGCCTGATCCGCGGGGATCATGAACAGCATCTTGTCCACGAGCAGCTGTGCGTAATAGGGATCGTTGGCTCGGCACAGCCCGAGCAGCAGATCGAGCTCGTTGATCCCGGAGAAGTCCCCGGCATTCGCGCCGCGATACTCCTGGCGCCCCACCCGGTACGGCTTGTAGTAGGGACGCACGCAGTAGAAGAAACGATCCGGATCGAGCTGGGAGAACAGCCGCTCGTTGCATCGGATGACCGCGCGCAAGGCCGTCTTCGCCGTGTCGAACAGCACGTCGGCAACGGGATTGGAGATGCCGAGCTGCACGATCCGTGTGAGCGCGTCCGCGGCTGTCTGCAAGAGAAGGATCCCGCGCGTGTTCTCGTCGATGAAGAGGAACTCATCGCGCAGCGCGGTGAAGCTCTTGCGCATGCCGTTGACCGATCGGTTGTGGGTGGCGAGGTGGGCGGTCGCAAACCGCGGTGCCATGCCGATGGAGGCTCCCACGTGCAATGCGAGAGCCGAGGCTTCCGGGAAGGGCGACCGATCCTCCACGGCGGGATTCGTCAGCTCATGGCGCCGTAGCGCGCCCAGGTACAGCCCGACGTTCCCCAGCACATTGAAGGCGCTTGTGAATCCCTCTCCGGTATTGCCCTCATCGAGCAGCGTCAGGACGCACGCATGGCCCTCATCGCGGAGCTGGCTCTTCAGTGCGTCGCCGACGCCCGTCACGTTGGCGCGGTCCTCCTGCGAGAAGTAGAGGTTCTCGAGCTGCGTGTTCAGCTCGATGAAAGGCCCGCGTATCCAGCGGTCGAATGCATCTCCGGGCTTGCTCAATGGGGGCTCCCTTTGGCGAGAATCGCTGTCAATCATAGCGATCCGACCCCATAATGCCGAGGCGCTCTCGATCGCGCGGAGAAAAGCTCATGGCACCTCCCCGAGTGGTGACTCTGGAGGAGCATTACTCGCACCCCCAGCTGCTCGGCGGCGTGCCGTCCGAGCTGGGCAACGCGCTGCTCGATCTCGGCGAGCGGCGGCTGCGTGAGATGGACGAGGCGGAGATCGACCTGCAGATCCTTTCTCATTTTCCGAGCGGCCCGCAGAACCTCCCGCCCGAGCGTGCGATCGCCCTGGCGCGCGAGACGAACGATCTGGTCCAGCGCACGATCGAAGCACATCCGGCCCGGTTCGCTGGATTTGCCGCTTTGCCCCTCACCGCACCGCAGGAGGCGGCCGCGGAACTGCGCCGCACCGTGCAGGAGTACGGCTTCAAGGGCGCGATGCTGCACGGCCGCGCTGCAGGGATACCACTCGACGACCGCCGGTTCTGGTGTGTGTTCGCCGAGGCGGAGTCACTGGATGTGCCCATCTATCTGCATCCGGATGTCTCACCCCCAGCCGTGGTGGAGAGCTACTATCGGGATTATCCGGCGCTGCTCGGCCCTGGCTGGGCCTACACGGTGGAGACTGCGACGCAGGCGCTGCGCTTGATGCTGAGCGGCGTCTTCGATGTGCACGCCCGGCTGAAGATCCTCATCGGGCATCTCGGCGAGTCGTTGCCGTTCTCGATCGTCCGCTGCGACTCGAACATCAATCGACGCGCCGCACTGAAGCGGCCGCTGCGCGAGTATTTTCACGAGCACTTCTGGATCACCACCGCTGCGAATTTCTCACAGCCCGCGCTCGCCTGCTGCCTGATGGAGATGGGAGTGGATCGCGTCTTGTTCTCCATCGACTGGCCGTTCGCATCCAACCTCGCAGGCCGTCGATTCATCGACGAGGCGCCGCTCAGCGCGCACGATCGCGCGAGGATCCTGGGCGCGAATGCCGTGCAGTTCCTGCGGCTCTGAAGGCGCCTGGCGTCTTCAGCGGTTGGGCCGGTGACGCCTGACTGCCTCCGGATTCGTCGAATCTGCGCCGAGGTAGACCCCGCGCTCCCACTTGCGCTTGAGTGGATCGGCGACCGTCAGTCGCATGCGCCCGATCCGCTCGATCTCGATCTCCACGGTCTCGCCATCCTGCAGCATCCCGAGCCCCTCGTGGTTCGTGCCGCAGGAGATGATGTCGCCCGAATGGAGCGTCATCACGGTGGTCGCAAACTCGATGAGCTCCGGGACGCGATGCTCCATGTCATCGGTGCTGTAGTGATGCCGCAGATCTCCGTTGTCCCAGAATCGCACGAGCAGGTCGTTCGGCTCGGGGATCTCGTCGGCGGTGGCGATGCAGGGACCGAGCGGCGCGAACGTGTCGAAGGACTTGCCGAGCCAGCTCGCCGGAGGGCCTTTGGGCCAGGTGTAGCGCCCCTCGCCCCGGGCCGATACATCGATCAAGCATGTGTAACCGAACACGGCGCCCCGCCAGTCCTCGCGCTTGATGCGCTTGGCAGGCCCCTTGATCACCAGGGCAAGCTCGGCCTCGTGCATGAACGCCCAGGGCTCGGTGAACTCGGGCAGCTCGATCGTATCACCCGGGCCTATCACGGCGTCTGGATTCTTGAGGAACATATTGAGCGGTCGCGCTTCCCGCTGCGCGTGCTCCCAGTAGTTGGCGATGCACGCGAGAATCTTTCCCGGCCGTGGAAGGGGCGGCAGCAGTGTGGCTTTCTCGAGCGGCGTGGCCTGTGCGGTCTCGCGCAGCCGCGCCAGCTCGGGGCGCAGCCGCTCGAAATCATCGATGAGAGCCTGCATCCGTAACTGGGGCGAGGGAAGCCGGGGCACCACCGCGGCGATGTCGATCACGCCACGCTCCTCGAGCAGGCCCGGGCGGGGTTCCGCCTCCGCCGCCGGCCGGAACAGAACCAGTCTCATGATCGGCCTCCTCCCGCGGCCGCGGGCGCTGCCTCGCGCGCCGCCTCGTCCTCCTCCGGCGATCGTACGGCATACACGTATCGTCCGAGCAGCAGGATGAGCACGATGCCGAGCCCGAGTCCGGCTTCTGACAGCTCGAGCCCTTTGTCATAGGACCCGAATCGGTCGAAGGCCCGGCCGAGCAGATAGGGTCCGAGTCCGGAGCCGATTGCAAGCAGCGACACGAGGCATCCGTAGATGGTCCCGAAGGAGCGCATTCCGAAGTAACGCGAGAACAGGTACGGGCCGATGCCGGACTCGGCACCGATTCCAAAGCCGAGGACTGCCATGCCGGTGAGCGCCATCGATGCGCCGGTTGCGGCGTTGATGAGGAACAGGCCGATCAAAGCCGCCGCAAAGAAGGGCACTGCCACTCGTGGGCTCGGCACACGATCGAGGAGGAATCCCGAGGAGACGTTGCCGGCGAGGCCGGCGAACGCGAAGGTCGAGAGCGCGAGGGTGGATGCCAGCGCCGAGATGTGGCGATCGGTCATGAGCGCCACACTGTGCGCGCGCACGCCGTTGACCACCAGCGAATGGATGACGAGCGCCATGAGGATCATCCAGAACGTGGCGGTCGCAAGCACCCGAGGTACGGTGAGGCCCGGGAGCGCGGTGGGCTCGGAGGAGGGGGCGCGGCCGGCACGAGCCAGCGCGGCGGGATCGGGATCACGCAGCAGGAAGGCGAAGGCGGGCAACCCCAAGACCAGGATGGTCGCGCCGAGGATCACATAAGTCGTTCGCCATCCGAGATCCCCGATCAATGCATGCGTCACGGGCGCCATGATCATCAGCGAGACGGTCGGCGCAGCGCCGATCACGAGCGCCAGCATCAGTCCCCGGCGGCTTTGAAACCACGAGGAGATGAGGTGCGCAAAGGCGACCGGGCCCGCAATGGCCTCACTCGCGCCGAGCACGCAGTAGGTGAGATAGAACTGCAGCTTCGAGGTGCTGAGCTCGGATTGCGCCATGGTGGCGAGTGCATAGAGCACTACCGCGGGAAGCAGCACGGCTCGTGCGCCGAAGCGGTCCACCATGCGCCCAACGAGCGGCGCCGCAATCGCCGCGAAGATGCCGGAGACATTGACCGACATCGCAAACTCGGCGCGCCCCCAGCCGAACTCGCGTGACACCGGCCCGAGGAACAATGGAAACGTGCCGATGTGAAAGGGCACGACACTCACCATCATGCCGATGGCGCAGGCGAGCGCCGTGAGCGTGGCGTCCCGGGAGTGCTTGCGGGAGGTCACGAGCTTGACTACCGCGGCGGAGCAGGAAAGCGCGCGCCATTGGGCGGCGGGAAGTCGCGTGCGTCGATCAGCACGAATACGATCCGGCAAACCTCGGCCGAGCGGTTGACCCAGGCGTGATTCGTGCCGCGCTGAATGAGAATGTCGCCGGCGCGGACGTGGATTTCTCCCTCATCGAGGAGCATGTCGATCTCGCCTTGCAGAACGATCGCGTAGTCGATGCTCTTCGTGCGGTGCATGAACGGATGGCGCCCCTGCGGCGCCCCGGCCTCGCCCGCATGGGCGAGGCCCATCTCCTCGAGGAACGCCTGGTTGTCGATCCTGCGGTTGGGATCCGGCAGAAAGTCCACGACTCGCAGGATCGAGCCGCCGGCCGGCGGCGCCACGCCGATCTCCCGATCGACGGGGTCGGAATATTTCGAGAGATCGACGGGTGTCTCGTCCGTGACCCAGAGCAGGGCGCCCTCGACGCTCAGCGCGGGCCGACTGACGACCTTGTGTGCGAGCCCGTCCTGAATGACTACCGCGCGACCCCGGGCATCCACGCCGGTCACGATGCGGCGAATCCGTACGGTCATGGGCGTGCTCCCGCGCCCGACTGCGGCCCGGCATTCTCGTTGCGCGCAGTGTCGGCGAGCTTCGGCGTCGGTCCCTCGAGCAGCGGCGCAGAGCCGCGCCGCGCCATGCGTGCGTTCGGTGGGGGCGCGGCAAGCCAGTGGTAGTGTCCGAATTCCGCGTCCCACAGACGTGGTTTCCAGTCGTCCGTGAGGTAATCGGAGTCGGCGCTGTATTCCGCCTGGCCGCCGGCCGGGCAGGCGATATAGTAGAAGAGCAGCGAGCTGATCCGGTGGCGACCCAGACCCACATCGCTGCTCCAGCCGCGGCGCTGCATGTCGTTTGCTCCGATCATCAGCTCGTCGATACTCTCGACGCCGAACGAGACGTGGCTGAAGGTGAGCTGCGGCAGCTTGAGCAGAAACAGGTTGTGATGATCGTGCCGGCCGTCGCAGCGCATGAACAGGCCGAAGCCGCGCATGATGTCGGTCACGCGGAAGCCGAGCCTGCCGGTGTAGAAGGCGGCGGCACGATCCACGTCCGGCACGCCGAACACGACGTGATTGATCTGCTTCGGCCGCGCGGCCTCGTACCACGTTCGGTGGCAGTTCCACCGCACCACCTGCCCGAGATGATTCTCACGGGGCGCCTGCACCGGCTCCGGGGCATGCCGCTCGAACACACGAAAGCCGATGCGCAGGCCGGCTTCATCCTGACAGTGTGCGGTTCCATCCCCGTCGAGGTGAACCTCGCGGTCGCGACGCAGATCGGACAGCAAACTCTGCAGAGACGGTTGCGAATCGACGCCCCAGATGATCTCACGTGGGCCGGACTGTCGCAGGAAGGGGGGCGGGAGGTGCGGATCGTCACGGCGGCGCAGAATGATCGAGGAGCCCTCCGGTAGCGCGAAACGGCTCGCGTCCGGCCCCTTCTCGGCGAGCTGCAGTCCGAAGTCCTCGAAGAACCGCGTGCAGGAATCGAGATCGTCGACGCCGTACACGAGAGATGCGACTCCTAGGGCCTGTTAACACTAGCAGAGATATTTGATAAGCTCACGGGATGGAAATCACTCGTGAACAATTCGCTCGCATTGAGCCCCATCTGCCTCGGCAACGCGGCAACGTGTCGCACGAGAACCTCAACGTGATCAACGCGATCCTCTTTGTGGCCGAGAACGGCTGCA
>DATKPP010000034.1:0-64564 GCA_035524075.1 Steroidobacteraceae bacterium | reverse complement strand
CCGCAGCCTCGGCATGGAGGTGATCGCCGAGGGCATCGAGTCGCAGCGGCACCTCGAGTTCCTGCGCAATCACCACTGCCACTTCGGCCAGGGCAAGCTCTTCGGGGAGCCCTTGAGCGTCGAGGAGCTGCTCGCGCTGCTGGCGCGTCAGGCCGCCGGGACGCCACCGTTTGCGAGCCTGCTGCCTCCGGAGGCGATCGCCAGTCGCGCCTGAGGAAGGCCACCGGTCAGGGAGGACTCGGTGCGGCGGCGCCGCCGCGCCCATCCTTGTCGAGCGCTGCCTGCGCATCGCCAGCCGCCTCGCCCAGGGCATCGGAGGCGGCTTGCTCGAAGGCTGCCACCACGGCTCCGAGCCGATTCTCGCCGGCGCGCACCGTGCGCGCGACGAGGAAGCTTGCCACCAGCTCCTGCTCGCCGCCGCGGCGCCCGAGCGTGCAGTCGAGCGCCACTTGCACGACAGGCGGTCCCGAGGTGCCGGTGTAGTCCGCCTCGAAGCGGCGGATGTCGATCTGCAGGAAGTACTCCGCGGGCAGGACCCCGGAGGAGTCCTCGACAGCGTCCCAGGTGCCCGCGCGGCGCAGCGTGTCCACCGCGAGCTGCTCGACCATGGAGGGCAGTGGCGCCGCCCAGCGGCTGGCCGCGTAGTAGCTCAGGCGGTGGTCGGATTGCAGCAGCACGATGCGGTCGGAGCCGAGGCCGGAGGCTGCGGTCGGATAGAGCACTCGCAAGCTCGCCCGGCCGGACACGCGGCGCGCGGGCTGCGGCGCGGTCGCGCGCGCGCGCAGCACATACGATTGAACTGGGGGTGCGTTGCTGCGCAGTCCGAGGGAGCAGGCTGCCAGGACCGCTGCGGCTGCGAGCATTGCGACGGCACATCTGGGCGCACCCGTCACGGAGGGATCTCCACGCCCTGCGGGGAGCTCTGGTAGATGAGCTGCGATGGATTCTCGCGCAGGCTCTGCGCGAGCGCGCGAATCTCGCTCGCCGCGTCGCGCCCACTGCGCACCAGCTGCTCGAGCTCGGGCAGACCCTCGTGCGTGAAGGCGCGCACATCCGAGCGGTTCTCCTCGATGAGCTGATCCAGCTGTCCCGAGGCGCGCGCCAGATTGTCGGCCGTGGCGCTCATGCGCTCGATGGCGACGCGCACTCCCGGGCCGCTGGCATCCGCGAGCGTGTGGACGCTGTGTGCCGCCGCGCGCAGCTCGGTGGAGGTGCCGCGCAGATCGGCGACCAGGCCGCGGATGTCGCGCAGCGTCTCGGGAAGCGCGGCGGAGGCCTGGTCGACATGGGCGAACGAGCGCGAGAGAGCGGCGATGTTCTCATCGCTCAGGACGCGCTCGGTGCGCTCGAGCGCCCCGTTCGCAAGGCCGGCCATCTCCGGCAAGCTCGCCAGCAGCAGGTCGAAGTTCGAGCGCGTGGAGCGGATGACGGGGTACTCCTCGCCCGTGACCGCATCGGCGAGCTTGTGCCCGGCGGGATTGCGCAACAGGTCGATGTAGAGCACTCCGGTGATCCCCTGCATGGACAGCTCCGCGACCGTGCGGTCGGAGATGGGCGTGGTCGAGTCGATGTCGACCACGACCTTCACGCGGCTCGCGTTGCGCGGATCGATGCTCATCCGCACGACCCGGCCCACATCGACGCCCAGATAGCGCACCGAGGAGCCGCGAGTGAGGCCGCTCACGCTGCCATCGAAATAGATCTCGTAGCGCGTGTAGTTGCGATGCTCGCGGGCCTCCGAGTACCAGTAGATGAAGAGCCCCGCCATGCCCAGGACGAGCAGGACGAAGGCACCGACGGCTGCGTAGTTGGCTTCACGCTCCATGATGAGCTCCCCGAAGCGCGGCACGCGCGCTGTGGAAATAGGCGTGGATCCATGGGTGCGGATTGTCGACGATGCGCGCGAGCGTATCGGACACCATCCGGCGGTCAACGATGACACCGACCCGGTCGCAGGTGCGAAAGATCGTGTCGAGGTCGTGAGTGATCATCACGACGGTCAGGCGCAGATGCCCCCGCAAGTAGAGCAGCAGCTCGTCGATCGCGGTCGCGCTCAACGGATCGAGCCCCGCGGTGGGCTCATCGAGGAACAGGAGCGGCGGATCGAGCGCGAGCGCACGGGCAAGGGCCGCACGCTTGACCATGCCGCCGGAGAGCTGCTGGGGAAGCTTCTGCGCGGCCTCGGGGGGTAGCCCGACCAGGCGCACCTTCAGCAGGGCAAGCTCATCGAGCACATGCAGCGGCACCTGCAGATGCTCGAGCATCGGCACCTGCACGTTCTGCAGCACATCGAGCGAGCTGAAGAGCGCCCCCGACTGGAAGGCGACGCCGAAATCCGCCGTGAGGGCGCGCAGCTCCCCGGGCGGCAGCCGCGTCACCTCGCGGCCCCGCACGCGCACCGAGCCCTCGAGGGGCCGGTTGAGGCCCAGCAGAGTTCGCATGAGGACCGTCTTGCCCGCGCCGGAGGCGCCGACGATGCCGAAGATCTCCTCGGCGCGCACCTCGAAGTCGAGTCCTTGATGGACGGTCTGCGAGCCGAAGCGCGTGACGAGCCCGCGCACCTCGATGATGTGCGGGCCCGGCTCGCTCAAATGTCGAGCTCCATGAAGAGCACGGCAAAGAGGGCATCCGCGAGGATCACCAGGAACAGCGCCTCGACCACTGCGACCGTCGTGAGCCGTCCGAGCTCGCGCGAGGAATCGCGCACCTGCATGCCCCGGTAGGTGCCCGCAAGCCCGATGAGTATCGCGAACACCGGTGCCTTGATGAGGCCGACCCAGAACGTCGTCGGGGCGATGGCATCGTGGACCCGCGCCATGTACTGCGGCAGCGGTATGGCCAGGAGGAAGCGGCACAGCAGTGCACCGCCTGCCAGGCCGATCACATCGGCAATGATCGTGAGGAGAGGCAGCGCGATGGCCAGGCCGACCAGGCGCGAGAGCAACAGCGCCTCGTACGGATCGATGCCCATGGCCTGCAGCGCGTCCACCTCGTCGTTGAGGCGCATGGCGCCGAGCTCGGCCGCGAAGGCGCTCCCGGAGCGTCCCGCAACGATGATTGCGGTGAGCAGCACGGCGAGCTCGCGCAGCACGCCGATCGTGACCAGGTCCACGACGAACACCACGGCGCCGAATCGCTGCAGCTGCTGGGCGCCCATGTAGGCGATGATGACGCTGATCAGAAACGCGATGAGCGCGACGATCGGGATCGCCGTGACGCCGGTGTCGTAGACATGCCGCGCGACCGCAGTGGCGCTCAGCCGACCTGCCCCCACCACGCGCACCGTGGTGACCGTGAGGCGCCCGACGAAGGTGAGCCCTGCGAGGAGGTCGTACCAGCCACGCACCACGCGCCGGCCCAGCGCCTCCACGGGCTCCTCGAGCAGCAGCGCGGAGAGCTCCTCGGTGTGTACGGGGGGAGGCGGCAGCGGCGCGCCGAGGCCCTCCACCAGCCGCAGCTGATCGGGCAGCGGTCCGCGAAAGTGCACCTGCGCGCCGCCACGGCGTGCACGTTGCAGGTACTCGGAGAGCACCCAGCTGCTCGACAGATCGAGTGCTTCCAGGCGATCGGCGCTGACGACGACCTCGTGTGCCCCCTCGAGCTGCATCTGCGACAGCTCACGGTCGATCTCGGCGAAGTGGCCGATGCGCCAGGCGCCCGTCAGATCGAGCTCGAGTGTGCCGGCGCTCCGGCGCGCGCTGAGAAACACGGGAACGATTGGGACCTTTGCCGTGCCGTGGCGCCGGAGAGTCTAACCGCTCCGGCGCTCGAGCTGCCAACTCGCCCGCGCCGCGCCGCTCTCAGGTCTCGTCGCGATAGCGCCGGACGCGGGCTGCGACGAAGAACAGCGCGACCGCCACTGCAAACCCGACCCACAGATCGACGTTCGTGAATGCATGCCCCAGATTCATGGCCTGCAAGGGAGCCGGGGACAGGGTTGCAGCATCCGAACTGAGGTCATGCCCGTTGAAGAGCCGGCCGACGTACTGGAAGATTCCCGCCTGCCAGCCGCCGTGGAGCCGGTACAGGATGACGGTCCACAGATAGTGCGTCCCGAATGCGAACCGCTCGACGATCACCGCGACGATGGGCACGAGGAAGACCCAGAGCTGCACGTTGCGCCGCGCGAGCGCGGACACGAGCATCAAATAGGCGGTGATGGGCGCGTACCACAGCGAGGCGAGGATCAGGCCGACGAACGTGGCACCCTCGAGCTGCACCCACGTCCGGGTGTCCCAGAACACGGGGAAGGCAGTCCCACCGAGCTCGCGCAGCGACCAGATTCCCGAGGTGAGGAGCACGGTCACCGCGGTCACCAGATACACCCCGAGCGGCGCGATGAGCAGGGCGACGAGCACCTTCGAGAGCACTGTCTGGCCGTCCGATACGGGCATGGACTTCCAGAAAAGGATGCTGCGGTCCCTGCGCTCGGCATACAGGCAATCGGCGGCGTAGTACCAAAGGACGACCGACATCGTCACGTACTGAGCGGCCCCGAGCCCGAGGATCGTGACGGCAAAGATCGCCCGGACCTCTTGCGGCGTGATGACCAGGGCGCCGCCCGGCAGAGCGCGTCCGATCTGGGCACGGCCGAATATCGCTCCCACGAGCAGCAGCGCCGCCACGGCGAGCGGGGCCATCCACAGGATGCGGTGCTCCCAGAACTCCCGGCGAATCAAGCTGACCATGGTTGCGAGCTCGGTGCCGCCGACGAGCGCGCTGCTGCGCGCCGGGCTCTGTGCGATCTCAGGCGAGTCGTTCATTGCGTCACATTCCCGGGGGCCGGATCCCGCTGCATCTTGGCCACGAACAGGTCGGCGATGGACGGTGTGCGCACCTCCCCGAGCGCGGCCAGCTCGCTCGCGGAGCGACCCTCGAAGAACATGGCGACTCGTCCGAAGATCTCGCGCTCGTAGAACGGGTGCAAGGCGCGGGCAGCCGCCGCCTGCTCCGGAGTCGTGTTGAGCTGCAGATAGCGCTGCGGGATCGCCTCCACCGTCGTCGACAGCGTGACGTGGCCGCCTGCGATGAAGATCACGTCGGTGAGCAGATTCTCGATCTCCTCGACCTGGTGCGTCGTGAGCAGAATGGTGCGGTCCTTGTCGAAGTAGTCGTTGAGGATCGTGTCGTAGAACTGGCGCCGGTAGAGCAGGTCGAGGCCGAGCGTCGGCTCATCGAGCACGAGGAGCCGCGCGTCGATCGCGAGGATCAGCGCCAGGTGCAGTTGCGTGACCATTCCCTTGGAGAGCTCGCGTACGCGGCTCGTCATACGGATGTCGGTCTTGCGCAAGAAGCCCTCTGCGCGGGACCGGTCGAATCGGGGGTGCACGCCGGCGACGAAGTCGAGCGCATGCCGCACCTGTATCCAGCGCGGCAGCACGGCGACATCGGCAATGAAGCAGACCTCCTGCATCAGCCGGTCGCGCTCGGTGCGCGGATTGCGTCCGAGCACGTTCAAGCTGCCCTGAAAGGCGGTGAGCCCCAGCACTGCCTTGAGCGCGGTGGTCTTGCCGGCACCGTTCGGGCCGATCATGCCGACGATCCGGCCGGGCTCGACGGTGAAGCTCACGGCATCGAGCGCGCGTGTCGCGCCGTAGGTTTTCGAGAGGCCGCGGGCCTCAATGACGCTCGTCATGGTCCTCTCCCGGGCCGGCTGCCGACGATGCGGGCGCGACCGGCGCGCTTCCGAGAAGCTCTCCCGCGGAGAGGCCCAGGCGCTGAATGGTGGCACGCACCTTGGGCCATTCCTCGCTGAGGAAGCGGTGCCGCTCGTCCTTCATGAGCGCGGTCCGCGCCCCAGTGCTGACGAACATGCCACGCCCGCGGCGCTTCTCGACCAGGTTCTCGTCCACCAGCTGCTGATACCCCTTGAGCACGGTGAGCGGGTTCAACCGGAACTCGGCCGCGACGTTGCGCACCGAGGGGAGGGGGTCGCCCTCCTTCAGAACGCCTTCCAGAATCATCGCGACAACGCGATCTCGCAGCTGTCGGTAGATCGGTAGGCTTTCGTCCCAGTGCGGGTCCATCGGATGTACGGCTCATTCCGTTGCGGGTGATTAGCGTTCTAATGTACCAGAGCAGCGAGCAGGCACCCCCAGATGATCAATGCATTGATGACGACCGACAGGGTGACACCGACAACTTCGCGGCGCTGAACGTTGGTGTGAGTCATGGTGATCTCCGATCTTTCCTACTGTGGCCAACACCGTGCTGGCCTTATGGTGTTGTATCTAACTACATCACTAGGTCTGTGTCAAGCGTTTTTTCAAGGACCTCTCTCGGGGGCGGCAAGGCGGCTGGAGGGCCTGTCCGAGGCTCGCGCGCCGCTCGCTGGGGCAGGCCTCGGGGGCAGGCTTCGCGACCCGGGGCACCGCAGGGGCCTGCGGCGGATCGCTAGAATGGGCAGCTTGCCTAGGAGAACTCGCTCATGAAACCAGCAGTGAACGTCGCCATCACGGGCGGGGCCGGTCAGATCGGGTATGCACTGGCCTTTCGCGTGGCCGCAGGCGCGGTGCTCGGTCCCGATCAGCCGGTCAACCTGCATCTGCTCGAGATCACCCCCGCCCTGGGTGCGCTCAACGGCGTGGTCATGGAGCTCGAGGACTGCGCCTTTCGCACGCTCAATCGGATCGTCCCCAGCGACGATCCCAAGGTTGCCTTTCGCGATTGCGACTACGCGTTCCTGGTTGGCGCGCGCCCGCGGGGCCCGGGCATGGAGCGCAAGGATCTGCTGCTCGCCAATGCGCAGATCTTCTCGGCTCAGGGCAAGGCGCTCGGCGAGGTCGCGCATCGCAGCGTCAAGGTGCTGGTGGTGGGCAACCCCGCCAACACCAATGCGCTCATTGCGCGCTCGAATGCCCGTGGCATCGACCCGCGCAACTTCACCGCCATGATGCGGCTCGATCACAACCGCTCCCTCGCGCAGCTCGCGAGCAGGACCGGCACGCACGTCTCCGCGATCCGGCGCATGACCGTCTGGGGCAACCACTCCGCGACGCAATACCCCGACGTGAGCCACTGTCAGATCGATGGCAAGCCGGCCAAGGGCCTGCTCGATCAGAGATGGATCGAGGAGAGCTTCATTCCGACGATTCAGCAGCGCGGCGCCGCGGTCATCAAGGCGCGCGGCTCCTCGTCGGCCGCCTCGGCGGCGTCCGCCGCCATCGATCACGTGCATGACTGGGTGCAGGGCACCCCCGCCGGAGATTGGGTCAGCATGGCCGTCGCATCCGACGGCAGCTATGGGATCCCGGAGGGCGTGGTGTATTCCTACCCGGTCACCTGCCGCAACGGAAGCTACGAGATCGTGCAGGGACTCGCCGTGGACGAGTTCAGCCGCAAGCGCATGCAGGCGACGCTCGCGGAGCTGCACGAGGAGCGCGACGGCGTGAAGGGATTGCTCGGAAGCTGAAGTCCGGCCTGCGGGAGTTTCGCAACTTCGGCGCTACTGCGCATGCGCGCGGGTACGCCAGCGAGAATGCATCATGTTCGGCGCCATCATCCTAGTGCTCATCATCGGGGCCGTCGTCTACGCGGTGACGCAGATCGGCGGCCTCATCACCCTGCTGTTCATCGCTGCAGTGCTGTACTGCGCTTACCGCCGGCTGAGCCTGCTTGCGTTCTCGCTCGCCTTCACGGTGCTGCTCGCGGCGTACACGGTGCTCGGCGCCCCCGCAGGAGCCTGGAAGGGCTTCCTGTGGATCATGCTCGCGCTGCTGTGGGCCCTCAACGTGCGGCCGCTGCGCAAGGCGCTCATCACCCGACCGTTCATGAAGGCGTACCGGCGCCTGCTGCCTTCCATGTCCACGACGGAGCGCGAGGCCCTGGAGGCGGGCACGGTGTGGTGGGATGGAGAGCTCTTCACCGGCGCGCCGCGCTGGGAGCGGCTGCTCGCCGCCCGACCGCCGCTGCTGTCCGCGGAGGAGCGCGCTTTCCTCGATGGCCCGTGCGAGGAGCTCTGCCGCATGATCGACGACTGGGACATCACCCACCGCCGTGCCGACATGCCGCCGCACATCTGGGAGTTCCTCAAAGCCAAGGGCTTCTTCGCGATGATCATTCCGAAGCGGTACGGCGGACTGGAATTCTCCGCGTACGCGCACTCCTGCGTGCTCGCAAAGCTCGCAAGCCGCAGCGCGACGGTCTCATCGACGGTTGCGGTACCCAACTCGCTCGGGCCGGCGGAGCTGCTCAACCACTACGGCACCGAGGAGCAGAAGGATCACTATCTGCCGCGCCTCGCTCGCGGCGAGGAGATCCCGTGCTTCGCGCTCACCGGTCCCAGGGCCGGATCGGATGCGGCCTCCATTCCCGATACCGGCATCGTCTGTCGCGGGATGTGGCAGGGCCGGGAGATCGTGGGCCTCAAGCTCAACTTCACGAAGCGCTACATCACGCTCGCACCGATTGCGACCGTCGTCGGTCTCGCCTTCCGCATGTTCGACCCCGATCAGCTGCTCGGTGAGCGCAAGGACCTCGGCATCACGTGCGCGCTGGTTCCGCGCGCCACACCGGGCATCACGATCGGCCGGCGGCACTTCCCCCTCAACATCCCCTTTCAGAACGGCCCCGTCCAGGGCAAGGACGTGTTCGTTCCGCTCGAGTCCATCATCGGTGGGCCGAAGATGGCGGGGCAGGGCTGGCGCATGCTGGTCGAGCAGCTCTCGGTCGGGCGCTGCATCTCGCTGCCCTCCAATGCGACGGGGGGCGCCAAAGCGGCGACCTGGGCCACCGGTGCCTACGCGCGCATTCGCCGGCAGTTCAACGCGCCGGTGGGCCGCTTCGAGGGCGTGCAGACGATCATCGCGCGAATGGTGGGGCTCACCTACATCATGGACGCCGCCCGCTCGGTCACCGCCGGCGCGATCGACGGCGGGGAGAAGCCCTCCGTTCCCTCCGCGATGCTCAAGTATCACGTGACCGAGATGGGCCGTCAGGTCGCAAGCGATGCGATGGACGTGCACGGCGGCAAGGGCATCTGCCTGGGCCCGCGCAACTATCTCGGGCGCGGCTATCAGAGCGTTCCGATCGCCATCACCGTCGAGGGCGCGAACGTCCTGACGCGCAGCCTCATCATCTTCGGACAGGGGGCCGTGCGCTGCCATCCCTACGTGCTGCGTGAGATGAATGCGGCGCGCGATCCGGACCGGCGCGCGGGCGTGGAGCAGTTCGATGCCGCGCTCTTCGGCCACATCGGGTTCGCCATCTCCAATGCCGTGCGCTCGCTCGTCATGGCGCTGACGCTCGCGCGGATCCAGCGCGTCCCCGTGCGCGGACCCACGCGGCGATACTTCCAGCACATCGTGCGCTTTTCCGCCTCGTTTGCCTTCGCGGTCGACGTGGCGATGCTCACGCTCGGCGGTTATTTGAAGAAGAAGGAGAACCTCTCGGCGCGCCTGGGAGACGTGCTCTCCTCGATGTACCTTGCCTCGATGGTTCTCAAGCACTTCAGCGACGAGGGCCAGCCGCAGGAGGATCTGCCGATCGTGGAATGGGCGTGCCGCCACCTGCTCTATCACGCCCAGGAGCAGCTGCATGGCTTCCTGCGCAATTTCCCGAATCGCTTTCTGGCGGCGCTCATGCGCTTGCTCATCTTCCCTCGCGGACTCACCTACTTCGCGCCAGCCGATCGGCTCGGGCGCCGCGTCGCAGAGCTCGCGACCAACGCCACCCAGGCACGCGAGCGGCTCTGCCGCTTCGCCTACACCAGCGTCGCGCCGGGCAATGCCCTGGGCCAGCTCCAGGAGGCGCTCCTGGCGGCCTCGGCCGCCGAGCCGATCGAGCAGCGCATTCGCGTCGAGGGTGTGCGCACCGGCAAGGTGACCGCGCTCGACCTGCCGGGGCGCATTCAACAGGCCCTCGCGGCGGGCATCATCTCCGAGGTCGAGGCGGCGAGCCTGAGGGAGTACGACCGCAAGGTGATGGAGATCATCCAGGTGGATGACTTCGCGCCGGAGGAGCTGGCAGCCGAGGCGCAACCGCCAGTGCGCGAGCCGGCAACCCAGGCGAGCGCGCACGTCGCCTGAGCACCGTGGGTTGATGGTAGCGCAGGAGCCTGTCCAGCCCGCAACGCAGCCTCGCTGCGCGAACTGCGCAGCCCCGCTCGCGGGCGCGTACTGCAGCGCCTGCGGGCAGAAGGCCGAGCACGACGTACACTCGCTCTCATTCTTCCTGGAGGAGGCGCTCGAGGATCTGACACACGCCGATTCGCGGCTGTGGCGCACGCTCGTGCCGTTGCTCGCGCGGCCCGGGTATCTCACCTGCGAGTTTCTCGGCGGTCGGCGCGCGTGCTACCTGCCGCCGGTACGACTGTACCTCGTACTGAGCCTCGCCTTCTTCCTGCTCATGAGCGGCTCTGCGTCGATCGGGGTCGTGGTGGTCAAGACCGACGCCAGCGGCAAGCCTGTCGGGATGCAGGCCGAGAGGCTCGACAAAGCGCTTGCGGGCTTCTCGAAGACGAACGAGACGGATGAGCAGCGGGCGCAGCGAGTCTGCCGGTCTTTGAACCTCGCGGGGCTCTCCGGGCGCTACCTGAGCCCACAGCGGATCTCCTCCGCCTGTCGTCGCGTCGTCATCGACAACGGCCGCTCCCTCAGCGCGGCCGTCGTGCACAACCTGCCACGCGCGATGTTCGTGTTCCTGCCCCTGATCGCGGTGGTGATGAAGCTGCTCTACCGGCAACCGCGGCGCTATTACATCGAGCACCTGCTGTTTCTGCTGCACAATCACTGCTATGTGTTCTTGCTCTTCGGGCTGTGCCTGCTCGTGCGGCTGCTGCCGCTCGGCCCGGCGCGCGGGGTGCTGTTTCCGGCGGCGCTGCTCTACACCATCTGGTATCTGTACCGCGCCATGCGCCGCGTGTATGGCCAGAGACCGCTCCTCACCGTGACCAAGTACCTGGTGCTCGCGCTCGCTTACGCGGCGAGCGTCTTGCTGATGTTCGGCCTCACGACGCTGTACAGCCTGCTCACCCTCGGACCCGGGGCATAGGCCCAGCCCCGCGCAGAGCGGCGCGCGCCGCGTTTTGTTGTCGGAAATCCTCACCCGCACTAAGCTACGGCGGGGGGCAAGATCGTGCAGGGCCTTTGAAGAGCGCCACGCTCCATCCGAGCAAACTACGAACTCAACAATCCATCAGAGGAGCTCTCATGCGTGCAGTTGCATTGGCGGCAGTGTTGGTCCTGGCCTCAGCGGCAGGGGTATGGGCGGCCGATGCCGGATACTGGCCGAAGGATGCGAGCGTTTACCTGATCACGCCGCGCAACGGCGCGACGGTAAAGAACCCGATCACGGTCCGCTTTGGATTGAAGGGGGTCGGAGTTGCCCCGGCCGGCGTGAGCTTTCCAAACACGGGGCATCATCACCTGTTGATCGATACCGACCTGCCGGGCAATCTCGACCGGCCGCTGCCCGTCACGGAGCACATCAAGCACTTCGGCAAGGGACAGACCGAGACCACCCTGACCTTGCCGCCGGGACAGCACACCCTGCAGCTCATCTTCGGGGACATGAGCCACATCCCGCACACCCCGCCACTCGTGTCGAAGAAGATCACGATCACGGTCGAGTAAGGCGCCGCGGAGCCGGCCTGCGATCGAGCCAGGCCTCTCCAGCCGGTTGGGCGTGATGAGCACGACGTGACGGCGCGCGAGCGAACGATCCTTCATGTGGACATGGATGCGTTCTACGCATCCGTGGAGCAGCACGACGACCCCCGCTTGGCCGGCAAGCCGGTGATCGTGGGCGGCACGCAAGGAAGGGGCGTGGTGGCGGCGGCGAGCTACGAGGCCCGACCGTTCGGTGTGCGCTCGGCCATGCCGATGCGAACGGCGCTGGAGCGGTGCCCCCACGCGATCTGCGTTGCGCCGCGAATGCGGCGGTACTGCGACATCTCGCAACGAGTGTTCGGGATCTTCCACACGGTCACCCCGCTGGTGGAGGGCCTGTCCCTCGATGAGGCATTTCTCGATGTGACGGCAAGTCCGGGGGATCCCGCGCAGCTCGCTGCCGCAATCAAGCGGCGCATCGGCGAGGTGACGGGATTGACGGCCTCCGTCGGAGTCGCGCCCAACAAGCTGGTCGCCAAGATCGCATCCGAGCTGCACAAGCCGGATGGCCTGACGATCGTCACCGCCGGTCGCATCCACGAGGTGCTCGATCCCCTGCCCGTGCGATGCCTGCCCGGTCTGGGCCGCAAGACGGGCGTCCGCGTCGTGCAAGCCGGGATTGCCACCCTGGGCGAGCTTCGCAGCGCACCCGATCCGGTGCTCTGGCCGATCTTCGGTCGCTACACTCAGCGCGTGCGCGAGCGCGCAAGCGGCGTCGATGATCGGGCCGTGACGAGCGGCCGGGAAGAGAAGTCCATCAGCGCCGAGGACACCTTTGCGCGGGACATCGCCGACCCACGCACCCTGCGCGCAGAGCTTGCGCAGCTGGCGGACCGGGCCACCGAGCGCTTGCGCGCCAAGTCGCTAGCGGCGGCTTGCGTCGCGGTGAAGATCCGGCGGGCGGACTTCACGACGTTCACCCGCCAGCGTCGGCTCACGCCGACACAGGAGCGCCGCGCGATCTCGAGCGTCGCAGTGGAGTTGCTCGGCGCCTGGCTCGCGGAGCACCCGGGCGCGAAACTTCGGCTGCTGGGAGTTGCCCTAAGCGATCTGTGCCCCGCGATTCAGCTGAACCTGTTCCGCGAGACGCGGCCCGCGCTCGATGCCGCGATCGATGTGATCCACCGGCGCTTTGGGAGCCATGCACTTCGACGGGCCGCGAGCATCAAGTAGTATCCCATCGCCATGTACCTCTCGCTCTTCGGGCTCAACGAAAAGCCGTTCGCAATCACGCCGGATCCGCGCTACCTCTATCTGAGCGAGCGCCACGCTGAAGCCCTGGCTCACCTGCTGTACGGCATCAACGAGGCCGGCGGTTTCGTACAGCTCACGGGCGAGGTTGGCACCGGCAAGACCACCGTCGTGCGCTCCCTGCTCGCGCAGATCCCGCAGAACGCCGAGATCGCGCTGATCCTCAATCCCCGGATGACCGCGCCGGAGTTTCTGCTGACGATCTGCGAGGAGCTCGGGATCGGCGTACCCGATTACGCCACCGGGAGTCTCAAGGATCTGGTCGATATCCTGAGCCACTATCTGCTGCGGGCCCACGGCCGCGGCAAGCGCATCGTGCTCGTCGTGGACGAGGCCCAGAACCTTGCGCCGGAGGTGCTCGAGCAGGTGCGTCTGCTGACCAACCTCGAGACCAACACGCAAAAGCTCCTGCAGATCATCCTGATCGGCCAGCCGGAGCTGCGAGAGGCTCTCGCGCGCACCGAGCTGCGGCAGCTCGCGCAGCGCATCACCGGACGCTATCACCTCTGTCCGCTGCTGCGCCAGGAGACGGCCGCGTACGTGCGGCACCGGCTGCGCGTTGCCGGCGCCACGAACGACATCTTCACCCCGCACGCGCTCGCGGAGGTTCACCGGCTCTCCGGCGGCGTGCCGCGCGTGATCAACGTCATCTGCGACCGTGCGCTGCTCGCCGCCTACACGCAGGACCGTCATCGGGTGACCACGCCCATGGTGCGCCGCAGCGCCGAGGAAGTATTCGGTCGTCGCGTGCTGCCCTGGTGGCTGCCGTATGGCGCTGCCGCCGCCACGGCGGCCGTGTTGACCTTCGGCGCCATCACACTCTGGCAGTTCGGAGCCTCCGCGTTCGCCCGAACCCATACGGTGCTCGTGAGCACCGCTCAGCGCGACGCCGTCGCTCACGCCGCAGCTGCACCTCACCCCGCGGCAGGCCCGGCCGCTGCGGCGTCCGCCAGCTCCGCCGCGCCCACTCTCGCCACGCTTCTGGCTGCGCACACGACGGAGACCGATCCCGACAGCGCCTTTGGAAAGCTCTTTGCCTTGTGGAGAGCACACTACGTGGCCGGTAGCACCGATCCATGCACGCAGGCCCTGCAGCAAGGGCTCGAGTGCTTCGTGCAGCATGGCTCGCTCGCGCAGCTGCGTCTGTACAACCGTCCGGCCATCCTCATGCTCAACGACGAAAGCGGAGCGGCTCACCAGGTGGTGCTGTCCCGGCTCGACGACACGCAGGCGCAGGTAGACCTGGGCGGAAGCCACACCGTGGGCCTGCTCGAGCTCTCGCGCTACTGGTTCGGGGACTTCGTGCTGCTATGGCGGCCCACGAGCCACCATCTGAAGCCGCTTTCCCTCGGAATGCGCGGCGAGGATGTGAGGCAGCTGCGCGAGCGGCTCGAGCAGCTGCGCGGCGTGAAGGCCACCGAATCCCCGAGCGATGTATTCGATGCGCAGCTCGGACAGCTCGTGCGCGATTTTCAGCGCAGTCATCGCCTGGCGGTGGACGGAGTCGCGGGTCTGCAGACGCTGGTCGTGCTCAACAGCGCCACTGCCGAGCCTCATTCGCCCGTGCTGCTCGCCTCGAGCGTCCATGGCAGTTGACCGATGTCGTTCATACTCGATGCATTGAAGAAATCCGAGAGCGAGCGGCAACGCCAAAGCGGACCCGCATTGTTCGAGGTGAAGGTCGCCCCACCTCGGGGCCGCTTCGCCATCTGGGCGACCGGTCTTGGCGCGCTGCTCGCGATCAATCTGGTAGTCGTGGGCTGGATGGCCATGCGCGGCTCCGCGAATCGCAGCACGGCTGCCGCTCAGGAATCCTCGACGGCGCCGAAGACGGCCACGGGCGGTGCGGCCGCTGCAACCCGTGCAGCGCCGGAGGCGCCGGTCACCCCCGGCGCCAGCCCGCGAACATACCCCGCGGCGCCCCCGGTGCCGGCGCCCGCCTCGCGCGCACCCGACACTCGCTTTGGTGCGGTAAGCCCAAGCCCAGGCACCGCCGCCTCGGAGGATGCCCATGTGCGGGCCGACACCGGCGAGCCATCCGCAGCCCCCGAGGATCTTGCACCGGCGGTGGAACCCGAGCACCGCGGCTTTGCAGAGGACGGGGGGGTCGTCCGTCAGACGGAGACCGGTCTACCGAGCTACCAGGACGCGGCCGCCGCGCCGGGCGCGAACCTCCCAAACCTGCGGCTGGACTTGCACGTTTACGCACCCGATCCGGACCAGCGCTTCGTCTTCATCAACATGCAGAAGCTGCGCGAGGGCGACTCCCTTCCGATCGGCGTTCGGGTGGAGCAGATTACCTCCGATGGCGTGATCCTCTCCTATCGCGGCACGAGGTTCGTGCTGCAGCACTAGGCCGGGACGGTCGGCCCGTGGGCTTGATGATCAATTTCACAGAATCTACCCTAGGGCTGGCCGCAGAATGATGAGCTGATGACGAGGGGTCAACCCGCCCACGGGAGGGTCGCAACGTGTCCAAGAGTGCACTGCAGCAGGCACGGGCCGAGACGTTTTCCATCACCCAGCGCCCGGCGAACGACGCCCGCCCGAGCGAGAGCCTGGTCGCACTGACGCACGATGATGTGCTCAAGGAGACCCTCGCCGCCGCAGCACCGGAGCACGCCCTCTCCTTCGCAAGCGACGAGGCGGACCTCACGCGCCAGCTGTACGCAGCGCCGGCGGGCGTTGCATTTCTCGATAGTGCCGCACTGAGCACCGATGCTGCGAAGCTGGCCGAGCGCTTGCGCGGCCAGTTTCCAGATCTGGTGCTGATCGTCGCGGGCGGTCCGCAAGACCAGGCCGCCCTCTCGCATCAGGTCACGAACGGCACCGTCTATCGCTTCTTGCACAAGCCGGTCTCGGCGCAGCGCGTGAAGCTGTTCGTGGATGCCGCCTGGCGGCGGCACGATGTCGAGCATGCGGCGACGGGTACCTTTGCTGCACTCAAGCTTGAATCCCCCCTGAAGAGGCGCCTGGCGCGCCACTCCGGCTGGCTCGCGCTTGCCGTGCTTGCCGTGGTCGTGGCCGGCGCGCTTGCGCTCGTGCTGCGGCATACGCACTGGGGGCAGCTCACCAGCCCGGCCAGCACGCCCGGACCTGACCTCGCAACCACGCTCGCCCCGCTCCTCGACCGCGCCGATGCGGCGCTTGCGCGCGGCGCACTCATCCCGCCTGCCCTCGACGATGCGGCCGGTCTGTACCGTCAGGCGCTGGCGCGCGACCCCCGGAATGTCAGAGCACGCCAAGGACTCCACCAGGTGGGTGACGGCCTGCTCACCGCCGCCGAGCAAGCACTGCTTGCCAGGCGGATCGACGAGGCGCAGCGGCTGACCGATGCGGCGCGGTCGATCGACCCCGGCAATGTGCGGATCGCCTTCCTTGCAGCCCAGATCAGCACAGAGGGCAGCGCGACGGCGGGACTCACCCCCGGCAGAACGCGTGCAAGCCCCGCCGCTGCGAGCCCCGCACCCTCCTCAGGAGCCTCCGCAACCGCCACATCACTTGCATCGGGAATCAGCGAGCGCGTGCAGGCATTTCTCGCGCAAGCCGAGGCTCGCATCCGCAGCGATGCGCTGCTCGCGCCGGCCGGCGACAATGCCAAGTTCTTCCTCGACGCAGCGGCCGCGCTCGCCCCGGACGATCCAGCCGTGCACCGGGTTCAACTCGCGCTCGCCGAGCGATTGCTGGCTCAGGCGCACTCTGCGGCCCTGGCGGGCAATCTCCCGGAAGCGGAGCGCTGGGTCCAGGCCGCGAACGACGCAGGCGCGCCCATCGAGGAGCTCGCCGACGTGCGGCGCGCGCTGCAGAGCGCGCGTGCCGCGGCCTCGGCCGGCACGGTGGCACGGCTGACAGGCCTCTTCAACCAGCGTCTGGCACAGGGGCAGCTGCTGACCCCGGCCACCGACAGCGCGCGGTTCTACCTCGCCCAGCTCGAATCGGCGGACCCCACGAACCCCTCGACAGTCCTCGCACGTACCTCGCTTGCGACACATCTGCTCGGGGAAGCGCGGCGAACCCTCGCTGGCGGAGACTGGGCCGCGGCCCAGGACTGGCTGACCGAAGCGCGCGTGGTGGGCATTGGGGGCGAGGATGCCAGCGCGGTCGAGCAGGCGATTGCAACCGCCCGCCGCGGCTCGGCCGCCGGCTCCGTTCTGCCGGAGGTCTCGCTGAAGAGGCTCCGCTACGTCGAGCCGGTCTATCCACCGGTCGCCGAGCAGCTCGGGCGCAGCGGCACCGTCGAGATGCAGTTCACGGTCGGGCCCGACGGCTCGGTGAGCGACATCAAGGTCACGCACGCCGAGCCTCAGGGCATGTTCGATTCGGCGGCGATCGCTGCCGTGCGCGACTGGCGCTACCAGCCCCTCCAGCGTGATGGGCACCCCATCGCGCAGCGCATCTCCGTGCGCCTGAACTTCAAGCCCTAGACTGGGCCGTGACGCACGGAAGCCCTTCGTGAAGGCCCGACTGCTCATCGTGGATGACGATGCGCGCTATCGCGAATGGCTGCGCCAGCATCTGGGCGTGCTCTGTCCCGAAGGGACCATCTCGGCGGTCGACATCGAGGGGTTCGAGAGCCGGCTCGAATCGCTCACGCGCGAGGACTTCGACCTTCTGGTGCTCTCGGCCTCCTTCGGCGAGAGTCCGGAGGACCCCAAGTCCGAGGGGCTCGGCCGCCTGAGGGATTTGCGCGATCGGATGGGCTTTCCGAGCGTCATTGCCATTGCCGAGGATGGCAACGAGCTCACGGCCGTCCGCGCTCTGCAGCTCGGGGCCATCGATTACCTCCCCAAGCGACTGCTCACCCCCGAGCGGCTGCGCAACGCCGTGCGGGTTGCGCTGCGCCGGGTCGAGATGCAGATCGCAGAAGCCGAAGACCCGGACGCTCCGACCCCCGATCGCCCACCACGCGAACCCATCCCGGGCTACACGATTCGCCGCACGATCGGAGAGTCGGAGAAGGCGATCGTCTATCTCGCAACGAGTGCCGCCCTGGGCATGGACGTGGCGCTGAAGGTGAGCAAGAGCGAGCGCGACGAGGCGAACGAGCGTCAGTTCCTCGCGCGCGAGCATGCAGCGCTCTCTGCGATCCGCCATCCCTCGATCGTGAACATCTACGACTACGGCGTGCACAACGGCCGTGAATACCTCGCCATGGAGTACTTCCCGCGCGGGGACCTCAAGGCGCGCCTGCAGCGCGGGATTCTCGAGCCCGACGTGCTGCGCTACGTCGAGCAGATTGCCGGGGCGCTCACGGTGGTGCATGCGGCAGGAATCTTCCACCGCGATCTGAAGCCGCCGAACGTCATGCTTCGCAGCAACGACGAGGTGGTCCTGATCGACTTCGGGCTGGCGCGCAACGTGCAGGGAGGATTGCAGAGCACTCGCAAGGGAGTGCTGCGCGGCTCACCGTATTACATGAGCCCCGAGCAGGCGCTCGGTGAAGCCCTCGATGCGCGCACCGACCTGTACAGTCTCGGAATCATCTTCTACGAGATGCTGACCGGCCGTAAGCCCTACACGGGCAGCTCCGCCGTGGAGGTGCTGCAACAGCACGTCAATGCCCCCCTGCCGCGGCTTCCGCGGCCGCTCGAGCACCTTCAGCTGCTGCTCGATGGGCTGCTGGCCAAATCTCCCGACGATCGATTCGCAAACGCGGAGCAGGTGATCGAGGCGGTCGCCGGCATGCGTGCGTTGCGCGGGCCCGTGGGGACCGCCAAGCCCGTAGGAACCGCCAAGCCCGAGGAGATCGCGCCCGAGACGGATCAACCGGCTGTGGCGGTCGAGGCCGAGGTGGTCGTACCCGTGCCGCGCGCCGTCTCGTAGCGTCTGCCGAGCACGTAGGCGATCGGAAACCAGATGATGGAGACCACGACCCCGAGGGTCGCAAGGCCGCTCATGCCATAGGCCAGGACGGCCGAGCTGGCGGTCGCTGACAGGAGATCGCCACCGCGGTACACGACGGTGTCGATCACGTTCTTCGCCTTGTACTTGCTCTCCTGATCCACCACCGTGAAGAGCATCTCGCG
This sequence comes from Steroidobacteraceae bacterium, assembly GCA_035524075.1. GTDB lineage: Bacteria > Pseudomonadota > Gammaproteobacteria > Steroidobacterales > Steroidobacteraceae > JASHUC01. Next base: position 45,681 of record DATKPP010000034.1, on the reverse strand, counting down.
TGCAGGCTTGGCCACGGCGTATTCCGCGACGCGCCGCACGACCTGCACGCCCCCGAGGATCAGCAGCACCGGCGAGACGATCACGAGCACGAAGGCGCCCGCCATGATGAGCGGATTGAGCAGCAGGCCGGTCGTCACCCCGAAGCGCTGGATGAAGCGGCCCGTGCCCAGCAGCTGGATCATCACGGTCAAACTGTTGACGGCCAGATCGATGGTCGCGAAAGCCTGGGTGCGCGCTGCGCGATTGGCGAACGAATGCGTGATCATGTCGTTCAGCTGGACGTAGACGATCGTCGAGACGGACGTCATCACGAAGAGGAACGCGGCCACCAGCAGCAGATAGGGTGAGCGGAAGATCAGCGTGAAGCCCTCGAAGGGATTGCGTCCAAGGCGATGATCGAGCGTCGTGCGCTGGGCTTCGGGCGACTGCTCGAGCAGGCGCCGTTTCTCCCCTGCGAGCAGGATGACGAGCACCGCGGTGAACGCGAACCCGGCCGCGGAGATCAGCATCAAGCCATCGTTGCCGACCCGCTTGGCGAGAAAGTCGACGAGCGCCGGACCGAGGATATTCCCCGCAGTGCCGCCCGCCGCGATGAAGCCGAAGAGCCGCTTGGCCTGCGCGCGCGAGAAGAGGTCGGCCATGAAGCTCCAGAACACGGACAGTATGAGCAGATTGAACGTGCTCACCCAGACGAAGAACGCCGCCGCGAGCCACCGCTCCTGGTAATGGCCGCTCGAGAAGAGCACGTAGAAGCAGAGCACGCTCACCGCGACGATGCCGTAGATCCAGGGCAGGAACGCGGACAGCTTCACGCGCGCCGAGAGCGTCGCGTAGAGCGGCGCCACGGCGAAGCTCAGCAGGAAGGTCGCGAGGAACAGCGACTGCAGATGCTTGGCGCCCCAGACGGTGCCCATCGCGTCGCGGACCGGCTTGACGACCGCATAACTGAAGAACAGGAAGAAGAAGCAAACGAACGAGATCAGCACGGGGCGCAACTCGACCGGCTCGATGGCGGCGAGCGATTTGAACAGGCGCGCGGACAGGGAAGGACTCTGAGGTTCGGCCATGTGGCGGACTATAGCCAAGTCCCCCCGGAGGGAGAAGCTGCGGTGCGCCACGTCATTCGTGACGGTGCATGCCGGGCGTCATGCCGGCCGCGAGCCCGAGGACGCATGCGCCCCCGCGGCCTGGGCGGCGCGCTCCGTAGCATGGCGCAGCTCCTCGCGCTTGAGCTCATAGCGGCGACCGAGGGTCAGCGCGACACCTCCCCACAGCAGCGAGATGCCGATTCCAACCATCGAGGCACCCACGATGCGCAGGCCCGCCACACGCAGTCCGGTCTGCAACCAGGCCGAAACGACATCGCCGAAGCGGTACACGACGGTGTCGATGACGTTCTTCGCCTTGTAGCGACTGGTCTGCTCGACCACGGTGAAGCAGATCTCGCGGCTCGGGCGCGCGATGGCGTACTGCGAGACGCTGCGCACGACCTGCAACGCCTGGATCATGAGCAGCGTCGGTGACAGCGCGATGACGATGAACGCTGCGACCATGATGACCGGATTGGCCAGGAGGGCGGCGGTCACGCCGAAGCGCTGGATGAAGCGGCCCATTCCGCCGATGAGAATGAGTGCCGCCAGAATGTTGGTCCACAGCGCGATGTCGGCGACCGCCACGGCACGGCCAGCGATGCCGCTCACCTCTCGAGCGATGATGTCGGTTTGAAAGAAGTAGGCCACCGTGTTGACGGTGGTCATGAGAAAGAAGAACGCCGCCTGGTTGCGGGTGTAGGCCGAGCGCAGCGTCTCGCCGAAGCCCTCGAAGGGGTTGCTCGGCAGGGGGTGATCGAGCGTGGAGCGCTGACCCTCGCCCCGTCTGCGCAGCGCCTCCTTTTCCCCCATCAACAGGTGCAGCAGGGCGATCACCAGCAGAAAGCCGGCCGCGGCAACCAGCAGCAGGCCGCCGAGGCCGATGGCGTGCACGGCGACGCGCATGACCACCGGGCCGAGGATCGCCCCGAGGCTCCCGCCGGCTGCGATCATGGGAAACAGCCGCGAGGACTGCCCGGGCGAGAAGAAATCCGCCATCAAGCTCCAGAAGACGGAGATCATGAAGAGATTGAAGACGCTGAACCAGATGTAGTACGCGGCCCCCGCGATCAGGCTGTGCGGCTGCGCTTGCAGCCACGCATCGAACAGCAGAATGTTGAGGAGCCAGAACCAGAACACTCCCGGGAGAAATCGCTGCAGCCGCAGCCGGGAGGCGAGGGCGGCATAGATGGGCGAGGCGATGAGCGACCCGACGAACGTTCCGGTGAACAGCCACTGCAGATGCTCGACTCCGGAGAGGGTCGCGATCGTGTCGCGGATCGGGCGCAGGATGTAATAGCTCCCGAACAGCACGAAGTAGCAGGCAAACGCGAGCGCTACGGCACGGCGCTCGTGGGGCTCGATGCGAGCGATGCGATCGAACACCCGGCCGCAACCGAGGTGCGGGAGCCTCAGCGCAGTACTGCGAGCCGGGCGAGATTGGTCTGAACGATCGCATCCTCCGCCGCCCAGTCTCCGTACCATCCGTGAACGGCATCGAGCAGCGCCGCACAGGCCTCCGGCTCCCCGCGCGCGCTGGCGAGCTCTCCCGGGAGGACGCCCCGTCGAGGCGGGGCTGCGCGCGACAGCCGCCGAAGCCGCAGCTGCCGCAACGAGTTGAGCGGCACTCCCGCAACGCGAGCGAGCTCTCGCTCCACTCCATGCGCCTCGCACATGCGATAGAGCTGCTCGGGACTCGGCACGGACTTGGAAGGCTCATCCTCGGGCGGTCGTACCCACTCCTCGCACCAGGCGAGATAGTCCTCGCGGGAGCTCGCAAGATCGGTACGCGCCAGAGCCACACAGATGTGCGGCAAGGCGAGCGCGAGCGGAGCCGCCTCGTCCCACAACCGCTCGCGCACCAGATAGTCGATGTCGCCGAGGTAGCCCTCGAGCATGCGCGAGCTGCCGCGCCGTGCGTTGCCAGGAGCGACGTGCGGCAGAACAGAGTGGGTCTCGGTGCGTTGGTGGCTTTCGATCGACATAGCGCGAGCCCCTCATTGCAACGACATGAGCGACGCGCTGGCTGCTCCTGGGCAGTTCTTCTCGCGCGTCCGGGAGCGGCCACCATACGCAATCGCACTCGCCTTGCCAACCCGGCCGCCGGCATTGACTTGCCACCTCGCGGTGTGCTTGGGCGCGCCGCTCACCGGCGAGAGCAGCAGCTCGAGCGGCACCGGGCGGCAGCGCGCGTGCCCGGGGATTCAAGCGCCCCGCCGGGCCAGCCACCGCTGCACGATGCGCGTGCGAGCGGCCGCGAGCACCCAGCGCCACAGCGCTCTCTTCGGGAGGGGTACTGGACGCGGCGGCACGGCCGCGTAGAACACGGTGCCGACATCCACATGCACGAAGCACCGCCCGTCCAGCGTCCAGGTGCGCTCTGCGCAGGAGATCTCGTAGCGCTCCGCCCCGACCTGCTCGACCCGGGGCGCCTCGAGCTGCGCCGGCAGATCCTCGGGCACGCCACCGCGCAGCGACAGGTGCATCTGCGCTCCCTCCACGGTGCGGCCCACGAGGGCGAGGCACCCCGCCCCGGATGGGCGCCGGCATTCCACGCGACCTGAGAATCGCGCGATCAGGGGGGGCGCCGTCGCCTGACCGGTACCGCTCGGGTCGCTCACGTCCAGGCCCGGGTGGCTGCTCGCTCGAGCTCCCACAACGTGAACGGGGCGTCGCGCCGCAGCCAGAACCCCGCACCGACCTGGCGGAAGCCGCGCCGCAGGCGCGCTCGATACCACTCCCCGGGGCGGGTCGCGACATCGAGATCGGTGCGTCGCCGGTCGCAGTTGTCGCGCGAGTCGGCCCGTGTGAGCGCGCTGAAGTACAGCACCGCCCGGCTGAGCCGCGTGAGATTGGCGAGCGCGCGCGCGGCGGCCCGGTCATCGAGGTACTGCAGCACGTCGTAGCAGATGACGAGGTCGAACGGCGTTGCCGCACGATACTCCTCGATGCGGCCTTGCACCCAGCCGTAGCGGCTGCAGAGATACTCGCTCGCCTCGAGCCCGACGTAAGTGGACTTGCGGTACCGTCGGGTGAGCGGCGCCCTCAAGCGCCCGATGCCACAACCTGCATCGAGGATGCTGCGCAGCGGCAGCCCCAGGTAATCGACGAAGGCGGCGATCAGCCGCGCCCGAGCACGCCATTCGCTCGCGGAAGCGACGGCGGTTCGCGGGTCGAAGTAGTAACGGCGGTAGTAACCCCGGTCGAAGCGTGCGAGAGCCTCGCTCATACCTCGCGCAGGTAGCCCCAGGTGTGCAGCTTGTCGTGGTCCTCGAACCAGCGCTCACCGATATCGTCGCGGTAGTACATGTCGGGAATCATGATGTTGCGAATCCGTGAGTAGGCCTGTGCCTGTGCCTGCCGCATCGTCTGACCCACCCCGCACACCACCAGCACCACACCGGAGGTGCCGGCGACGTACCACTGTCCATTCACCTGCTTCACATCCTCGATGTGAACCTCCTCGGGAATGCCCTTCTTGAAGAGGATGGCCGCGTTCTTCGACATGGACAGGAACGTCGCGTCGTCGTCGAACGGGAAGGGCGAGACGACGATGCGCACGCCGATCTGGAAGCCGCTCTTGACCTTCAGCTTGGGATTCGCGCCGGCGGCCAGGTCACTCAGGAACTGGCCGATCGGCGTGGTCATGCCCTCCTGCTGGATGCTGATCGTCGGATAGCCGAACCGCGCCGTGAACTCGAGCGGGTAGATGCCGTTGCCGTTCACGATGCAATTCAGGTCGATGTATCCGACGTACCGCTCCTCCGCCAGCCGCGCCTCCATCTTCTTCAAGGTCGAGTTGAACAGCCGGTTCGGTCCGCTCCAGAACATCGAGGTGCCCATCTCCCCGGTCGAGGGGCCGATGTTGCCGGGGAACAGCTTCTTGTGCTCGAAATTGACGTTGATCGGATAGATGAATTCCTTGCCGTTGAAGAACGCGCCGACCGCCGTCTCCACGCCGCTCACGTGCCGCTGCAGCTGAAAGCGCTTGATCTCGTCCGGGAAGGACTTCTTGTAGGCCTCGAGGACGCGAATCACGTCCTGACCGTCCTCCTCGTCGCCGACGAACAGGCGCCTTTTGACGCTGCCGGCGGCGCCCGAGGGCTTGATCACGTAGCGCTCGGGGTTCGCCTTGACGTACGCGATCGCCTCGTCGAAATCGTCGCACTCGCGATAGGGCAGGATATTGACGCCGGCCTTCTTCAGCTCTTCCTGACCGAACGAGCGATCATCCTCGAGCCGATCCGTGTAGGCGGTACCGCCGACGACGCACTTGCCCTTGCGGCGCAGGCTCTCGGCGAGCGCGCCGTGGCCGAGCGTGTCGTCGAACACGATGACATCCGCCCAGTCGATCTCGGGCTCCCACTCGGCGATCTTGGTCACGAAGCCATCCGCGATGTCCCGGTCCTTCTCGTCGCGAATGTGGTACTTGACCTCGTGTCCCTCCTTCTGCACCTGCCAGGCGATATCGCTGATCAGACCCGTGTAGGAGACGAACAGAAACTTGCGATGCTCGGAGTTCACGCTTCAGACCCTAGGGCGACTATGCATCAGAGCGCAGGCGTTGGCGAGATGCGCGAACCCGGTGCACAGTTCTTGCGAGGCGCGCTACTCTGAAGAGCGCCGTTCCACAGCGTGTTTGGAGGTGCGATGCGTAACCGTGGTCTCATCCGCTGGCTATCCGCCGGGGCGATTCTGTCTGCATCGCTGACGATGGCGACGCTCGCCGGTACGACCGGGCGCGTGGCGCAGAGCGATTCGAGCGTGGGTGGCACGGCCACGGCCGCGCACTTCGTGCTGAGCAGCCCGGATCTGCCCGAAACCGATCATGGAATGATCCATCGCCAGCAGGTCAATGTCGGCTGCGGCGGCAAGAACGTCTCGCCCGCGCTCGAGTGGCGCAATCCGCCCGCGGGGACGCGCAGCTTCGCGCTCCTGATGCACGACCCGGATGCGCCCGAGGCGCACGGTTTCTGGCACTGGGTCGTCTATGACATTCCGGCAACCACGACATCCCTGCCCGCGGGCGCCGGCGATGTGCGCAAGAACCTCCTGCCCGCCGGGGTGATCCAGGGACGATCCGACTTCGGGGCCGCCGGCTATGGCGGACCGTGTCCGCCCCCGGGCAGCCCGCATCGCTATGTGTTTCGACTCTATGCGCTCCCGGTCGCAAGGCTCAATGTTCCCCCCGAGGCCTCGGGGACCATTGTCTCCTCCTACGCGAGTGCCTCCGCGCTCGGCAGCGCGCAGCTCATCGCGCGGTACGGGCGCTGAGGACGACTTGCCCCTGGTAGGGCTGATCTCCGACACCCACGGCTTGCTCAGGCCCGAGGCCACGCAGGCGCTTGCCGGCGTGGACCTCATCATCCACGCGGGCGACATCGGCTCACCCGAGGTGCTCGATGCGCTGCGTGTCATCGCATCCGTTCACGCCGTTCGCGGCAACAACGACCGGGGCGCGTGGGCACGGGCGATTCCCGCGACCCAAGCGCTCCAGGTGGAAGGGGGCGGCATCTACGTCCTCCATGATGTGAGCGAGCTCGACCTCGACCCCGCTGCGGCCGGCTTCTCGGCAGTCGTGGCGGGTCATTCCCATCGGCCCGAGATGCATGTGCGGGAAGGCGTTCTCTACATCAATCCGGGGAGCGCAGGTCCGAGGCGGTTCAGTCTTCCGGTCACGGTGGGCTTTCTGGAGATCGGCGCGGGAGCGCCGCGGGGGCGCATCCGGGAGATCCTCTAGCCGTGCGACGCGAGTATTTGCCGCGGGGGAGGCCCAAAGGGTAGGCTCCGCGCCATGTCGCAAGAGACCCTGAGAGCCGTGCATCCGCCCACCGAGCGCCGCCCCGCGGTGTGGCCGTGGGTGCTGATGCCCCTCGCAGCGCTTGCGCTGTTCGCCCTTCTCTATAGCGTACGCCACTCGAGGCACAGCGGCCCGGCGCCCGGCGCATCGGCCACCGCTCCCGAGGGTTCCGGCGACACCTCCGGATTGTGAGGGAGCGCGCTCCCCGGGTAGGTGTGGTCAGCCTCGGGTGTCCCAAAGCACTCGTGGACACCGAGCGCATCCTGACCGGCCTGCGTGCCGAGGGCTACGAGGTCGCCCCGAGCTACGGCAACGCCGATCTGGTGCTCGTGAACACCTGCGGCTTCATCGAAGCCGCCATCGACGAGTCCCTGGATGCAATCGGTGAGGCGCTCGCAGAGAACGGGCGCGTGATCGTGACCGGCTGCCTCGGCGCGCGCCCCGAGCGCATTCTCGAGCGCCATCCTCGCGTGCTGAAGATCACCGGTCCGCACGCGTACGAGGAGGTGATGAGCGCGGTGCACGAGCACCTGCCACCGCGGCACGATCCGCTCCTCGACCTGGTGCCCCCGCAAGGGATCCGCCTGACGCCCCGTCACTACGCGTATCTGAAGATCTCCGAGGGCTGCAACAACCGCTGCAGCTTCTGCATCATCCCGGCCCTGAGAGGCCGGCTCGCCAGCCGGCCGCTCGAGCAGGTGCTGCACGAGGCCGAGCGGCTCGCCGCTGCCGGGGTGAAGGAGCTGCTCGTCATCTCCCAGGATACGAGCGCATATGGGACCGACCTGCGGCATGCCGCGAGCTCCTTCCGGGGCGAGACCTATGCGGCGCGGTTCATCGATCTCGCGCGCGCACTGGGCTCGCTCGGGGTGTGGGTGCGCCTGCATTACGTCTATCCCTATCCGCACGTGGACGGCGTGATCGAGCTGATGGCCGCGGGGCGCGTGTTGCCGTATCTCGACATTCCCTTTCAGCACGGCAGCCCGAGCGTGCTCAAGCGGATGCGCCGCCCGGCGCACGCCGAGAACACGCTCGCGCGACTGCAGGCCTGGCGCGCTGCGTGCCCGGAGCTCACGGTGCGCAGCACGTTCATCGTGGGCTTCCCGGGGGAGACCGACAGTGAGTTCGAGGAGCTGCTCGCCTGGCTTGCGGCTGCCGAGCTCGACCGTGTCGGTTGCTTCAAATACTCACCCGTGGAGGGCGCCCGGGCCAACACCCTCGCGCCTCTCGTGCCTCCCGAGGTTCAGGAGGAGCGCTACGCGCGCTTCATGCAGCATGCGCGTGAGATCAGCGCACGGCGACTGCAGGCTCGCATCGGCCAGAGGATTCAGGTGCTGGTGGACAGCATCGAGGGCGGCGTGGCAGTTGCGCGAAGCGCAGCCGAGGCGCCGGAGATCGATGGGGTCGTGCGCATTCGCGATGGGGGGAAGCTGCTTCCCGGGGACTGGGCGCAGGTCGAGGTGATCGGCGCGGACGATTACGACCTCCAGGCGGTAGAGGCTAAGCCAGCGCGCGCAGCACCTTCGGGGTCGAGAGCCACTGCAGTCGGGCCCGGCCCGCGCGCACGCTCGAGGGGAACTCCAGGCACGCCGCGCCGCCCTTCCTGAGCTCGCACGCGAGTCGCGCCCCGGGGCCGCAGAGACTCGCGGCGACGAGCTCCGAGAGTCCCGGCTCGTGGCCCACCAGCACGATCGACTCCGCCTTCTCTGCGCGCACGATGGCCAGGACCTGCTCCGGAGTATTGCCCGGGGCAAGCTCCTGCTTCTCGTGAGCCTGCGGCCAGCGCGTCACGGCGCTCAAGATCTCTGCCGTCTGCCTGGCGCGCGCAAGCGGGCTCGTCAGCACGCACGCGACATTCTCCACCAGACTGCCGAGCCCGGCTGCGGCCTTGCGAAATTTCCGCACGCCCTCGGGCGTCAACGGACGCAGCCGGTCATCGGGCCAGCGCTTGCGGTCGCGCTCGAAGGCGGGAGCGTGACGGATGAGGTACAGATGCACCATGCTAGATTACGCGAGCCACTGGAGGGTGAGCATGGATATGGTCGCGCTGGGCCGCCACGGCCCACAAGTTTCCAGGATCGGGCTTGGCTGCATGGGCATGTCCGATTTCTACGGCCCCGCGGACGAGACGGAGTCCATCGCGACGATTCATGCGGCGCTGGACCAGGGCGTCACGCTGCTCGACACGGGCGACTTCTACGGCATGGGTCACAACGAGATGCTGGTCGGCCGTGCGCTCGCCGGCCGGCCCCGGGCGCAGGTGCTGCTCAGTGTGAAGTTCGGCGCGATGCGCGGGCCGAACGGTGCGTTCGTCGGCTTCGATGCGCGCCCGCAGGCGGTCAAGAATTTCCTGAGTTACAGCCTCAAGCGTCTGCGCACGGACTACATCGATATCTATCGTCCGGCGCGGCTCGATCCGCAGGTACCCATCGAGGACACCGTGGGCGCCATCGCCGAGCTCGTCCGGGCCGGGCACGTTCGGTACGTCGGCCTCTCCGAGGTCGGGAGCGACACGCTGCGCCGCGCCCAGGCCGTGCATCCGATCACCGACCTGCAGATCGAGTACTCCCTCGCGAGCCGTGGCATCGAAGGAGGGTTGCTGGCCGCGGCGCGCGAGCTCGGTATCGCGATCACGGCGTACGGGGTGTTCTCACGCGGCCTTCTGACCGGGACGCTGCCGCGCAGCGTCACCGGATTGCGCGCGCATATGCCACGCTTCCAGGGAGAGAACTACGAGCGCAATCTGCGGCTCGTCGATGCGCTGGCGGCGGTTGCCCGGCGCCAGGGCGCAACGCCCGCGCAGCTCGCTGCGGCCTGGGTGCTCGCGCGGGGCACGGACATCATTCCGCTCATCGGAACCAAGAGCCGGCAGCGCCTTCGCGAGGCGATCGAGGTTTTGAGGCACCCGCTCTCCGGCGCGCAGCTCGCCGAGATCGAGGCGGCGGTGCCTCATTCGGAGGTGGCCGGCTCGCGCTACGCAAGCGAGCACATGCATCAGCTCGACAGCGAGCGCGGCTAGCCGAAGCTACGCGGGCTCCGCGTGCGCGGATGCCGCGGCGGTCGACTGCCGCACGCTCTCCGGAGGCAGGATGGGGCGGCCTCGGATGTGGTCGGACGCCTTCTCCGCGACCATGATGACGGCGGCATTGGTATTGCCGCCCGGCACGGTCGGCATGATCGAAGCATCGGCAACCCGCAAGCCCTCGATCCCGCGCACGCGAAGCTGAGGATCCACGACGGCATTGGGCCCCACGCCCATCGTGCAAGTACCCACCGGATGCTGAGTGACCTGCGCGGCGTCGCGGATGTAGTTCTCGAGCTCCGCATCGGTGCGGAGCGCGGCTCCCGGACGGATCTCCGCGCCGACGATGCGCGCCTGCGGCAGCGTCGAATAGATCTTGCGCGCCGCCCAGATTCCGCGACGAGCGGTATCGAAGTCGGCCGGATCGGCAAACAGATTGAGCTGCACGCGCGGAGCGTCGAGTGGATTGGAGGAGCGCAGCGTGAGCCAGCCGCGGCTTTGCTGATGCAGCACCACCACGTCCGCCGTGATGCGGTGTGCCTGTCGGGGCGCGACGATCGGGAACCACATCTTGGCGTCCATGCGCACCGGATTGCACATGAGCTGAACATCGGGCTGCGGCAGGTCAGGCCGCGTACGGATGATGACGTTGCAGCTGTTGATCTGCGTGGCGAACGCTCCCCGGCCGAAGAGCGCCCATTGCATCACGGAGCGCACCACCCGGTCGAAGCGCAGCTCATTGAGGAACGTGACGGGGACGCACGCCTCGAACTCGACGGGGATGTGCGGGTGCTCGGACAGATTGCGTCCCACGCCGGGCAGGTCCACGGCGGGCGCGATACCGAGCTTGCGCAGATCATCGGCCGGACCGATGCCCGAGAGCATGAGCGTCTGCGGGGAGTTGTACGTTCCGCCCGCGAGGATGACCTCGGCGCTGGCTCGCACCCGATGCACCTTGCCGTCGCGGCGGTATTCCACGCCCACCGCGCGACCCTTCTCGATCAACACTTTGGTGACGAGCGCATCGAGCGTCAGCGTGAGATTCTTCCGGCCGAGCACCGGATGCAGGTAGGCGCGCGCCGTGCTGGCGCGGCGCCCGCGAGGGTCGATGGTCACCTCGCCGCGGGAGAAGCCCTCCTCGACCTCGGCATGGATGTCCTCAGTGGTGTTGAAGCCCGCAGGCTCGGCCGTCTGAAAGAGAGGCTCGTGCAGCAGCCGCGTGGTATCGATCGCGCACACGTGCAGCGGTCCGCTGCCGCCATGGTACTTGCCCGCGCCACGCCAGCTGGTCTCCATGCGCTTGAAGTACGGCAGCACATCGGCGTAGCCCCAGCCTTCGCAGCCCAGCTGACGCCAGGTCTCAAAATCGAGCGAGTGCCCCCGCATGTAGAACATGCCGTTGATCGAGCCCGAGCCCCCCAGCACCCGCCCGCGCGGCAGCGGGACCTTGCGACCGCGCAGCTGGGGCTCCGGCTCGCTGAGATATCCCCAGGAATATCTGGGGTTCATCATCGCGCGCAGGAATCCGAGGGGCATGCGCAGCAGATAGTCGTTGTCGCGGCCGCCCGCCTCGAGCAGCAGAACGCTGCGGTCCGAGTCCTCGCTCAGGCGGCTGGCCAGCACGCAGCCGGCGGAGCCGGCGCCGACGACGATGTAATCGAAATCCTGCCGCGCTGCGCTCATGCAGGGCATCGTCGCATTCCGCGAGCGGGATGCGCAACGGGCCTGCTGATTGAATCTAGTTCGCGGCCAGAGCGCGCTGCGCCGGCCGATGGCGCGCCGAGCCGACGAGGCGCTCCACGAGCACCTCGTCCAGCGCGAGCGACGCTAGCGCTTTGAACGGCGCCCGCGGATGACCGCGAGCCCGCCTGCGAGCAGCGTCAAGCCCATCAGAGCACTGGAGGGATCGATCTCCGGTGCGGAGTGAGCCGTCGGCGGAGTGACCGAGGGCGGCAGGGTGGTGAGCGCCTGCGCGACGCCCGCAACGCCCAGCGAAAGGACCAGAATACTGAAAAGCTTTGCCATCCGAGTTCCCTCTTCTGACTGTGGGGCTACTTCGTGTTTGTACCCACAGTCCACGTTCGTGTTCTACGCAGGCAATCTTATCGCCACGGTTTACGATTCGCATCAATTTTGTCGCCAGATACGGACATAATTTGTTGCTATGCAACTTAATCTGGCTGCTGCACGATGATTTTGCGGCACGCATCACATTTCGCTCTCTCGCAAGAACGGATTTCGCGCCGCCGCTGCCGCGTGCGACGACCCAATCGGGGTGATAGCAATTGGAGCGCGGGAACCGCGGATTGAGCAGCTTCATCGCACCCCTGCAGCCCTGCTCAGCCGTCGCGATGGACGGCCTGCGGCGAGAATGCCGGGAGGCAGATCGCGACGTAGCGGGCGCCCTGACTCCCCGGCGTCGAATAGCGCACCCACTCTCCCGGCTCGGCGATCACCGCCTGACCGGCCTGCACCTCGAGCGCGCCGCCCTGGAACTCCACGCGCAGCGTGCCCTCGATCACCACGGTGACCTCGCGGAACTCCGGTCGCTGGCCCGGCTCCTCCCAGCCCGCGGGTGAGGTCATGCGCGCGACGCTCACCTCGGCGGTACCTGTACTGGGCCGGCCGACGAACTCCTCGATCACTTTCGGCTTGTTGCCGGCGGCCTGGACGATCACGGGTCGCGGAATCAATCTGGGCATGCGTTCCTCACCCCCTCGCGCGCGCAAGGACGTCGAGCTCTTGGGCGTATAGTGCTCCTGGTGCCCATCCCGATGAAAATCGACTTCGTCTCGGATGTCTCCTGTCCCTGGTGCGCCCTTGCGCTCAACGCACTGGAGTCCGCTCTGGCAAGGCTCGGGCCGGAGATCGACGCGGACCTCCATTTCCAGCCCTTCGAGCTCAATCCGGACATGGGGAAGGAGGGGCAGGATATCGTCGAGCACCTCACCCAGAAATACGGCTCCGGGCGGGCGGACATCGATCGCACCCAGGAGGCGATCCGGGCGCGGGGGGCCGAGCTCGGATTCACCTTCGACTTGCACAAGCGAACTCGCATCTACAATACCCTCGATGCGCATCGACTATTGCACTGGGCCGGAATCGACGGCAAGCAGCGCGCCCTGGAGCACGCCCTGTTCGCCGCGTATTTCACCGAAGGACGCAACCCGAGCGATCCGGGCGTGCTGCTGGAGCTGGCCGCGCGAGTGGGCCTGGATCGGAGCCGCGCGCAGGAGATCCTGGATTCCGATGAGTATCGGGCCGAGGTTCGTGCCCGCGAGCGCTTCTATCACGAGCGCGGCATCAACGCGGTGCCTGCGGTGATCGTCAACGATCGCTATCTGGTCCAGGGTGGCCAGCCCGCTCAGGTGTTCGAAGAGCTCTTGAGACGCATCGCCGCCGAGACTCACGCCGAGATCGCCAGACGCTCCGAGGCGTAGACCCGCGCGGTGATCGCGAGCATCAGCACGGCCACCGCGAACCCGCACACGAGGCACGTGGCCACCTGCGCTGCCGTCACGGCGCCGCCGAGGAGCAGCTCGGTGATGCCGACCTGCTGACCGAGCAGGGGCACGGTATACATCCACGCGGCCGTCTTGATGGGCAGGATGCTGAGCAGGACGGAGGGCACGACCGGGACCAGCATCAGCAGCCCGAGGTACGTCTGCGCTTCGCGATAGCTCTTGGAGAAGGCGGCCACGAGCGTCTGCAGTGCGGCAATGAGCAGCACCAGCGGCAACATCAGCACGAGGACCTCGAGGGCAAAGGCCGGCCCGAGGCCGAAGTCCATGCCGAGCTTCTCGGTCGGGATGAACCGCGCGGCCACGGTGAATGCCGCCACGCAGACCAGCAGGCTGCTCACCGAGAATGCGCAGATCGCCGCGATCTTGCCGATGAGGATGCGCCACGGCGCCACCGGGTTGACGAGCAGCGGCTCGAGCGACTGCCGCTCGCGCTCGCCTGCGGTGAGGTCGACCGCGAGGTACATGCCGCCGATGAACACGGTCAACACGAAGAAGTAGGGCAGGATCGAGAAGAGCGCGCCGGCCCGCGACCGCGGCGTCGACTGATCGCGCGCATCCACCACGACCGGACTGGCCAGCGCGGGCGAGAGGCCGCGCGCAATCAGCCGCATGCCGGCCGTACGGCGTGCGTAGTTCTCGAGCATGGCTCTCAGGCGGGTGACCGCCGGCTGCGTATCGCGCCGCGAGGAGTCGTAGTACACCTCCACCTGCGCAGGGTCGCCCTGGCCCCAGGACTTGCCGAAGCCGGCCGGAACGCGCAGCACGGCGGCCGCATCGCGGTTGCGGACGGCGGCGATCGGATCTGCGACCGGCGGCTGCGGATCGAACCCCTGCTCGCGCAGCGCATCGATGAGATTCGGGGCGTAAGCGGCACCGATGACCGGCAGCTCGAGAGGCGCCTCGGCCTGATTGAGCTCGCGCGAGATCATGATGTTCACGATCATGATGAAGATCAGCGGGCCGATCAGCGGTCCCGTGAGCAAGGCATTGATCAGCGTGCGCTTGTCACGCAGGTTCTCGCGAGCCTCCTTGAGAAAGATGACGAGCGAGGCGTTCATGCCGCAAGACCCTCTGCGCTGCCGATGATCTTCACGAATGCATCCTCGAGATTGGACTCGCCCGTGTGCCGGCGCAGCTCCTCCGGGGACTCGTCGGCCACTACCCGTCCCTTTGCGATCACGACGATCCGGTCGCACAGCTGTGCGACCTCCTGCATGATGTGGCTCGAGAACAGCACGCATCTTCCTTCCGCGCGCAGATCGCGCATGAATTGCCGCATGCGCCGGGTAGCCATCACATCCAGGCCGTTGGTGGGCTCGTCGAGGAGCACGTTCTTCGGGTCGTGTATCAATGCGCGCGCAATCGCGGTCTTCACGCGCTGACCCTGCGAGAAGCCCTCCGCGTGCCGGTCGGCGAAATCGCGCATCTCGAGCACCTCGATCAGCGCCTCGCGGCGGCGCGTCGCCTCCGCGGGAGGCACGCCTTGCAGACGCGCGAAATAATCGATGTTCTCGCGCGCGGTGAGGCGCTTGTACAGCCCGCGCGCATCGGGCAGCACGCCCAACCGCTTGCGCACGGCAATTGGATCGGCTCCCGAATCGATGCCATCGACGAGCACCCGGCCGGTGTCCGGCCGCATGAGCGTGTAGAGCATGCGCAGGGTCGTTGTCTTGCCGGCGCCGTTGGGCCCGAGCAGGCCCGTGATCTCGCCGTCTCGCGCCGTGAAGGTCACGCCATCGACCGCGTGGACCTCGCCGAAGGCCTTGCGCAGATTCTCGGTCTGGATCATGGCGCCGCTCCGTTGAAATCGACAAATGCGGGGGTCGCGCCGAGACGGTCCAGACAGCTCGCGTCGAGCCTCTTCGGCTCGGGATCGTCGATGAACTCCTCGATGAGCTTGGGCGTGCAGCCGCGGATGAAGACCGCGTGGCCCTGGCCCTTCAGCACGAGCTGCCGCGCATGGGTCAACCCACGCATGATCTCCTCACCGTACTTGGGCGGCGTGACGGGGTCGCGCGCGCCCGACAGGATCAGGACCGGCTTGTCGCTGCGCAGCGGCGCGTGAAAGTCCGCAGGCATCGCGCCATGCGGCCAGATGTCGCACTGCGCCTTGATCTGCTCGACCAGAATGTTGCCGAGGATCGTGTCGGTATCGGCGGGCTCATCGCGCAGCTCGCCCGCATCCTCGCTGCAGATCACGCTCATCCCCATGCCGCCGTTGATGTCGGCGGCCAGATCGGCATCGAGCAACCGCTCCTGGCCGAGCAGCGGGGCGACATCCCCGTGGGCCGCGGCATCGATCGACAGCGGCAGCAGCGCGGCGGTCTCGGGCTCGTAGGCGAAGATGCGCACGACCGACACCAGCGAGGCCGCCGTGAGCATGCGCGACACGGACTGGAACGTGCGCGGGTCGCGGAACGTCACCTCGTGCGGATGTGCGCGCAGGGTATCGCGGAGCTGGTAGAGCGTGCGCATCGGGTCGCCATAGGCCTGTTTGCAGGCCGGCACCTCGACACAGTCGGCGAAGTCGCGCCGCAGCGCCGACTCCAGATTCGCGGCCAAGCCCTCGGGCAGAATCAGCGAATTGGGCACCGGTGAATCGAGCACGACACTGCGCACACCGTCCGGGTGCCGCATCAAGTACTGCTGGGCCACGCGCGTGCCGTAGGAGGCGCCGACCAGGTCGAAGCGCGGCGCCCCGAGCGCCAGGCGCACCTTCTCCAGGTCGTCCACCGCGATGGTCGTCGTGTAATAGCGCGGGTCCGCCGTCCTTTGCACCTCGGTGAGACAGGCAGCGACTCTCTGGCGGATCTCCTCCGGACCCAGCGCATTGCTCTCGGCCTCTTGCGCGCGCACGGCCTTCGCGGTCTTCTTGCAGCTCAGCGCGTTCGAGCCGCCCGTGCCCCGTTGATCCAGGAGCAGCACGTCGTGGTGCTTGAGCACCCCTGCATAGAAGGCCGTATCGGCGAAGTCCGTGGTGGCGGCCTCCCCTGGACCGCCGGCCAGCATCGCCACGATGTCCGGGTCGGGCCTGACCGCATCGCTGCGGATCACGGCGAGGCGCAGGCCGATGTGCCGCCCGCCCGGTTGCGCGGGGTTCTCGGCGACATCGAAGTCCGTGCACCACGCCGCCGTGGTCGCGCCGCTCAGGGCATGCGGAAGCTCGCACGACACCAGGCTCAACCGGCCGAGCTGCCAGTGGCGCGGCGGCGCAGGCTTGAGGGTCGAGTCGGACGATCCCGCGGCGCGGAGTGCTCGGGACACGGCAGGCATCGCTGCCGCATGGCGCATGCGCTTGCCGCCGAAGTGCTGCCATGCCACGACCGCTACGACGGCCGTGATGACGCAGATGCGCAAGATCGTACGGGGTTTCATCGCCACGGGTGTCTTGCTCCCTCAACTCCGAAGCACAGTGGTGTAGGCACGAATTAAAGTCGTTTCCTGAGCGAACGAACTACTCGGGCAATTTCGCTTTCACAGACAGGGAGACAATCCAAAGTCGTTACCCGATTTTACGCAGGGCAACCTTACCGCCCGAAATCGTGGTTCCTGCAGGGAATATAGTCACTTCGCGCTTATGTCGCGAACCGCCTGATGCTCCGAAGCCCTGAAAGGTCGTTCTGGCCGGTGATCATCACCTGAGCTTCCAGCAGCAGCTTGCGGGCTTCGGATATATCGGTGGATTTCGGCGCGGGTCCCCATCTCTTCGATCCGGATCGGCAAGCGATGCGCCGCACGTGGTGCTTCGTGATGACGCTCGCCTACTCGCGCCATCCGAGTGCTCCGCCCGGGTGCCCGAGCAGATGAAATGCAGCCCCGAACTTCCAAAGGTAAGCGACCGCGGAACGCACCTTGAGAGTCACCAGGTAGGCGACTCATCAAGGCGAGGTACCTGAGGCGGGATGTTCGAATGCTTTACCTCTAATTACCCCCGGCGGGTAATTACCTCAGAACGGTAATCCTCCCCTCTTGCTCCCGCTGCCCGACCGGGCAATCAGGGAACCTTGGGCGGCAAAGCGCCTTCTCGCATCCCCTGGTTTCTCACTCCCGATGGCCCCTGGGGTGAATTCCGTGTCCGGAATAGGTCATGCGCTTTCTCACCCCTCGCCGCTGAGTTCGGCGGGCACTACCAAGCTCAAGCTAGGGATGACGCTCGCCCGGCTCCGGTTAAGGTTGCTTTCGAATAATGATCCCTTATTAAGGTTCATATCACGTTTATGATCCTTTTTAAGGTATCTAAACTTGACTTGTGCGCATTTAATTGATACTCTATACGGTATCTAAAACTCCCTTAGATATACATTAGAGTATCTTTATGGACACGTCGTACGCCGTCAGGCAACTAGCACAAACCCTAAAGGAGGCCCGCGTCGCGCGCGGTTTTACCCAGCGGGAGCTCGCGGAGCTTGCCGGCTTTGGACAGAACCGTCTGGCGCTGATCGAAGCAGGCCAGGTCGATCTACGCACCTCGACGCTGGTTCAGCTGGCCCGGGCACTGGATCTGGAGTTGGTCCTGACACCTCGTCGGGTGTTGCCAGCTGTGCAATCCCTAACCGGGAACCAGGCTAGTCGCTGGCAAGATTCAGGGCGCCGCTCGGTACGAGGGACGCCGATACGGGTATTGCGCCACATCCAGCAGCACATCGCTGCGCTCGAGCGCACGCACCTCTCCAGCGACGAGCTCACGAAAGTGAAGAGCGCTGTCGAGGCACTTATCAACGTGGGATCGAATCTCGGGTTCTCTACCCTGCAGCCACTGCGTCGTAGTGTTCACTGGCTTGCGCTCGCTCGAGCGAACACCGCACAGGCCAAACAGCCTCTGGCCAAAGCTGCCGCACAGCTGCAGGAGCTGTATCAAACACTGCCCGCAATGGCGCACCTTGAACAGACGTCCCGGGTTCAGCGGGCCGCCTATAGCCTTGAGGATGAGACCTCGTGAACGATGCTGTTTCAGTGCTGGAAGTGCTTTTGCATGGACAAAGCATCGGTGCTCTGACGCGCACGGCAGGGGACAGGACCCTCTTTGCCTTCAATAGTCGCTACATCGACGATGAAGCGCGCCCGACGCTAGGTTTGTCATTCAAGACGCAGGATGGCGTGCTGCGCACGCAGCTACGGCCCTACAGCATGCGGCTGATGCCATTCTTCTCCAACCTATTGCCAGAGGGGCCCCTGCGACAATATCTCGCTGAGCGGGGAGAGGTTCATCCGGATCGCGAGTTCTTCCTGCTCTGGCTCTTAGGAGAGGACCTGCCGGGCGCACTGCGCGTCAGGCCTGCGGAAGGCGATGAGCTACCGCCAGCGTATGCACGGGAAGCCGCTGCCGAATCGGACGGAGCGCGTGCCGATCCTGATGCTAGCCATGCGCTGCGGTTCTCGCTGGCCGGCGTACAGCTGAAGTTCTCCGCTGTCATCAAGAGCTCCGGTGGCCTCACAATCCCAGCCAAAGGTGTCGGTGGATCGTGGATCGTCAAGCTGCCTTCTGAGCGTTATGCCGGCGTGCCGCGCAACGAGTACAGCATGATGACCCTGGCTTCAAAGCTCCGCATGAATGTGCCACGGGTCAAGCTCGTGGACATCCGGGAGATCGAAAACCTGCCCTCGGGCTTGGGACAATTGCGCGACCACGAAGCCTTTGCGATTGAGCGCTTCGATCACCTCCGCGATGGCACCCATGTGCACATCGAGGATTTTGCACAGGTATTCGACCTGTATCCGGCCGAAAAGTATAAGAAAGCCAGTTCCATGAATATCGCGCGCGTCCTTGGGATCGAGACCTCCCCGGAAGATGTACAGGAGTTCACCCGACGTTTGGTGTTTAACGCACTGATCGGAAACTCCGACATGCACGTAAAGAACTGGTCCTTGACTTACCCCGACCTCAGACGTCCGCGTTTGTCTCCGGCATATGACTTTGTCTCCACGACCGCCTACATCCCGGATGAAAGTGCCGGGCTAAAGTTCAGCCGCAGTAGGTACTACAAGGATCTCACGTTCGATGAGCTCGCACATATGGCTGACCGGGCAAACCTCCCCCAGCATCTGGTCCTGGAAACGGCGAAGGAGACAGTGCAGAGCTTTCATGAGGTGTGGTCGCAGGAGCGTTCCAACCTGCCGCTGTCGCAGGATGTGATCCGAGCGGTGGAGCGTCAGTTGAGCCTTGTGCCACTAGCCAACTATCAATCGAGCCGATGAGCCGAGGCGCGAGAAATGACAGATCAGCTGCAAGAATATCGCACCGCAATCGAAGCTCTCTTGCTCTCCGGGTCGCTCTGGTCCTTTCCGGAGCTGCGTCTCATGCGTCGTGAGTGCGAGATGTCCGAAGATCGCAGTTCTTGCCCGGCAAGAGGCCAACGGTGTCGACCAGAAATCCTTTGACGCTATCGCGACAGGAGCTCTACGAGCTGGTGTGGTCCAAGCCCGTGACGGAAGTCGCGAAGGAGATCGGCCTCAGCGACGTGGCGGTCGCAAAGCGATGCCGGCAAGTTCAGGTGCCACTTCCACCGAGGGGTTATTGGGCTCGGGTGACTTCGGGTCAAACGCCGAGCAGGCCCGCGTTGCCGAAGTATCGCGACAGCTCGTCAAGTATCCGAGCAAGGCAGCGAGCCAGCCTCCTCGGCAGTTCGCCCACGCTTACACTGCGCGCGGCGACTTCCTCAGAAGAAGTCGACCGAGAGCACGGGCCGGAACCGACCGTGACGTTTCATGTCGCTTCCGTACGGTCCGGACCAGCGGCACCGGAAGAGTCGCCCGTTCCGCCTGATCCGCAACGGACAGCACTCGACGCGAAACTCGCGGCGTTGTCAGTCGCTTCCGATGCGCCTAAGGATTGGCTGCATGTGGGCGACGCGGAGACATTGCCGCCTGGATGGCCGGAGAGGTTGCGGACGCCAGCTCGGCTGCCGATCATCGCGGCGCACTCCAAGTCTTCCGAATTTCGCGCACGCCGGCTCGCGACGCACCTGATCGACGTGATCACAGCCCTCGGCTGGCGCTTTATCGCCAGACAGCCCGACCCGCCCGGACGTTGGGGCGATCGCGGCTCATACGGCACGACCGACAATGCGGAGCAGCGATCCGCGCATTTCCTGGTCGAGAACGAACGACTCTTCATCTCAATCACCGAACGCCGGACGCGTACGGAGCGGCCGCTGACACCAGAGGAGCAGAGGGAGCGCCGAAATGCCGCATACTTCTACTACCGTGACCGCTATCAGTATCACCCCTCTGGTGAGCTGACCTTGCACGTGAGCACGACCTCCGGAACCGGCGGATTCGCATCGTTTCGCGACACGAAGCGAGCCCCGCTCGAGACGCGCATTTCCGACGTCGTCCGCTGCCTCTTGCGGGGGGCCCTGGACATCAAGACTCGTCGACGTGAGGCCGCCGAGGCAGGCGACCGGGAACGGCAAGAATCGGTACGCCTCGAGCGCTTGCGCAGAACGCGCGAGGCTCACGCGAGCGTGATCCGTCGACTCGAAGCGGAGGCTGGCGCGTGGGAACGGGCCAAGCGCCTTCGCCGTTACTTGCGGGCTGCCCGGCGGGCGTTGCGGCCCGGTGAACGGATCGAGGCGGATCTCGAAGGAGATGCCGTCGACATACTCGCGCTCGGAGAGCGCTTCGCCGATCAGCTTGACCCGCTGCATCCCTCAGTCCGCTCAACATCCTTGTTTGACGGAAAAGACCCATACGCAACAGGACTGACCTACCAAGCCGACGGAGAGAAGCTGCAAAGTTTCATCGTACGCGTGATAGGAGGCGATTGGCGTCATGCGCCAAAACGCTCTCTTGAGAACGATCGACCTCCGACCGCCAGCACCATGGTGATTCCTGAACGGCAAAAGGATGCGACGTGAAATCGATGCACGGGCCGCCGCACCCCAGCAAACGACTTTATTCCCAAGGAAACGACTTTAATTACATCCGACAAGTGGCGCGCAGCTTGCGGCCGGCTCACTCCACGGTGACGCTCTTCGCCAGATTTCTCGGCTGGTCGACGTCGGTGCCCTTCAGTATCGCGACATGATAAGCGAGCAGCTGCAGAGGGATCGTGTAGACGGCGGGCGCCTGAAAGTACGTCACGTGCTTCGGCATCGTGATGACGGTCACTCCGTCGTCATCGTGCAAACCGGCCTCCGGGTCGGCAAACACGATCAGCTCGCCCCCGCGAGCACGCACCTCCATGAGGTTCGATTTGAGCTTCTCGAGCAGATCGTTGTTCGGTGCGACGGTGATGACGGGCATCTCGGCATCGACGAGCGCGAGCGGCCCGTGCTTGAGCTCTCCCGCCGGATACGCCTCGGCGTGAACGTAGGAGATCTCCTTGAGCTTGAGCGCGCCCTCCATCGCGATGGGATACAGCGCGCCGCGCCCGAGGAACAGCGCATGGTGCTTGTCGGCGAATCGCTCCGCGAGCTTGGCGATGACCGGGTCGAGCCCGAGCGTTCTCTCCAGGAGCGCGGGCAGCTCGATCAATCGCGTGACGAGGCCGCGCTCGCGCTCGGCGTCGGCGCCGTGGTGCTTCGCGAGCGCAATGACCAGCATCCCCAGCGCGGCAAGCTGCGTCGTGAAGGCCTTGGTCGAGGCGACGCCGATCTCCGGCCCGGCGCGCGTGAGCAGCACGAGCTCGGACTCGCGCACGAGCGAGCTCTCCGGCACGTTGCAAATCGCAAGCGTCGAGAGATAACCGGATTGCTTGGCGAGGCGCATGGCGGCGAGCGTGTCTGCGGTCTCGCCCGACTGGGAGATCGTCACGAAGAGCGAATTGCGCAGCACGAGTGGATTGCGATAGCGATACTCGCTGGCAATCTCGGCAGTGCATGGAAGCTTGCAGATCTGCTCGATGAAGTAGCGCGCCACGACGCCGGCGTGAAAGCTCGTGCCGCACGCGACGATGTGGACGTGCTCTGCGCGCCGGAAGATCTCCGTCGCCGCCGGGCCGAATGCCGCCTCGAGCAGCCGGCCGCCCGCGACGCGCTCCTGAAGCGTGTCGCCGATCGAGCGCGGCTGCTCGTGGATCTCCTTCAGCATGAAGTGCCGATAGGGCCCCTTCTCGGCCGCATCGGCGGACAGCTCGCTCTCGCGCACGGGGCGCTCGGCGACTTCCCCTTCGCGGTTGAGGACTCGCACCGCATCGCGGCGCACCTCGGCCACGTCGCCCTCCTCGAGGAACATGAAGCGTCGGGTGACCGGAAGCAGCGCGGCCACATCGGAGGCCACGAAGTTCTCTCCCACGCCGAGCCCGATGCACACCGGACAGCCCTCACGCGCGAGGATGAGACGCTCGGGATCCGACTCGCTCACCACCGCAAGCGCATAGGCACCCTCGAGCTCGGCCACGGTGGCACGCACCGCCTTGAAGAGATCTCCCACGGCCTGCAGATGATGATGGATGCGGTGCGCGATGACCTCGGTGTCGGTCTCCGAGGTGAACCGGTAGCCGAGGCGTACGAGCTCCGCACGCAGCTCCTCGTGGTTCTCGATGATCCCGTTGTGGACGATGGCGAGGCCATCGTGAGAGAGGTGCGGGTGAGCGTTGCGCTCGCTCGGCACACCGTGCGTCGCCCAGCGGGTGTGCGCGATGCCCAGCATGCCGTGCGCCGGATCCCGATCCAGGGTGTCCTGCAGTGCCTGCACCTTGCCCACGGTGCGCCGGCGGATGAGCCTGCTCGGCCCGTCGACGACCACCGCGATGCCCGCGGAATCGTACCCTCGATACTCGAGGCGTCGCAGGCCTTCCATCAGGATGGGAACGACGTTGCGCTCGGCAATCGCCCCCACGATTCCGCACATCGTCGCTCGATCCTTTCCGCGCGCGCCCGGCGCTCCTGGCGCCAGAGTTTAGCGCCCTCGGTGCCGGCGCTGTTGTACGCTTGGCGGGATTCGCAGGACTTGCCGCACAGACCCAATCGATGGCCTACCGCCACCTCATTCTGGATCGTGACGGGGTGCTCAACGACGAGGCACCCGATTCGGGTTATGTTCAGCGACCGGAGGATTTTCGTTGGCTGCCCGGCGCATGCTCGGCCCTTGCTCTGCTGCATCGCGCGGGAATCCGCATTTCGGTGGCGACGAACCAGTCAGGCGTGGGCCGCGGCCTCATGAGCCTCGAGGATCTGCAACGAGTGCATGCGAAGATGATGGCAGATGCGGCCGCGCGGGGCGGACCGCTCGATGCGGTGCTCTGGTGCGCGCATGCGCCCGAGGCGCGCTGCGCGTGTCGCAAGCCCGAGCCCGGGCTGATCCTTGCAGCGATCGAGCGCTCCGGCATTCCAGCCTCGGAGAGCCTCGTCGTGGGCGATGACGAGCGCGACCTCGAAGCGGCGGCGCGCGCGGGCACCGACGCTGCGCTGGTGCTCACGGGCAAGGGCCGTCGCACCGTGGCGCAGCTGAGCGCGAGCCCGCGGACGGGCGATCGGCCCATGCTCGTGTTTGACGATCTGGAAGCGCTCGCCCGCTCGCTCGTGCGCGACGGCGCGTTGCGGCCCGAAGGGCAGGTTGGAGAATGAGCGATCCCGCAGCCACTTTATTCGAGGTCGTGGAGCGCTACGCCGGCGTGCGCGTGTGGGTCGTCGGCGATCTCATGCTCGATGAGTACGTCGCCGGTGCGGTGGATCGCATATCCCCGGAGGCTCCGGTGCCCGTCGTGCGGGTGCGCGACACCGAGTACCGCCTCGGAGGGGCGGCCAACGTCGCCCGCCAGGTCGCGCTCCTCGGCGCGCGCGTGAGCCTTGCGGGGACGGTGGGGGCCGACGCAGCGGGGGAGCAGGTGCTGCGCCTGTGCTCGGCGGCGGGCATCGACACGCGAGCCGTCATCCAGCTGCCCGAGCGTCCGACCACCCGCAAGCTGCGCGTGCTGGGCCAGCACCAGCAACTGCTGCGACTCGACTGGGAGGATGCCGCGCCCTGTAGCGCTGCGTGCACCCAGCGAATGATGTCCAAGCTGGTCGAAGGGCCGCATCCGCAGGCGATCGTCTTGAGCGATTACGCGAAGGGGGTCCTGACCGCCGAGACGATCGGCGCGGTTGTGCGGCTTCGAGGCAGCGAGCCGATCGTGGTGGATCCCAAGAGCCGCGACTTCACGCGCTACCGCGGCGCAACGCTGATCACACCGAATCTGAGGGAGCTGGAGGCAGCTGCAGGCCGCACCTTCTCCCCGGACGACACCGATGCCATCGCAGCAGCGGCCCGCCGCCTGATCGAGGATACGGGACTGCAGGGCATGGTGGTGACGCTCGGCGATCGCGGCATGCTCCTGGTGCCGGCTGCGGAGCCTGCGGTCGCCGCGCCCGCGGCCAAGCAAGAGGTGTACGACGTGACGGGCGCGGGCGACACGGCAATCGCCGTTCTGGCGGTGTCGCTTGCGGCGCAGGCGCCGCTCTCCGCGGCCGTGCAGATCGCCAACATCGCCGCCGGGATCTCCGTGGGTCACGTGGGCGCCGTCGCGGTGGACATTGCGAGCATCCGCAACGCGCTGGCCGAGCGGCCCGCCGGCAAGGTTCTCGAGCGCGATGCTTTGGCGGCGCGCGCTGCCTCGTGGCGCATGGCCGGCAAGCGCATCGTGTTCACCAACGGCTGCTTCGACCTGCTGCACTCGGGGCATCTCGCCTTGCTCGACAACGCCGCAAAGCTCGGCGACGTGCTGGTGCTCGCGATCAACAGCGACGATTCCGTGCGCCGCTTGAAGGGACCGGAGCGGCCGCTCGTGCCGGAGGCCGAGCGCGCAGCGCTGCTCGCCGCGCTCAGCTACGTCGATGCGGTCACCGTCTTCGATGAGGACACGCCGCTCGAGACGCTGAAGGCGGTGCGGCCGCACGTGCTGGTCAAGGGCGCGGATTATCGTCCCGATCAGATCGTCGGACGCGAGCTGGTCGAATCCAGCGGGGGTCGCGTGGCGCTCGTCCCGCTCGTGCCCGAGAAATCCACCTCCGCGCTGCTCGAGCGCATCCGCGGCAGGGGCGCTCCGAGTTAGTTAGTTAGGCGGCGGCAGGAACCCTCGCTACTTCGGGCGCTTCTTCGGGCGTTCCCAGCCCGGGATCGTCGCCTGCCGCGAGCGCGCCAGAGTCAACTGCCCCGGCGGCGCATCGGCGGTGATCGTGGAGCCGGCGCCGATCGTGGCGCCCGCGCCGATTCGCACCGGAGCGACCAGCATCGCCCCGGAGCCGATGAAGGCACCGTCTCCGATGTGGGTCTGCGACTTGTTGGCGCCATCGTAGTTGCAGGTGACCGTGCCGGCGCCGACGTTCACCATCGAGCCGATCACGGCATCGCCCAGATAGGTGAGATGGTTCGCCTTGCTCCCCGCGGCGATCCGGCTGTTCTTGACCTCGACGAAGTTGCCGATATGCACCTCCTGCTCGAGGCTCGAGGCCGGACGAAACCGCGCGAAGGGACCGATCCGGCAGCGCGGCCCGATCACCGCATGATCGATGACGCAGCTGGCGAAGATCTCCGTGTCCGCTCCGATCTCGGTGTCGCGCACCACGCAGTGAGGCCCGATGCGCACACGATCGCCGAGCGTGACGCGCCCCTCCAGGATGACGTTCACGTCGATCACGACGTCCTGTCCGGCCTGCACGGTGCCGCGCACGTCGAGTCGCTCGGGATCGATGACAGTCACGCCGGCACGCATGAGCTCCTCCGCCTGCCTGCGGCGATAGGCAGCCTCCACCTGCGCGAGCTGCACCTTGTCGTTCACACCGAGGATCTCGGCGGCGCTCGGCGCCAGGAGCGGCTGGACAGCCATGCGGTCCTCGACCGCCATCGCGATGACATCGGTGAGGTAGTACTCGCGCTGCGCGTTGTGATTCGTCAGCCGGGCGAGCCAGCTCTTCATGGCGGCGCCTGAGGCTGCGAGCACGCCGGTGTTGCACTCATGGATGGCGAGCTGGCGCGCCGTGGCGTCGCGCTCCTCGACGATGCGGCGCACGCGCCCGCGCGAGTCGCGAACGATGCGCCCGTACCCGCTCGGATCCTCGAGAGTGGCCGTGAGAAGCGCAACGGCGGCGGGGCGCGTGAGCTCGAGAAGCCGGCGCAGCGTCGAGGCTTGCAGCAGGGGAACGTCCCCGTACAGCACGAGGACCACCTCATCGTCGGCGAGTTGCGGGGCGACTTGCAGCAGCGCATGCCCCGTGCCGAGCTGCTCGGCCTGTCTGACCCACGAGACGGGCTCGCTCGGGAGCGACTCGCGCACCTGCTCCCCACCGTGCCCATACACCACGTGAATGGAGCTGGCCTCGAGCGTGCGGGCGGTCGCGATCACGTGCTGCAGGAGCGGCCGTCCGGCGAGCGGCTGCAGCGCCTTCGGCAGGTCGGAGTTCATCCGCTTGCCCTGACCCGCAGCGAGAATCACCACCGCAAGGCGGGAATCCCGCACCGCCTGCGGCCGGGTGGTGCGTGGCGGCGCCGATCTTGCGCGGTGCCTCGCGGCGCGTTTGGAGCGTTTCATCGCGCTGCCCTTCTAGCCTGAGACCGCGCGGTGGGCGCAGCTTTGCGCATGGTCCAGCCGGCGCAGCTTGGCGCGCATGCGTGCTCCGACATACAGCTGCGGGTTCGAATGAATCTCACCCTCGTCGTTCTCACGCTGCCGGATGATCACCCGGGCGCGCGCAAAGGCGTCCTCGAGCGAGCATGCGCCCGGCATCGAGTCCTTGAGCAGCGCCTCGCCGAAATAAGTGAGATCGCGGTCGTCGGCGCAGCCGAAGGAGCTGTGCCGCGAGTCGGCGGCCGTCATGATCAGGCTCGTGTCGTTGCGCAGCGGGCGGATGAAGATCCCGGCATAGCAGGCCGAGGCGATGATCACGCGCCAGCGGATCCCGGCCGCATCGAGCGCTCTGCGCACGTCGCGCGGGGAGAGGGCATCCTCTGCGAGATCCCCGTTCGTGACGGCGAGGCCGTCCTCGGCCGAGCCGTGCGAGGTCAGCACGAGCACCAGCACGTCCCCGCGCCTCATCCTGCGCCCGAGCAGCTCGAGCGCCTGGCGGAAGTTGTCGTAGGTTGCAAGCGGATAGGTCGAGCGATCACGCACATCGTTCACCAGCTCCACCGAGCGGTGGAGCGAGCCGAACCAATCTCCGAACACGCGCCGAGCCAGCTCCGCCTCCTTGCGAAAGACCCGCTGCTCACCGTACCCGGCGAATCCCAGGAAGAACACGTTCGTCGCGCCTGCCACCCGCGGGGCGATGCGATCGACCTCGGCTGCGACGCGCTGCGGCTGCTGTGCGAGGAGCCCGTGGCCCGCATCGTCGGCCCGCGCCGCAGCGACCAGCATCGCCAGGAGCACGACGGCGCCACGCGGCGCCAGCCACCGGATCCCACGCCGTGCGCTCACGGGCAGCTCGGCACGCTCAACCGCGCATCTTGCGCAGACGCTGCACGACCTTGAGCATGGCGGCGGTGCGCGCAAGCTCCGCGAGCGCCTCCGCCTGCTCGATCTTGTCGACCTTCGAGCGCAGCGTCTCCTCCGCGCGCTGCCGGGCCGCGACCGCCGCGGCCTCGTCGATATCCCGGGCGCGCAGCGCGGTGTCCGCAAGCACCGTGACGCGGTGGGGTTGCACCTCGAGCACGCCCCCCCCGACGTAGATCGGCTGCTCCTCCCCGTCGGGGGTCTTCACCACCACCGCGCCGGGCTTCAGAAGCGTGAGCAGCGGCGCATGCCGCGGCAGGATGCCCACATCGCCCTCGGAGGCCGGCGCGAGCACCTCACGCGCGGGGCCCGAGAAGATCTGTCCCTCGGCGCTCACGATGTCGACCTGGATCGTCTGCATGCTCGTCTCAGCCATGGTGTGGGCCCCCGAAAAGCGCTATTGCAGCGTCTTCGCCTTGGCGACCGCCTCGTCGATCGTGCCGACCATGTAGAAGGCCTGCTCCGGAAGTGCATCGTACTCTCCGGCGAGGATCCCCTTGAAGCCGCGAATGGTCTCCTTGAGCGGCACGTACTTGCCCTCCTGCCCGGTGAAGACCTGCGCGACGCTGAAGGGCTGAGACAGGAAGCGCTGGATCTTGCGCGCACGGTAGACGGTGAGCTTGTCGTCCTCGGAGAGCTCGTCCATGCCGAGGATGGCGATGATGTCCTGCAGCTCCTTGTTCCGCTGCAGTACCGCCTGCACGCCGCGCGCGGTGTCGTAGTGCTCCTGACCCACCACGAGCGGATCGAGCTGGCGGCTGGTCGAGTCGAGCGGGTTCACCGCGGGATAGATGCCGAGCGCGGCGATCTGCCGATCGAGCACGACCGTGGCATCGAGGTGCGCGAAGGTGGTTGCGGGCGATGGGTCCGTGAGATCGTCGGCCGGTACGTACACCGCCTGGATGGAGGTGATCGAGCCGGTCTTGGTCGAGGTGATGCGCTCCTGCAGCACCCCCATCTCCTCGGCGAGCGTCGGCTGGTAGCCGACCGCCGAGGGCATGCGCCCGAGCAGCGCCGATACCTCGACCCCGGCGAGCGTGTAGCGGTAGATGTTGTCGATGAAGAGCAGCACGTCGCGTCCGCGACCGCCCTCGCGACGCTCGTCGCGGAAGTATTCGGCCATCGTGAGGCCGGTGAGCGCGACGCGCAGCCGATTGCCCGGCGGCTCGTTCATCTGGCCGAACACCATCGCGACCTTGTCGAGCACGCCCGACTCCTTCATCTCGTGATAGAAGTCGTTGCCCTCGCGGGTGCGCTCGCCGACACCTGCGAACACGGACAGGCCCGAGTGCGCCTTGGCGATGTTGTTGATGAGCTCGAGCATGTTGACGGTCTTGCCCACGCCGGCGCCGCCGAACAGGCCCACCTTGCCGCCCTTGGCGAATGGGATGATGAGGTCGATGACCTTGATGCCGGTCTCGAGCAACTCCTGTCCGCCCGCCTGATCGGCGTACGAGGGCGCCGGCCGGTGAATGGGCCACCGCTCCTCGCTTTTCACCGGGCCCGCCTCGTCGATGGGACGTCCGAGCACATCCATGATGCGACCGAGTGTCCCGGTGCCCACCGGCACCTGGATCGGAGCGCCCGTCGCGTGCACGGTCATGCCGCGCCGCAGGCCTTCGGAGGAGCCCATCGCGATGGTGCGAACCACGCCATCGCCGAGCTGCTGCTCCACCTCGAGCGTCAATTCCGCATCGGCGAGCTTCAGTGCCTCGTAGATCTTCGGCACCGCCTCGCGTGGGAACTCCACGTCGATCACGGCGCCGATGATCTGCGTGATCTTGCCCTGCGCACCCTTGTGCTGCGGGGTCGTGCTGTCGCGGTTGCTTGCCTGGGTCGCCGTTGCCATGTTCGATGTCCTCAAGTGTTCACACTGCCGCCGCGCCGCCCACGATCTCCGCGAGCTCCTTGGTGATCGCCGCCTGGCGGGCCTTGTTGTAGATGAGCTGCAGCTCCTCGATGATCTGGCCGGCGTTGTCGGTCGCGCTCTTCATGGCGACCATGCGCGCAGCCATCTCCGAGGCGACGTTCTCGACCGCCGCCTGATAGACCTGCGACTCGATGAAGCGCGTGAGCACTCCCTCGAGAATCCCCGCCGCGTCGGGCTCGTAGATGTAGTCCCAGTGCTCGGGCAGATCCTGGGTGTCGAAGCGCGGCACCGGGAGCAGCTGGCCCACGACCGGACGCTGGGTCATGGTGCTCTCGAAGCGATTGTTGAGCAGCAGCAGCCGGTCGATGCGTCCCTCACGGTAGGCATCGAGCATCACCTTGACCGGGCCGATGAGGTCGGCCACGTGCGGCCGATCGCCCAGGTGCGTCGCCTGAGCCAGAATGGACAGGCGCAGGCGGCGGAAGAAGGCGACGCCCTTCGCGCCGATCAGGCACAGGTGCACCTGGCTGCCTTGTTGCTGCCACTCGCGCACGGTCGCGAGCACCTGGCGAAAGAGGTTGACGTTGAGTCCGCCGGTCAGGCCCCGGTCGGTGCTCACCACGATGAGCCCGACGGCTTTCACCTCGCGCTCGAGGAGGAATGGATGGGGGAAATCCGGCTCCGCCTCGGCGAGATGACCGATGACCATGCGCATTTTCTCGGCATACGGACGTGCCGCACGCATGCGCTCCTGCGCACGGCGCATCTTGCTGGTCGCGACCATCTGCATCGCCTTGGTGATCTTCTGCGTGTTCTTGATGCTCGCGATCTTGCCGCGGATTTCCTTGGTGCCCGGCATGTCAGTAGCTGCCTGTCCGCACGAACTCCTCGCACAGCCCCTTGAGGCCCTGCTCGTGCTCGGGGGTGAGATCGGGGTTGGCATTGATCGACTTGAGCAGCGGCTCCGCGCTCGTCTTCGCAAAGGACTGCAGCGCCGCCTCGAATGCCAGCACCTTCTTGATCTCCACCTTGTCGAGGAAGCCGTTGTTCACGGCATAGATCGACACCGCCATCTCGGCCACCGACATCGGTGAGTACTGCTTCTGCTTCATCACCTCGGTCACGCGCTGGCCGCGCTCGAGCTGGCGGCGCGTCGCCTCGTCGAGATCCGAGGCGAACTGCGAGAAGGCGGCGAGCTCACGATACTGCGCCAGTGCGAGGCGGATACCACCGCCGAGCTTGCGTATGATCTTGGTCTGCGCCGCACCGCCCACCCGCGACACGGAGATCCCGGCGTTCATCGCAGGACGCACGCCGGCATTGAAGAGGTCGCCCTCGAGAAAGATCTGCCCGTCGGTGATCGAGATCACGTTGGTGGGGACGAAGGCAGTCACATCGCCCGCCTGCGTCTCGATGATGGGCAGGCCGGTGAGCGAGCCGGTCTTGCCCTTGATGCGACCCTTGGAGATCTCCTCGATGTAGGTCTCGTTGACGCGCGCGGAGCGCTCGAGCAGGCGCGAGTGCAGATAGAACACATCCCCGGGGTAGGCCTCGCGTCCGGGGGGCCGGCGCAACAGCAGCGAGATCTGCCGGTACGCCCAGGCCTGCTTGGTGAGATCGTCGTAGATCACCAGCGCGTCCTCGCCGCTGTCCATGAAGAACTCGCCCATGGTGCAACCGCTATAGGGCGCGATGTACTGCATCGAGGCGGGCGTCGATGCGGAGGCCGCGACGATGATCGTGTGCTTCAAGGCATCGTGCTCCTCGAGCTTGCGCACCACGTTCGCGATCGAGGACTGCTTCTGTCCCACCGCGACGTAGACGCATTTGATGCCGCTGTCCTTCTGATTGATGATCGTGTCCACCGCGAGCGCCGTCTTGCCGGTCTGCCGGTCCCCGATGATGAGCTCGCGCTGTCCGCGGCCGATCGGCACCATGGCATCGATCGCCTTGTAGCCGGTCTGCACGGGCTGGCTCACCGACTTGCGGTACACGACGCCAGGCGCCACGCGCTCGATCGGCGCGTTGTGATCGGCCTTGATCGGCCCCTTGTCATCGAGCGGGCGGCCGAGGGAGTCGACCACGCGCCCGAGCAGTCCGCGCCCGACGGGCACCTCGAGAATGCGGCCGGTGGTCTTCACCGTGTCCCCTTCGGAGAGGTGCTCGTACTCCCCGAGCACCACGGCGCCGACCGAATCCTGCTCCAGATTGAGCGCGAGCCCGAACGTGTTGCCCGGGAACTCGAGCATCTCGCCATAGCGCACGTCCGCGAGCCCATACAGGCGGCAGATGCCGTCCGTGAGCGAGACGATCGTGCCGACGTTGCGCGCCTCGGTCGCGGACTTGAAGTTCTCGATCCGTTGCTTGATGAGATCGCTGATCTCGGTTGCCTTGATGGCCATGATTCGGTCCTTTGGGCCTTAAGCCGCGAAAGAGGGGCTCACGCGGTGAGCTCGTACGCCATGCGCTCGAGCCGCGCACGCAGCGAGCCGTCGATGATCAGATCGCCCGCGCGCACCACCGCCCCGCCGATGAGGCGCGGGTCGGTATCGCAGTGCAGGCGAATCTGCCGGCGCAGCCGGCGCGCGAGCGCCGCTGCGAGGGTTTGCTGCTGAGCCGCATCGAGCGGTGCCGCCGACGTGACGGTCACGTCCGCAACGCCCTCGGCGGTGTCCTTGAGCTCCTTGAACAGGGCATGGATCTCGGGCAAGTACGCCAGGCGATGGTTCGCTGCGAGCGTCAGCACGAAGTTGCGGCCGTGCTCGCCCAGCTCGGGGCCGGCCACCTCGATGACCAGCTGCGCGAGCTGCGCCGGCGTCACCTCCGGATCGTGGATGAGCTGCGCCACGCGCGAGTCGCTCACCACCTCGGAGGCGACCTCGAGCGAGTGTGCCCAGGGCTCGAGCCGCCCGCGCGACTGCGCCTCCTCGAAGGCTGCCTTGGCGTAGGGCCGTGCGATGGTCGCCTTGTCTGATGCCATGGGTTGCGCCTGGTCGGTGCCGTGGTGCCGGGCCGCCTAGAGCTGTGCGGCGAGCTTGTCGATGAGGTCGCGGTGCGCGCGCGCATCGATCTCGCGCTCGAGCAGCTTCGAGGCGGTGTCGATCGCGAGCTGCGCCACATCCTTGCGCAGCTGGTCGCGCACGCGCGCCGCCTCGAGCTCGATCTGCTGCTGCGCGGACTGCAGGATGCGCTGCCCTTCGGAGTCGGCCGCGTGCTTCGCCTGCTCGATCATCTCGCTGGCGCGGCGCTCGGCCTGATCGACGATCTCGTTGGCCCGCTCACGCGCCTCGCGGATCATCTGCTCGATGCGGGTCTGCGCCTGGGCAAGCTCCTGCTGCCCCTTCTCGGCGGCGGCCAGTCCCATCGCGATCTTGCGCGAGCGCTCCTCCATGGGGCCGAGAATCATCGGCCAGACGTACTTCATCGTGAACCAGACGAGGATCCCGAAGACCACCATCTGGATGACGAGCGTCAGGTTGATATTCACTCGCGTCTCCTCAGCACGCCGGGCCGGCCTTGCCGCGCCTGCTCAGTGCCCGGCGGCCGCGGCCGCAGCCTGGAAGGCCGAAACGAACGGGTTGGCAAACGTGAAGAACAGCGCGAAGCCGATGCCGATGAACGTCACCGCATCGAGGAGCGCGACGAAGATGAACGCCCGGCCCAAGAGCGCAGGAGCGAGCTCGGGCTGACGCGCCATGCCCTCCAGGAAGCGCCCGCCGAGCAGCCCGAAGCCGATCGCCGTGCCGAACGCGCCCATGCCGAAGATGATGCCCACGGCGAGCACCGTCATTGCCTGTATGTGTCCAATGTTATCCATCAAACTCTCCTCAGTACGAAATCGGCGATTGTCAGAACATGGATCATCATTCGTGCGTCTCGGAAGCCTGCGCCAGGTACACGACCGTCAGGATCGCGAAGATGAAGGCTTGCAAGAATCCAATGAAGAGGTCGAAGAAGGACCACACCACCCCCAGGACGAGCGAGCCGATCAGGCCCAGCCAGCCGCCGATCGAGGCGAGTCCCGCGAACCCCTTGGTGAGCGTCAGCAGCGCGATGAGAATGAAGACCATCTCGCCGGCGAACATGTTGCCGTAGAGCCGCAGCGCGAGCGACACCGGGCGCGCGAGGAACGATGCGAACTCCACCACGATGTTGAACGGCGCGACGGCCGCCTGGCCGATGGGATTGGGCACGCGCAGCGGATGCAGGGCGAACTCGCCGAGGAAGCCCACCAGACCCTTCATCTTGATGCTGTAGAAGATGATGAGCACGAAGACGGTGAGCGACAGGCCGAACACCACGTTCAGATCCGTGCTCGGCACGATGCGCAGATGACCCACGCCGGCCGCGCCGGCCACGCCGGGCAGCAGATCGAGCGGCAGCACGTCGAATGCGTTGAAGAGGAACACCCAGCAGAAGATCGTGAGTGCCAGGGGTGCGATCAGCTTGCTCTTGCCGTGGAAGATGCTCTGCACCTGGGCGTCGACCTGCTCGACCACGAACTCGACGAAGTTGCGGAATTTGCTGGGCGCGCCCGTGCTCGCCTGGCGTGCAGCTGCATAGAACGCCGCGCCGAACGCCACGGCCAGGAGCACCGAGAAGAAGACACTGTCGACATTGACGACCGAGAAGTCGAGGAGCCCGTGCGGCCTCTCGTTCGTGAGGAAAGTCAGGTGATGCAGGATGTACTGGTTGGGGCTTTCGGCTTCCCCGCCCCTCAGGTATGGCAGCAACATGGCTCTACCGCATCCCCCGCGCGGACAGCGCACCCGCGCTCTGGTCCCCGTGACGCGGGAACATCCACCAGTACACCAGGAACGTCGCCACGTACGCGCTGAACATGGGGATGGGCGAGACCTTCATCAATGTCAGGACGAGCACGAACAGCACCACCACCACGAACAGCTTGGCAGCCTCACCGGCCAGCAGCCCCGCGAGCATCAGCAACCCGTTGAGCGGTGTATCCCGCCGGAACGCGACGAGGGCCATCGCAAGACTTCCGGCCGTGCTGATACCCCCGCCGAGCAGCGCGGAAAGCGCAGCGCGCGGACCCGCAACGGCGAGGCTCGCCGCCGTGACGAGCAGCGTGACCCCCGCCTGCGCCCGCACGAAGCGCAACGCCAGCCGCCGCACATCGGGCAGCGCCGTGGTGACTGCCACCGACCCCGTAACCTCGCTTGCTCAGGGTGACACGCTCGAAGGTCCATCCTCCACGCGAGCGTGTCACTCAAGGACGTGGCGAAGAGGCTGGGTTTTGCCTTATTCGACGGGCACTTACGGCGCTCCGCCCGAAAAAGCCGCGGAATTATAGAGAGGGTCCGGGCAAAAGGCTACACGCGCCGCATCACGGGGGATCTTGCGCGCACGCGCGGCCAAGGTGTAGCTAGAATGCCCGCCTCCCCTCCCCGGCAGTGCAGTCCCGATGAACGCGCAACTGGCCTCGATCGGCGCGATCAAGAGCAGGCTCCTCGACGTGGCCATTCAGTTCGGCCCCAAGGTGCTGGTGGCGATCCTCATTCTCGTGGCCGGCGTCATGGCGAGCCGCTGGGTCGGCCGCTGGCTCGCACGGCGCTTGAGCCGCATGGAGCTCGAGCCGCCGCTGCGCGACCTGCTCGCGCGCGTCTGCGCGGTGCTCACCTTCGCCCTCTTCGGCATTCTCGCCCTGCAGAACCTGGGCGTGGAGCTCCTGCCCCTCATCGCGGGACTGAGCGTGGTGGGCGCGGGCCTCGCGCTCGCCACCCAGGGTGTCCTCAGCAACGTCGTCGCCGGCCTCTCGATCCTGTTCTCCAAGCCCTTCCGCGTGGGGGAGTACATCTCGATCGTGGGCGTCGAGGGGCAGGTGGACCGCATCACCCTCTTCAGCACGACGCTCATCCACGTCGATCGCTCGCAGGTGGTGATTCCCAACCGCAAGGTAGTGGGCGAGATCCTGCACAACTACGGGGCGATCCGGCAGCTCGATCTGTCCGTGGGTGTGGCTTATGACACCGACCTCGCCGGAGCGCTCGCGCTCGCCAGGGAGGTGCTGCAGGGCAATCCTCGAGTGCTCAAGGAGCCGCAGGCCGTCGTTCAGGCGGCCGCGCTCGGGGAGTGGGCGGTCAAGATCGGTGTGCGACCCTGGGTGAGCGTCAAGGACTACGTGGCCGCGAGCGGGGAGATCACCCGTGAGCTCGCCGAGTCGTTCCGCAACCGCGGCATCGTCATCCCGGTGCCGCGGCGCGAGGTGCGGCTGCTCGGCAAGTGAGGCCGCGTGAGCCCGATCACTAAGGATCACTGGATGTGGGCCAGGATCCCCTCGAGCTCGTCGAGGCTGTTGTAGTCGATCACGAGCTTGCCCTTGCCGCTGCTGCCGGCGTGGCGAATGGCGACCCTGGCGCCGAGCTTCTCGGCGAGGTCGCGCTCCAGGCGTTGCACGTCGGGATCGCCGGGCGGCTCGGCCGCCGCAGCCTTCGCCGGCGCAAGCAGCCGGCGGACGACTGCCTCGGTCTCGCGCACCGAGAGCCCCTTGCGGGCGATCAGCGTGCCGACCTCGGCCTGCTGCCGGCGGGTGGTGAGCCCGAGCAGCGCGCGGGCGTGGCCCATCTCGAGCTCGCGCCTCTCGAGGAGCTCGCAGAGCTCGGGGGCGAGGTCGAGCAGGCGCAGCAGATTGCTGACGGCCGCACGCGAGCGTCCGACCGCGTCGGCGGCCTGCTGGTGCGTCATCTGAAACTCACGCACCAGACGGTCGAGCGCGCGAGCCTCCTCGAGCGGATTCAAGCTCTCGCGCTGGATGTTCTCGATCAGCGCGACCGCGATGACCGCATCGTCGGGGATGCGCCGAACGACGGCGGGAATCTCGCTGAGGCCCGCCATTTGCGCGGCGCGCCAGCGCCGCTCGCCGGCGATGATCTCGTAGCGTTGCGGCTCGAAGGGTTGAGCACCCTCGATCGGGCGGACCACGATCGGCTGTACCACGCCCTGGGCGCGGATCGAATCGGCGAGCTCCTGCAAGCTCTCCGGCCGCAGGTCCATGCGCGGCTGATACCTGCCGCGCTGCAGACGATCGAGGGGCAGCCTCGCGAGCTCCTCGCCCAGCGCTGCCGGCGGCACCCCGGAGACCGGGACCGACGTTGGCCGGGACGTGGCGGAGCCGATCAAGGCCTCGAGCCCGCGACCGAGGCTAGGCTTCTTTTGCATCATGCCGGTGGATCATATCGGCCTGTGCGCCCGGCGTCGCGACTGCGCCAGGGCCGCCCGCCGGGCTCGACTCATTCGACGACTCAGGCTCGGCCTGCTCCTCCTCGCGGCGGATCATCTCGCCAGCGAGCGCGAGGTAGGCGAGCGCCCCGCGGGACTCGCGATCGTGAAACAGCACCGGCTTGCCGAACGAGGGCGCCTCGGCGAGGCGGATGTTGCGCGGGATGATCGTCCGGAAGACCTTGTCGGGGAAATGCATGAGCAGCTGCGCGCTCACCTCGTTGGTGAGGTTATTGCGCGGATCGAACATCGTGCGCAGGATCCCCTCGATCTCGAGCGTCGGGTTCACTGCGCTGCGGATCTGGTCGATCGTGGCGAGCAGCGCCGAGAGGCCCTCGAGCGCGTAGTACTCGCATTGCATCGGGATCAGGACGCTGTCGGCGGCGACCAGCGCATTGACCGTGAGCATGTTGAGCGCCGGCGGGCAGTCGATCAGGATCACATCGAAGCTCTCGCGGATGGGCCGCAAGGCATTGCGCAGCTTGGTCTCGCGCCCGGCGAGCATGGTGAGCAGACGCACCTCGGCGGCCGTGAGGTCCTGGTTGGCCGGCAGGAGACTGAAGCCGGCAGGCTCGATGACCCGCAGCGCGCTTGCGATGTCGGTCTCGCCCAGGAGGGCCTCGCAGCTGCCGCGCGCGATCTGCGCCTTCTCCACGCCGCAGCCCATCGTCGCGTTGCCCTGGGGATCCAGATCGATGAGCAGCAGGCGTCGCTTGGTCGCCGCGAGCGAGGCGGCCAGGTTGATGGCGGTGGTGGTCTTGCCCACGCCGCCTTTCTGGTTCGCGATTGCGATCACGCGCTTCATGAGGTGTCCGGATCTAGTGTACAGCCGGCGCGGGCTGCGACGTCCCTCTCGTCGCCTGGCCACGACAGCTGCCGGATGCGAAGCGGGCCTCTAGGCTCCGTCGGACTCGAGGATGACGAGGTGGCGCTCCTCCTCGAGGCCCGGGACATGCACAGGCCGAGCTGCAACCACCCGCCACGGGGCACGAACCGCGGCGATCTCGGCGGCCGGATAGCGGCCCTTCATCGCGAGAACGCGGGTTTGCGGGCCGCACAGGGCGCGCACCTTCGCGAGCAGCTCGGCGATGCCTGCGAAGGCCCGCGCGATGACGGTGTCGAAGGGCACATCGGGGCGCAGATCCTCCACGCGCGAGTGCACGGCCGTGACGTTCGCAAGCTCGAGCGTGCGCACGGCGTGCGCGATGAAGCGGATCTTCTTGCCGCTCGAGTCGATGAGCGCGAAGCTGCGGTCGGGGCTCACGATGGCGAGCGGCAGGCCCGGGAACCCCGCCCCGGCGCCCACATCGGCGATGCGCGCCCCCCGGAGGTCACCGTGGATCGCGAGACTGTCGAGCACGTGATGGGTGAGCATGCGCTCGGGAGCCCGGATGGCGGTGAGGTTGTACGCCTTGTTCCAGCGGACAAGCTCCTCGAGAAGCTCGAGCAGCCGATCGGCCGCGCTCGCCGGAAGCGATACTCCGAGCACCCGCGCGGCCTCGATCAGCCGATTGCGCTCGACCAGCCGAGGGTGCTCGGTCGGCTGAGGAGGCTCGATCAGCGTGCCGCCCCGTTCGTCACGAGCGCGGCCAGCAGCTCGTTCACGGGCAATGTATCGAGCTTGGCGAGATCGGCAAACAGCGCCTGAACGCGCTCGCTCTGGCGCGGCGCAAAATGAGCGGCGACGGCACGATTGAATTTCGCCGCAAGCAGCGGCAGCCCCTCGGCGCGGCGGCGGCGATGGCCGATCGGAAACGCCAGCTCCACGCGCTGCGTCGAGCTTCCGTCACGGAAGAAGACCTGGACCGCGTTGCCGATCGAGCGCTGGTCGGGATCGTAGTAGTCGTGGGTGAAAGCGGGGTTCTCCCGCACCTGCATCCGCTCGCGCAGGCGATCGATCCGCGGATCCGATGCCACCGCGTCCTCGTAGTCGTCCGCGGTCAAGCGGCCGAAGATCAGGGGCACCGCGACCATGTACTGAATGCAGTGATCCCGGTCGGCGGGATTTGCAAGCGGACCCGTCTTGTCGATGATGCGCACGCCGGGCTCCTGCGTCTCGATGACGATCCGATCGACCTGGTCCACGCGGCCGGCCACCTGCGGATGCAGCTCCATGGCGCACTCGACCGCGGTCTGAGCATGAAACTCGGCGGGGTAGGAGATCTTGAGGAGAACGTTCTCCATCACGTAGCTGCCGAAGGGCTGCGGCAACACCAGTGCGTTGCCCCGGCCCACCACATCGTAGAAGCCCCACTGCGGCGCGCTCAGCGCGGAGGGGTAGCCCATCTCGCCCGCCATGGCCATGAGAGCGTGCCGCACCCCGCGGCTGGTGGCATCACCGGCGGCCCAGCTCTTGCGCGAGCCCGTGTTGGGGGCGTGCCGGTACGTGCGCAGCGCACCCCCGTCGATCCATGCGTTCGACACGGCGCTTGCGATCTGCTCGCTCGTGCCCCCGAGGAGGCCGGTCGTGACGGCGGTCGATGCCACCCGCACCAGGATGACATGGTCGAGTCCCAGGCGATTGAAGCTGTTCTTCAGCGCGAGCACCCCCTGGATCTCGTGCGCCTTGATCATCGCGGTGAGCACGTCGCGCACCGTGAGCGGTGCAGCGCCTTCCATCCGCGCCTTGCGCGAGAGGTAGTCCGCGACAGCCAGGATCCCGCCGAGGTTGTCCGAAGGGTGGCCCCATTCGGCTGCGAGCCAGGTGTCGTTGAAATCGAGCCAGCGGATCATCGCGCCGATCGAGAAGGCAGCCTGCACCGGATCGAGCTCGTAGGAGGTGCCCGGCACCCGCGCGCCCCCCGGCATCATTGCCCCGGGCACGACCGGACCCAGGAGCTTGGTGCACGCGGGGAACTTCAGCGCCTGGAGCCCGCAGGCGAGCGTATCGCGCAGCACGAGCCGCGCCGTCTGGTACGCCAGCTCGCTTTGCACCTCGAACTGGCTCACGTACTCGGCGATCGCGACGAGCAGGTAGTCCGGCTTCGGGCGCTCGGCGGAGCGGACATCGTGCGAGGACATGGCGCGGCTCGGCGCGGCCGGGTCAGCCGCGCTCGGCGAGGGGAATGAACTTGCGCGGCTCGGGCCCGACGTAGTTCGCCGCCGGGCGAATGATCTTCCCATCCATGCGTTGCTCGATGATGTGCGCGGCCCAGCCCGTCGTGCGCGCAATGACGAACAGGGGCGTGAACATCGCGGTGGGCACCCCCATCAGGTGATACGAAACGGCGGAGAACCAGTCGAGATTCGCGAACATCTTCTTCGCATCGGCCATCGTCTTCTCGATCCGCTCGGCAATCTCGAATCGCCTGGTGTCGCCGGCATCCCCCGCCAGCCGCCGCGCGACCTGCTTGATGACCTCGTTGCGGGGGTCGGAGATCGTGTAGACCGGGTGGCCGAACCCGATGATGACCTCGCGCGCCGCGATGCGCGCGCGGATGTCCGCGTCGGCCTCGTCCGGGGTGGCGTAGCGGCTCTGGATCTCGAGGGCCACCTCGTTCGCTCCGCCGTGCTTGGGACCGCGCAGCGCGCCGATTCCACCCACGATCGCGGAATAGAAATCCGCTCCGGTTCCGGCAATGACGCGGGCCGCGAACGTCGAGGCATTGAGCTCGTGCTCGGCGTACAGAATGAGCGAGGTGTGCATGGCCCGCACCCAGGAAGGCGGTGGCGGACGCCGGTGGAGGAGGTGCAGGAAGTGGCCTCCGACCGAGTCGTCCTCGGTCTCGACGAGGATGCGCAGCCCCGAATGGCTGTAGTGATACCAGTAGGTGAGCATCGAGCCGAGGCTCGCCACCAGCCGGTCGGCGATATCGCGCGCGCCGGCGGCCGAGTGATCCTCCTTCTCCGGCAGCGCGCAGCCGAGCACCGACACCCCCGTGCGCAGCACGTCCATCGGGTGGGTGCCCGCGGGCAGGCACTCGAGAGCCGTCCGCACGATCGCGGGCAGGCCGCGCAGGGCCTTGAGCTTGGTTTTGTACGCGACGAGCGCCGCGGCGTTCGGTAGCTCTCCGTGAATGAGGAGATATGCGATCTCCTCGAAATCGGCAGCCTCTGCGACCTCGAGAATGTCGTAGCCGCGGTAATGCAGGTCGTTGCCGGTGCGCCCGACGCTGCACAGTGCCGTGTTGGCGGCCGTCACGCCGGAGAGGGCGACCGACTTCTTGGGCTTGAAGCCCGAAGGCATGGGGTCAGTGTTGCTCATGATCGCTTCCAAACAGCCGATCCAGTTTTTCTTCGTACGCGTGATAGCCGAGCACTCGATAGAGCTCCTCGCGCGTTTGCATTCGAGCGACCGCAGCCTTCTGAGTTCCATCCTGGCGGATGGTCTCATACACGGCGAGCGCCGCCTGACTCATGGCGCGAAAGGCCGACAGCGGATACAGCACCAGGCGCACGCCAACGCCTGCGAGCTCGGCCACGGTGAACAGGGGTGTCCGGCCGAACTCGGTGAGATTCGCAAGCACCGGAACGCCCACGCGAGCGGTGAACTGCCGGTACTCCTCGAGACTCGTCAACGCCTCGGCAAAGATCATGTCGGCGCCGGCGGCGACATAGGCGAGCGCGCGCTCGAGGGCGGCCTCGAGTCCCTCCACCGCGTGCGCATCGGTGCGCGCCATGATCACGAACGAGGGGTCCGGGCGAGCGTCCACGGCCGCCTTGAGTCGATCCACCATCTCCTCGGCCGCGACGAGCGCCTTGCCCGGCCGGTGGCCGCAGCGCTTGGCCTGGACCTGGTCCTCGAGGTGCAGGCCGGCCGCGCCGGCCCGCGCAAGCTCGCGGCAGGTGCGCGCGATGTTGAAGGCGCCGCCGAAGCCGGTATCCGCATCGACGAGCAAGGGGAGCTCGACCGCCCCGGTGATGCGCCGCACGTCCTCGCATACCTCGCTCAGCGAGGTGATGCCCAGATCGGGCATGCCGAAGGAGGCATTGGCAACGCCGGCACCGGAGATGTAGATCGCCCTGAAGCCTGCGGCGCGTGCGAGCAGCGCCGCATAGGCGTTCACGGTGCCGACGATCTGCAGGGGACGCTCGAGATCGAGCGCGGCGCGCAAGCGCGCCCCCGGGAAGGAAGGTACGGACATGGCAACACCCGCTGCGGGGGCGGGCATTCTATCCGCAACGGCGCCTCGCGGGGAGTCGCTCAGCGAGCGGCGATGCGCTCGAGCCAGGCCATGAGGCCCTGAGTATTGAGGTCGAGGTCCTTGTCGAGGATGGCATCGACGCGCGCCTCGGGCTCGGCAATACCGTGCCGCTGCGCGAGCGTGATCCACAAGGTGCGCATTGCGGCGCGGATGGCGGCCTCGCGGTCGGAGGCGCCCGCATGTCGCCGCGCGATCGCGGTGAGCTCGCCGATCTGCCACTGCAGCGACTCGGCGATACGCTCGAGCCCGGTGATGCGGCTGTAATGCATGAGGTATGCGGCACGCGGGGCGTGCGACATGAGCCTGCGGATGGAGGCGATGAGCTGCTCCGGGTCGAACTGAGTGGGTGTGGTCGTCGGGACGGCGAAGGGGCCTGCCTGCGTGTCGAGCTCGCGATAGGACAGGCCGAACGTGTCCCCGGTGAAGACGTTCGCGTGCGCCACATCCAGGATGCAGTAGTGGTGCAGGGCGTGGCCGGGCGTGTTGAGCAGCAGCAGCTCGCGCCCGGCAAGCTCGATGCGCTGCTCGTCCTGCATCAGGATCATGCGCTCGCGTGGCAACGGCACGAGCTCTCCATAGAGACTGCGGTAGCGCGACTCGCCGTACACGGCGATCGAGGCGGCGATCAGCTTCGCGGGCTCGGCGAGGTGCGGAGCGCCGCGCGGGTGAACCACGGCTCGAGCATTCGGCAGCTCGCGCAGCAGCGCGCCGGCGCCGCCCGCGTGGTCGAGATGCACGTGCGTGAGGAACACGTAATCGACGGCTTCCCGAGCGATGCCGAGCCGCTCGAGCGCGGCGAGCAGGCGCGCCACGGAGTGGTTGGTCCCCACGTCCACGAAGGCCGCGCGGCCTGCCGCCTCGATCACGTGCGCGGCGGCAAGTCCCGGGCGGATGTAATCCGTATCGACGGCCGTGATGCCGTCCGGATGTCTGATGAGAGTCGCTTGCAGCATTTGCCCCGGCATAGTAAGAGAACGGCACCTTTCTCGCACGGTGAGAGGTTCATGGGTCGATCGGTTCGCGCAGTGCCGCTCGCCGCCGCGGCGGCGCTGCTCTGCGCTGGCGCAGCTCCAGCACGCGCGCAGCTGCCACTCTCCCCCTTCGATCAGTCGCATGACCATCTGGTGCTGCAGGGCGTGGGACCGGTCGACCCGCGGCTCGCCGCGCGCCTCGCACGCTACACCGGCGCCCGTGAAGCCAGCTTTCTCGACTGGCTGCCCGATGGGAGCATGCTGATCAGCACGCGCTTTGCGGATGTCGCCCAGATCCACCGGGTGGCCGCCCCGCTCGGGATGCGCGAGCAGCTCACGTACTACTCCGAGCCCGTGAGCGTTGCGGCCGCCCCCGCGATCGGCTCGATGGGGTTTGCGTTTCTGAAGAACGACGAAGGGGATGAGAACGCCCAGGTCTACTACTACCGGTTCGCACAGCACGACGCCCGGGAGCTGACCCACGGCAAGGCACGCCACGGCGCCCTGGTCTGGTCGCACGATGGCAAGCAGCTCGCATTCTTCGGGACCGAGCGCAACGGCGACAC
Source organism: Steroidobacteraceae bacterium (assembly GCA_035524075.1). Classification (GTDB taxonomy): domain Bacteria; phylum Pseudomonadota; class Gammaproteobacteria; order Steroidobacterales; family Steroidobacteraceae; genus JASHUC01. Next base: position 2,055 of record DATKPP010000034.1, on the reverse strand, counting down.
CGATGACATCTACGTGGCCGACATCGCCGCAGGCACGGCACCTCGCCTGGTGGCCGCAGCACAGCAGGGCTCCTGGTCACCGCTCGACTGGTCGCTCGATGGTCAGAAGCTGCTGCTGCTGCAATCCGTGTCCGCGGTGGAGAGCCATCTGTATCTGGCCGACGTGGCGACGGGAACCCTGGCACCGATCGACTCGAGCGGCGGCAAGGCAAGCGAGGGCAAGGTCGCCATTCGCTCGGCACGCTTCGCCCCCGACGGCCGCGGCATCTACCTCGTCTCCGATGCGATGGGCGAATTCGCGCAGCTGTGCTATCTCGACCTCGTCACGCACCAGTCGCGCGAGGTGACGGGCGGCATTCCGTGGGACGTCGACGAGTTCGACGTGACCGCCGACGGACGCTATCTCGCGTACGTCGTGAACGAGGATGGTCGCAGCCGCCTGACCGTGCTCGACAACCTGCGCAAGCTGGAGCTCTCCCCGGCCGGCCTGCCGGAGGGGGTGATCTCCAGCGTCAGGTTCGATCACGCGGGACGCCGCCTGGCTGTGTCGGCGGAGAGTCCGCAATCGCCCCGGGATGTCTATGTCTTCGATATCGAGCACGACACGCTCGAGCGCTGGACGCAGAGCGAGCCGGGCCCGATCGATCCGGCGGCATTCGTCAACCCGCAGCGCGTGCAGTATCCGACCTGGGATCATGGAGCGAGCGGCCGCCGCACGATCTCGGCTTACGTGTACCGCCCGAGCTCCCCAGGACGGCATCCGGTGCTCATCTACTTTCATGGCGGGCCTGCAGCGCAGTACCGCCCGCACTTCGACCCCTTCATCCAGTTCGTGGTGAACGAGCTCGGCTACGCGGTCGTTGCGCCGAACATCCGTGGCTCCTCCGGCTATGGCAAGACGTTCCTCGCGCTCGACAACGGCATGCTTCGCGAGGACGCCGTCAAGGACGTGGGCTCACTGCTCGTGTGGATTGGATTGCAGCCGGATCTGGATCAGGGCCACGTCGTGGTGATGGGCACCGCCTACGGGGGCTACCTGGCTCTGGCGGCCCTCGCGGATTACAACGACCGGCTGCGCGGCGCGATCGACATCGGCGGCATCACCGACTTCATCGCCCTGCTGCAGGACGCGCCGGCCGACCGGCGGGACCTCCTGCGCGCGGAGTACGGCGACGAGCGCGACCCCGATGTGCGCGAGTTCCTGCGGCGCATCTCCCCGCTCGACAAGTCGCAGTGGATTCGCAAGCCGCTGCTCGTGGTGCAAGGCCTCGACGATACGCGTGTGCCTGCAGCCGAGTCGGCGCAACTGGTCGCGAGCCTGCGCGCTCGCGGCGATGATGTGTGGTCTCTCGCTGCCCAGGATGAGGGAGACGGATTTGGAAAGAAGACGGACCGGGACGCCTACGAGTGGGTCGTCGCGGCGTTCCTCCAGCGGCTGAAGCCCTGAGCCTGGCGCCCCGGAGCGGCGCAGCCTCGCGCGAGCTATTCCCCGGTGCGCCCGACGGTCAGGAACGTGTAGGGTCGCGGCAAGGTCTCGAGCGAGGGTCGCAAGCTGCCGTAGTAGTCTGCGATCACCTCGAGGTCGCGCGGCTTGACCTGCGCCGCCATGCCCACCATCACGGGGTTCTTTCGCGTGCCGTCCTGGTATTCGCGCAGCGCCTGCACGATGTAGTCGGGATGCTGGCCGGCAAGGCTCGGGTACTGCGAGACGACGCCGACCCCGTCCGTACCGTGGCACGCGACGCACACGGCCGCGGCCGCCGGCGGGGCATGAGCGCTCGCGGCGACCGTTCCACGCTGCAGCGGCCTGCCCGCGAAGAAGGCCCCGATGTCCGCCATGTCCTGGTCGCTGAGCTCGGAGGCCTGTGCGTGCATCGTGGTGTGGGCGCGCTGGCCGCTCTTGTACTCCCCGAGCGCCGCCACGATGTATTCGGGATACTGGCCGCGCAGCTTCGGCACGCTGTAGTTGGGGTACGCGTTGCGATAGCCCTCGATACCGTGGCAGCCGAGACAGGTATAGGAGATCGCCTTCCCATGCTCGGGATTGCCCTTGAG
>DATKPP010000033.1:0-17512 GCA_035524075.1 Steroidobacteraceae bacterium | reverse complement strand
GCCGGATTCGCTCATTGCGAGCAGGGCGTCCCCCGCGGGCACGCGGTCGAAGCAGGCGGTGAAGCGGAAGGCGCTCCCCGCGCCCTCGGCGCTCTCGACCCAGATCTTTCCCTTCATCAGCGCGACCAGCTTGGAACAAATCGCCAGGCCGAGGCCGGTGCCTCCCTGGCGCCGCCGCGAAGAGCCATCCGCCTGCGCGAAGGCTTCGAAAATAAAGGCCTGCTTGGCGGCCGCGATCCCGATACCGGTGTCTGTGACGGAGAACTGCAAAGCAATTTCGGAGGGGCCGCGCGAGCGCACGTCCGCCGCCGACACGGTCAACGCAATCTCCCCGCGCTCGGTGAATTTCATGGCATTGCTTAGCAAGTTCAGGAGAATCTGGCGCAGCCGGTCGGCATCGCCAACCAAGGCGTTGGGCACATCGGGATCGACGTTCTGGATGAGTTGCAGGCCCTTCTCCTGGGCCTTCCACGCGAACAGCATGACCGAGTCGTTGATGCACTGCCGCAGGCAGAACGGGTCGCGCGCCAGTTCCATCTTGCCGGCCTCGATCTTGGAGAAATCGAGGATGTCGTTGATGATCGCGAGCAGCGAGTTGGCACTCGTGCGGATGGCTTCCGCGTACTCGCGTTGCACTCGCCCGAGCACGGTGTCGAGCAGCAGCGCGGTCATGCCGATGATGCCGTTCATCGGGGTGCGAATCTCGTGGCTCATCGTTGCGAGGAAAGCGCTCTTGGCATGGCTTGCGGCCTGTGCCGCCTGGGACGCGCCGACCAGAGCCTCGCGTGCGGCGCGAGCTTCGGTCACATCCTGCATCGAGCCGGAGGCGCGGATCAGGCGGCCCGCCGCGTCGAAGCCGGGACTGCCGCGCATCCTGAACCAGCGATACTCGCCCCCGCGGGTGAGCATGCGCACTTCGAGGTCGAGCGGCACGCCGTCTTGGTGCTGGCGCTGGACCGCCTCGTCGGCGATCGGCTGGTCCTCCGGGTGCGTGCGTCTGCGCAGGACCTGCGGATCATCGCCCAGCTCACCGTCCTGAAAGCCGAGGAGCTCATGCAGCCGGGGCGACAGCCACACCCGGGCACGGTCGGCGCTGAAGTCGATCTCCCAGAGGCCATCCTGCGTCCCCTGCACCGCGCGCTCGAATCGCGCGCGCACGTCACGCAGCTCATCCTCGGCGAGCTTCTGCTCGTGCACGTCCTGAGCGGCGCCGGCGATCCGCAGAGCCTCGCCACGCGCATCGCGCTCGGCGACCCCGCCCTTCATGTGCATCCATCGGTACGAGCCGCTCGCCGTGCGCATCCGCACGACGATGTCGATCGCGATGCCGTTGCGGCGATGCTGGGACACGGCCTCCGCGACGATCGCGCGGTCGTCGGGATGGGTATTCACCCCCGACTGCTCGATCGGTCCGAACATCTCGCGGGCCTCGTATCCGAGCAGGGCCCGAAAGCTTGCGGAGTGCCAGCGCATCATGCGCTCGAAGTCGTACTCCCAGTGCCCCTCGAGGCTCGAGAGGGATGCGCGCTCCAGGCGGCGCTCCGCCGCGCGCACCCGACGCAGCTGCCTCAGGACTGCCGCGCTGACGGCAGCGACCAGCACCAGGAGGAAGCCTTCGTGGATGCGCAGGGTGCGCGCCTGGAATGGCAGGAAAAGGTCGAGCGCCAGGATGAGGAGCGCCAGGACCACCGCACAGGGCAGAAGAGTGCGCCGAGACATCAAGCGTGGCGGTCCCCGAAATCGCGGTCCGATGGCCAACTTGCAACGCCCTCACGACATATGCCGTGAGGGACATCACGCCTGGCCAATGACGCACAGCAACCCCCGAGAAAACGCGACCGGAGGCTCACTTTGATAGGATCCGCTTCCGGCAACTGCAGCTGAAAGGCCACCCATGAGCTCGCGCATTCGCTCGGTCCGGGCGCTCGAGATTCTCGATTCACGCGGCTCGCCGACGGTGCGGGTCTTCGTGCACCTGGACAACGCAACGGTGGGGGTCTCCTCCGTCCCATCGGGCGCCTCCACGGGCGAGAACGAGGCGGTGGAGCTGCGCGACGGGGATCGCGCTCGCTACGGCGGCAAGGGCGTGCGCAAAGTGGTGGCGCATGTCAACGAGACGATCGGCCCGCGCCTTGCCGGCCTCGACCCCGCCGAACAGGCACGCATCGATCGGCTGATGATCGATCTGGATGGCACCCCGAACAAGGCCAAACTCGGGGCCAACGCCATTCTCGGGGTATCGCAGGCCGTCGCGCGCGCTGCGGCGGCCTCGAGCGGACTGCCTCTCTACCAGTATCTGGGCGGCGCCGGAGCTCGCCGGCTCCCCGTCCCCCAGATGAACGTGCTCAATGGGGGCAAGCATGCCGACTCCAGTCTCGATCTGCAGGAGTTCATGCTCTACCCGCGCGGGGCGCCGACCTTCGCCGAGGCATTGCGCTACGGGGCGGAGACCTTCCAGGCGCTCAAGCAGCTCCTGCACGAGCGCGGCTTGAGCACGGCCGTCGGGGACGAGGGCGGCTTTGCGCCGGCGCTCTCGAGCAATGACGAGGCCTGCCAGCTCATCGTCACCGCCATCGAGCGCGCCGGGTACAAGCCGGGCACCGATATCGCCATCGCTCTGGATGCGGCAGCCAGCTCCTTCTTCGAGAAGGGCCGTTACCGGCTCACGCGCAGCCGCCAGGGTGACAAGACCTCCGCCGAGATGATCGCGCTGTACCGCGGCTGGGCCGATCAGTACCCGGTGGTGTCGCTCGAGGATGGGCTGGACGAGAACGACTGGGAGGGCTTCCGCGCGCTCACCCTGCAGCTCGGGGGACGCCTGCAGATCGTCGGCGATGATCTCCTCGTCACCAATCCGATCTACATCCGGCGCGGCGTGGCCGAGAAGGCCTGCAATGCGGCACTCATCAAGCTCAATCAGATCGGCACGGTGAGCGAGACCATCGATGCGATCGAGTTGTGCCGCAAGGCCGGCTGGGGCTACGTCATCTCCCATCGCTCGGGCGATACGGAGGACAGCTTCATGGCCGACTTCGCCGTCGCGATGGGCGGCGGTCAGATCAAGACCGGCTCGCTCTGCCGCTCGGAGCGGATCGCCAAGTACAACCGATTGCTCGAGATCGAAGCCGAGCTCGGGCCGGCGGCGCTCTTCGGCGTGTAAGCTATTTCGAGGCGATCTGCGAGAGATCTCTGACTGCGCCTCGAGCCGCGCTGGTCGTCAGTGCGGCATACGCCTGCAGAGCCGCGGAGACGCGCCGCGGCCGCTCGCGCGCCGGCCGCCACGCTCCGCGCCCGCGCGCGCTCAGTGCCGCGCGGCGCCGCTCGATCTCGGCCTCGGGCGCATCGAGTGTGATGGTGCGGCTCGGGATGTCGATCGTGATGCGATCGCCCTCGTGGACCAGCGCGATGGCGCCGCCCTCGGCCGCCTCGGGCGAGACGTGGCCGATGGAAAGTCCTGAGGTGCCTCCGGAGAAACGCCCGTCGGTCACCAGAGCGCACGCCTTGCCGAGTCCCTTCGCCTTGAGGTAGCTGGTCGGATAGAGCATCTCCTGCATTCCGGGTCCGCCGCGCGGGCCCTCGTAGCGAATCACCACCACATCACCCTTGTGGACTTTCTCGCCGAGAATGCCGGCGACGGCATCCTCCTGGCTCTCGAAGATGCGAGCCGGACCTGAGAACTTGAGCAGCGAGGCGTCCACGCCCGCTGTCTTCACGATGCAGCCGTCCACCGCCAGATTGCCATAGAGCACCGCAAGGCCCCCGTCGGCGCTGTAGGCGTGCTCGGCAGCACGGATGGAGCCGGCGCGGCGGTCCAGATCGAGGCTGCCGAAGCGCTGCGACTGACTGAACGGCTGAACGGTGCGCACACCGCCGGGGGCCGCGCGATAGAACTCGCTGACCTGCGCGTCCTGCGTGCGGCGGATGTCCCAGCGCGCGAGCGCCTCGGTCAGCGAGCCCGAATGAACGGTGCGCGCCTCGGGGTGCACGAGACCCGCCCGCTCGAGCTCCCCCAGGATGGCCATCACTCCCCCGGCGCGGTGCACATCCTCCAGATGCACATCCGAGCGTGAGGGGGCCACCTTGCACAGATTGGGCACGCTGCGGGAGAGCCGATCGATGTCGCGCATCGTGAAGTTCACGCCGCCCTCGTAGGCTGCGGCAAGAAGGTGCAGCACGGTATTGGTCGAGCCGCCCATCGCGATGTCGAGCGCCATTGCGTTCTCGAACGCCTGGAAGGTTGCAATCGAGCGGGGCAGTACGCTTGCGTCGTCGGCTTCGTAGTAGCGCCGCGTGAGCTCGGTCACCAGCACGCCCGCACGGCGCATCAGCCGCTCGCGCTCGGTATGCGTGGCGAGCACCGTGCCGTTGCCCGGCAGCGCAAGCCCCAGCGCCTCGACCAGGCAGTTCATGGAGTTGGCGGTGAACATGCCGGAGCACGACCCACAGGTCGGGCAGGCCGAGCGCTCGATCTCGGCGAGCTGGCTGTCGGAGACTGACGCGTCGGCTGCCGCCACCATCGCGTCGATGAGATCGACCGCCTTGGTGCTCGTGCCGGACCTCACGCGACCGGCCTCCATGGGCCCGCCCGACACGAACACCGTGGGGATGTTGATTCGCAAGGCGGCCATCAACATGCCCGGTGTGATCTTGTCGCAATTGGAGACGCACACGAGCGCATCGGCACAGTGTGCATTGACCATGTACTCGACGGCATCGGCAATCAGGTCGCGCGAGGGCAAGCTATAGAGCATGCCGTCGTGCCCCATCGCAATGCCATCATCCACGGCGATGGTGTTGAACTCGCGCCCCACACCGCCCGCATCGGCGATCTCCTGGGCGATCAGCCGGCCCACGTCCCGCAGGTGCACATGCCCGGGGACGAATTGCGTGAAGGAATTGGCGACCGCGATGATGGGCTTGCCGAAGTCCTCATCCTTCATTCCGGTCGCGCGCCACAGTCCGCGCGCGCCTGCCATGTTGCGGCCGTGGGTGGTGGTTCGGGATCGATACGCCGGCATAGGTACGCTTCCGAGGGTGACGCGCCATTATGGCCGACGCCAGCCGTCGGTGCGATGTGAGCTGCCGGAATGCTCCAGCGCGCCGCCTCCGGAGGCGGAGGCGGCGCCCGAGTGGGCAGAATCGACGCTTACTTGTTGAAGTTCACCCGCACCGTGGCGTACCACTCCGTCGGCGCGTTGATGTACCCCTGCGCGACACCGGCTCCGTAGTTCACGGCGCCGGTCGTGTAGTAGCGGTCATCCGTCAGGTTCGTGCCACCCACCGCGAAATCGTACGTCGCGTCCGGCGATATGTAGTGAATCGACGCATCGAGCTCGCGGGTGGCCGCCCGGTGCAGAAGCGGCGTATTGAGCGAGTCCTCGAAGAGGTTGGATGTGTAGGTGAATATCGGCAGGAGCCGGATGATGGCCTGGTTCGGCAGCGTCAAGTCGTAGCTGGGATTGATCGAGAACTTCCATTTGGGGGTATACGGAAGCTGTGCCTGGGTCTGCAGGACAACGGGCAATCCGTTGGTGTTGCCGGGGCCGTCGTAGAGCCCGCACGCCGGCTCGTCGGTTCCAGCGACGGCCTTGGTTGCCGGACAGACCGTGAAGCCGTTGGGCAGCGCGTATTCCGGAATATTCGCGCTGGGGGCCACCGAGGTGTAGTACGCATCGATGTACGAGGCCGATCCGTTGAGCTGCAGCCCGCCGCCGACGAGCCACTGAAGGTCGAGCTCGGCGCCCTTGATGTCCGCATTGCCGGCGTTCTGCACCACCGGCGAGATGCCCTGCTGGATGTTGAGCTGAATGCCCTCGAAGTTGGTGTAGTACACCGCGGCGTTGACCAGCAAGCGGTGCTCGAACCACTCGGACTTCATCCCGAGCTCCCACTGCTTGGCGTACTCGGGACCGAACTGCGCATCGGTCGGGCTCGGGATGGCATCGGACAGGCGCGTGGTCCAGCCGCCCTGCTGGAAGCCCTTGCTCCAGGTTACGTAGACCATCATGTCGGAATTGATGTGGTAGTCGAGGCTGCCCGTGGGGTCGAAGACATGCCATACCTGGCTCGCCGGAACATCCGGGAAGTACAGAAAGTACGGCGCACCGGGCTTGGCGACGTTCCCGTTGATGCCCGGGATGTCCGTGAACGCAGGTCCGCCTCCGCACGCGGGCGAGGAGTTCAGCCAGCAGTACGAGCCGAACGGGAAGGAATTGAGGTCGCCCTGTCCGCCGAGGAAGTAGGTCTGGGAATCGGTGTAGCGGCCGCCGGCGACGATCTCCCAGTGGTCGGTCAAGCGCCAGTCGGCATGCGCGAATGCGGCGTAGTAGGTGTTCTGCACGTCGTTCGCCTCGCCGTCGTCGACGTACAGCAGGCTCTCGAACGGCACGAAGTCGTGCACGTAGCCGGACTCGTCGAAGTAGTACAGGCCGAAGACGTAGTCGAGCCGATTGTCCAGCGCCTTGCCGAGGAGCTGGAACTCCTGCGAGACCTGCCACTGGTGCTGCTGGTCGGTGACCTCGAGGAGCGTCTCGGGCGTGCCATCGAGCTGCGTGCCGATCTGCCACAGGTCCTGCCGGTAGCCGGTGATCGACTTGACCTGCATGCTGTCCGAGAGCTCATAAGTTCCGGTCGATGAGAATCCAAACACGTTCTGGCGCGCGAAATCAGGGCGCCCGACGGCGTAGGTCTGATCCACATTACCCGTCATCGCCGTAGCGTTGTAGAAGAACAGACGGGGCTGGTTCGTGCCGCAGTAGGCCAGGCCCGCCGCGAGATTGTTGTAGTTGTAGCAGGGGTTCACGCCGGGGAATGGAGTCACGCCGACCGGGACGCCGGCATAGCCTGCGCCGATGAGCGGCGCACCACCGACCGATATCCCGGGTACGTGGGCGCGGGGCTGGGAGCAGGTGCCCGCGAAGGCTCCAGCCACGCTCGGCGGGAGGAAGGATCCTCCATCCTCATCGACGGCGCCGAGAATCCCAGCGCTCCCGTTGCTGATACACAGGTCGTACAGGGTCGAGAACGTCGCGCCCAGGACATTCCCGTAATAGGTCTGCAGATCCACCTCGGGCAGAGCGGTCTGATCCTCGTGCGTCCAGTCGGCGGTGAAGGTGAAATTGAGCTTGTCGGTCACGTTCCAGAGCACCTTGCCGCGCATCTCCGTGATGCCCGTGCCGCCGTAGGTGTCGCTCGTGGCATAGCCCGACTTGGGGTATGCGTCCTGCGGATCGACCACGAAGGGTGCGCTGCCGACCGGCCCCGTCGACGGATACGGGATCGCTGTCTGATAGCCGTTCTGCTGCTCGCTCTGAACGGTGAGGCTGGAGAGCAGCGTGCCCTTGATCAGCGGAATATCGACGGTGAATCCCAGATTGCGCTGGTCGTAGCTGCCACCGGTCGCCGTTGCGATGAAGCGGAACTCATCTCCTGGCGTGTGCGTGCTGATGTTGATGGCGCCACCGATGGTGTTGGCTCCAAAGAGGGTGCCCTGCGCGCCCTTCAGGATCTCCACCCGGTCCACATCGAGCAGGTCGATGTTCGCGCCGATCGTGCGCGCGTAGAAGATTCCGTCGACGTAGACACCGACCGCCGGGTTCAGATTGAAGGCGAAGTCGTTCTGACCGATGCCGCGAATCGAGGCGGAAAGCACGGAGCGGTCACCCGAGAACGGCGCGCCACCCTCGAGATCGACGCCGGGCGTGAGCGCCGTGAGCGCGGAGAGACTGCTGAGGTTGCTTTCCGCCAGCTGGGCGGTCGAGAAGGTGGTGATGGTGATCGGGACGTTCTGCACGTTCTCGGACCGCTTGGTCGCCGTGACCACGACCTCCTGCAGTGCACCTTCCGGCGCGGCGATGGGTGCCTGCGCGCCCGAGGGCTGCGGAGCGGTCTGCGCGCTGCCGGCCTGCGCTCCCTGATCGGGCTGTTGCGCGAAGGCACTGGCTGCCCCCAGAGCGATTACGATCCCAGTGACCCACGCGAAGCCCCAACGGCTCGCACCCACGTCCGAACCCGACGCCCCTCTCATAGCCATGCTCCCCCCTGCCAGACGCATTCTCAACCCATTTGGACCTGTGCCCTCACTCCGGCCGGCGAGGCACAGGCAGGCTCATTTGCCTTGCAAATGCCTCATGGGCGGCGTGACTGTTTGTTGTTTCCGCCACGCCGCGGATGCTCCGACCGACGCTGGCGAGCCTAGCGCGCGCTATGCCACTTGCGCGCGGACCAGAGCGCAATGCGCCTTGACCGACAGCGCAAGAGAGCTTCCAGCAGAGCCGGCGCCGCGCACTGTACCAATCCTGCAACAGGAGCGTCGAATGGGGCTAGCGGAAGGTATTGTTGGAGGTGCGATCGCCCCCCAACCAGCGCCGCAGCTCCGCATGGGCCTTGCCGCGCTGCTCGTGATTGATCCTCTCCACATCCGGATGATCGAGCGTGAACTCGCAGATCATCCCATCGGGATCGCTCACGTACACGGAACGGCAATAGCCGTGCTCCAGAACGTAGGTGCGCGGTGGCTTGTAGCCCGCCGCCTCCAGACGCCGCTCGATACCTTGCTGAGTCTCGCGATCCACCTTGAGGGCAATGTGATGAAAGGGGCTCTCGGGCATCTTGGGCCCGAAGAGCGCCTGGTCTGCGGGGCTCGCAAACTGAAAGAACGCGAGCGCCCCGCCATCGGCCAGCCCGAAGAAACAGTGGCAATACGTTCGCACCGCACCGAACAGCTCGTCGCTTTCGCACCAAGTGGCCATGAGCGGCAGGCCGATGATGTCCTCGTAGAAGCGGCGCGTCTCCTCGAGATTGCGCACCACATAGGCCGTGTGATGCAGACGCGTGGGTAGTTTGACCGCGCTCGCCATGGAAGCCTCCGCCGATTCCCCGCCTCGCTCGTCCATTTCACCACTCATTTGCGCGCTTTGCGTCCCTTGCGTGCCTTGGGTGCCTTGGGTGCCTTGCGCGTGGAGCGCGCAGACCGCACCGACCGGGAGCCACGCGCCGCTCGTGCCGGCTTGCGGCGCTGCGGTGACCTCGAGCGTCCCTTGCCCCACAGCTCACCACTTGCAATGCGCGCGCCCTCGACCAGCGCCTCGAACTTCGCCCACATGATCTTCGGGTGGACTCGCTTGATGCTGTCCACCTGCGCGAATCCGCAGTCGGTGCCCGCGATCACGTTCTCGCGCCCGACGATGTTTGCGAACCGCACGATGCGGTCGGCAACGACCCGCGGATGCTCGACGGTGATGATGTGGTGCGTGATCACTCCGGGGATGAGGATGCGTCCGGGCGGCAGCTTCACCTTCTCCCACACCCGCCATTCGTGCTCGTGGCGGGGATTGGCCGCTTCGATCGAATACGCACCGGCGCGCACCTTCAGGATGAGATCGACGATCTCCTCGAGCGGCGCATCGGAGATATGCGGAACGTGCCAGCTGCCGAAGCACACGTGGTAACGCACCCGATCCTCGGGGATGCCGGCGAGCGCTCGATTGAGCGCCTCGACGCGCAGCTCCGCCCACTCGCGATAGCGCTTCGGGCTCTTCTGCGTGAGCGCATCGTACATGTTCGCGAGCACCGCATCGTCCACCTGCAAGACGAGGCCTGCCTTGTGGATCTGCAGGTACTCCGCACGCAGTGCGTCCGCGATCGCGAACACGTAGTCGCGCTCGCTCGGGTAGAACTCGTTGATGCCGTCGTACGCCGTGCTCGCCGGGGCGACCGCGGTCATGAACGCATCGGTGACCTGCACTGACTTCAACGCGCTCTTGAGATTGTCGATGGCCTGATCGATGGCGCGCGTGTCCTTGTACGTGATGGGCGTGGTGCAGGCCTCGGTCGGGGATCCGGTCAGAACGCGCGGCATCTCCTGCGCGATGAATTCCCCGAAGCGCTCCCGGTCGCGCCCCAGCCAGTCGAGCGGGCGCAGCTGGCTCGGGCGGATCTCGAACCCCGTGATGCGCTTGAGGATGTAATTGGCCCAGCTCTCCTTGCCGAACTCGCCGTCGTTGACGATGTCGAGGCCGACCTGGGCTTGCTGCTTCACGACCTCGACGACCGCGGCGCGCACCCGGCGCGCGTACTCCTCGGGATCCTTCGGGGGCCCCTTGCCGTAGCTCGAGAGCTCGAGCAGCGAGTCGGGCCGTGGGAGGCTGCCGACGTGCGTGGTGAGAATGCGGTCTTGGCTCCGTTTCACGATGATCCTTTGCAAAGCTCTGGCCGGGTGAGGCCGGCATCGTCCTCTTGCGCGCCGCATGGCGCAAGAGGATGGGCACTGCGCAGGGTGGTCCGGTAAGCGCCCGGCGCCGACCCGAAGTGGCGGCGGAAGCACCGCGCAAAGTAGCTCGGGTCCGCAAAGCCGCAGCGCGCCGCAATCTCGCCGATCAGCACATCCGCGAAACGCGCATCGGTGAGGAGCTGACGCGCACGCTCGAGCCGCACCCGCAGCAGCGCCGCGCCGAATGTCGACCCCGCGCAGGCGAATACGAAGTGAAGGTAGCGCTTGGAGATTCCATGCTCGGATGCCACGGCGGCGGGAGCAAGCGAGGTGTCATAGTAACGGTCGTGGAGGGTGCGAACGAGGCGCGCGTGGAGCTGGTCCCGGGAGGAGCGTTGCGGAGCGGCCGGACCCGCCGTGAGCGCGAGCAATGCTGCCAGCTGCTCTGCGACCACCCCGCGCGGCAGCGAGAGCCCATCGAGGTCCTCGGGGCGCAAGCTGGCCAGCGCAGCGGCGAGCGCCGAGGACCAGCCGTGCTGGGGACGCAGCACGCGATCGACGATCTCCTCGGGCGTGGGGAGCCACGCGCGCAGCCAGGGCTCGGGAAACTGCACGACGAGGCAACGCGTGGGGACCGGACAGCGCATGATGTGAGGCTCGGTGTTGTCCATGAGCACGCAGTCGCCCGGATGCAGCACCGTTGACCGCTCGCCACGCTCGAGCTGGAACTGGCCGGACCGCAAGTGCAATAAGTGAAAAGCCGCGGCCCGGCTGCGGGATATGGCATGGCGAGTGCGCTCGACGCGCTGGGTGGTCGCCTCGACCATGTTCACCGTCGCAGGCCCGAGCGCACACTGCTCCAGATGCGCCTGAAAGCACTCATCCTCGGGGGCCTCCACGCCGAGCTCGATGATCGCCTGACACACCGAATCGCGCCAGTAGGCGAGCGCCTCGCGCGGCTGCACGTCCTGCGTAGACCAGCGGCGTACGGCAAGATGTTGACGCGGCGCATCCGCCTGCGCACCGGCACTCATACCTTCCCCTCTTGCCGGGTCACTGTCGACCGGCTCCCCTGCAGGAGACCATAAACCCGCGCCTGACAAAATTCAAAGAACCGTTACCCGCGCACGCTGCGCTTGAGCTCTGCATCGGGGGGGCCCGCGAACGGCCAGCGCTCTTCCCAGCCTGTCCCGAGGTGCGCACAATCGAGTCTCTCCGCGCGCTGCGATGCCAGACAGAGGTAGGACGTGACGAGCCATGACCCATCCGCGAGCCGTCCTACGATCGACGTTGCGCGCATCATCGAGGCGCGCGGGCTGGGATGGTGGGCCGCCCGGCTGGTGCTCGTGTGTTGGCTGGTGACCTTCTTCGATGGCTACGACATGAACCTCATCGGCTTTGCGGCGCCCTACCTTGCGCCTGCGCTGCATCTCGACGAGCCGATGATTCGCAACATCCTGACCGCCGGGCCGCTGGGGCTGCTGCTCGGTGGCTTCGTGTTCGGGTTCATCGCCGATCGCATCGGACGCCGCGCGACCATCGTTCTTGCAACAGCGCTCTTCGGGTTGCTCACGCTGGCGCTTTCGCTGGCGATCCACTACTGGCAGTTCGTCGCGCTACGCTTCGTCAATGGAATCGTCCTGGGCGGAGCGATCCCCCTGACCTGGGCGCTCGGGAGCGAATACGTCGCCGCGCGGCATCGTGCCACCATGGTCACCCTCATCATGCTCGGCTACGGCCTGGGCGTCACGGCGGGCGGACCGATCTCCAACGCGCTCATTCCGCGATTCGGCTGGCCCTCGGTCTTCATCTTCGGCGGCGCCGCCTCGCTACTGGCCGCACTGGCACTGCTCATTGCGCTTCCCGAGTCGCTGCGCTTTCTCACCTCGAGCGGGCGCCGTCCGGATCTGCTCGCGGCGGCCGTGCGCCGCTTGGTGCCCGAGAAGGCCATCCCGGTTGCCGCGCGATTCGTCCTCTCCGACGAGTCCCTGCCCCCCGTCAGCCCGCGAAGCATCGCGGTGCTTTTCACCGGCGACCTGGCTCGCATCACTCCGCTCCTGTGGATCGGGTACATCGCAAGCTCCATGACCACTTTCTTTCTCACCTCGTGGGGACCCATCGTGTTCGAGTCCCTCGGATTCACGCGCAAGGCTGCCGCCCTGGTCTCATCGAGCAACTCCATCGGGGGAATGATCGGCGGGCTCATCCTCATGCGGTTCACCGACCGGGTCGGAGTCATTACCCTTGCCCTGTTTCCACTCATCGCGGTGCCCTTGTTGCTGGTGGCCGGATTTGGCAGCATGGACCACAGGGCGTTCGTCGCTCTGATGCTGCTGCTCAGTGTCTTTCTCGCCGGCAGCCACTTCGGAATCACGAGCATCACGGGACTGTTCTATCCCACGGCGTACCGGGGACTTGGAACGGGGTGGGTCTCCTCCATGGGAAAGATCGGCTCTGCTGGCGGTCCGTTCATCGGTGGCATCGTGCTCGCGACGAGTCTTCCGAGGCAGGAGATCTTCGCCGTCATGTCCGTCTGTCCGGCCGTACTGTGCGCTTGCATGCTCGCGCTTGGACTCTTGCAGCGGCGGGCCCAGCGCGCTTTGCTGCCGGCGCTCGCGAACCTGGAGAGGACCTCGCCATGAGGCTTGTGACGTTCAAACACGGCGGCTCGACGGGCTTCGGCCTGATGCTGCGCGATGCGCGCGTGCTCGATCTGGCGCGCGCAGCCGGACATGCGCGAGCGGCAAGCCTTGGGGCCGACCTGAGCGCCTTCATTGCCCGAGGAGCACCGGCGCTCACCCTTGCGCGGACGCTGTGCGAGGAGGCCGAAGCGGGCCGCCACGACGGGGCGGTTCTCGCGACGGGCTCGGTCCAGCTGCTCGCCCCCATTCCGCGCCCGTCGAAGAATGTCTTCTGCGTCGGTCGCAACTATCTCGACCACGTCGCCGAGAGCGACCGCGTGCGCGGCGCCGACACCAAGGCACCGGAGTTCCCCCAGTTCTTCACCAAGCCGCCAACCGCGGTCATCGGCCCGGACGAGACCTTCGTGCGCGATCCGGCGGTCTCCAGCCGCATGGATTACGAGGTCGAGCTCGGAGTCGTGATCGGGCCGGGAGGCCGGGATATCCTCGCGGAGCATGCCTTCGAGCACGTGTTCGGCTACACGATCGTGAACGACGTGACGGCGCGCGACCTGCAACGCCGGCACGATCAGTGGTTCAAGGGCAAGGGTCTCGACCGCTCCTGTCCGATGGGGCCCTGCATCGTCACGCGCGACGAGATCGGGGATCCGCAAACGCTCGAGCTCAGCCTCACCGTCAACGGCGAGCAGCGCCAGCACGCCACGGTTTCGCAGATGATCTTCGACATCCCCAAGCTCATCCAGTCTCTCTCGGCCGGCATGACGCTCGAGGCCGCAGACATCATCTCCACCGGCACGCCGGCGGGAGTGGGCTTTGCGATGAATCCGCCTCGATTCTTGCAGCCCGGGGACGAGGTGATCTGCAAGATCAGCCGGATCGGCACGCTCGCCACGCGCATCGGCGGGCGTTGAGGCGAGCCGCTATTTGAAGAGCGCCAGATCGATGGACCGGGCGAGCGCCGCGTAGCCGGCATCGCTGCCATGCAAGTGATCCCCGGCCTGCAATGCTGCCTGCATCTGCGTCGGTTGGTTCGGGTCGCGCAGCACCGCATCGAAATCCAGCACCGCATCGAACGCACCGGAGGAGCGCATCCAGCGGTTGATCGCTTGCCGCTGGGCCTCACCTTCCTCCGAGTAGTAGCCCGCTCCGCCATAGGGTGTGATCGTCGCCCCGAACACCTTCAACCCCTTGGCATGGGCGCGCGCGATGATCTGGCGATAGCCCGCGATCAGTGCCTCGGCGGTCGCCTTGTTCCCGGAGGCAAAGCGTTTGAAATACCCCGCGAACGGCCCGCTCGGGTGACCGTACGAGATTCCCAGATCGTTCACGCCCTCGAAGACGATCACGTAGGCGGCGCCGGGCACCGCGAGCACATCGCGGTCCATGCGCGCCAGCGCGCTCTGCCCTGCGCCGTCGCCCAGAACCCGGTTGCCGCTGATGCCCATGTTCACCACACCCCAGGCCAGCCGGGCGTGCTGGTGCGCCAGCCGCTCGGCAAGCACATCCGGCCAGCGTCGGTTCGCATTCGCAGTGGAGCCCACCCCATCGGAGATCGAATCCCCGAGCACGACGATCGATTTGGCAGGTCCGCTCGCCTCGACCTCGACTCCCGCGATGAACGCACGCGCCAGCATCGTCCGCTCGGGCGTAAACGGCTTGTCGGTGAGATCCCCGCTGCCCGAGACGTACGCCGTTTGCGCCCCGACCGAATGACACGTGCACGGCCCGGTGTCCTCGGGCAGATAGATGCTGATCGAGAGCGTCGCAAGGGGAGCGACCGGCAGATCGATCGGGTCGCTCAGCAGTGGGGCGCCCGGCGGTACCCAGGCGCTCGGCTCTCCGGCAAACAGCACCGCGTGCAGCGTCGCTTGCTGCACATCGCCCGACGGATCGGCAAGCGCAACGCGCGCAGCGCCAATCCGCAGCGCCTTCGCGCCATAGGCATTGGTAAAGAGGATGCGCACGCGCTGCCCCCCGGCGGACAGACGCACCACCTCACGAATCGTCTGGTTCGAGAAGCTCGGCGTGCCGGGGAACGGACCCGCCGCCAGCGTCGGCGGCTCGGGCGCGGCGCCCCAGCTCGTGATCCACTCGGCCGCGCGGGCATCGAGCGTGATCGACCAGAGCAGCGCGAGAGACAGCACAGATGCGAGTGGGCCGCGTGGCGGGGTTTTCATTCGAGAAGCTCCAGGACTTCGTTGAGACTCGCGAGCACGCGGTGGGGACGCCTGTCGGGCGGTTGGCGCAGCCAGTCCTCGTGCTTCGTCATGCCCGTGGTCACCGCGAGCGCAGTCGCTCCCCCGCGGCGCGCCATGAGCGCCTCGACGATGGGATCGTCTCCAACAACGCCCACCTCGCGCATCGGCACGCCGAGCCGCTTGGCGACGAAGCGCATCGCATGCAGGGAGGGCTTACCGGTCAGTAGCGCGCGCGCCTTCGTCAGACGGCGAATGGCCCCCGAGATGGTGAACGAATAGCCGATCGTGCGGCCGTGCTTGGTCGCAAAGAACGGCACATCCGAGGCCACGTACAGCTTCGCGCCGCCCCAGACCGCGTGGCACGCGGTCTCGATGTCCTTCATGGCGCAGTCGGGATGCCAGCCGACATACACGGCATCCACCTCGCTCGCACCGGGCTCACCTGTGTATACCGTCGCGATCCCGGCCTGCTCGAGCGAGTACCCGACGCCGCGCACGCCCAGGATCAAGGCACGCTTGATGCGTTGCCGAGCCATGTAATCCGCGGTGACGCTCGAGGGCGTGATCATCTGCTCATCGTCGACGGGCAACCCCACCTTGCGCAGCTTGGCCGCCTGCTCGGGCGGGGGGTAGGCGCTGCCGTTCGTGAGCAGCACGAAGGGCATGCCTCGCTCCTTGAGGACCGAGAGCACCTCGATGGCGCCGGGCAGCACCTCGTAGCCACCGAGCGAGCGATCGCTGAGCAACAAGGTGCCGTCCACGTCGAACATGAGCCCTTTGATGGGCGGCGGCGGTTGCAGATCGCTTGCATCGGCCGGGACCGTGCGATCGGGACTCGCGCTCAACGCCGCCCACCAAAGATCGACATCACGTGAGCGAGCGGATTCTCCACGGCACGTGCAACCGGTGCGGACTCCTTCTGCGACCACACCGTCTCGGGCCGGCTCTGAAGCAAAAGAATCTCCGCGGTATCGCGCGCGACGGCCCATTCGATGTCCTGGGGCCGTCCGTAGTGGCGCTCCACCCGGCGCGCGATCGTGCGCAGCGCCTGGAGCTCCTCGTCGCTCAACGAGGGCGCGCGGCGCCGCTCCTCGGGCACGTCAGCGGCCTGGGTGCCGCCGCTGGCGCGGGGAAGATGCTCGATCGCCTTGTCCGAGATCTCCCGCACCGTGATGTCGCCGGTGATCTTGCCGAGGACCCAGCGATCGGGGGTGACCTCGCCACCGACCACGGCGGAGCCAAGCCCCCAGGCACTCTCGATGGTGATGACCGACCGATCCCCCGTGGTGGGACTGCGCGTGAACATGACACCTGCAGAGCGCGCGTCGACCATGATCTGCACGACCACCGCCATCGCCACGCCATCCTCCTCGAAGCGATGCTTCAGGCGATACGCGATCGACTCGGTCGAGTACAGGCTCGCCCAGCAGCTGCGTACCCTGGCGAGCATCTCGCTCGCCGAGCACACCCAGAGGTACGTGTCCTGGAGGCCGGCGAAACTGGCATCGGTCGCATCCTCGGTGGTCGCGGAGGAGCGCACGGCAACCGCAAGGGGTGCTGCCCCACCCTGAAGCTCGACATAGGCCGCGGAGAGCTCATCGAGCACATCCTGGGGCAGCGCGGCGCTCTCGATACGCCCCCGCACGGCCCTCGAGCACGCCACGATGGAGTCGAGATCCTCCGGCCGCAGGGCCTGGATCTGCGCCCGCACCGGCGCTTCCTGCTCGAGCGCCTGAAGGACGCGCTCGAAGGCGCCGGTCTTCACGACGAACGCCCGCGGCACGGAGATTCCCGCGCGCTGCAGCTCCCCGAGGCTCCCCCCCTTGCCGCCCACGTGGGGTCGATCGCCCAAGGCGATCTCCGAGATCCAGGACACGTACTCCGATTGAGGCATTCGCCAGGCGAGGATCGCAACTTGTACCGAAATCGCCCAGCCAATCCTACGGTCGGTGTGGCAGGTTGTACATGAGCTTGCCGTCCGGCCACTTCACGCTCACATCGAAGCCGCCCCGGCGTCCGTCACGGAGGGGGTGGATGGTGAGCTGCACCTTGTCGCCCGCAGCAAGGGTGTGCTTGCTCCATCCGTTGCGCACCAGGTAGTTCGGGCTCATGCCCTCGATGCCGTACTCGTCCATCCCGCCCTGTGCGTTGGGCACGACAAAGACGATCCAGGTGTGCGGATTGGTCCAGTCGAACCGCTTGATGGTGCCGTCGAGCACCACATCCTTCTTCATATCGAACATGGCGGTGGAGTGGTGGGCCGCGGCCGTTCCGGTCACCAGCAGCGTGGCGGCCAAGGCGAGCGATGCGGTGCGACGAAGGTTGATCATCGAGTCGAGCTCCTGTTGAGTAAGGAACGGCATGCGCTAGTGATCGATCCGCTCCCCCGGTCGACCCTCGGAATCGGCGCTGTCGCGGTTGTTCTGCTCGCAGATGTACTCGCGGATGTGGTCCTTCACGCG
>DATKPP010000032.1:0-24966 GCA_035524075.1 Steroidobacteraceae bacterium | reverse complement strand
CCTGGCGAGCCTGAAGCTCCCCGGCATGGCCGCCGCCTTCGATCGTGCATTGAAGGACGCCACCGAGCAGCAGTGGTCGGGCACGGAGTTCTGCAACGTGCTGCTGCAGGCGGAAGCCGACTACCGCGGCGAGCGCAAGATCAAGGGTCTGATCAAGACGGCGCGCTTTCCCATCAAGGCGCGGCTCGAGGACTACGACCTCACCGCCAAGCGCTCCCTCAGCAAATCCGACATCAAGGACCTCGCGAGCCTGGAGTGGCTGCGAGCGGGCCGGCCCGTGCTGCTGGTCGGGCAGACCGGCGTCGGCAAGAGCTTCATCGCGCAGGCGATCGGCATGCAGGCGTGCCTCGCCGGCCACAGCGCGCTCTTCTCGAGCCTCACCAAATGGCTCGAGGAGCTTGCCCTGGCCCGCTCAAGCGGCACCTACCTCGCCTGGCACGAGCGCTTCACGCGCCCGGCCGTGGTGGTGATCGACAATTTCGGCTCGCGCAAGCTCACCGCCACTGAGGCGCAAGACCTATGCGACATGCTGGACGCTCGCACCGGAGAGCGCTCCACGGTGTTTACAACGCAATTGCCCCTGGGACACTGGTGCGAGGTCCTGGGGGACCCCGTGATCACCGATGCGATCCGCGATCGTCTCGAGCACGCAGCGCTCACCCTCGAGATCAAGGGCGAGTCCTACCGCGCCGTGCTCGCTCGGCAGATGGCCCGCCGCGCCACGAAGGAGGAGCGAGCATGAACGAGCTCGATGCCGCCGCAAGACAAATCCGCGCGAAGGTTCGCATGATCGTCGCCGACGAAAAACGCTTCGGTGTGCTCTCCACCGGCGAGCGCATCGCCGTTGCCGTCGTCCTCGATCGCTACGATCTCCTCCAGCGCGCCTGGGGGACGATCGCCGAGGCCGTCGACCGTCTCGGTCCGCTATGGACTGAAGCGGCGCTGCGTGTACAGCGTGACGGATGGGAAGAGGGACAGATCGACTGATAACGTCCCACCGCCCCGACACACGGATGTGTCGGCAGCGGTGCGCCGATTGCACGCTCCGGGGCGTGCGGATGTTTGAGACGGGGGTATCAACCCCAAGGGGTACACCCCCGATCGCCGCTCCTGCGGCTTCCTACGCGGTCGCCTCCTCGTCGCTGCGCTCCGAAAACTGCCCACCACCGACCTCGCCGCTTGTTCTCCCCGTGGGTCCACAGGCGCCTCGCGCCAGAAGCGCTCGGCCCGGTGCTTGGCGCGCGTGCGCCTAAAAGGGCGCGCGCCGTCCCCGGCTGCGGCCTGTGGACTCCGGGGAGAACCGTGCCGGTGGTTGACCTCGCCGCGAGAGATCGGCAAAGATCGTCGCCTGCGGCTCCGCCGAGCCCCACCGCAGGTGGTCCTCATCTCAGGAAACCGGGTGGTCCGCTACCGGGGAAATCCGGTGGTCCTCAATCGAGGAAATCAGGCGGTCCTCAAGCAGGAAATTCTGCACTTAGGCGATACACCTCGCTCGGCGTGTCGGTGTACACCAGTCGATAACCGCCGCGCGTCATGCCGTCGAGCGGCAGGTCACCGCCCAGGGCATCCAAGCGCGCACGCAGAAACCCGGTCCAATCGTAGGGCAGCACGCGATCGAGCGATGCCACCACGTCCTCGAAGGTGTAGGTGCGCTCGGCGCCGCCGTCGTCGTTGGTCCCGAAGAAGTCCCGCGCGAAGTCATCCAGCGAGCGCCGTCCGCCGGAGCGTTCGCGGATGAGTGTGTCGGCATCCAACCAGATGAGCTGGCCCACGCGGTAGTAATCGAACGCACGCTGCCAGGTGCTCCAGGCTTGCGGCGAGTGGTTGATGATGGGCTCGTTGGTCGTGTCCTGCAGGGTCCGCCACTCGCGCCCGGGCTCGGCCTGGTAACGCGCGATCAATACCGCCAGCACATCGAGCGCCTGCTCCCGGCTCCACAGGCCGGAGCGGGCGGTGAGCACGTCACCCCAGTACTGAGTCATACCTTCGTAGACCCACAACAGACTGTCGCGCATGGGTACGTTGTAGTTCGCGGTCCAGAGATCCGCGGGGCGGCGGTACTTGCCGTTCCAGGAGTGAACGTACTCGTGTGGCAATACGAAGCGCGCCGGCACGCTGCGGCTCCAGTCGCTGAAGAAATCCGGGTACAGCCCGTCAAAGCTGGAACGGTGGTGCTCGGTGCCATTCACGGGGAACGCGGCGCCAAGGCTGACCAGAAAGTCGTAATGATCGTAGTGCCGCGAACCGAACAAGCGGTACGCCTGCTGCACCAGCGCGCGGTGGGCGGCTAACTGCGCCGGACCGACCTGCAGCTGTTCCGGACGGTCGGCGAACAGGTTCAGGCGCACCGGCGGTCCGTTCTGCGTCAAATCCAGGGTCGCCGAATTCTGTCCTGCGTACATCGGTGAGTCCACCAGCACATCGAGCGTGACCGGCGCGAAGGTCACCACGTCGCCCGCGCGCGTCGGCGAGCTCAGCGCGGTGGCCATGCGCCAGCCCTCGGGTAGCGTGATGCGCGGCTGCACGGTGATGCGTCGCGCGAAATGTCCGGCCGGGTACAGCACCACGGTGTCCCAGTCCAGTGTCAACAGCTCCGGAGTCAGCTCTGGTGTGTCCGATCCTCCGACCGACGGTGACAGGTACTGGTAGTCCACATTCACCGACGCGATGCCGGCTGGCACGTGGACGTGAAACGCGAACATGTTCACCGGATCACGCGACCAGGACAGGCGGCCCGCGGCGCCCGTGACACTGAGGCCCGCCACACGGTCCAATCGCTCGCGCCCGGTAGGTGAGTGATGGCCGGGGATCCACTCCGGATACAGCAGGATGAGATCTCCAGCCCCGGCAACGGGAATCACCTCGTGCATGAAGAGCACGCCGCGCGTGGTGTCGGAGGCATCCACGCTCAGGACAATGGTGCCCGGCCATGGGCTGTCCTGCGGTGCAGGCACGGGGGAGGGCAAAGGCAGAGGTTGAGGATCTGGCGACTGCGCGTGAGCTCGCGGAATCATGGCGAGCACCGCGAGCAGATAGAGGTGGGACGTGCGCATGAATCCTCCAGCGAAGGGTACGCAATTATGCCCGATACGCGGGCTCCCGCTTCGAATGAGCGCGAGCCTTAAACGCCGCCAGCGAGAGTTGGGCGCGAATGCTCGGCTTGCTGACTCGCCACCGCAGTGAGAGGGTCACGGCCGCACGGGCTCTCCTTCCATTGTGAGCCGCGTCGTCTGCTCGACACCTGACGTGACATCCGCAAGAAACATCAAGCGGCCCAATCCGCCGGGACTATCATGTAGTCATGCGCCGAGAGGAACTCCTAGCCGTCGTTCAAGTCGCTACCACGCCACTGGGCCGATCTCCCGAGAATTCCTTCTGCTGTGGGCCGGCCGAAGATATCCTAAGCGGATGCTCGACCCGTTCGGTCAGGATCTCTACTTGGCGGACGGACCGATGGTGTCCTTCTTCGGTTTTCCGTACCCCACCCGCATGGCAGTCGCACGACTCTCGACCGGCAAAGCCTGGGTGTGGTCCCCTGTTGCGTTGACGAATGAGTTGATCGAGGCAGTGGAGGCCATCGGGCCGGTCGGCTACATCGTGTCGCCGAACAAACTTCATCATCTGTTTCTGCCTGAATGGAGGAATCAGTGGCCCAATGCACTGCTCTACGCACCTCCGGGCCTTGCTCGGAGGAAGAAGCAGCTCCACTTCGATGCCGACCTTGGCGATCATCCCGACGGCCGTTGGATGGGCGACATCGACCAAGCGGTGTTTCGCGGGTCGCTGTTCATGGAAGAAGTCGTTTTCTTTCACCGCCCGTCGCGCACCGCGATCTTTGGTGACCTGATCCAGCGGTTTCCCGAAGCGATGGTCGAGGGATGGAAAGGGTTGATCATGCGCCTCAGTGGCTTGGTGGGGGAGCACGGGAGCACGCCATACGATTGGCGCATGAGCTTCCTTTCACGGAAGGCTGCACGCGCTGCGCGACGAACCGTGCTCGCGTGGAAGCCAGAACGCCTCCTGATTGCCCATGGCGAGTGCGCGAAGAGCGAAGCGAGCGAGATCATCGCGGCGGCCCTGAGCTGGATCTGAAGGGCTGGGCGATGATTGTCGCTCGACGGCTGATCGGCGGCGTCGGCCTGGACGATAGGGCGACCCCCGATACGCGGACCCATGTCACACTCTGAGGCGGGTGGCTGCTCCACAGCGTCGATGTTTGGGCCGGCCACTACAGCGCCGCACGGTGACCAGGCGCATGCCTGTATCGCACGCACCGGGTGGGCAGTGACACTCGATGCCCCCACGCTCCGCCGCCGCCGCCGCCGATCGCGACCACGTTTCGTTCGCATATGCGCGGCTTCACAGAAATGGACCGAGATCGCCTTGAGCGCGGGATACTGGCGCATCATCGGAATCCAGGGTCAGCTATTCGCCTCGCGATTCAATCGGCTATCTGCAAGGATTCCCCGTGCTCCGATCGCTGAGTGAACGAGAATCGACTGGGACCGCGGCATCACCCGGGCGACACCCCGCAGCATTCACCCGGATAACAGGCCTCCTCGCCGCCGTCGCTGGAGCGGCGGTGCTGCTGGGTTGGAAACTGGGCGTCGTGGCGCTCACCAGTGTGCTGCCCGGGCTGACGAGGATGTCGCCCCTCACGGCACTCACGTTTGCACTCGCGGGAGCCACACTCTGGATCGGGGCCGGGTCGGCTGATTCGGGAAGCGCACTGAAGCCCGAGCGCGGCGCCGGTCGCGGATGGTTCAGCGTCGGCGGCGTGATCATTGCGCTGATCGGCGTGTACCGGCTGTGTGATTACGGCCTCGGCTGGAATCTGGCCATCGATCAGCTCGGACTGGGCGACCCGTCGCCTTCGGCGAGCGGCAGCGCTCTCAGCCTCATGGCGCCAGCGACCGGATTCGGCTTTCTGCTGCTCGGGTCCGCTCTGCTGTTGGCCTCCACGCCTCGGTTCTTTCGCACGTTCCAGACATTCTGCCTGCTTGTAGCAATGACTGCCTGGCTCGGGCTGAGCCACTACATCTATGGCGGCGAGCCGTTGCTGCCGTATACGAAGATGGCCCTGCATACCGCGATGCTCTTCCTCCTTCTCAGCGCGGGCGTTCTGTGCACCAGGGCCGACGGCGGGCTGGTCGCGTTGTTGTTGAGCGATAGCGCAGGTGGTGTGATCGCGCGGCGACTTGTGCCGGCCGCGGTCGTCGCGCCCATCGTGCTTGGCTGGCTGGGGCTCGAGGGACAACGTGCCGGATGGCTTGACACCGAAGCCGGTGTGTCGATCTTCGCGCTGTCCAATATCATCGTGTTCGGAGCGCTGATATGGGCCAATGCCGAATCCTTGCATCGGACCGATATCGACCGCCGGATTGCGCAGCGCCGAGTGCAATCGCAGTTCGAACGGCTCGGGTTGCTGCAGCAGATCACGCATGCCATCGGCGAGCGCCAGGACCTGCCCAGCATCTTCCAAGTAGTGGTCAGGACCCTGGAGGATCAGCTCCCGGTCGATCTCGGCTGCGTGTGCCGGTACGACTCCGTCGCCAAGGTGCTGACGCTCGTGAGCATCGGCCTGCGTAGCCGGTCACTCTCCCTGGAGCCGGCCTTGAGCGAGCAGGTGCGAATCGACGCCGATGAGAATGGCCTGTCGCGGTGCATACGCGGGCAGCTCGTCTACGAGCCGGACCTGGAGCAAGTGCACTTCCCATTTGCGCAACGCTTGGCGCGCGGCGGGCTACGCTCGCTCGTCATCGCCCCGCTGCTGATCGAAACCGAAGTCTTTGCCGTGTTACTGGTCGCGCGCCGCGAGCCCCGCGGCTTCAGCACCGCCGACTGCGAATTCCTGCGCCAATTGAGCGAGCACACCGCGCTCGCAGCACATCAGGCCCAACTCTACGGCGCATTGCAGGCTGCGTATCAGGACCTGCGCCAGACCCAGCAAGTTGTCATGCAGCAGGAACGCCTGCGTTCACTCGGACAGATGGCGAGTGGCATCGCCCACGATATCAACAATGCCATATCGCCCATCGCGCTGTATACCGAGTCGCTGCTGGAGAAGGAGGCCGGATTGAGTGAGCGCGCCCGCCAGTACCTGCAAACGATTCAGCAGGCCATCAGCGATGTGGCAGAGACGGTCGGGAGAATGCGGGAATTCTATCGCAAGCGCGAACCGGAGACCGCGTTGGCGGCGGTGCACTTGAACAAGCTCGTGCAACAAGCCGTGGATCTCACACGCGCGAGATGGAACGATATGCCGCGGCAGCACGGCATCGACATTCGGTTGCGGACCGAGCTGGCCACCGACCCACCGGCCGTCCTGGGGCTCGAAAGCGAAATTCGCGATGCCCTGACCAACCTCATCTTCAATGCTGTGGATGCCATGCCGAGTGGGGGAACGTTGACCTTGAGGACAAAGTTCGCCCTGGGCGCTGCCGATTCATCGCGCTCCTCGGCACAACAGCGCGTTGACGTGGAGGTGTCCGATACAGGTATCGGCATGGACGACGCGACACGCGCCAAATGTCTGGAACCCTTTTTCACGACCAAAGGCGAGCGCGGCACGGGCCTCGGGCTGGCAATGGTGTATGGGATGGTCCAGCGGCATGGTGGCGCGATCGACATCGAAAGCGAATTGGCCAAGGGCACGACGATACGTCTGGGATTTCCCGTTCCCGCCACCCAGGTTGCCTGCTCAACCTCGCCCCGTACCGCACGGCCGCTCCTATCGCGCTTGCGAATCCTCGTCGTAGACGATGATCCATTGTTGCTCGAATCGCTGCGAACGACTTTGGAAGGCGACGGTCACGCGGTCACCGTCGCAACCGGGGGCCAGGAAGGCATCGATATGTTCAGCACCGGGAGCGATGCAGGCAAACCATTCGCGGTGGTGATCACCGATCTGGGCATGCCTCGCGTCGATGGACGCAAAGTTGCCGGCGCGGTCAAAGCCGCCTCGGCGGACACACCGGTCATTCTGCTCACTGGGTGGGGCCGAGGCCTCGCCGCCGACGGGGATGCGCCGGCGCACGTGGACTGCATGTTGGGCAAGCCGCCAAAATTGACCGAATTGCGCGACGCCTTGTCTCGGTGCTGTGGCGTGGAGCGCGTCGGTGCCTAACCGCCCCGTTCAATCAGCGCAATCCGCGAACTGTCCTGAACGCGATCGAACAGGATTACGCTGCCATCGCGCGACAGGTCGAAGTCGCGGACCACGACATCTGGCGCGAGCTCGGTGATCTGCCGCTCCGCCCCCGTACCAAGGTCCACGAGCCAGAAATTCTTGTGACCCACTCCGCCGCGGAGCACCACGATCGAGCGACCGTCGGCACGAAACGCCACACGGCGGGCTCCCCGGGTCAGAATCAACGCAGGGATCGGGTAGGGTCTGCCGTCGGCCGCGACGGCCCGAAGGGGAAACGTCGTCCCGACATCGGCACCCGAGTAAATCAGAAATCGGCCGTCGGGCGCCCACACCGGATCAATCGAGTACTCGGACACGAGCGGCATCGGTGGACTACCATCCAGGAAGATGTTCGTCACGCGCGGCTCGCCATCGCGCAGCACGGCGCAGACGATCGAGCGGCCGTCGGGTGCCCAGGCCGGATTGCCGCGCAGTGCCAGAGAGCGCGTCAGAGCTCGCACCTCTTTGCCGTCGCTGTCCATCAGGTACAGAATCGTCTCCTCGCCATCCTCGACCGTGAAGACGATGTGCCTGCCGTCCGGTGAGACCGCGGGTGTACCCGCGATGATTGAATGGGCGCCGCTCCACAGCTCGCGGCTCTTGCCCTCGGCCGCCTTCCAGATGCCCTGGCGCCCCTCGCGCGCCGAGATGTAAAGAAGGTAATTGGGCCCCATGCGAGGTGACAGCCCCGTCGCCGAGACGAGCGACAGGGGCTGAACCACGCTCTGAGCGCTGCCTGTGCCGGGGCCCGCGCCGAGCGGCGCGCTCCAGATACTCGAGCTCGATTCGTCCACGGTTGCGACCAGGCGCGCACCGTTGGCGCTGGCCGCAAGCGAGGTGTAGCGCTCGAGCCCAAAGCTGATGCGATGGGGAATGCGCTGCTCGACATCCAGAGCGTACAGCCAGGGGCCCAACCCTTGAGCGTCGCTGGCGAGATAGACGAGCGTACGCCGATCGAGCAGCACCAGGTGACTCACCCGCGAGTTGTGGAAGGTGATGCGCTCTAGCCCCGCTCCCGACGGGCGAATCCGCCAGACATCCCAGTTGTTGGGCGGTATGCCCCGTGCAAAGTAGATGTAGGCGTCATCCGCGGACCATATCGGAAAGTGACAATGCACCCCCGCAGGCGCCGTATAGATCCTGCGAGTGACCTCGCGCGAATCCCGCACGAAAAGCGGATCGCCAGGCGCGGTCGTGTGATAGACGATCTGTCTCCCGTCGTGCGACCAGGCTACCTCAGCGACGCCTGGCAGGAAGTCGCGCAGCTCACCCCCTGCGACCGGGGCAGCCATCAGCTTCACGTCTTCGGGGCGTGAACCATCGGCGCTGCGGGTCCAAACGGTGGCCAGTGAGCCGTCGGCCGAGAAGCCGAGCGTGCGGACCGAGGGATTGACCAGCTGGCTCAGGCCGCCGCGGGTCAAGTTGCGGTAGCTTCCGCTGCCGACCCGGGTGAGCCACGCGTCCATGCGCCCGTCGTGGTCTGCGAGGAACGATACCCATTGGCCGTCCCGCGATATCTCCGCCGCTTGCTCGATGCCCGGCCAATCTGTGAGAGGCGTGAAAGTCGCATTTGCGAGCGGATTTCGCCATGTCGGTGGCGCAGAGGAGCCAAACCTGAGCACTGCATAGGTGAGCAGCAGGGCGGCGGCAATGCCGGCGGCGAAACCCAGTCGTCGCTTGGCCGTGCTCATGAGGCGGGTCGCCCGCACCGCGGGATCGGCTGCCGTCGCGGGCGCCGGCGGGGTGCTCGCAGATGGCCCGGGTGTGCTATCGCCTGAGTCTGGGAGCTTGCCACCCCGACTCTGCCGCCACGCATCGAGCTCCGAGCGGAACGCGTACACCGAGCCCTGCTTGTCATGGAGGTGCCGATGAACCGGCATGCCCTCACGACGCTCCCAGCGCTGCACGGTCGTCACGTCACGCTTGAAGTGCGCAGCGACCTTCTTCCAGGAGTCCAGTCGGTCGCCGTCCTGCAGCTGCCGGTGCGACCCATCAGCGCGAGTCTCATTCATGCGAGTGCATCCTCAGCGCGTTCCCTAAGGCTTCGTCTGCAGTCGCGTCATTGTAAGCCGGCGGGCTTCAGGCACGGCAAAGCGCAGCATTCGGCCGCACAGCGCGGCATTGCGTCTTTTGCCCTTTGACGGCACGGGGCGGTGGTCGCGTACCGTACCGCTGCGCGGTATGCGAGGTTGGACGTCGTCCGAGGCGCACACCGCGAAGCACCACCCCATACGGGTGGAACCGATTTCCCAACGGTGGTGAGTCCAAACGAACGAACCTGGAGATTTTCCATGAAAAGCAATGGGTTGAGAGGGACAGTGCGCACCAAGGCGGTGCTCGCGTTGATGGCGCCGGTGGTGCTGGCGATGGGTGTCGCCGGAGTCACTCGGTCACTCGCCGCCGGTGAGCTCCGCCTGCCGATGCACTTCAGCGGCCTGCTCAACGACTACACCCCCTCCTCCGCAACCGTTGCCGGCACCCCGTACGAGATGCATGGCAAGTGGTCGTTGAACCTGAGCGAGCAGCCAGGCGCTACGACTTTCTCGGCCGAGATGACAATGGAGACGGCCGACTTCGCGAATTCGGACCCGAGTGATCCCACGAAGCTCGGTCCTCATACGCACCATATCAGCGTCAGAGACGGGGTGATCCATGACGACCCGACCGACCCGATCAACTGGACGACAGCTTGCCCGACATTCAAGCCCCCGGTCGCGGGCGGATTCGTAGTCACCGGTACGGCCTACGTCACGGGGAACGGCGGCAACCCGCCGTTTGGGAACCCCTCGTCGGTGACGATCTGTATCCTCGGCGGGATGCAGAGCCCGACCATCGCGGGCACCCAGGCATTCGTGCGGTTCTCGAACTTCACGTTGACGTTCGAGGCCGGGTCGCATGCCAGCACTCATTTCGGGAGCCAGGCGATCAATGGAGTCGTCGTCAACTGCAAAAGTCCGTTCAGCCCTGCGTCGAACGACTGCAAGGTGGACGTGGTCGAGTAGGCGCGCGTGATACGCGGCAGTGCCCGGCGAACTGGGGCCGCGTGCCTCAGTCACGCCGGGTGGCCACCCTCAACTACAGATCAGGGAGCGATGCGACAGCCCCGGGAGCAGAGGTGGTGCTCAGCATTGCCGGCCCGCGAGCGGTCGAGGACCAGCCGACGGCATGCTCCGGCGACTGCCCCTCCTTGTTTCCTCCCCAGGTCCAGTACAGGCCGAGGTAGGCGTAAGTTTCGGACTGCCCCGCGATGCTGTGACCCACACAGAAGAGCAGCTGGAAGGCGGGCTTGCGGAAATAATAGTACCCACCGACGTCGAGCATCGTGGCTGACTGGGTCTGCGGCGTCGCGAGGCCCTCCGCGCCGTGGTACCAGAGCTCTCCGCCGAGCGTCCACTTCTCGCCAATATCCCGCTGCAGCAACCACCCGGCGTAAGCGAAGCTCTTGTAGTCAACCTCATGCACGACCTGGTAGCCGGCTCCGCCGTAGGTGGTCCAGGGTCCGGAGTCCTTTTGAATCCAGATCGGCAGCTTGTACCAGGTCTTGCCGACGCCGAGGCCGCGCGAATAACTCCCGGTCGGCAGCTCCACCATGGGGAACGTTCCCACCTCCGGGATGTAGGTCCTCTGCTGGATGAATCGATACTTCACGCCGAGCTCCGTATCGAGGAGTCCGAAGGCGCTCGGCCCCTCGCCCGCGGGCGCGTAGGCGGGATTGTTCGACGGGAGGATCGCTCCGAAGCTCAGGATGGCGTGCAGCTGCGTATTGGGCAGTGCGCCCCAGTTGAACTCGAAGGCGGGGCCGATCGGATCGGTCTCGATCGGTGTGCCGTCGCTTCCGGAGAAGACGTAGAACTCGTAGTGGCCGAGGTCGACCGGCTCTGGGTCGTCGGTCTGGAAGGGCGGTCCGGCGAGTGCGCCGATCGAGTGTACGAAGAAGCCGAGTGCCGTGACCGCGGCAACCACGATGCCAAGCGGCGGCTTGTCTCGCACACCAAGAGCCGCGCCATGGGCGCCTGAGAGCGACATCGCGCTCGTCACTTGCCTTGGATCAGGTCCATGAACGGCGGAAAGGTGAGCAGCAGCCCGGCAACGAATAGTGCCGCCGCGATCCGGTTGATCCGCCGCAGATCGATGTCTTGGAGCGCCCAGCGCCTCGAGAGCCCGATCCATGCGACGAGCCACACGATGATCGCAGCGTCGGTGACACCGGAGAGGGGGCCGGTGGGCCGCCAGATATTGAAAGCCCGCGCGAGCGTCGCGAAAGCGTCCCCGCCGAGTGCAAAGACGCCGAGGGCGCAGCCTCCGATGGCGGCCGAAAGCACGGCCGCGGCGGCCGGGCCGTTCGGCGGATTCGTCTGCTCCTCAGCCATGGGACTCCCCGCGCATGAGCACGAGCGTCGCTCCGCCGCGCACCGGGGCGTGCTTGTTCAACATCGCGCCGAAGAAGCCGGCGACGGACGCCGACGCGAAAGCCAGCACAATCAGCCCGAGGACCGCGTTGCGAAGCGATCTCATCGCGTGCAGGCGCGCTCCGTAGCGTGCATGGATGAAGGCGACCGCAGTGAGCCCGATAGGCGCGAACCAGGCGATGTGCTCTTTCCATTCCATGCCGATGTCGTGCCAGCCCGTGGTGAGCGGATTCGACATCAGCAGGCGCTGCGGAAAGGCGCCGAGGTCGACGGTCCCGGCGGGAGGGACGGCGCGGTACCAAGGATAAACCGCGTAGGCGCCGAGCAGCACCGCCGTCCAGGCGAGGGCTGCCATCACGCCGAGATAGACGTTGAGTGCCCGGCGCTGGGGCGGTGTGGCGAGCCAGGGGTTGCGGGATGAGGAGGTTGCACACAATGCAACCGCGGCCCCGGTGAAGGCGAGCAAGAGCGCGGCTCCGAAGAACATGCCGTGCACGACCGTGACGGCATCACGAACGGTGATCTCCATGCGCGTCTCCCGCGGCGAGCGCACGAAACTCGAGCTTACGCAAGCCTATCAGGTAGGTTGGCGGGCGGGAGCGCGCAAGATGACCGTACTGTCACCTTCAGGCGACGGAAAGATCAAAGATGCGGTCGTCCCCGCTCCCGGACGGCTCTCGATCGCCAGATCACCGCCGTGCAGTGCCATGATCGATCGCACGATGGCGAGGCCCAAGCTTGCGCCGCGTGCTCCGTCCGCCCGCGCGGGATCCACTCGATAGAAGCGCTGCCCGATCTTTGCAAGGTGCTCGGGCGGAATTCCGATCCCGCTATCGCTGACGCTCAGCACCGCCGCGCCCTGCGCTCGGGCGGCCCGCAGCGTCACGCAGCCGCCGCACGGGGTGTATTTGAGCGCGTTCGAGACGAGATTGCTCAAGGCGCGGCGCACCAGGAGCGCATCGGCCTCGACGGCGCACTCGCCCTCGCAGCGCAGCGCGACACGCTGCTCCTCGGCGAGCGCCTGGTAGAACTCCGCGACCGCCTGCAGCTCCCCGCGCGCCTCGACTCGAGTACGCTCGAGCGGTAGGCGTGCCTGGTCCGCCTGAGCGAGGAACAGCATGCTGTCGATCATGCGCGCGAGTCGCGAGTGCTCCTCGAGCGCCGACTGCAACACGCGGGCGTACGTCGCGGGTGTCCGCTCACGCGAAAGGATCACCTGCGTCTCGCCCATGAGATTATTGATTGGGGTGCGTAGCTCATGCGCGAGGTCCGCCGAGAACTGGCTCAGCCGGAGGAATGCCTCCTGCAATCGATCGAGCATGCGATCGAACTCGCAGGCGAGGGCGGCCAGCTCCTTGGGCCATGCTTCCGCACACAGACGTTCCTCGAGGTGTCGCGCGCCAATGCGCTGGGTGGTGCGCGTGATGGCCGCGATCGGCCGGAGGCCTCGATGGGCGATCCACGCGCCGAGCGCCGCGGCGAGCAGCAGTCCGGCGACGACGAGGGCGATCACGTCCCAGCGGTAACGGTGAAGGTGGGCGATGTCGGAGTCGATATCGAGCGCTGCGTGCAACGTCCAGCCGCCGCCGTAGGCCGGGACGGTCATGGCGCCGCGCAGCAATGTCTTGCCGCCCATCCTGCAGATGAGCTGGCGATCGCCGGTTCCGGATGACCGGGGGAACACCCCGAGGGACACGAGAGCTCCCATCCCGGGCGTCTCGGCGAGGAGGCGGCCGTTTGAGCTGAGCACGCGAAGGAAGAAGGGCGACTGCGAGCGCGCGGAGAGCTGCGCCTCGTCGCGCACCTCCTGTTCAACTCCCGCCATGTCGACGGGCTGCCGTCGCAGGATGAGAGCGAGAACCTGCATCTTGTGCGCAAGAAACGCCCGATCCTCACCCATGAGGCCGCGCTCGAGCGCGAAGTACAGGAGCACCGAGGCGAACCCGAGGAGCACGCCGGTGCAGAGCGTGTAGAGCAGCGTGAGCTGCGTTGTCATCGCCCAACGTCGCGGAGCCCGAGGCGGGCGACCCTGCGCGCCGACCGCAGCCGCGGCGGGTAACGCGCGCCGGCCTGGCTGCCCCTCAGCGAGGCTCGAGGACATAGCCCATGCCTCGCACCGTGTGGACAAGCTTGACGGCAAACGGATCGTCAATCTTGCGCCGCAGCCGTCTTACGGCCACGTCCACCACATTGCTGTCACAATCGAAGCGAATATCCCAGATCTCCTCCGCAATCACGCGACGCGAGAGTACCTGGCCGCTGCGGCTTGCAAGCAGGGAGAGCAACGCGAATTCCTTCGGCGCAAGCTCGATCCGGTTTCCGGCGCGCTCAGCCCGCTGGCGCAGCAACTCGATGTGAAGATCGGCGATCCGGATGGTCTCGGTGATAGGCTCACCGCGCCGGCGAAGCAGAGCGCGCACGCGCGCAAGGAGCTCTACGAAAGCGTAGGGCTTCACCAGGTAGTCATCGGCGCCGAGCTCGAGACCTTTGACGCGATCGGTGATGGCGCTGCGAGCGGTGAGGAACAGGACGGGCAGGGCCTTGCCTTGGCGGCGCAGCTCGGTCACGAGACTCCAGCCGTCGCGACGTGGCAGCATCGCATCGACGATGAGGAGCTCGTAGGGCCGGCTCAGGGCTCTCTGCAGTCCCTCCTCGCCATCGTGAGCGACCTCGGCGAGGAAGCCCGACTCGGACAGTCCCTGGCACAGGAATGCCGCGGTCTTCTTCTCGTCTTCCACGATCAGGATGCGCATGGCGTACGCTCTGGAGCCGTGCCGGCCGGTGCCTTCGTAGCGGAAAGGGAGACGCACTTTGCACCTGTACGGCAAGGTAATCCACATCCCGGCGCAGTGGTTGCACGTGCCATCCAGCCGCGGTAGGTTTGCTGCGCAAAGTGGATCGATCGGGTCGCTCCATCGCTACGCGACGGTGGTGGAGCCGAGGTGTGTGAATGAGGATGCGTGCGGCTCTCGGTGCAGACGCGCGCCGGGCGGGGACACTGACTGCAGGACACATAGCGCGACCATTGATCGAGCCGAGGCGGCGGCTTCCCTGGGCATGCGTCCTCGTGCTGACGTTCTTCGCCGCGCCGGAACACGCTTGGGCACAGACCGATGAGATTCAGGTGTACGATGCGCAGATCACTCCGGTGGGACAGTTTAATCTCACCTGGCACAACAACTTCACGCCGGATGGGCGCGCCCTTGCGGACTTCCCCGGTGGAGTGGTGCCCAACCATACCGAAAACGGAGTGCCCGAATGGGCCTACGGGGTGACCGATTGGTTCGAGGCCGGTGCCTATGTGCCGATCTACAGTTACACCAATACCGGGCAGCTGCTGTTCGAGGGGGTGAAGCTGCGCACGCTGTTCGTCGTGCCGGATGCGGCGGATCGCGAGTTCTTCTATGGGGTGAACATCGAATACAGCTACAACATGCCGACCTGGGACACTCATCGATTCAGCGGTGAGATACGGCCGATCATCGGCACGCACCAGGGTTCCTGGGATTTCATCATCAATCCGGTGCTGGACACCGAGTTCAACGGTCCCCGCAACTTGACGTTCCAGCCCGAGGCGCGTGTCGCGTACAACTTCTCGAAGACGTTTGCGCTGGCCGCCGAGTACTATGCCGACTTCGGTCGGCTACCCGCGTTCCTGGCCCCGCCCGAGCAGTCACAGACTCTATTCGCGGTGGTGGATATCGGCGAGAGCTCCCACGGCATCGAGTTCGGCGTGGGACACGGCTTCACTCGGGGCACGGACGCCACGGTCATCAAACTGATGCTGATGCAAGATTTCTGAGATTTCGGGCCCACCGGCCCGGCGCGATCAGCTACGCGAATTCCCGCTTCAGATGCCCACGTACCACGCCCATCCGTTCTGCAGGTCTCCGAGCTTGCCGAGATCATCAAACTCGTCCTTGACCACGATGCGTTCAAGATACTTCAGACTCTTGTAACCGAGCTGCGTCTCAACCCGTAGGCGCAGTGGCGCGCCGTGCGCGACGGGCAGATCGCGCCCATTCATCCCGTACGCAAGGACGGTCTGCGGATGTAGCGCATCGAGCATGTCAATGCTCTCGGCAAAGTTGTCGTACGCAAAGAAGTTCACGAATCGCGCTGAGGGCAGAATTCCAACCGACTCGAGCACTGCGCGCAGTGGCACTCCTGTCCACTCGGCAATCGCGGACCAGCCTTCCTCGCAGGTGTGCTTCGTGATCTGGGTCCGCGCCCGCAGGGCCTTGAGCTCCAAGACGGAGAAGCTTCTCGGTCTTGCGACCCGCCCCTCGACTCTGAGTCGCCAGTCCGCGAAGGCTTCCGCCCGCAGCCGGTCGTATAGCGGGCCGCGCTCGGCACTGTAGAGCTCCTCGTGCGGATCGGCAGGATTTGCGGTACCGACCGCAGGGGTCGACGTGATATCCGCGCGGCTGTACTCACGCGCGAGCGACTGCCGAGGCAGGAGCATTCGAAAAGCACGGTACGTGAGTAGATCGCCCATCCTGAGCACATTGCCATACGTGGGGGGCAGCTCCTTGGACGAGCAGCCGGCCAGAGCGAGTCCACCGACGGAGGCAATGCCCGTGATGAGCTGGCGACGATTTGTCACAAGGAGATTGTCTTTCTTCATGTCACTCCCCGATCGTCATGGCGCCCATCTGCCGTTTGAAGCCAGTGAGCGCAACCATGGCAACGTGCACGATGAGAAAGAGCATCAGCACGACGAACACGAAGAAATGGATCGTGCGCGCAGATTGGGATCCGCCGAACAGATCCAGCAGTGGTGGATACGCCGCCGTGACTGCCGGAGACATCGTCAAGCCCGTCAGAACCATGAGCGGGAGCGCGAGGAACACCACGCCGGCATAGCTCAACTTCTGCAGCAGCCCGTACGGTGGTCCACCACGCGCCCGCGGCATTGGAACTCGTGCGTGCGCAACGATGTCTCGCCATAGCAGCCGAGGAGAAAGCTCTCGAAGACCGGGCACAATGTGCCGCCAAAGGTGCCCACCGGCGGCTCCCGCGACCAGATACATCAACCCGGTCACGACGAGGAACCAGGCCGCAAGAAAGTGCAGGCTTCGCCCCCAGCCGTTGTGGTTGAAGATGTCGTAGGTACGCGCGGCACTGATAACCGGCTTGGGTCCCGGGAAAAACGTGAGCGGCGGTGCCCATCCGCCGTGCTTGTAGTTGCGGCTGATCGGCAGCTCGAGGAGCGCGGGCGTGAGATCGTTGCCCGCCTTGCCCCAATACAGGCGCGGATGCACCATGAGAATCTCGAAGCCGGAGAAGACAAGGGTGAGGACGCTCGCGGCGATGGTCCAGTGAGCGAGCCGGACCCAAGGGGCGTGGCTCGCTTTCGGAACCATAGGCTTGTGCGCTGCAATCACCGCCGCCATTGCGACCTCCCAACGCGGCACGCATCCGGGCGCTTGCGCATATGCTGGTGAGTTGTTCTTCTACGATGACCATTACGCCTGAGATCGCCCCTCAAGTCCATGCCCGCGGGGCTCACGGCCAGCCTGGGGGGCGCGGGGAGGGCAGCGCTCCCAGGCGAACAGGACCCGTGGGTTGGGCTGCCGCGATATGCTCACCCGGGCCCGGATAGCGATTCCAAAGGATATGCACATGACACGGCTTGCGACCGCAGCAATCGTATTGTCGTTGGCGGCGATCTCGGCTGTCAAAGCGCAAACAAAGGCCGACGGCGAGGCGGTTCAGAACCTGCCGCGCGCCTTCGCGGCCGCCTTTGACAAGCATGACGGACACCAGTTGGCACAGATCATGGCCGATGATGTCGATTTCGTGACGGTCGGTGCGATGTGGCTGCACGGAAGGCAGGAATTTGAGAAATATCACACGCGCTTGCTCAACGGACGCTTTCATCACATCAAGTTCAAAGTGCTCCACGTTAGGGTGCGCTTTCTGCGGCCCGATATCGCCATAGTTCACTGGAGCTGGACGGCGAGCGGTGACAAGAATCCGGATGGTACGGCGCGCAAGCGACGCTACGGCATGATGACGACAGTTGCAGAGAAGAGAAGTGCCGGCTGGCTGGTCGTGGCCTCGCAAAACGACAACGCTGAGCCCTGGAGTCCGCTCGAGGGTGAGATGCCCGAGCTTGCGATGCCGATTCCTGGACCAGATGAGGAGGCTCGAGGTCCCACGCGTAGCCGTTCTGATTGAGTGTCGGAGCCACATGCTTCGGTTTGACGAACTATCGCTCCGCCGCGGGACGCGGCTACTCATCGCCGGCGCAACGTTCACGATCTTTCGTGGCGAGAAGGTCGGCATCACTGGCGCGAACGGCAGCGGCAAGTCGAGCCTGCTTGCCCTCGTGCGCGGCGAGCTGCAGCCGGAGGCGGGCACGTTCGAGATGCCTCCGGGGCTTGCGATTGCCCACGTGTCCCAAGACCTCGAGGCGAGCGACCGTGAGGCCATCGAGCTCGTGCTCGACGGCGATGCGGCGCTGCGCGCCATCGAGCGCGCCATGCAGGATGCGGAGCGTCGGCACGACGGCGCGCGACTCGGCGAGCTGCACGCTCGCTACGAGGTGGCCGGCGGTTATGACGCACGCAGCCGCGCAGCGCGCTTGATGCATGGACTCGGCTTTGCGAACGAGGATGAGACACGGCCGGTGCGGGCGTTCTCTGGAGGCTGGCGCGTGCGCCTCAATCTTGCCCAGGCGCTCATGTGTCGTTCGGACCTGCTGCTGCTCGATGAGCCAACCAATCACCTCGATCTGGATGCGATTCTCTGGCTCGAGGAGTGGTTGCGGGGATATCGCGGCACGCTGTTGCTGATCGCTCACGACCGCGAGTTCCTCGATCGGGTGGCCGATCGCATCGTCCACATCGAGCAAGGCGGCGTGCGCGCCTACCGCGGCAATTACACCGCATTCGAGGAGCAGCGGGCCGCGGCGCTCGCGCAGCAGGCTGCGCTCTTCGCAAGTCAGCAGCGCGAGATCGCGCACATGCAGTCGTTCATCGACCGCTTCCGTGCGAAGGCGAGCAAGGCACGCCAGGCGCAGAGCCGCCTGAAGGCTCTCGCGCGCATGCAGCGGATCGCGCCGGCGCACGTGGATACCCCGCTCGAGATCTCCTTCCTGCAGCCGGAGAAGCTACCGCGTCCGCTGCTTGCGCTCGAGCACCAGTCGGCCGGCTACGACGGGCGCCCGGTGCTCGATGATGTGAGCCTCACGCTCTCCCCGGGGGACCGGGTGGCGCTGCTCGGGCGCAACGGCGCCGGAAAGTCCACGTGCATGAAGCTGCTCGCGGGCGAGCTGCCGGCGCTCCGGGGCACGCGGACAGAGGCGCGGGAGCTGGCGATCGGCTACTTCGCGCAGCATCAGCTCGAGCAGCTGCTCCCCGAGGAATCGCCGCTGCAGGCACTGCGCCGAGTGGGCGCGGAGCGCGCCGCCCGCGCAAGCGAGCAGGAGCTGCGCGACTATCTCGCAAGCTTCGGATTCCGCGGCGAACGTGTGTTCGAGCCCATTGCCCCGCTCTCGGGCGGGGAGAAGTCGCGGCTCGTGCTCGCGCTCACGGCGTATCGCCGGCCAAATCTGCTGCTGCTCGATGAGCCGACGAATCATCTCGATCTCGACATGCGGCAAGCCCTGGCCGTCGCGCTTCAGGACTACGACGGGGCGGTCGTGCTCGTCTCGCACGACCGCCACTTGCTGCGAACGGTCGTCGATGAGCTGTTCGTCGTGCATGGCGGCCGTGTCGGACGCTTCGACGGCGATCTCGATGACTATGCGCGGTGGCTTGCGGGCGAGGGGAGCTCCGCCTCCGCGCCCTCCGGACCGAGTCGGTCCGCGCCGGGCATCGGCGAGCCGGAGAGCGCGGAGTCCCGCCGGCAGCGCAAACGACTCGAAGCCGAGCAGCGCAATCGCCTGAGCCCCCTGCGTGCGGCGGTCGGCGCCGCGGAACGCGAGCTGGATCGGCTGCACCGCGAGCTTGCGGAGCTCCAGGCGGCCCTCACGGCACCGGAGCTGTACTCCCCCGATGGCAAGGAGCGGCTGCGAGAGCTGCTCGAGCGGCAGGCGCGGCTTGCCGGGCAAACCGAGAGTGCCGAGGCCGATTGGCTCGAGTGCTGCGAGCGACTGGAGGCCGAGATGCGGGCGAGTTAGCCATGGTGCGCCGGTCACGCGCTGGAGGTTTCGACGCCGGCTTGCTCTCCGGCAAGCAGCGTCGAGCTCGCCCACACGAATTCGTGCTCGAAGCGCTCGCGTCGATGAGTCCCGTTGCGAAACCGATGTTCGGATGCTTGGCGGTTTACGTTGACGACAAGATCGTTCTCTTCCTGCGGGACCGTCCGGACCGGCCCGAGGACAATGGAATATGGGTCGCTACGTCCGCTGAGCATCACGACAGCCTGCGTCGCGAGTTTCCGCAGATGCGGTCCATAGGCCTGTTGAGGCGAAAGGTTACCCACTGGCAGGTTGTTCCGGCCGATGCGCCGGATTTCGAGGAGGCGGCGCTGCGGGTGTGCAAGCTGGTCCGTGCGCGAGACCCTCGTATCGGCAAGGTTCCGAAGCGGCGGAGGATCGTCCCATGACAGTCAACTCGCGCAGTGTAGTGCTGCGCTTCGTCGGCCCGGCGATGATCGCGAGCCTGGCCTTGATGCCCTTCGTCGCGTGGAGCGCCGCTGCGGACTCCTCCGAGCTCGTCGAATTCGAGAAGATGACGTGGGTCGAGGTCGCCGCGGCACTGGCGGCCGGCAGGACCACTGCTCTCATCTACACCGGCGGAGTCGAGGAACGGGGGCCGCAGGACGTCAATGGCGGTCACAACCTGATGGCGCACGCGACCGTGGAGGCCATCGCCAGGCGGCTGGGCAATGCGATCTTCATGCCGGTGCTGCCGTTCACTCCCAACGAGGCGGATCCCCGATTTCCCGGGACCATCGGCATCACCGATGATCTTCTCGAAGCGCTGCTCACGCGCCTCGCTGAACAGTCGATCGTGAACGGCTTCAGGAACATCATCCTCATGGGAGACCACGGGGGCGGCCAGCCTCGGATATACGAGAGCGTGGCAAAGGCGTTGGATGCCAAGTACGCCGCTCGTAACATCCACGTCTACTACTGCGACGAGGTCTACAAGGCCAATGAGGCCTTCGACCGATATCTCGCTGCCCGCGGCTTTCCGCCCAGCATGCACGGCGGCATTCCCGACACCTCGCTCATGCTGTATCTGGACAAGGACCATACCTGGGTGCGCCGGGACCTCATCGAAGGCGCCGTGGGCTCCCCCATCGTGAGCGGTCACCCGCAACTGGGCCCGCGGGGACCGTTGAACGGCATCATCGGCGATGCGCGCCGCTCGGATCCGCGGCTCGGGCAGCGACTCTTCGAGCTGAAGGTCGAGTACGCCGTGCGCCAGATCCGCGGCTTTCTGGCTCGAAGGTGATGACCCGTGCGATCGCGCCGGGGTGCACTTTCGAGGGAGTGGCCAGGGTGGCATCATACGGCTCCCGGCATCGCGAGAAGCGGAGCGTGATTGCAAGGAACGCGTCCATCGTGCTCTACGTTGCGGCCTTGGTCGTCGTCGTGGTTGCGGTGGATGTCATGTTCTTCAGGAATAGATTTTGGGAACGGCTCATCGTGAACATCGGGATCGTCTTGGTGTTCGGGGCTTTCTATCTGCGATTCTTCAAGAGCCCATAGGCTCCGGTGTCGCGGAGCTCGACGGCGTCCAACGCCTGAAATAGGGATGATCTGTGCTAAGGCGTGGCCCTGCGGTGCTCCTTTCTGGATTCGTGGCACTCCTTTCGGCTGCGGTCGGCGCGCTGAGCGCCCGGGCGGTCGAGGCTCCGGTCGATCCCTCCCTTTACCAGTCGCTTCAGTGGCGGCTGATCGGCCCCTTCCGCGGGGGGCGGGTGCTGGCGGTGACGGGGGTCCCCGGGGATAGCCGTCACTTCTATTTCGGAGCGGTGGACGGAGGAGTGTGGACCACCGAGGATGCCGGGCGCACATGGCGGCCGATCTTCGACGGTGAGCCTGAGGGGTCGATCGGCGCGCTGGCTATTGCCCCATCGGACCCGCGGACAATCTACGTCGGCACGGGCGAGGCGGACATGCGCTCGGACATCGCGCACGGCAAGGGCGTGTACAAGTCCTCCGACGCCGGTGGCCACTGGACATATGTGGGCCTTGCGGACACGCGGCAGATCGGGCGCATCCTGGTGGATCCACGCAATCCGGCGGTCGTGTTCGTCGCCGCGCTGGGTCACGCTTACGGGCCGAACGCCGAGCGCGGCGTCTTCCGATCGCGCGACGGTGGGCAGCACTGGCAAAAGGTCCTGTTCAAGGACGACAACACCGGTGCGATCGACCTCGCCTTCGAGCCTGGTGCGCCCGAAACCATCTATGCCTCGCTGTGGCAGACGCGGCGTCCGCCCTGGAGCGTGTATCCGCCCTCCAATGGACCGGGCAGTGGACTCTACATTTCGCACGACGGAGGCGACAGCTGGGCCCGGGTCGAGGGCAACGGGTTTCCTCGCCATCCGGGTCACATCGGGCTCGCCACGGCATCGAGCCGGCCGGAGCGGCTGTATGCGCTCACCGATGGTCCGCGCCAGGACGCGGGGCTTTATCGTTCCGATGACGGTGGCGCGCACTGGAGTCATGTCTCCGATGACGCCCGGATCTGGAAGCGGTGCTGGTACTTCTGCAGCCTGACGGTGGATCCCAAGAACGCCGATCGCGTGTACGTCATGGACACGATCGTGCTTCGCTCCGACGATGGCGGAGAGCACTTCATCGCGCTGAAGGGCGATCCCACGGGCGATGACTTTCACGCGATGTGGATCGACCCGACGAACTCGGACCGCCAGATCCTCGGCGTGGATCAGGGGACGCTGATCACTCTCGATGGCGGCAAGAGCTGGAGCAGCTGGTTCAACCAGCCGACCGCCCAGATCTATCACGTCAGCACCGACAATCGATTTCCCTACTGGGTCTACGGGGCGCAGCAGGACTCGGGCGCCGTGGCGCTTCCCAGCCGCACCGACAGCGTGGACGGCATCACGATGCAGCAGTTCCACGAGGTCACCGCGGGCGGCGAGAACGGGATGATCGCGCCCGATCCGGACGACCCCGGCATCGTGTACGGCGGTACGGTGGACAAGCTCGACCTGCGCAGCGGCCAGACGCGCAACGTGGATCCGACGCTGGCGTATCCGGCGGCTCACTACCGCAGCGCGTGGACCCTGCCGCTCGCATTCTCCCGCAGCGGCCCCAGAGTGCTGTACTTCGCCAATCAGCAGCTGTTCAGCACGAGCGACGGCGGTGAGCACTGGACGCCGATCAGTCCAGACCTCACGCGCCCCGATCCCGGGATCCCGGCGAACCTCGATGCCGCGACCGCGGCCGACGACGATCACCTCACCCAACGCCGCGGTGTGATCTACACGATCGCGCCCTCGCCGCTCGCCGCGGGGGAGCTGTGGGTCGGGACCGACGATGGGCTCGTGTGGCGCACCGACGATCAGGGCGCGCACTGGCGCAACATCACCCCCCCGCCGCTCACGGCGTGGTCGAAGGTAGGCGGCATCGAGCCGTCGCACTTCGACCGCGACGTGGCGTATCTCGCGATCGATCGGCATCGACTGGAGGATGATGCTCCGTATCTGTATCGCACCCAGGACGGCGGGAAGGACTGGGCCCGGATCGACTCGGGCATCCCACGCGACAGCTTCGTGAATGTCGTGCGGGAGGATCCGGTCACCCGGGGGCTGCTCTATGCTGGCACCGAGCGCGGCATGTTCGTGTCGTTCGATGACGGGGCGCACTGGCAACCGCTGCAGCAGAACTTGCCGATGACCTCGGTGCGCGACATTGACGTCCACGGCGACGACCTCGTGATTGCCACGCACGGGCGCGGCTTCTGGATCATGGATGACATCTCGTCACTGCGGCAGATGACCTCCGTGCAGAGCGGCGAGGTCAGGCTGTTCAAACCCGCCACGGCAATCCGCGTGCGCGCGGGCGGGTTCAGGGGCACTCCGATGCCCAAGGACGAGCCGTTGGCCGCGAACCCTCCCGACGGTGCGATCATCGACTACTTGCTGCCGGCCAACCTCGACGGTGCCGTGACGGTGACGATCCTCGATTCGCAGGATCAGGTGGTTCGCCGCTTCAGCAGCGCCGATCCAGTCAAGCCTCCCGATCCGTCGAAACTGGAGTTTGCGCCCGAGTGGGTTGCACCTGCGGTGAGCGTATCCAAGCTGCCCGGGATGCACCGCCTCGTCTGGAACCTGCGCTATGCCGGACCCGACACCGCGTCCGGGGGTGAGGCACGGGGCGGTGTCTGGGCAGCCCCGGGGACGTACAGCGTCGAGCTCGGCGCCGGTGGGCGCACGTATCGCCAGCCGTTGCGTGTGGAGCCCGATCCTCGCACACACGTTTCGGAGGCTGCACTCGAGCGGCAGTTCGTGCTCGCTCGGCAGGTCGCGCAGGCCTCGATGCGGGCATCAGCTGCACGAACGCAGGCGACCCATCTTCTCGAAGCTCTGAGATCCCGGCTCGCACGGCCCGGGGCTTTGCACGCGCGGCTTGCCTCCTTTGCGGCCCACGCGCGCGATCTTTCGGGCGTGCAGCTGGATGCATTTCCCGAGAACGTGGCGCTTCCCGTGACACAGCGGACGGACAGCCTGCAGGCTCTATCGGCCGCTCTCGACAAGCTCGAAGGGGCTGTCGACGGTGCGGACGCGGATCCGAGCCCGGATGCCCGGGCCTCCTACGCAACGCTTGCGGGCATGCTGGACTCGACGCTTGCAGAGTGGCAACGCCTGAAGGATCGAGATCTGGCGAGGCTCAATGCCGAGCTCAAGGCCGCGCACGAGCCACCGCTCGTGCCTTAGAATCGTCTCGCAGTGAATACCGATAACCTCCGGGGGGCGCACTTCCGCTGCGTGCTCTCGATTTTGCTGATGACGTGTTCCGGTACCGCCTGGAGCGCTCAGGACACCACCGAGAGCGGCAGTGCCAAGCCGCCGCCGAGCGCGGCGCCGCAGGCTCCCTGCAAGGGCGCCAATTGCCCGCGCGTGGTCATCCAGGCGAGCCGGTACAACTCCGCAACGCGCTACGCACACTCCCTCCCCGAGGTGAACGGCCCGACGATCACGGTCACGAAGAAGACCAGCGTCGTCGAGCTGAACGATATCCCGACCATCATCGACAACAACCAGCGCGAGGTTTTCGATGAGCTGCCCGGCATCGTCATCGCCGAGCAGCAGAACCCCACGGAGCTCAACCTCTCCTACCGAGGGCTCGGAAATCCTCAGGAGAGCGAGTACATCCTGCTCATGCAGGATGGCATCCCGCTCGAGCTCGACTGGATCGGCTATCCCACGCTCTACTATCTG
>DATKPP010000031.1:0-20905 GCA_035524075.1 Steroidobacteraceae bacterium | reverse complement strand
GTTGATCATCGAGTCGAGCTCCTGTTGAGTAAGGAACGGCATGCGCTAGTGATCGATCCGCTCCCCCGGTCGACCCTCGGAATCGGCGCTGTCGCGGTTGTTCTGCTCGCAGATGTACTCGCGGATGTGGTCCTTCACGCGTACGTAGGGCAGCACCACCGTCCAGGGCCTGGCGAGCACCTTCGGGT
Source organism: Steroidobacteraceae bacterium (assembly GCA_035524075.1). GTDB lineage: Bacteria > Pseudomonadota > Gammaproteobacteria > Steroidobacterales > Steroidobacteraceae > JASHUC01. The sequence goes on along the minus strand of DATKPP010000031.1, from coordinate 20,717 downwards.
CGATGATCGTGCGCTCGATCTGCATGTGATCCGCATCAGTCTTGTGGATACGCTCGATGATGTGCATCTGGTCGCTGTGGCCGATGCCTGGGGCAATCTGCGTGCCGGGATCGAACCCGACGGTATCGACGACGAGCGTGCCACCCTCCCAGTGCCCGACGGAGTTGCCCTGGAACGTGAGATCCGGGTCTGACGGATGCCGCTCGCCGTCGGTGTAGATGTGGCGAACCTGACTGTAAGCCTCGATCACGATCACGACCTTGCCGGGATTGAACAGGAACTCGATCGGATAGGGCTGCGTCATGATCTGCGGCATGCCGGGCGGCAGACAGTTCGCCGACTCCGGCTGGAGGTCCTCGCCTTTCTTCTGCGCCTGGCGATACGCGACCAGCTTCGCCTGCGCGGGCGGTGTCAAGGCGGGTGTGGAGGCCATGCCGAGCAGCCGCGGGTTGTGCTCCCAGTCGAGCTGCCAGATGCCCTGCCAGTTCGGCAGCTGTGCGATGGAGGCCCAATCGCCCCCCTGCGGCCCGGTAGGCGCGGCACCCCAGGCGCTCGAGAGCACACCGGCCGCCAGCATGACCGCCAGCGCTCGCAGCGATCCCCTCATGTCTTTCATCCTCATCGTCACATCTTGATTGGATAGAATAAACCGAAGCGGCTCGCTCCAGATCGGGGCCGGCCGCGCAGAGCATGGATTTAAGCTGTTATTCCACCGGGTCACAGCGCACCGTGAAGCCGCTGCATCCGCTGTTCGCGGCCGAGATCTCGGGCATCGACTTCTCGCGTCCGATCGATTCCTTGACCTTGAGCGAGGTGGTCGCGGCCATGGATCGCCACGCGGTCTGCGTCTGCCGCGCCACAGGCCTCGATGATGAGCGCCACATCGCGTTCAGCCGGCTGCTCGGCGAGCTCGAGCTCGCGCCGCGCCTTTTTGGTTCGCATATCCTGCGGTTCAAACACCCCGAGCTTTTCGATGCCGGCAATCTCGATGCGAGCGGCAACATCCTGATCGACGAGCGTCGGCGGGTTTACAACCGGGGCAATGCCCTGTGGCACACCGACTCCTCGTTCAATTCGCATCGCTCCTCCTATTCGCTGCTGCTCGCGCACGAGACGCCACCGGTGGGCGGTGACACGCAATTCGCCGATATGCGCGCGGCGTACGACGCGCTTCCACAGGCGACCAAGAGCCGCATCGATGGTCTGGTCGCAGAGCACTGGCTGTGGCACTCGCGTCAGCTCGCCGGCTATCCCGAGCCCACCGAGGCTGAGCGCAGAGCCAAGCCCCCCGCACAGCACCCGCTCGTGCAGGTCCACCCGGGCTCGGGCCGCAAGACGCTGTATCTGGCATCGCACGCTTCGCACATCGTCGGCTGGCCGATCGAGGAGGGCCGGCAGCTGCTTCGCGAGTTGATCGAATTCGCAACTCAGCCGCAGTTCTGCTACACGCTCGAGTGGAGCGGGCCGGGAGACCTCGTCATCTGGGACAATCGCTGCACGATGCATCGGGCGACGCGCTTCGAGGACACGAAGTATCGGCGCGACATGCGCCGCACGACGGTGTTCGAGACTCTCGCCCCGGGCGCCCGCGCCTAGGTGCGCAGCTCGGGCAAATCCTGGAACTGCGCCAGCGACTCTGGATTCGCGAGCGCCTCGAGGTTCTTGACCGCCCTTCCGTGGATCACGTTGCGCACGGCGAGCTCCGTCAGCTTGCCGGATCGAGTGCGCGGCAGGTCGGCCACCGCGACGATCCGCGCCGGCACGTGTCGCGGGGTCGTTTGCGCGCGGATCGTGTCGCGAATCTTCTTTTGCAGGCGCTCATCGAGCGTGACTCCGTCTTGCAAACGAACGAACAGCACCACCCGCACATCGCCCTCCCAATCCTGTCCGACGGCGAGCGCCTCCGCGATCTCCGGCAGGCCCTCCACCGCTGAATAGATCTCCCCCGTGCCGATACGCACGCCGCCGGGGTTCAGCACGGCGTCCGAGCGTCCGTGAATGATCAGGCCGTCGTGCGCAGTAATCTCGGCGTAGTCCCCGTGGTGCCACACACCGGGGAAGCGCTCGAAATAGGCTGCCGCGTAGCGGCTGCCGTCCGGATCGTTCCAGAAGCCGACCGGCATGGAAGGAAACGGGGCCGTGCACACGAGCTCCCCACGCTGCCCCCGCACCGAGTGGCCCTCCTCGTCGAACACCTCCACGCGCATCCCGAGGCCACGGCATTGCAGCTCACCGCGATGCACCGGCCGCACCGGGCAGCCGAGCGCGAAACAGGAGACGATATCGGTTCCGCCGGAGATGGATGCGAGCAGCAGGTCGGGCTTCACCGCGCGGTACACGAAGTCGAAACCATCCGGCAGCAGCGGCGAGCCGGTGGAGAGCAGCGTGCACAACGAGCCGAGCTGCACCGTGCTTGCGGGCACGTACCCGCTCTTCTCGAGCGACGAAAGATACTTGGCGCTCGTGCCGAAGATGCTCACGCGCTCGCGCTCGGCCACTCGCCACAGCACGCCCGGATCGGGATGGAACGGGCTGCCATCGTAGAGGACCAGGGTCGCACCCGAGGCAAGGCCGCTCGCCAGCCAGTTCCACATCATCCATCCGCAGGTCGTGAAGTAGAAGATGCGATCGCCTCGCCGCACGTCCGTGTGCAGCAGGTGCTCTTTCTGATGCTGGAGCAGGGTGCCACCGGCACCGTGCACGATGCACTTGGGGACACCCGTCGTACCGGAGGAGTAGAGGATGTATACGGGATGGTTGAAGGGCAGCTGCGTGAACTGCAAGGGGTGGTCGCGCCGGCCGAAGGCCTCCCAGCGGACAACCCGCCCTGGGGAGCCGAGCCGCTCCAGTCGCGGCGCATCGCTCACGTACGGGACCACGACCACGCGCTCCACGCTCGGCAGCTTCCCGAGCACCTCCTCGAGCGGCGTGAGCGAGTCGAGCACTTTCCCGGCGTAGAAGTAGCCGTCCGCGGTGAACAGGACCTTCGGAGCGATCTGCCCGAATCGATCGAGCACGCCGCGCACACCGAAGTCGGGCGAGCACGAGGTCCAAACAGCACCGCGGCTCGTGGCCGCAAGCATTGCGATGAGGGTCTCCGGCAGATTCGGCAGGTACCCCGCTACTCGATCTCCGGCGCCGACACCTGCCCTTTCGAGTCCGGCGGCGATGCGCGCGACCTCCTCGCGCAACCGGAGGAACGAGAGCTCGCGGCGCGCGCCGCGCTCGTTGCAGAAGATGATGGCCGGCTGCTCGTGTGAGTGGCGCAGCAGGTTCTCCGCGAAGTTGAGCTGCGCCTCGGGAAAGAACCGTGCGCCGGGCATGCGCGTGGGATGCTCGAGCACCGGGCCGGCCCATCGGGCACGCACGCCGGCAAAGCGCGCGAGCTCCGGCCAGAACTCCTCGGGCTGCTCGACGGACCAGGCGTAGAGCTCGTCGTAATCACGGAGCCTCTCGCCTCGTACGGTGCTGACACCGCGTGCGAAGCGCGTGATATTCGCCTCGGCGACTTGCTGCGGGTGCGGTCGCCACAAGACATCGCTCATGAGGATTGTTTACCATCCGCTGCGCGCGTTTGTCGAATCGGAGCAGAAAGATGCCGAGGCTCACGAAGATCGCTCTGGGATGCGGCGCAATCACCGTGTGTCTGCTTGCGACGTGGCACGTGCTCGCGCGACAAGCGGAGCGCACGCCCGCCGCGCGAAGCGCAGCACCGCCGGCGCGATCGGCGACGGTGCCGCGGCCCCCATTGTCCGCGGCCCTGAAGGCACTCGATGCGGCAGTCGCCAGCGCAACGCAAGCGGGCATCTCCTTGAGCTGCGCGGTGGTGGATGTGCATGGCGATGCCGTCGCGCTGGTGCGCATGGACGATGCCGGCTTTCTCACCGTCTCCCTGGCACAGGGCAAGGCGCTGGTCGCGGCGCTCTTCGGGCGCCCCAGCGACCTGGGCCCGATGGCCGCCTCGCCGTTTTTCGCAAGCGTGAACGCCTCCCTGCAGGGCCGGATGGTGCCGGCACAGGGTGCAGTGCCGATCGTGCGTGATGGCCGAGTGATCGGCGCGGTGGGGTGCAGCGGTGGGGCGCCAGCGCAGGACGAGGCAGCCGCCAAAGCGGCACTCGCGATGCTTTAGTAGCGATTTTCGCGGGACGCTACGCCACAGGCTTGGCCTGCCCGCGACGTGGCCGCCGGGCGGGATGCATGAGCCAGCCCGTCAACCTTGACATAAGTCGAGCGTTGTACTTTATGCGCGGCCGTGCGCTGCGGCATTGCGAAACTCCTGCAAGCGCGGCAGTGTCGAATCTATGGGAGAGCCCCCCCGAGGAGTCTCATATGCGTACCCCACGATTGCTTCGGCAGCTGCGCCTGGCCCTGGTGCTCGTCGCGGCAGGTGTCTTTGCGGGGGGCGTAGGGCTGGCCCACGCCCAGGGTCACGGGGGGGGCGGTCACGGAGGCGGCGCACATTACGGCGGCGGTGGCCACTTTGGCGGCGGTTTCGGTGGCGGGCACTTCGGCGGCTACGGCGGCCACTACGGCTACCGGGGCGGGCCTGGCGGCTGGCACGGCGGCTACTACGGCGGCTGGGGCCGAGGCTATTGGGGCGGCGGATGGGGCTGGTGGGGCCCCGGCTGGTGGGGCGTCGGGGTCTACGCAGCCTGGCTGCCCTGGTATTACAACCTATACTGGTGGGATGGCTACCCGTACTACTACTACGGCAATAGCTACTACGTGTGGGATGGCGATGCTGGGGAGTACCAGCAGGTCAATCCGCCTCAGGGCTTCCATCCCGACACGAGCGCGCCGAGCGCAGAACAAGCCCCGATGAACTCCGAGCTCTTTGCGTACCCACGGGCCGGTCAGTCGCCGGCGCAGCAGGCGCGAGACAAGGATGAGTGCAGTCGCTGGGCCAGCGGCCAAACAGGTGCGCAGGCTTCTCCAGGGGCATCCGGGGCTCGGGGAGGCCCCGCTGGCGCCCCGCCGCCCGGATCCACGGCCGCTGCGGCGCCACCAAATGCGCTGATGCAGCACGACGCGTACTTGCGCGCCGAGGCAGCTTGCCTCGAGGGACGCAACTACACCGTCCGCTGACCGACCGAAGGACCTCGGTCGCCCCGGTAGCGGTAGCCCGGGCTCAATCGAGCGTCAACATCGGCCCCGCTCGCACGGTTCCAGCTCCCGTGTCGAAAGAGTATCGTCCGGGTAGCGGACACAGGGGTGGCGGCCACCCGGGGGTCACGTGCCGCTCGATGAATCCTCCGAGCATGCGGTGCCAGCCGCCCGCGGCCTCGCGCGTCCAGGCCTCTTATCGACCTTCAATTGGGCCGTGCTCGTCTATGCCGTTCTGGCGGTGACCATTGGCGGGGCATATGCCGCGCTGTGGATCGGCTCCGACTACGAGCGCACGCTTCAGTCCGGCCAGGCACGCCTTCGCAGCGTGACCGCCGCCCTGCAAAGTGCCACCGTCGCAATGTTGAACGACGGCGTCGGCGCTGCGGTCGCCGCTGCAGACGAGGCTCCCGCGATGGCGAGTCCCGATACGCGCCTGCGTTCCCGCGTCGCTGCGATGCTTCAGGACCACCTCAAAGGGGGCGACTACGTCAGGGCGCTGTTCCTGACCGACGGCACGCATTTCGCGCTCGCGGGTCGCAGCCGTGTCATCGACGTGACATCCACGCCCGCATGGCTCACCGCGACACGCGTGCCGCCTGCGGGCAGGACATGGGTCGGCGCGCCGATGACCGATCCCGAGGATCCTCACCGGCTCGTCATTCCAATCGCCCGTCGCGCGGCGCGTGGCCGTGACTCGGTCATCTGGGCGGGCGCGCTGTTCAGCTTCGAGGGCTTCGACCAGCTCTTCCAGCAGTTTGGCGGCGAGGTCGGCCTCGTGGGCTTGATCGCGGCCGACGGCACCGTGCTCAGGGCGGCCTCCACGCTGGCACCCCTGGCTGCAGTGACCGGGCAGAGCATGCGTGAGAACGCCCTGTTCCGGCGCTCCATCGCGAATGGGCCACGCGGAATCGCGGAGGGCTACGGGCAGTATCTGCGCAGAGACATGATCTATGCGTACGACCTCGTGAGCGGTTACCCGCTCTATGTGGTCACGGGCCAGGCCAGGGACCTCATGTTCGCGGGGTGGCAGGAGCGGCGGCGGATCAGCATTGCGACCGCGACTGCGTTTGGTGCCTTCGTCCTGATCACGACTGCATTTCTCAGCCACTACATGCGCGCATTGCGCAATCGCGAGCGCGACTACCGCGCCCTGTACAACAGCGCGCAGTTTGCCGTGTTCCTGCTGGAGGGTGACCGCTTCGTCGATGCCAATCGGACGGTCACCTCCATGTTCGGCCTGCCGGACCAGCGGGCGGCGATCGGACTTGCTCCCTGGGAGCTGTCCCCGGAGCATCAGCCCGGCGGGGAACCCTCTCGGGAGCTCGCCCGCGAGCGCATCGCAACTGCACTGCGCGAGGGCGGCATGACTTTCGAGTGGGTCCACAAGCGCGCGGACTCCGGTGCGAGCTTCCCTGCCGAAGTCAGCCTCTCTGCTCTTGGCGCCGGCGACACGACGCTCGCCCTTGCGGTGGTGCACGACGTGACCGCCCGCAAGCGCGCGGAGCAGGATCTGCGGTTCCTGTCGGCCGAGCTGATGCGGCTGCAGGACGAGGAGCGACGGCGCATCGGTCGCGATCTTCACGACTCGACCGGCCAGTCGCTCGCGGCGCTCGAGCTCGCGCTCGCGCAGCTCCTGCACCACTCGCAGGGACTCTCGCCCGAGGCGCGCGCCACGCTCGAGATGTGCGCCCGCACGGCGCAACATTGCTCGGCTGAGATCAGGACCGCCTCGTATCTGCTTCATCCACCGTTGCTCGATGAGCTCGGGCTCGTGAGTGCGCTGCGCTGGCTTGCCGATGGATTGCGCGCCCGCAGCCCGATCGAGGTGCGGCTCGATCTGCCGGCCCAGATGGAGCGGCTGCCTCCGGAGGTCGAGCTCGCTCTGTTCCGCGTGGCGCAAGAGGCCCTCACCAACGTGCATCGTCACTCCGCGAGCCCATGGGCCGAGATACGACTGCGCGTGCATGCGCAGCAGGTCGTGCTCGAGATCGCAGATGGGGGGCGGGGCTCGGGCGCGCCACCCGCCGCCGACTCCGCGCGGCTGCCCCTCGGTGTCGGACTCGCAGGCATGCGGGAGCGCATCCGCCAGCTGGGCGGGATGTTCTCGTTCGAATCGACCACTGCCGGGACGCTGGTACGGACGGTCATCTTCCGGGCAACGGCCGAATATCGTGCGCAACGTGCCGAGGACCGCTATGAAGCCGGTGCGGATTCTCATCGCGGATGATCACGAGCTCATGCGGCGCGGACTCGCCGCAGAGTTGAGTCAGATACCGGGTTGGCAGGTCGCAGCGGAGGCCGCCAACGGTCAGCAAGCCGTGGCTCTCGCGCAGAGCCTGAAGCCCAATCTCATCGTGCTCGATCTCTCGATGCCCGAGCTCAACGGGCTTGCAGCCACGCGCAGAATTCTGGAGTCCGATCCGGGTGCGCGCATCCTCATCCTCACCGCGCACGAGTCGGAGCAGCTCGTCCGGGAAGTGCTCGCGGCCGGCGCGCTGGGCTATGTCCTGAAATCCGACGCCGGACGCGTGCTCGTCACGGCGCTGCAGTCCTTGCTCGATGGCACGCCCTTCTTCACATCCAAGGTTGCGCGCGCCGTGCTCGAGGGTTACCTGCGCAGCACCGCGCCCGCGCCCTCGGACGCCTCGATCCTTTCGGCCCGCGAGCAGGAGATCGTGCAGCTCCTCGCCGAGGGCAAGAGCAACAAGGAGGTGGCGCGCACGCTCGGGATCAGCGTCAAGACCGCCGAGACGCATCGCAGCAACATCATGCGCAAGACCGGGTTCAGCTCGCTCGCCGAGCTGGTTCGCTTTGCCGTGCGGAACAAGATCATCGAGCCTTGATTCGCCTACAAGATCTTCCGGCCCCGCGTACCCAATCTTCCCGATGCCGCAAGGGCGTCTTGCCCGCTAGGGTGCGCCCCGACTCTTGGGAGGGCCCTGGGTTCACATATGGCCTCACCGCCGGCAGATCCGTACATCCTCATCCTGGCTGCGCTGGTAGCCACTCTTGCGTCGTTCGTCACGCTGACGGTTGCAAGCGAGCTTGCGGCGGCCCACGCGCGCCGCACGAGCTGCTTGGTGGCTCTGAGCGCACTCATCCTGAGTACATCCTGGTGCGCAGCGCTCAGCATCGAGGCGCTTGCGTGGGGATTGCGGCCGTGGGTCGACATCGGCGGGATCAGCCTCGTCAGCGCATTCGCCATTGCCCTCTTCAGCCATGCCTGCGCATTGATCTTCGTCGCGTTCCGTCCTCCGGATGGCGCCGCAACGGTGGGCAGCGGCTTCAGTCTCGCCGCCGGACTGTTCGCCATCCGCTGGACAACCTCGGACGTCCTGCTCACGCGCACCGACCCCTCCGCGGCGTGGCTGTACACGTGCGGGTTCGTGACCCTCGTGTTCGCCGGATTCACGGTGGGCCTCGCGGCGCTCCTGCGCAAAACCCCGGCGGCCAGCTCGCATGGACGTTTCATCCGCCTCGCGGCGGCCCTGCTGATGGCTGCCGGGATTCTCGGCAGCGGTGCCTGGGGGTTCTTCGAGCCGCTCGCCATTGCACCTGCGTGCTGCGGCGCAAGCCCGCTCACGGGCCGGCTGGTGGCGCTCACGGTGGCTGCAGGAGCGTGCGGTATCCTGGCCGTCACGCAAGTGGTCGCCTTCTACCGCGGCAAGCTTGGTGAGTACACCCGGCGCAATACGCGGGAGCTTCAGGAGCTCAATGCTCGACTGCAGCACGTTGCAACCCACGATACGCTGACGGGCCTGCCCAACCGCCACCTGCTCAAGGAGCGCCTGGCCAAGGCGCTCGGCAATTCTCAGCGACCAGGGCGCACGATTGCGATCGCGGTGCTCGACCTGGACCGCTTCAGTGCCGTCAATCACTCCCTGGGCCACGGTGTGGGGGACTGGTTGCTGGCCGAGATCGCTCAGCGCCTCGAGTCTGCCGTATCCAATGAGCACACCCTCGCGCGAGTCGGAGGAGATGAGTTCGCGGTGCTCATCGACCACGTCGCCGCGCGGCTCGAGGCACAGGTGGTCACGACGGCCATCCTCGCCGCTCTGGAGCGTCCGATCTACATCAACGGTGAGGAGATCCGCGTGCGCCCGAGCATCGGGGTGAGCATCTGGCCCGACGATGCGCGTCGAGCGGACGATCTGCTCGCACACGCCGAGGCGGCGATGCGGGGCGTCAAGCAACGCGGCGGCTGTGAGGTCTCGTTCTTCAAGCCTGGAATGTCCGACTCGATGCAGGAGCGGCTGTCGCTCGAGAACGATCTGCGTCGCGCGCTGGCAGCCGGTGAGTTCGAAGTGCACTACCAGCCGCAGCTCTCCAGCAGGACCGGACGGATACTCGCGGTCGAGGGCCTGGTGCGCTGGCGTCACCCCACGAAGGGACTCATCACTCCGAGCTCGTTCATCCCGCTCGCCGAGGAGACCGGCCTGGTCGTCGCGCTGGATGAGTGGGTGTTGCGCGAGGTGTGCCGGCAGATGCGGCTGTGGCAGGTCAATACCGGCGTGCAGCTGCGCGTCGCAGCCAACCTCTCGGCCGCGGAGTTCCGCCACGAGAACATCCTGCAGGTGATTCAAGCGGCGCTCGATGCAGCCCATCTCGAGGCCAGCGCGCTCGAGATCGAGCTCACCGAGAGCACCCTCATGACCAACCTCGAGGAGTCGGTGGCGCTGCTCAGGCAGCTGCGCAGCATGGGGATCAGCATCGCGATCGATGACTTCGGAACGGGGTATTCCAGCCTCAGCTACTTGAGGCGCCTGCCGATCGACAAGCTCAAGATCGATCGCAGCTTCGTCCGCGACATCACCAGCAGCCGCACCGATGAGCTCATCGTCCGTGCCATCATCTCCCTCGCGCACAGCGTAGGGCTGCAGGTGGTCGCCGAGGGCGTGGAGAGCGCCGAGCAGCTCGAGTTCATTCGCTCCCTGGAGTGCGACCAGTGGCAGGGGTATTACTGCTGCCAGCCGCAACCCGCTCAGAGCATCGAGGAGATGCTGCTGGAGCGCAATGTCACCCGCACGGGGATCATGGCGGCGCTCACCCGCGCCACTCGAAGGCGCGCGCAATAGCGATGCGGCCATGGCTTGACTTCAAGACATGCGAGCAGGGATGCTGGTGAGGGCAAAGCAATAAAGAGGGGAGTATTTCGCATGCGCATTCGAATGATCGCTTTGACCGCGGCACTGATGCTTGCAGGGGTGTCCGCGAATGCGCAGGCCCCGGGGGCTGGGGCCGGATCGAGCGCTGGCCCGGCAGCGGCAAGGCCGGGGCGATTCCCGCCAGATGCCACCGCGTTCGTCGTGCAATTCAAGGTCAAGCCTGGGCAGAACGCAGCCTTCGAGGCAGTCTTCCGCGACATGGAGATGAAAGTCCGCGCCAACGAGCCCGACAATCTCTCCTACGACCTGTACCGCACGACTCAGCCTCAAACTTATGTCATCGTCGAGCGCTATCGCGATCCAGCGGCGGTCGCAACGCACGGCCGGGACGCGCGCAATCTCATGGCGAGCCTGCGTGGCATGCTGGATGGCCCTCCGAGCTTCCAGGCCTTGACGCTCCTCAGCTCCAAGTAGCCGCGAGTTGAAACCCCGCCTGACGCCGAGAGAGCTGCGCGCTGCGCTCCCGCGCGTGTTCGACGCGCTGCGCGAGTCCGACGCCATCATCCTCCGACACTGGCACGCGCTGAAGGTGAGTCACAAGTCCGATGGCAGCGAGGTGACCCAGGCGGATCGAGCGGCGGAGCAGGCGCTGCGGCGCCGCCTGGCGAAGGCGTGGCCCCGCGATGCGGTGCTGGGTGAGGAATACGGCGGAGAGCTCGCACGTACGGGCCGCAGCTGGCTTCTCGATCCAATCGATGGCACCGCCTCGTACGTCCTGGGCATACCCCTGTTCGGAACACTCGTCGCGCTTGCGATCGACGCTGAGCCGGTGCTGGGGTTCATCCGCCTTCCGGCGATGAGGGAGACGACCTACGCCGCACGCGGCTTTGGTTGCTGGCTCAAACGTGATGGCGAGCGCCGGCCACGCCGAGTGAGCGTTGCTGCGCCCCGCGCTCTGTCCGCCGCACAGATCGGCTTCACGAGCATCGTGCAGAGCGACCTGGCACGCCGGCCGGGTCCCTGGCGGCTCGCGAATCTCGCGCGCAGCGTCGGCCGCCTGAGGCTGGTGGGCGATTGCGTTCAATACGCCTTGATCTGCCGCGGCGTGCTCGACGGTGGAATCGACTTCAGCATCAAGCCGTGGGACCTGGGCTCGCTGGTGTCCTGCGTGCTCGAGGCGGGTGGCTCCATCGGAGACCTCCATGGCAAGACCGACGCCGTCCTGGCCCGGACCTCGCTCGTCGCGGCGAGCTCCTCGCGCTTGCGGCTTGCCATCTGTCGCCAGCTCGGCGGCCTCGAGGCTCGTCGCTAGTCCTGGGGCGGTGTCCGATCACCGCTCCCGAGCGCTCGCTGCATCAGGACCGTGTCGACCCACCGACCCAGCTTGAAGCCGGCGGCGCGGACCGTGCCGGTCAGCTCGAAGCCCATCCGCCGATGCACGGCGATGGATGCCTGATTGGCGCTGTCCCCGATCACCGCGAGCATCTGTCTCCAGGGGCCTCGCTCGCAGCGGCCGATCAGCGTGTCAAGCAGGGCACCTCCGATCCCGCGCCGGCCCAGGCCGTGCGCGACGTACACGGAGTCCTCGATCGTGTAGCGGTACGCTGGACGAGACCGATAGGAGGTTGCATACGCGTATCCGACGACCTGGCCCTGCTCCTCGGCTGCCAGATACGGCAAACCGAGCGCGAGTACCGCCGAGCGGCGCCGAGCCATCTCCTCGACCGACGGTGGTATCTCCTCGAAGGTTGCAAGCCCGTGGAGTACGTGATGCGCGTAGATGTCCCGGATCGCTGCCACGTCCGCTTCGCTCGCGTCTCGGACCACGAGCCCTCCGGTGAAGCTCAATCGATCGGCGCTCACGGGCGTCGTTCAATCCCAGGCGGTGGCATTCTTCGGGAAACCGGGACGCTGCACCCGCACGACACAGAAGCGCTGGCCGGTCGGTGCCTGCATGACGATCCACCGCGGCAGGCGATCCACGACTTTTGCGCCGAGCCCCACCAGGCGCCTCACCTCGGCAGGGATGTCATCGGTCTCGATATCGATGTGCACCCGACTCTCGTGCGTCACGCTCTGGATCTCCACGATAGGCTCGTCGGGCGGGGTCGCAAGCATCCGGTAGTTCCCACGGCTCGCCGCATGTGCGAGATCCACGGGACGACCGAGCGCTGCGCCCCAGAAGCGCGCGGCCTCGTCCACATCGGATGTCTTGCAGTCGATCAGCAGGGCGCAGAGGCGCGAATGGTGCATTTGAGGCCTCCTGAAGGAGACACGCTCGATCCGCCGGATGAGCCTACCACATCGAATTGCCGCGCCAAGGCGTGTCAAGCTCACGAGCTTCAAAGCTCGTGACGGGCACTGCTCGGCGCTCAGGCTCTGGTCGAGCACGTCATCGGTGTCGGTTGAGGGCGTGGTGGGGCGCGCGGTGGGAGTGGCGGCGGTCTGCCGGCTGAGGGAGTCGAACCCCCGACCTACGCATTACGAATGCGCCGCTCTACCAACTGAGCTAAGCCGGCACCGATTCGTGCGCCCGCGCGAGGGCGCGAATTCTACAGCAAACGCTCGCGGCGCGGGGTCCGGCCGGTCGGACCCTCAGTCGGGACCGGCCTTCCTGCGGAGCTTGATCACCAGATCCACGCCTGCGACCTCCATCCCCGGGGGTGGGGGCGGCAGCCGGCTGAACTGCACCTCGGGTGTCGGCAGGTCGATCAGGCGTCCGCTGTCGAGGTCGTGGAAATGATAGTGGTCGGCGACGTTCGAATCGAACCACGCCCGGGCGCCATCGACGCACAGCTGGCGGATGAGGCCGCGCGAGGCGAACAGGTTCAAAGTGTTGTAAACGGTCGCCTTGGACACCCGGGTGCCGCTGCTGCGCAGGGTGGCGAGAATTTGCTCCGCAGAGAGGTGCTGCGGCGCCGAGAGCAGGAGCGCCGCAATCTGCAGACGCTGGGCCGTGGGTCGAACGCCGGAGTCGGACAGCCGTTGCGCGCAGAGCGCGGTTACGTCAGCTACCAACGGGAGCTGCTCCATAACGTTTGATTATATCCAAGCTTGTCCGCTCTTCCAAACAAGCCGGTCGCGCCCCGAACGGCGCGAGTTCAATCTGTCTTGGACTCTGCAGCCAGCCGCCGTCGCAGCTCCCGCGGGAGCGCGAAGATCACCCGCTCCTCGCGTCCCGTGACCTCCTGCGCGGTCTCGCCGCCCCAGGAGCGCAGCCGCTCGACCACCTGCTGAACCAGAAGCTCGGGAGCCGAGGCACCGGCGGTCACCCCCACCACGCTCTTGCCCTCGAGCCATTCGCGATGCAGCTCGTCGGGCCCATCCACCAGATAGCCCGGCACGCCGCTGCGCTCTGCCAGCTCGCGCAGGCGGTTGGAATTGGAGCTCGTCTTGGAGCCGACCACGATCAGCACCTGGCAGCGCTCGAGGAGCCCCTTCACCGCATCCTGGCGGTTCTGGGTCGCATAGCAGATGTCCTCCTTGCGCGGGGTGGCAAGCCCCCGGAAGCGCTTGCGCAGCACTTCCACGATCTCCGCCGTGTCGTCCATCGAGAGCGTCGTCTGCGTGACGAAGGCCAGGCTCGATGCATCGCGGACGGTGAGCTCGGCGGCCTCCGCGGCGCTTTGAACGAGGTACATTCGCCCCCCGAACGAGGTATCGAATCGGCCGAGCGTTCCCTCGACCTCGGGATGCCCGGCGTGCCCGATCAAAATCACGTCGCGACCGTCGCGTGCGTAGCGTTGCACCTCCATGTGCACCTTGGTGACCAGCGGACAAGTTGCATCGAAGATGCCCAGCCCGCGCTCGCGAGCGGTGCGCTCGACTGCGCTCGACACCCCATGAGCCGAGAAGATGACGGTCGCCCCGTCGGGCACCTCGGCAAGGTCCTCGACGAACACCGCGCCCAGACCGCGGAGCCGGTCCACGACATAACGGTTGTGCACCACCTCGTGGCGCACGTAGATGGGCGCGCCGAACAGCTCGAGCGCGCGCTCGACGATCTCGATCGCCCGGTCGACACCTGCACAGAACCCGCGCGGATTGGCCAGCAAGATCTGCATCGTCAGCTCCTGCGCCGCCCCCCGAACCAAGCATCGAGGAGCATCAGGATGGCTCCGACGGTGATGGCCGAGTCGGCGACGTTGAACGCCGGAAAGTGAGCATCCTTCCAGTGAACGTCGACGAAATCAATGACATGGCCGATGCGCAGCCGATCGATGAGGTTGCCGAGCGCCCCGGCGAGGATGAGCGCCAGGCTGAACGCAAGCCAGGGCTGTGCACGCGCATCGAGCCGCGCAAGCCACACCACGATCGAGGCGCCGACCGCCACCGCCAGTCCGGCGAACAGCCAGCGCTGCCATCCGGAGGCGTCGGCGAGCAGGCTGAAAGCAGCGCCGGTGTTGAACCGCAGAGTGATGTTGAGCACCGGAAGCATCGCGAGACTCTCGCCGTAGCTGTAATGGCGGACGATCCATGTCTTGGACAGCTGATCGAGTAGAACGACCAGCGCCGTGACACCGAGCCAGGGCCAGCCGCGTCTCACGCAAACCTCCGGCGCTCGCCCTCGCCTGCAACGTTGACGATACAGCGCCCGCACAGCTCCGGATGATCGCTATCGCGACCGACCTCCGGGAGCCGCTGCCAGCAGCGCACGCATTTGGCCGCCGCGCTGGGCTTGACCGCGACCCAAACGCCCTCGCGCGCCGCATCGGTCGCGGCGACCGCCTCGGGCGGGGCCGCTGAGACGCTGTGCACGCGTGCAGCCGAGGTGATGAGAAAGAAGCGCAGCTCGTCCCCGAGCGCCGCAAAGCGCGCGTACTCCGCCGGAACGCAGTAGATGTCGGCCTCGGCATCGAGTGGCGCGCCGATCCGGCCGGCATCGCGCAGCTTCTCGAGCTCGCGCAGCACGTCGCGGCGCAGCCCGATCAGGGCGGGCCAGTCGACAGCGTGCGTTGCCGCCTCGGGCAGCTCGTGCCAGGTCGTGAGGAACACGGATTCGGCGCGCGCACCCGGAAGATGGCGCCAGATCTCCTCCGCCGTGAAGGACAGGATCGGCGCGAGCCAGCGCACCATGCTCTCGGCGATCTGATACAGCGCGGTTTGCGCGGAGCGGCGTGCGAGACTTCCAGCGGGAGTCGTGTACAGCCGGTCGCGCACCACATCGAGGTAGAAGGCGCTCAGATCGACGATGCAGAAGTTGTGCACCTTGTGATAGATGAGGTGAAACGTGTAATCGCGATAGGCCACGATGATCTCGGACTGCAGCGCGCGGGCGCGGCCGAGCGCCCAGGCATCCAGCGCGATCATCTCTGCCGGATGCACCGCGTGCCGCTCCGGATCGAAGCCGTGCAGGTTTCCGAGCAGAAAGCGCACCGTGTTACGGATCTTGCGGTACGACTCGGCCATGCGCTGCATGAGCGCATCCGAGACGGAGAGCTCATTCGCGTAATCCGTCGCCGCGACCCACAGCCTCAGCACATCCGCCCCCAGCGAGCCGACGACTTTCTGCGGGGCCACGACGTTGCCGCGGGATTTGGACATCTTGTGCCCGGCCTCATCGACCGTGAAGCCGTGGGTGAGCACGCCTCGATAGGGAGGCCGCTCGTAGAGGGCCTCGGACATGAGGAGCGAGCTGTGGAACCAGCCGCGGTGCTGATCCGAGCCCTCGAGATACAGGTCGGCGGGCGCGGCGAGCTCCGGGCGCAGCGTGCCCACGCACTCGAATGACAGGCCCGAGTCGGCCCACACGTCCATCACGTCGGTGAGCTTCAAATACTGGCCGGCCTCGGCACCGAGGAGCTCGGTGGGATCGAGCCGGAACCACGCCTCGATGCCCTCGCGCTCCACGCGCGCGGCGACGGCATCGATGAGCTCGAGCGTGCGCGGGTGCGGCTCGTACGAGTGCTGGTGGACGAACAGTGTGATCGGCACGCCCCAGGTGCGCTGGCGCGAGATGCACCAGTCCGGTCGATTCTCGATCATGCCGGTGATGCGCTGCTCACCCCAGGCGGGTGTCCACTGCACGCCTTTGATGTCCCGCAGGGTGTGGGCGCGCAGGCCCTGGCGCTCCATGCTGATGAACCACTGGGGGGTGGCGCGGAAGATCACCGGCGTCTTGTGTCTCCAGCAATGCGGGTAGCTGTGGCGGAAGGCCTCGTGATGCAGTAACCGGCCGCGCTCGCGCAGTGCTTGAATGAGCAGCCCATTGGCCTCCTCGACGGTCGCACCCGCGACGAGGGGCGTGTCGGGCAAAAAGCGGCCATCGTTTCCCACCGGATTTGCAACCGGCAGTCCGTAACGCTGGCCCACCGCGAAGTCCTCGTGCCCGTGGCCCGGTGCCGTGTGTACGGCGCCGGTTCCGGCATCGAGCGTGACGTGCTCGCCCAGCACGACGGGAACGGCACGATCCTGAAAGGGATGGCGGAGCTTCAAGCCCTCGAGCGCGCGCCCCTCCACTCGCGCGAGGACTCTGCGCTCGGTCATCCCGAAGCGCTGCAGGCACGCCTGCAGCAGCTCGGCCGCGACGATCAGACGGCGCACGGCTTCCCCGTGTGCGGCCTCGACCAGGACGTACAGGAAGCCGTCGCGCACAGCGACGGCCTGGTTTGCAGGCAGCGTCCAGGGGGTCGTCGTCCAGATCACGACGTCGACGGGCTCGCTCCCCAGGGATCCCTGCGCAAGACCCACGCGGCGCTCGAGATCGCGGGAGTCTGCAACCTCGAACCCCACATCGATGGCGGGAGAGGTTCGCTCCTCGTACTCCACTTCCGCCTCGGCGAGCGCTGAGCGGCACTCGGTGCACCAGTGCACGGGCTTCACGCCGCGGTAGACATGCCCGCGATGGATGATGCGGCCCAGCGCGCGGATCTGCTGCGCCTCGTAGCGCGGATCCATGGTGAGATACGGGTCGTCCCAGTCGCCGAACACCCCCAGCCGCTTGAAGTCGTGGCGCTGGGAATCGATCTGCTGGAGGGCATAGGCGCGACAGGCGCCGCGAAAGGCGGCTGCATCGAGCTTCTGGCCCGGCCTGCCGTGCTTTTTCTCCACCTGCTGCTCGATCGGCAGACCGTGGCAATCCCAGCCGGGCACGTAGGGCGCATCGAAGCCATCGAGCGTGCGCGCCTTGACGATGATGTCCTTCAGGACCTTGTTCAGCGCATGGCCCAGATGGATCACCCCGTTGGCGTACGGCGGCCCATCGTGAAGCAGGAAGCGGCGGCGCCCGCGGGATTGCTCCCGGATCTTGCGGTACAGCCCGGCCCGCTCCCAGGCCTCGAGCATCAAGGGCTCACGCCGCGCGAGATCCGCCTTCATGGGGAAGTCGGTCTGCGGCAGGTTGATCGTGCTTTTGTAATCGAGGCTTTTCATCGGCTCGGTATCGGACTCGCTATCGGCTCTTTGGCTCGAATGCACTGGCGGCGCTCGGAATCTGCGGCATCCTCACGGGCTCCCGCCCGAGCAGCTCTCGCGCCTCGCTCGCATCACGATGCATCTGCTCGACCATGACCTCGAGCGATTCGAAGCGCTGCTCGTCGCGCAGCTTCGCCACGAACTCCACCTCGATCTCGCGCCCGTAGAGGTCACCCTCGAAGTCGAAGAGATGCGCCTCGAGCAGCGGCTCGGAGCCGTTGACGGTCGGGCGCGTGCCGAGACTGGCAACACCGGGCATGGGTGCGGAGCGCACTCCCAGCACGTTCACCGCGAAGATCCCCGCGAGTGCCGCTCGGCGGCGGTCCAGGCGCAGATTGGCCGTGGCGAATCCGAGCTCACGGCCGAGATGCCGACCCTCGATCACCCGCCCGCGCATGCTGTAGGCGCGGCCGAGCCAGCGCGCGGCTTGCTGCAGGTCGCCGCGTGCGAGGGCGTCGCGGATGCGGCTGCTGCTCACACGCACCCCGTCGATCGTCACGGGTGGGACGACATCCACCTGGCAGCCCAGATGCGAGCCCGCCTGCTGCAACATGGCGGCGCTCGCCTCGCCATTGCGCCCGAAGCGGAAGTCGTGTCCCACGACCACCACCGGGGCTCTCAAGTCACGGAACAGCAGTTGCGCGAACTTCTCGCCAGGCATGCCGCGAACGTTTTCGCAGAAGCGCAGCAGCCACAGGTAATCGAGGCTCGTGCGGCTCAACATTCGCCAGCGCTCGCGCCAGGACATCAAGCGCGGTGGCGGATCGGCCGGCGCCAGATGCTCGCGCGGCATCGGCTCGAACGTGAGCATCATCGTGGGCCGCTTCAGGCGCCGCCCATGATCGCGCAGGCGCTGCAGAAGCGCCTCGTGCCCCAGGTGAATGCCGTCGTAGGTGCCCACCGTGACGACGCTGCCGCGATGGCTTTCGCGCAGGTTCCGCAATCCACGAATGAGCCTCATGAGCGCAAAGCCGTACCGTCGCGGCTGCCGCCGCCCAAAAGGACAAATTATAAGGAAAATTCACTCGCCCCGACGGGGAGCGTTGACAACCCCCCGAGCGATCAGCACACTACCGCGCCTTTTGAGTGCGCCGCCCGCGCGCATCTGCCTGTGGAGACTCTCGTGGCCAACACCAAGTCGGCCGAAAAAGCCGCTCACCAAGCCGAGAAGCATCGCGCGCGAAACCTCGCGCTGCGTTCGCGCATGCGCACCGTCGTTCGCAAGGTCACCTCCGCGGTCGCCTCGGGTAACAAGCAAGCCGCCCAGGCAGGCTATCAAGAAGCCGTCCCGGTCATCGACTCTCTGGTGAACAAGCAGATCATCCACCGCAACAAGGCAGCTCGGCACAAGAGCCGGCTCGCGGCGCGCATCCGCGCCATGCAATAGCTCAAACGACGCTCCGGTCTGCAGCGCTCGAGACCGGCTGTTGCCCGCGACCCGCGGGCGCGCTCTGGTCAGCCTGCTCGAGGTAGCGCATCACCGCTTCGGCAAGCTCGCGCGTGCCGCGGGCGGTGGCGGCAGAGATGAGCCACCACTCCTGCTTCTTCACGCGCAGGCGCCGCGCGATCTCGCGGGCGCGCCGCTCGGCTTCATCATCCGGCAGCAGATCACGCTTGTTGAGGATGAGCCAGCGCGGCTTCGCCGCGAGATCCTTGCTGAATTGCTTGAGCTCGGCAACGATGGCGCGGGCGTCACGCACCGGGTCGGCCGCCGGATCGATCGGTGCAATATCCACGATGTGCAGCAGCAGCCGCGTTCGCTGCAGGTGGCGCAGGAAACGAATACCCAGACCTGCGCCCTCGGCGGCCCCCTCGATGAGGCCCGGGATGTCGGCCATCACGAAGCTGCGGTGCTCGCCCACCGACACCACCCCGAGATTGGGGTGCAGGGTGGTGAAAGGATAATCGGCCACCTTCGGCCGGGCCGCGGAGACCGCCCGGATGAGGGTGGACTTGCCGGCGTTCGGCAACCCCAGGAGTCCCACGTCGGCGATCACCTTGAGCTCGAGCTCGAGCACTCGCTTCTCACCGGGCAAGCCGGGGCC
Organism: Steroidobacteraceae bacterium; assembly: GCA_035524075.1. Lineage (GTDB taxonomy): Bacteria > Pseudomonadota > Gammaproteobacteria > Steroidobacterales > Steroidobacteraceae > JASHUC01. The sequence goes on along the minus strand of DATKPP010000031.1, from coordinate 1,048 downwards.
GAACTGTCGCGGAGCGCGGTTCGTGCTCGACTTGAACCGGGTATTGCCCCAGCCTCCCTTGCCGCCCTGAGCCACAAGGAGCGCTTCCCCCACCCGCGTGAGATCCCCGAGCTGCTCGGCCGTATCGACATCGCGAATGACCGTTCCCACGGGCACCGGGATGTACAGGTCGCTGCCGCCGGCCCCGGTGCACTCCTTGCCCGAGCCCGCTTGGCCGGACGGGGCTTTGAACGTGCGCTCCACGCGGAAATCGGCGAGCGTATTGATTCCCGCGGCCGCCCGCAGGTAGACGCTGCCGCCGTGGCCGCCATCCCCGCCGTCGGGGCCGCCATAGGGCACGAATTTCTCGCGCCGGAAGCTCACGCAGCCACGACCTCCGTGGCCCGCGTGCACTCGGATCCTTGCCTCGTCGACGAATTTCATCGGGGCCGCTCTTGTCTTGCGGCGCCCCGTGCGGGAGCAGGAGCGGCGTCAGGCCGTCTCGGGCAGCACACTCACGTACAGGCGCCCTTCGGCTCCCTTCTTCTGGAACTCCACGCGGCCCGTGACTTTCGCGTAAAGTGTGTGGTCGGTGCCGACACCCACGTTTTCTCCGGCGCGCATGGGCGTGCCGCGCTGGCGCACCAGAATATTGCCCGCCAACACGTGCTCCCCGCCGAAGCGCTTGACGCCCAGGCGCTTGGAATGGGAATCGCGGCCGTTTTTGGTGCTACCGCCTGCTTTCTTGTGTGCCATGTGCGTTCAATCCTCTACCAGGCGCGCCTCAACCGGCGCTGATATCGGTCACCCTCACTTCCGTGAACATCTGCCGGTGACCTTTCTGCCGCAGATAATGCTTGCGCCGCCGAAACTTCACGATCGAAACCTTCGGGCCCTTGCCGTGACGGACGACCGTCGCGACGACCTTGCCGCCGTCGATGCGCGGGCTGCCGAGCTTCACGTCGGCCCCCTCGCCGACGAGGAGCACCTCGCCGAACTCGACCGTGGAGCCGGGCTCGGCGTCGAGCTTCTCGATGCGCAGCACCTCGTCCTTGCTAACCCGATACTG
>DATKPP010000030.1:0-8312 GCA_035524075.1 Steroidobacteraceae bacterium | reverse complement strand
GGTTCGAATCCCTCTCTCTCCGCCAGAATCAAAGTGTAAGGTCTCAGGACTTCGGTGACACCCTGGCAGGGGCTTTCTTTGCCAGGAGCCGCTCGTAGGGAGTCTGCCCATCGAGGGCTCCGTGGGGCCGGTGGTAATTGTAGTAGTCCTCCCACTCACGAAGCTTGTCGTTGAACAGATGGATATCGTCCGCGATGCCGTCCTTGTCCAGCAGCTGGTAGAACTCCTGTTCGTCCACACGGTGTGAGCGCTCGACCTTGCCGTTCAGGTGAGGTGTCCTGGGTCGGATGTAGACGTGGCGGATATCCTGCTCCTCGAGGTGCCAGTGGAAGCCGGACTGGAACTCGGCGCCATTGTCCGTCTGGACGACCAGGACTCGAAAGGGGAGCCGCCGGATAACCTCGTCCACGAAGCGGATGGCTGAGGCCTGGTTGCAGGCGTCGTAGATCTTGAGCACCCGAATACGGGTGCAGTCGTCGATGGCCGTGAATTGATAGAGACGCTTTCTAGAGCCTGCGATCCGCTCAAGGAACTTCACGTCCAGCTGTACGCGATGCCCCGGCTGAGGCTTCTCGTATCGCTTCCAGGGGCGGCCAGTGGGTCGAGGCTTCTGGTTGGCCGGCAACCGGTTCATCCCGTAACGGACCAGAATGCGATGTACCGTGGAGGGGGCCACTGCCAGATGATGAAAGCGCTTCAGGTAGTTGGCGGTCCTGCCGGGTCCAAAGTGATATCGCTCCCGGAGATACAAGATCTTCGAGACCACCGCACGGGGCGTAGCGTTTGGCAAGTGGTGCGGGACCCGCGGTCGATCGCACAAGCCGGCCTCACCGTGACTTCTGTACCTGGCCCTCCATTTGTAGAAGGTTTTGCGAGAAAGGCCGAAATGTCGGCAGGTCTGAGCGACGCCCCTGGGCAAGTCACTGGCCTGCCGTAAGAGCTTCAAACGCCATGCGACCACTCGATTCTGTTCGTTCTTGTTCACGGCTCTTCTCCTGGTTTGAGAATGGAGCCAGAATGTCACCTTAGCCCTGGGACTTCACAAAGGCTTAGCCTCCATAACCCAACGTTCGATTTCGGCCTGTACGGAAACCGTACGGAAACTCGCGCCAGGGTTTTCGTATGGCGAGGAATGGACGCCACTGGATCCAGCCGGACGCTCGGGATTGGAGCCGACGACCTCGCGAACGATCGTCTCGATCATAGACGTCGCGACCGCCCGTCCTGCAGGTGCACGAATACCCTCAGCGTCGGCATACCTTGGGAGTCGAGGACTTTAATGGCGTGAATCGAGTGGATTGATCCGGTCATGTCAAATTCGAGGTTCGGGAGTGCCATCGGAGCATGAGCAAAGCCGCCGCTCGAGGTCTGGCAGCCGAGCGCGAGATCCATGACCTCCTGGTTGTGACGCGCGGGAATCCCGAGGATCTGAGATTAGACCCGTCGGAGGAGCCGCTGACACGCTACTCGAACCTGCAGAACCCCTTGAGCTCTGGGAACCGCCGTGGGCCTTGCAATCACTTCCGTTACCCTCTCGCCGGCGCGCGCGAAATTGCGGTCAGGATACCGGCGAGGATGCGGGTCGGGTTCGGCGGGCATCCCGGCACGGCCACATCCACGGGGATGACGTTCGATACCCTTCCTCGGCTTACAGCGCTTTCACCGAAAATGCCGCCCGTGCAGCCGCAGTCCCCGATGGCGACGACGAGCTTCGGGTCGGGCATCGCCTCGTAGGTGCGCTTGAGCGCCGCCTCCATGTTCGCACTCACGGGACCGGTGACGAGGAGCAAATCCGCGTGGCGCGGGCTCGCGACGAAGCGGATGTTGGACCCTTCCAGGTTGTAGAAGGGATTGTGGATCGCCTGGATCTCGAGCTCGCAGCCGTTGCAGGAGCCGGCGTCGACATGCCGGATGCAAAGCGCCCGCCCCAGGACGGCTGTGGCGCGCGTATCGAGCGCGCGCCGCACGCGCAGCAGCTCGTCCGTTGCGGGCGCTGGCTCCGACACGAGGCCAACGGAGCCGATCTTGCGCAAGGTCCTCAGCATGACTACAAGTCCACCCCGCTGTAGGTGAGATTGAAGGATTTGTTGATGAGCGGAAAGTCGGGCACGATGTTGCCGACGATCGCGTGCTCGAGTGCCGGCCAGTTCTGCCAGGAGGGGTCGTGTGGATGGCAGCGACGGATCGAGCCGTCGGGCCCCGCCTCGAGGGCGAGGAATGCTGGTCCCCGCCAGCCTTCGATGAGACCGGCGCCGAAGGCGCCGGCGGCGGGCGCTTCGATGGGAACGACATGGGCTCCTGAGGGCAGCTCGCCCAGAATGCGCGCGAGCAGCCGGCCCGATTCCTGAAGCTCATCGAAGCGGACGCTCACCCGCGCGGCCACGTCTCCTCCACGCTGCACGATTTTCGCGGGCACCAACTCCCCGTATGGAGCGCACGGAAGGTCCACGCGCGCATCGAGCGACTGTCCGCTCGCGCGCCCCACAAGACCGAGCACGCCGAGCCGAGCCGCGAGCGCCGGCGCCAGGCAGCCCGTCCCGGTGAAACGATCCCGCAGGCCGGAATGCTCGTCATAAATGGTGCGCAGCTCGGCGGCTTCCCGGCAAATGCTGGCGACGGTGTGAGCGAGGGTGCGGTTGGCCTGCGCCGAGACGTCGACGGCCGTTCCACCTGGAGCGATGGCGTCGAGCAGGTACCGCTGTCCGAAAGCGGCGCTCACAGCCCGCAGCAGACCCTCCTTCAGACGCGAGAACTGCATGAGCCCAAAGGCGAAGCCGGCATCGTTCCCGAGCGCGCCCAGGTCGCCGAGGTGATTGGCAATTCTCTCGAGCTCGAGGAATGCCGCTCGCAGCCACACGGCCCGCGGCGGGATGACACAACCGCTCATCGCCTCGAGCGCCTGACAGTAGGCCCAGGAGAACGCCACTGCGGAATCCCCCGACACGCGAGCGGCGAGCCGGTGCGCCGCGAGGATCGGCAACTCGGCAAAGCGCCGCTCGATCCCCTTGTGGGTGTAGCCCAGCCGCTCTTCGAGACGGAGCACCTTCTCCCCGACCACCGAGAAGCGGAAATGGCCGGGCTCGATGGTGCCGGCATGCACGGGCCCGACCGGGATCTCGTGCACGCCTTCCCCCTCGACGCGTACGAAGTGGTAAGCCGCATCGTGCCGCAGCCAAGGGCGTCGGTCCGGGTCGCTCGATCTGACGCCTGAGACATCGAACGCCGCCCGCTGCATGCGCGAGGCAGCGGGGAAGATGCCTTCGAGTCCCGGATAGTGCTCGTGCGTGGCTGAAGGCTCGACAGACATCTCGGCGACGAGCACTCCGGGCTCTGTCAGGTACGCTGCGTAAACCGCCGCATCGCCCGACTCGCCCGAGCCCCAGAGCGAGAGGAGCCTGCCGCCCGCTGCCGCGACATCGTGCGCCGACCGCAGCCAGTCCTCACCGCCCACTCCCAGTCCTCGCACCGAAGGCGCGCCCGGAAGCACTCGCGCGCGATCCCACCAACGCCTCATCGGCATGGCCGAGACCCCCGAGACGGTAGCAGCCTGTCGGACTTGCGACGCGCCAACGGTGGCAGGGCACAGCCGGCAAAAGTCGCGCCTTTTGCCGGCGGCAACGAAGGCACGGTCCGAAAAAGCGCCGCGGGCGACTTTTTCCCATAGACGAGCCTCGCCAACCTCAGGGCCCTCCAATGAGATGGGCCGCCGCGCGATACCAGTCCGCCAGATAAGCCGGTATGTAGAGGCCGAGCAGCAGGACGATCGCCAGATGCGTGAACACCGGCAGCAGCGCCGGGGCGTGCGGGAGTCGGCGCATGGTGGTCTCGCCGAATACCATCGGCTGCACGCGGCCGAATATTGCGGCGAATGCCACGCCGAGCGCGGCGAGCAGAATGGGCGTCGCCCAAGGCTGCTCGCGCATGGCCGTGGTCAGGATGAGAAACTCGCTGGCGAACACTCCAAAGGGCGGCACGCCGAGAATCGCGAGCGAGCCCATCATGAGCCCCCAGCCCACCGTTGGCGAGACTGTGACGAGGCCACGGATGTCATCCATGAGTTGGGAGCCCGCCTTCTGGGCTGCGTGGCCCACCGTGAAGAAGATCGCGGACTTCGTCAGCGAGTGCACCGTCATGTGCAGCAGCGCGGCGAAGTTGGCGATGGGCCCGCCCATCCCGAAGGCGAAGGTGGCGATGCCCATGTGCTCGATCGACGAATAGGCGAAGAGGCGCTTGATGTCCCGCTGCCGCCAGAGGAACAGCGCCGCGAGCGCCACCGAGAGGAGGCCAAAGCCCATCAGCATCCGTGAGGGGAGCTGCGAATGCAGCGAGCCCTCCACGAGCACTTTGCAGCGCACGATCGCGTAGAGGGCGACGTTCAGGAGCAGGCCCGATAGCACCGCCGAGATCGGTGTCGGTCCCTCCGCGTGCGCATCGGGAAGCCAGTTGTGAAGCGGTGCGAGGCCGACCTTGGTGCCGTAGCCGACCAGGAGGAACACGAAGGCGAGGGCGAGCACCGCCGGCTCGAGCTGCGATTTGACCGCATCGAGGTGCGTCCAGAGAAGCGCGGTCACCCCCTGCGATCCCAGTACCTTCTCGGCGGCGAAGTAGAGCAGGATCGTGCCGAAGAGCGCCTGGGCGATGCCGACGCCGCACAGAATGAAGTACTTCCAACCTGCCTCGAGGCTGCCCGGCGTGCGGTAGAGCGTCACCAGCAGCACCGTCGAAAGCGTCGCGCCCTCCATCGCCACCCATAGCAGCCCCATGTTGTTGGTGGTGAGCGCGAGCAGCATGGTGAAGGTGAAGAGCTGGTACATGCTGTGATAGAGCCGCAAACGCCCCGGAGTGATCCGGCCGTGAGCGGCCTCGATGCGCATGTAGGGGCGGGAGAAGAGCGAGGTGGTGAGTGCCACGAATGCCGTCAGCGTCACCAGGAATACGTTGAACGGGTCGATGTAGAACTGCTCGCGCCAGAGCAGCAGGTTGCCATGGCGAATCACCCGCGCCGTGAGCGCGCAGGCGGCGAGGAAGGTCCCCAGACTGAACGCTGCGTTGATCTCGGGAGCATCCCGGCGTGAGCCGAGGAGCCCGAAGAGCGCTGCCCCGGCGACCGGCAGACCGAGCAGAAAGAGGAGCTCCACGCTAGTTCCGCTCCTTGAGTGACTCGAGGTGGTGGAGGTCCAGGCTGTCGAACTGCTCGCGGATCTGGAAGAAGAACACTCCGAGCACCAGCATGGCGACCAGCACGTCGAGGGCGACGCCGAGCTCGACCACCATCGGCATACCGTAGGTGGCGCTCATGGCGCCGAAGAAAAGGCCATTTTCCATCGAGAGAAACCCCACCACCTGCGACATGGCCTTGCGCCGGGTGATCATCATGAGGAAGGCGAGCAGCACGACGCTCACGGCGATGCCGATCGCGCCGCGGGTGGCGGTGCTCGCCAGTTGGGTGATCGGTTGCGCGAGCCCGAAGGCGAACACGACGACGAGCAGCCCTGACAGCATCGTACCGGTGACGTTGAGCAGCGGCTCGGTGTCCCAGTAGACTTCGAGCCTGCGGATGAGGCGGTGCAGCAGCCAGGGCAGGAAAATGACCTTGAGGGCAATGGTGAGGGCTGCGGAGAGGTAAAGATGTCCTTCGCCCGTGCGCCACGCGACGAGGAGCGTCGCTGCCGCCAACGCCCCGCCCTGGATGGCGTAGAGGTTCACGAGCGAGACGATGCGTCGCTGAGAAAGCATGGCGAACGAGAGCAACAGCATGAGGGCCGCACAGGCGTCGAGGAGTTGCTGATCGAAGGGAATGCGCGACATGGCTCTCAAGCTCCCAACATCACGTGCACCAGGAGACCCAGCACCGCAAAGAGGTAAGCGGTCGCCAGGAACTCCGGCGCCCGCATGACGCGCAGCTTCGCCGAAACCGTCTCGATGAGTGCCAGCCCCCCGCCCGCCAGCACCAGTTTCACGGCGAGCGCGGGAATGGCCACGATGAGACCGACCGGTCCGATGTGCCCCGTGGCCACGCCCCAGGGAATGAAGAGTGCAAAGCCGATGCAGGCATAGTTGAAGAGCTTCAGCGCCGCGCCCCACTCCATGAGGGCCAGATGCCGCGCCGAGTACTCGAGGAGCATCGCCTCATGGATCATCGTCAGCTCGAGATGCGTCGCGGGATTATCCACGGGAATGCGTGCATTCTCCGCAAGCAACACCAGCGTGAAGGCGACGGCGGTAAAGGCGAGCGCGGGGTTCAGACCCAGGGCCTGGGTTGCGAGGTGCTCGGTGATTGCGGGGAGCGCCGTACTCGCAGAGAGGAGGGATGCGACGAAGATGACCATCAGCAACGCCGGTTCCGCGAGAAACCCGACCATCATTTCGCGGCGCGCGCCTAGCGTTCCGAACGCGGTGCCGATGTCCATCGCCGCGAGGGCCATGAACATGCGAGCGGTCGCAAAGAGCCCCACGAGTGCAATGGCGTCTGCCGATACGACGAGCGGCAGCCGGGTGCCCATCGACGGGATGATGGCGGCGGCAAGCACCATGGTGGCGAAGACGATGTAAGGCGCTATGCGAAAGAGCTGTGAGGCGTTCTCCGCGATGACGGCATCCTTGTGGAAGAGCTTGCGGATGTTTCGGTAGGGCAGCCACAGGCTCGGGGCGCGGCGGTTCTGCAGCCAGGCGCGACACTGGTTCACCCAGCCGAGGAAGATCGGCGCCGCCGCGAGCGCGGCCACGATTTCGAGAAACTGTGTGAGCCAATCCGCGAGTCTCATGTAAAGAGCGCCAGGGCGAGCAACACGAGCAAGGTCACGAAGCTGTAGAGCAGATACGCCGAGATCCGCCCCTGCTGCAGGAAAGCGACGGCGTTGGCGAAGCGTTGCACCGAGCGTCCAATCGGCTCGTACACCGTGCCCCAGAGCCGGTCCCGGATCGCGATCCGGTAGCGGGGCGAGCGATCGGAGGGCGCCGGCAGCTCCCGCTCGATCTGAAAGAATGACTGAAAGATGTTGCGGATCGGCTGACCGAAGCCCTCTGCCGTATCCTGCATCCGGGCATTGAGCGGGCCAAAGCCGCAATCCCACGCACCCGCCCGCCGCACGCGTTGGTGGTAGACAAGCCGCACGCCGAGCACGGTGAGGGCCACCACCGCCGCGGTGGCCAGCAGGAAAACGAGCGGTCCGTAGGAAACTGACCGGCCCGGCACGGGCGCCAACAGCCACCGCTGCGAGGCGGACTGCGGCACCGCCGCGCCCACGAGCTGGCGCGTGACGGCTGCGAGCGCGGAGACGACCTGCAGGGGAAGGAGTCCGAGCAGCACGCAGCCGAGCGCGAGCCAACCGAGGCCGAGGCGCTCCAGCGGGCCGCAGTCCCGAGCGCGCGCGAGCGAGAGCTCGCGCGGCTGACCGAGGAAGATGACGCCGAAGAACTTGACCATGACATAACCGGCGAGCGCGGCACAGAGCGCCACGAGCGCGGTCCCCATCGGGATCAGGAGGTTCACGAATTCATGGGGCACGCGATCCGCGAACAGAAACGACTGTAGCAACAGCCACTCGGATACGAAGCCGTTGAGCGGTGGCAGCCCCGCGATCGCGAGCACGCCGATGAGCGACAGCCATGCGACCCACGGCATGCGGTGAATGAGGCCGCCCAGGCGGCCGAGATTCCGCTCGCCAGTTGCATGCAGCACGGAGCCCGTGCCGAGGAAGAGCAGGCTCTTCATGAAGGCGTGATTGAGACAGTGATAGAGCGTCGCGAGGAGCGCGAGCGCGGCGACGGCCTGCATCCCCGCGCCGAGAAAGACGAGCGAGAGGCCGAGACCGACGAAGATGATCCCGATGTTCTCGATCGAGGAGTACGCGAGCAGGCGCTTCATGTCGGTCTGTACGGCGGCGAATACCACCCCGTAGAAGGCAGTGAAGAGGCCGAAGGTGAGCGGCACGAGGCCCCACCACCAAGTGGGCCGCCCGAGCAGATCGAGCGTCACCCGCAGGATCCCGTAGACGGCGGTCTTCAGCATCACGCCGCTCATGAGAGCCGAGACCGGCGAGGGCGCGGCCGGGTGCGCCTCGGGCAGCCACACGTGCAAGGGGACGAGCCCTGCTTTCCCTCCAAACCCGGCAAGCGCGAGAAGAAACGCCGCCGCCGCCCAGGCAGGCGTCAGGTGCGCCGCGCGCATCGCATCGAAGGTGAACTGCCAGCTGCCGCCTTGCAGCACCCCGAAGGAGAGCAGGATCGCGATCGCTCCCAGATGGGCCATGAGCAGGTAGATGAAGCCGGCGCGACGGATCTCGGGGATGCGGTGCTGCGTGGTCACGAGG
>DATKPP010000029.1:0-216109 GCA_035524075.1 Steroidobacteraceae bacterium | reverse complement strand
GACGCCGCCCTCTCGCTGGAACAGTACGTCGATCTCGATCAGCCGCTGCGCCGCGAGCGATACCCCGAGTTCGGGCCTCCCGCGGCCGAGCGCCGCGACGACGCCTTTCGCACCCGCTTCGATACGCTGGCCGCCGCCGCCGCGATCTCCTCACCCTCGAGGAAGCCCCGGGCTCCCCTCCCCCCTCATCCCGAGCGCGATTTGCTGTGGTTCATCGCCACCTATGCGCCCGAGATGGAGAGCTGGGAGCGCGACATCTTCCTCGCGGTGCGCGAGGAATCGTTCTACTTCTTCCCGGTGTTCGCCACGCAGATCATGAACGAGGGGTGGGCCTCGTACTGGCACGCGCGGCTGCTACGCGAGGCGGACTTCGTGCCGCAGCAAGCGTACCTCGATGCGATCAAGTGCCACTCCGACGTGGTGCGTCCGATCGCCGCCGGTCAGCAGGTTGCGCTCGCGATCAACCCATACCATCTCGGCTTCTCGATGTGGGAGAGGATCATCGAGAGGGAGGGACTCGAGACCGCCCGGCAGATCATGCGCGAGGACGATGACTTCAGCTTCGTGCGCAATCATCTCGATCGCGAGCTTGCGGAGCAGCTCGGGCTGTTCCGCTTCAACGCCCGCAACGACGGCCACATCAAGGTGCTCGGCCACGACCTGCACGAGCTGCAGGATGCGCTGCTCGCGCCGAAATACAATTTCGGGGCACCCTCGGTGAGCGTCGCGCACGTGCGCAACGATGGCACGCTCGAGCTCGAGCACGACCATGGCACCGACGGGCGCGGACTCGATCTCGAGCGCGGGCGCAAAGTGCTCGACTATGTCCAGCGCGTGTGGCGCCGGCCCGTCCTGCTGCGCACGATCGATCAGAACGGCGCATCGCTCGAGCTCGCGGCCTCCTAGGCCGCGCTCACCGGCCGGTCGAGCTCCGCGACGGCTGCGCTTGCGGACTCCACGCTTCCTCGTGCTGCGACGTGACGATCGACACGGGATCGCTCGCCGGGAACGAGTCCGCGAGCGCATCGTCCAGCATCTGCTGCACACGATCCGCTGATGCGGGGCCGGGCTCTGCCTCGGCCTGAGCGTCGGGCTGGGCCGTCGCGGCTTTCTCTGGCTCGTGTTGCGTCGCCATCTTCACCTCCTCAGCCGGGCACGACACTCTCATCGAACAGGATCTCGGTCGAGTGCGGCTCGCAGTTCCAGCATGCCACATTATGCTCGGGATATACCGGCGGGTCATGGGCGGGCTGGGTGCCGGGGGTGGGCTCACCGGGCGCCGGCCGTGGTGTCGTGGGTCCAGGCTGCGTGGGCCCTGGCGGCGGGTCGTGAGGCTGCGGCATCGGGCGCTGGGGTGGGGAAGGGGTTTCCATGGATCATCGGGCCTGCGAATGGCTTTGCCCGCGCTGAATTCAACGTCGATCCAGCGCCGGGGTTCCGCTGGAAGCGGGCATCCCGACAGGAGTAGGCTCTTGCCGAGAACAGCGCAATCCCGGCGGGAGCATCGACATGGGCTATACGACGCGGGGCATTCGCAACATCGCGCTCGTGGGCGCAGCGGGCGGCGGCAAGACGCTGCTGCTCGAGTCGCTGCTGCTGCAAGCAGGGGCCATCCGCGCCAAAGGCAGCCTGCAGCGCGGCACCACGGTGTCGGACTTCGATCCACAGGAAAGGCGCCTGCAGCACTCGCTCGATACGTCCATCTGCAGCTTCGATATCGGCGAGTCGCATCTGAATCTCATCGACACGCCCGGGTATCCCGATTTTCTCGGCCGGACGCTCTCGGTTCTGGAAGCCGTCGAGTCCATGGCGCTGGTGGTGAGCGCTACGGGCGGGGTCGATTCGATGACCCAACGATTGATGGAGTTTGCGCGCGATCGCGGGTTGTGCAGGCTCGTGATCATCAACAAGGTCGATGCCCGGGATGCGCAACCCGAGCGGGTGCTCGGAGAGCTGCGCGAGGCGTTTGGCTCCGAGTGCCTGCCCCTCAACCTGCCGGCCGAGAGCGGCGGCAGCGTCGTCGATTGCTTCTTCGAGCCCGACGGCAAGCGCCCCGACTTCTCCTCGGTCGCGAAGGCACACACCCAGATCATCGACCAGGTCGTCGAGGTGGACGAGGATCTCATGGCGCTGTATCTGGAGCAGGGCCAGGAGATCTCGCCGGAGCAGCTGCACGACCCTTTCGAGAAGGCCCTCCGCGAGGGCCATCTGGTGCCGGTCTGCTTCTCCTCCGCTGAAACAGGTGCAGGTGTCTCCGCGCTCCTCGATGTGTTCGTGCGGCTGATGCCCAACCCGGCGGAGGGCAATTCGCCGCCCTTCCTGAGGGGTCCGCTGGACGATGCGCAACGCGTGAGCGTCAGCCCCGATCCGGCGAAGCACGTCATCGCGCACGTGTTCAAGGTTTGCATCGATCCCTACGTCGGCAAGCTGGGCATCTTCAGAGTGCATCAGGGGACCGTGCGCACCGGCAGTCAGCTGTTCGTCGGCGATGCGCGCAAGCCGTTCAAGGTTGCGCACCTGTACAAGCTGATGGGGAAGGAGTCAGTCGAGGTGCCGCAGGCGATTCCCGGGGATCTCGCCGCCGTATCGAAGGTCGATGAGCTGCACCTCGATGCGGTGCTGCACGACTCTCACGACGAGGACCAGTATCATCTGAAATCCGTGCGGTTTCCTCCGCCGATGCTCGGGGTCGCAATCGAGCCCGAGCGCCGCGGAGATGAGCAGCGCCTGGCCGATGCCCTGCACAAGCTCCTGGCCGAGGATCCCTGCGTGCGCATCGAGAGTCACGCCGCGCTCAACGAGACCGTCCTCTACGGCATGGGCGATTTCCACCTGCGCGTGCTCCTGGAGCGCATGACCGAGCGTTACGGCGTGCACGTGAAGACCCATCCGCCCAGCATCCCGTATCGCGAGACCATCCTGCGTCCCGCCGAGGGTCACTGCAGGCACAAGAAGCAGACCGGAGGGGCCGGACAGTTCGGCGAGGTGTACCTGCGGGTGGAGGCGCTCGAGCGCGGGACCGGCTTCGAATTCGTGGACGATGTGGTCGGAGGCGCCATCCCCGGCCAGTACATTCCGGCCGTCGAGAAGGGCGTCCGCCAGGTGCTCACCGAGGGCGCCGTCGCCGGATTTCCGCTGCAGGACGTGCGCGTCACCGTCTACGACGGCAAGCACCATCCGGTGGACTCCAAGGAAGTCGCGTTCGTCTCGGCCGGGCGCAAGGCATTCATCGATGCCCTGCAGAAGGCGAGCCCGATCGTGCTCGAGCCCATCGTGCGCGTGGAGATCTCCGCCCCATCGGGCACCATCGGGGACATCACCGGAGATCTCGCCACCAAGCGTGCGCGCATCAGCGGCAACGATACGCTCTCGAGTCAGGTCGCCCGGGTCACTGCGCTCGTGCCGCTCGCCGAGCTCACGGACTACCAGTCGCGACTGAAATCGCTGACGGGCGGAGAGGGCGCCTACGCGATGGAATTCAGCCACTACGAGCAAGTGCCCGTACGGCGTCAGCAGGAGCTCGCGCAGGCCTGGAAGCCACGCAAAGAAGAGGAATAGCCGAGCTGCATGCGGCGTGCGCCCGCGGTGCGCACGGATACGGTATCGTGCGCCCCTGTGGTGCGGGGGAGTCCTCGTTGGTCGATCAAGCTGCCGCTGGACATGGGTCCTGAGCGGGGCTGGCTCGTGCGTGCGCTCGCCGGGCTTGCGCTCATCCTGGCCCTCGCGAGCACGAGCCTCGCGCGCGCCGAGGCATCCTACCGCTCGATCGATGAGCTGCAGCAGGCCATGGCGAAGGGGCAGCTCAGCTCCGAGGCGCTCGTGCACTACTACCTGGATCGCATCGAGGCCCTCGACCGGCAAGGCCCGAATCTGCATGCGCTGATCGCCGTGAACCCCGACGCGCTCGATCAGGCGCGGGCTCTCGATCAGGAGCGCCGGGAGCACGGACCGCGCGGTCCGCTTCACGGCATCCCCATCGTCGTGAAGGACAACATCGAGACCCAGGACCGGATGCCGACCACCGCCGGCTCGTATGCTCTTGCGAGCAATTTCACGCAGCACGACGCCCCGGTGATTGCCGCGCTGCGCGCCGCCGGGGCCGTGATCCTGGGCAAGGCCAACCTCAGCGAGTGGGCGGATTTCCGCTCGAGCCGCGCAACGAGCGGCTGGAGCGCGGTGGGCGGCCTCACCCGCAACCCTTACGTTCTGGATCGCACGCCGTGCGGCTCCAGCTCCGGCAGCGCCGTCGCGGTGGCTGCGGACCTCGCGGCTGCCAGCGTGGGCACCGAAACCGACGGATCGATCACCTGCCCGGCATCGATGGATGGCATCGTCGGCCTGAAGCCGACGGTCGGTTTGCTGTCCCAGCAGGGCATCGTGCCGGTCGCGCACAGTCAGGACACCGCCGGACCGATGGGCCGCAGCGTCGCCGACGTGGCCCTGCTGCTCACCGCGATGGTGGGTAGCACCGACTATACGAAGGCGCTCGATCCCAACGCCCTGCAGGGCAAGCGCATCGGCGTGCTGCGCTTCGAGCCCGGCAAGTATCCGCAGCTCGACATCGTCTACGCACGAGCGCTCGATCGTTTGAAAGACGCCGGAGCCACGCTGGTCGTGGTCACCGCTCCCGATGTGGCCCCGATCTGGGCCGCGGAGACGAAGGTCCTGCTCACCGAGTTCAAGGTCGACATCGATCAATACCTCGGTGGGCTGAGCCCCGCGGTGAAGGTCCGCAGCCTGAGCCAGCTGATCGCCTACGATCGCAGCTCGCTCTACGAGCTCGAGCTCTTCGGCCAGGACACCTTCCTGCAGGCCGACACGACCACCGGCCTCGACGATCCCGCCTATCGAGCTGCGCTCGCGCGCGCCAGGCAGCTGGCCGCAACGGATGGAATCGACCGCCTGCTGCGGGAGTCACGGCTCGACCTGCTGGTTGCACCGACCACCACGCCTGCCTGGCGGGTGGATATCCTCTTCGGGGATCGCAACACCGACGCCTCCACGACGCTTCCGGCCGTCGCAGGCTATCCACATCTCAGTGTGCCGATGGGCGTGGTGCGCGGGCTGCCCGTCGGCTTGTCCTTCATCGGGCCCGCGCGCTCGGAGGCACTGCTGCTCGCCTGCGGCTATGCGTTCAGCATGCGCTCACCCGCGCTCGAGCCGCCGACATTCGTTCCGTCACTCGAAGCGCTGGAGTTTCGTCCCGACCAGGGACCGTGAGCCGCGCAATAAGCCGTCGGTTTGCAAGCCGGTGCACGATGTGCTCATATGCAGGGCATGCGCGCCGCGCTGCTCCTGGTTTGTGTGCAGTGCATGCTGCTCGCGAGCGCCACCCGAGCAACAGATGCAGCGCTGCCCGTTGCACCGGCTCCGCCGTCACCAGCTCCCACGGGTGCCGCCGCAGCCGGCCCGGCCGGACCCATCGTCCCGGATCCCGACGCCCTGCTGTTTGCAGCGCCCACGACCGTCGATCGCATCGGACGTGTCGTCGCAGCAGTGATGGTCAACGGCAAGGGACCGTTCCGGTTCATCGTGGACACGGGAGCGAACTACTCGACGATCGCGCCTCAGCTCGTCAGTGCGCTCGGACTGAAGACCTCCGCGGCGCAGTCCATGCCGATCGATGGTGTGACGGGCTCCTCCTCGGTCCCCTGGGTCAAGATCGCCGCGCTGCGCGTAGGCGACCTCGTCATCCAGGACAAGCAGGTCCCCGTCGTGTGGGCCCCCATGATGGCGGGAGCGGACGGCATCCTGGGCGTCGCGGGTCTGAGGAACGAGAAGCTGCTGGTCGACTTCGCGCACAATCGGGTCGTGATCTCCCGCTCAGGACTCGCGCGGGCTCCTTACTACTACACCCACGTGTACGCAACCCGGGTGCACGGCGGCATCATGAGCCTGGACGGGCGCGTCGGCGGAGTACGCGTACTTGCGATCATCGACACTGGATCGGAGCGCACGATAGGCAATCAGGCGCTGCACGATGCCCTGTACGCGCACCGCAAGGTCACCCCGGTGGCGGTGGACGTTTACGGTGCGACGACCGACATCGCTCCCGGAGAGGTCGATGCCTCGCCGCTCATCGATCTGGGGCCGATCCGGATCGGGCGCGTGACGCTCGTGTTCGGGCAGTTCCACATCTTCGATGTGTGGCACCTCACCAAGCGGCCCGCCGTGATCGTCGGCATGGACGTTCTCGGAACGCTCTCTGCGCTCGGGATCGATTTTCGGCACGCCGAGATCTACATCGATACCAAGTACTCGTTCGAGTCGTAGGGTGCGTGCGACGGGCTGGTACAACCTCGCGCTCGCCCAGCGCAGGGCGCGCCAGTTCACGCAGGCGCTGGCGTCGTATCGCAAGGCCATCGAGCTCGGTATCGCTCAGCCGGAGGAGGCGCATCTCAATCGCGGCGTGATCTTCTCCGACTTCCTGCGCGACTATGCGGCCGCCGAGCGCGAGCTCGAGGCTGCGCTCGCTTTGAACCCGCTCTATCTGCCGGCGCTCATCAATCTTGCGAATCTGCATGAGGATCTGGGCCGTCGCGAGCCGGCGCTCGAGGTGTACGAGCGCATCCTCGCGCTGGATGCGACCTGCTGGATCGCGCTGGCACGTTACGCGAATCTGCACAGCTTCCGGGACCCGCACGATCCGCTCATCGAGCGCCTGCGGCGCGCCATCGCTGCCCCGAGCCTGGGTGCCGGCGATCGAGCGAGCCTCGGGTTTGCGCTCGGTCGAGCGCTCGATGCCTGCGGGGATTTCGCGGGCGCGTTCGCGGCCTATCGTATGGCGAACGACTCGAGCCGCGAGAGCGTGCCGCCGGCGATCGCGCGCTACGATCGGGCGCTCCATGAGCGGCTGATCGATCGGCTGATCGAGACGTTTCCGCTGGAGCGCCCTCTGGCTCCGATCTCCTCCGCGGGACCGCAGCCGATCTTCGTGTGTGGCATGTTCCGTTCGGGCTCGACGCTCACCGAGCAGATGCTCGCCGGCCACCCACGCATTGCGGCCGCCGGCGAGCTCGATCTGTTGCCGGACATCGCGCGCAGGCTCGCTCCGTTTCCCGAATCCGTGGTCGAGATGCCCGCCGAGCGCCTGGCGGCGCTGCGCACCGAATATCTCCACTCGCTCGGCAGGCTGTTCCCGGCGGGCGACCTCGTCACCGACAAGCGGCCCGACAACTATCTCTACATCGGATTGATCAAGCTGCTGTTCCCCGCAGCGAGAGTTGTGCACACCGTCCGAGCGCCGCTCGACAATTGCCTTTCGATCTACTTCCTGCATCTCGATCAGCGCATGAGCTACGCGCTGGATCTGCTCGACATCGGCCACCACTTCGTGCAGTACTTGCGGCTGATGGCCCACTGGAAGAGCCAGTTCGGCGCGGACATCATCGATGTGAGCTACGACGAGCTGGTGCGTGAGCCCTCGGGCACGCTCGTCCGGCTCGGTGAGTCCCTGGGGCTCGAATGGCGCCCGGAGTACCTCGCGGCGCATCCGTGCACGGTGCGACCGGTGAAGACCGCGAGTGTGTGGCAGGTGCGCGAGCCGCTGCATCGGAGATCCTCCGGCCGCGCGCGACATTACTGGAGCCAGCTCGCCCCGCTGCGCGAGTACCTCACCGCGGCAGGAATCACAACCGGCTCGTGAGGAGGGGACTGCGGCCTCGGAACGCGTTCGGCCAGCGCCGGCGTCCGGTATACTCGATGCCTCGGATACGCCCGACGAGGCGCCTCATGTTCCTTCAAATCGAGAACTTCTTCTCGTCCTCAGAGGTGCAGGCCATCGCGGAGATCGCGCGGCAGACCAGGTTCATCGAGGGCCGCCGGTCCAATCCGCACAACACGACGAAGGACAACTTCATCGCGGATCCGAACGATCCGATGGCGCAGAAGGCGGGCCAGATGGCCCTCGCCGCGCTCCAGCGCAACGAGGATGCGCGAAATTTCGTGCTCCCGCGGCGGGTGGCGCTACCCTCGCTGTGCCGCTACGTCCCCTCGATGAAGTATGGGCCGCACATCGACGCGGCGTTCATGCCGGTCGGTGCTCAGCCGCTGCGCTCGGATGTCTCCTGCACGATGTTCATCAACGGTCCGGCGGACTATCAAGGCGGTGAGCTGCTCGTGCATCTGGGGACCGAGACCGTGAGCATCAAGGGCGCGGCCGGGTCCGCCGTGTTCTATGCCTCGACGCACCTGCACCAGGTGGCCCCCGTGAGCGCCGGCGAGCGCCTCGTGCTGATCACGTTCATCGAAAGCCAGATCGCCGACCCGATGCACAGGGATCTGCTGTACACGCTGGGAGAGGTCCGTGCGCTCGAGGGACTGAAGATGGAATGGCGCAACCGCACCCGCCTGGAGTACGTGATCGCCAATTTGCATCGCATGTGGGCGGCGAGCTAGCCGGCCGCCCAGCCCTCGGACGGCGCTACTTGCCTCCGCACCCGCCCATGCACGGCGCGCTGAGCAGCGAGTCCCGCTGCTGCTGACGGCGGTCGATGATCGTCATCATCGTGTCCTGGTCGACACACTTCTTGGTCGCGAACCGCGTGCCGACGTCAGTGTCCTGCCAGCAGAACACCGTGTAGCCGTTGTGGACCTCGGGGCGCATGCCCGCCGAGCGCGCGAGCTTCAGCACGGCATCCGAGGGTCCCGCGGGTGCTCCTGATGTCGAGGTGTGGGTCGCCGTCGCGGCTGGCTGTGCAGGGCTGGCCGCGCTGCCCGGCGTCGAAGTGGTGGTCGCGAGTGCCGGGCTCGGGGCCGCAGGAACGTGCGCGCAGCCTGCGAGCGCCAGCGCCACAATAGCGGCTCCGGCACAGGTGACAGAATCCAGAAGTCTCAACGCCCTTTTCATTGAGGATGCTCCGCTCCATGTTTCGGTTGGTCTGGATTCATCAGTTTATACTGGCTCCCGAGGAATGCCCAACAGCCAGCGACAAGCGGGCGCAGCTGGTGCCAAGCCGCGCGACCCGGCGGAAGACCGCAGAACGCTCGAGGCGGTCGTCGAGGCCGCGCGCCTGCGTGAGCACGCGCGAGCCGCGGCGCTCGCGCGGGCGGCGCTCGCGAGCGGGCTCGAGCATGCGGTGCTGTTCAACGTGGTCGCACTGGAGCTCGAGCTGACGGGACGCCCGGCCGAGGCCGCAGAGTGGCTGCATCGCGCAGTCGAGATCGCCCCCCGGGACGTAAGCGCGCGCAACGCGCTCGGGCTCTGCCTGCTGCAGCTCGAGCGGCCGGCCGAGGCGCTCGAGCACTTCGATGCGCTCGCCGCATCGAATCCGGAGTTCCCGTTCGTGCACGTGAGCCGCGGGAATGCCCTGCGCGCCCTGGGTCAGGCGAGCCAGGCCGAGGAGAGCTACCGCCGTGCGGTCGCGATCGATGCGGAGCACCCCCTGGCGTGGGCCGGACTGGCGCAGATCTCGGCCCACCGTGGCACGTATCGCGAAGCGCGGTTTCGTGCTCAGAAGGCGCTCGCCGCCGCACCGGACCTGCCGGATGCCGTGATGGCGCTCGGCACGGCCGAGCTCGGCGAGCGCGAGCTCTCTCAGGCGGAGGCGCGGATCCGAGCGTTGCTCGAGGCTCAGAGCCTCGCTCCCCTCCCACGCGCTTATGCCCGCGGCCTGCTCGGCGACATTCTCGATGCGGCGGGCCGGCTCGACGAGGCATTCGCGGCCTACACCGCCTGCAATGAGAGCTTGCGGCAGCTGTATGCGGGGCGCTTCGGCTCCCCGAGCGCCCTCGAATACGTCGAGGCCATGAATTCGACCCTCGAGCGCAGCGCGCCCGGGCCGTGGCAAGCGCGCGTTCCCGCGGCCGCACGCGACCGCGCGGCGAGCGGTCACGTGTTCCTGCTGGGCTTCCCACGCTCCGGGACGACGCTGCTCGAGGTGATCCTCGAAGGCCATCCCGACGTGATCGCCCTCGAGGAGAAAGACTCGCTGACCGATGCGACGCTCGAGCTCATGCGCCATCCCGGCGACCTGGAATGGCTGCCGCGCCTGGTACCCGGGAAGCTCGATGCGCTGCGTGCAGCCTACTGGGGGCGTGTCGCGCGTGCCGGCGTCGATGTGGCGGGCAAGCTCTTCATCGACAAGTACCCGCTCAACACCCTGAGGTTGCCACTCATCGGACGGCTGTTTCCCGATGCCAAGATTCTCTTCGCCTGTCGCGATCCGCGCGATGTCGTGTTGAGCTGCTTCCGTCACCGCTTCCAGATGAGCGCACCGATCTACGAGCTGCTCTCGATCGCGGGTGCGGCGCGTTACTACGACGCGGTGATGCGGCTCGCGATTCGCTGCCAGAGTCTTCTGCGGTTGGACACGTGCCTCGTGCGTCACGAGGACGTGGTGCGGGAGTTCGCGCGTGAGATGAAGCGCATCTGTGAGTTCCTTGGGCTCGAGTGGCACCCGGGAATGGGAGACTTCGCGCTGCGGACGAAGAATCGTGCCGTGCTCACGCCCAGCACCGCCCAGCTGGTGCGCGGCTTGAGCACCGAGGGGCTCGGCCACTGGCATCGCTATCGGCCGCAGCTCGAGCCGGTTCTCGAGCAGCTCGCCCCGTGGGTGAGGCGCTTCTCCTACGAGCCCTGAGCTGCGCCGCCGGGCACCGGCTCCAGCTCCGGCAGGTTGAACCAGCAATTGAAGGCAATCGTGATGCGCTCGCCTTCACCTTCGAACGGCTTCACGTCGTGCAGGACCCACGAGGGGAAGATCACGAGCTGACCCGGTTCCGGCCGCACCGTTGCGAGCTGATGGCTGTAGGGCAACCTCATCCGCGCGACACCGGCATCCAGATGCATCGCCGTGGTGAGCGTCGGATTGACGAAGCACAGCAGACCGCTGGTCGCCTTGTCCGCGTCGCTTTGTCCGGGATCGACGCAGTAGACGCCGCTCCAGGAGGCGTTCGGGTGATTGTGCAGGCCGAAGAACCCGCCGCGGCGGGTGACGTGGAACCAGCAATCGTTGTAGATCTGCAGGCGGTGCAGCGTCTTCAGATCGTAGCCGTTCAGGTGGCCGATGACGGCGAGCAGCTGGTCCCAGCAGAACCTCTTGAGCTCCTGGATCGCGGCGTCGCTCTCGCGGAACAGATTGAAATGACTCTCGAAGACCGCGTGGTTGCGCTGCGTGAAGGGCCGCGGGTTCGCGGCGCCGCTTCCCTCGCGCGCGAGGATGTAGTGCTTGAGAGCCGCGTTCAGTCGGGCGTGATCCGGATGGCGACTGAAGGCGAACGGCACTGCGAACATGTTGACCAGATCCGGCGGCATGCGCGCTCCTCCGACCATTGCGCTGCAGTGGATTGTAGCCGTGCCGATCGGGCGGGGGGCCACGGGCTATAATAACGAGCATGAACGGGCGATCGTCCGATGCGGCCGCCGAGCAGCAAGTGTCGGCGCTCATGGCGAGCGTCGAGCGGCTGGTCGGCGAGCGACGCGACTCCGAGGCGCAGCGCGCATTCGCACAAGCCGCGGCGCTTCTGCCCGACCACCCTCTGGTTCTGGGCGAGCGCGCACGCCGTATGGCGCTTGCCGGCGATCCGGCCGGCGCGCGCGCGCTCCTCGAGCGCGGGGTGGCCGCCGAGCCGCGCCAGGTTCCCCTCTTGCTGAGCCTCGCGGCCGTTCTTCGCGTGCTCGGCGCACGCACCGAGGAGCTCGCGACGCTCGAGCGTGCGCTCGCGCTCGAGCCGACTCATCTGATCGCACTGCTGCAGAAGGCCGCGTTGCTCGACTTGATGGGCAAGCCGCGCGGCGCGGCTTCGGTCTACGGCAATGCGTTGCGGACGCTCGGCCCGGGCGCGCGATTGCCGCCCCCCGTCGAGGCGCATGTGGCGCACGCCCGGCGGCGGGTGAGCGAGAATGCCGCGGCACTCGCTGCCTTGCTCGAGGTGCGGCTCCGTGAGGTTCCGGGGGCCGCGGAGGCCAGTGCGGAGGATCGAGTACGCTTCGATCGCAGCATCGATCGCAGACTCGGCAGGCGGCGCATCTACGCGCCCGAGCCAACCTCGGCGCTGTTTCCGTTTCTGGCGAACTACGAGTTTCACCCACGGGCGCTGTTTCCATGGCTCGAGCGGCTCGAGGCGGCAACCGAGGCCATCCGTGAGGAGCTGCTCGGTGTCCTCAATGCCGATCGCGAGGGTCTCGAGCCCTATATCAACTATCGGGAAGGCTTGCCGCTCAATCAGTGGCGCGAGCTCAACCAGTCGCGGCGCTGGAGCGCGTACTTCCTGTGGAATCAGGGGCGCCGCGAGGAGGCGCACATGGCGCGCTGTCCACGCACCGCCGCAGCCCTCGCGGCCGCTCCCCAGGTCGACATTCCCGGGCACGGCCCGACGGCGTTCTTCTCGATCCTGGATGCGCGTACGCACATCCCGCCACACACGGGCGTCACCAATGCGCGGCTCACCGTGCATCTGCCGCTCATCCTGCCGCCCGGATGTCGCTTCCGGGTGGGAGGGGAGACGCGCGAGTGGCGCATGGGAACCGCGTGGGTCTTCGACGACACGATCGAGCACGAGGCCTGGAACGATGCAGAGGTGCCGCGCGTCATTCTCATCTTCGATGTCTGGAACCCGCAGCTCACTGCGCTCGAGCGCGCCCTGGTGCGCGAGGCGACAGTCGTCCTTGCTGAATACAATGGTGCGGAAGGCATCGAGCTCTCCTGATGAGTGACGACCGGTACGACAGATACCGGCCGGCCGCGCACGTGCGGGCCGCACTTCTCGTGGTGCTCGTGTGCGCTGGGATCCCGCTGGCCTCCTCTCGGGCTGTCGAGCCGCTGAGGAGCCTTCTCGGCTGTCGCCGCATCTCCGACGCGGTCGCGCGCCTGGCCTGCTTCGACCGCGAATCGGCCGCGCTCGCCGCTGCATCGCACGGGATTCCACCGAGCCCGGGCGCTTCGATCCCGCGCGCGGCAGCTGCCCCGCTCGCCAGTAACGCTGCGCCCTCGCAACCGGCCCTCGATCCTGCGTCCACGTTCGGATTCTCCAAGGGACGGATCCTGGCGCAGGAGGTCGAGGTGGGCAGGCGTCCGCCCGAGCTGGCTCACATCACGGGGCGTATCACCCATCTCGCGACCGCCGCGAACGGTCGCGTGCTGTTCACGCTCGCGAACGGTGAGGTATGGCAGGAGCTGGTGGACTCCGGCGAGCTCCTCGCGCGCGTCGACGATGTCGTCACGATCTCCCGCGGAGTGTTCGACTCGTACTACTTGCGTTTGCCTTCGGGGCGCGGCTGCAAGGTCACGCGGTTGCGCTGAGCGCCGCTCGAGGGCTCGCGGTCCTGGGCGCGCGACTTCCCGGGCTCAGTCGATGGGAATGCCGGCGCGCTCCAGCCGCGCACGCACAGGCGCAAGCTCCGCTGCGTAGTGCTTCCACTGATCGAGCGAGGAGGCGTACAGCGGCTGGCGCACCTGGACCGAGCTCGTCGTGATCACCGGCGCGGGATTCAAGTGGAACTCGAGACAGGCCGGCTCGAAGGGCAATCCGAGCTCGTCCAGCATGCGCCGCGTCGTGGGCTCGAGCGCGGTGACCACGTCCTCGTAGGCCACATCCAGGATTCGCCCCGGCAACAGTCGATGCCAGTGAGCCATCAGACGCCGGTAGCCCACGTAGAACTCGGCAATCTCCGCCAGATCGTAGGCGAACGGCTGGCCGCCGTTGAAGCGCGTTCGATAGATCGCGGCGCAGGTGGCGAGGGGATGGCGCGTGACATGCAAGATGTGCGCGCCAGGGAATGCCCGCAGGATGAGCGGGCAATACGCGAAATTCGTGAGCTGCTTGTCGGTGAAACGAGGCCGCTCGCCACGGTAGGCTCGCACGCGCGACAGATACTCCGCGGCAAGCGGCTTGCCCTGGAGCTTGCCGAGCTGGGCCATGTGGCGACGCAGGTCGGGCTCGGGGGGCTCGGTGCTCCGGCGCGCAAGCGCATCGATGGCCTCGGGCATCGCGGTCGCCTCGCCCGCAGAGTGCACCTGAGAGTGGCTGCTCAGGATCCGATCCACGAGCGTGCTGCCGGTGCGCGGCACGCCGACGATGAAAATCGGGCGCTCGCCGCTCGAGTCCGCGCTCGGCGGCTCGGGCCCGGAGAATCCCTCGATGAGGCCCTCGATCACGTCTCGATCGTTCTCGGGGGAGTACTGGATACGCGAGCGCTCGATACGGTTGCCGGCCGTCACGTGCCGCCAGCTCTCGGCATGCTCGCCGAGGTCTTCGTAGGACTTCGCGAGCCCGAAGTGCAGGATGGCGGCATCGGTCGAGCCGCTCGCGGCCGCCGCGAGTGCCGCCCGCAACGCATCGATCGAATTGTGCTCGTGCGACTGCCGATGCAGCTCCACGCGCCCCTTCAATGCCTTCGGCGTGCCGGGGGCAATCGCCAGCACCGACTCGTAGTCGCGCGCGGCAAGATCATGGTGTCCGAGAAAGCGGTGGATCACAGCGCGCTTCGTGAGCAGAGTGGGATCTCGGGGCGCCAGCGCCACGGCGCGGTTGTAGATCACGAGGGCTCGTGCGTACTCCCCGGCCTGCGACAGGAACTCTCCCACCGCGTCGAGCGCCGCGCGGACCTTCGCGGTTGCGCCTGCGGCCTCGGCCGCCGCGAGCGCCTCGGCACGCCGCCCGAGCCCGAGAAGGCACTCGGCCTTCTGCAGCAGGCACTGGCCGTCGGCCGGATCGACCCGCAGAGGCTCCTCGATCAACGCGAGCGCGGTCTGCCGATCCTCGGCCAGCAGCGCCACGATGCTGCCCAGTAGCCAGCCCGCCGCGCTCGAGGGCCACGCGGCTCGGTAGGCGGCCGCCGCCGTGGCGGCGCGAACCAGATCGCGACGGGCGATGAGCTCACTGATTTGTTGCTGAAAATGGGCGGGGGAGCGGCTGCTCATGCGGTGCAATCCGGCGCGGTGCGCAAACCCATCATAGCGGGACCGCGGCGCCACTGGACACGCCAGCGCCCGCGCCCCTGTGTAGCGCGAAGCCAACAGTCGGCCTGACCCTCGGCGCCGGCGCCCCGGCCCCAGGAACGGGCGCGCCCCCCTCGGGGAGGCAAGTGTTGCGCTGCTCCGACACCCTGTTTATAGTCGCCTTCCATAGGGGCGCGACAGAAGCAACAGCTACGCCCGGGGAGTGAAGGTCTCTTCAGAGTTCTGCCTCGGCAGATCTTCCCCGTGAATTTGGCTGCGGCTCCCGTCGATCCAAGCGATACAAGCAAATTTTCAGGGAGCTATATTTCCATGCGTAGCAATACCGTCGGGAATCCGCTGGTCCGACGCGCTGTGCGTGCCGTCCTCACGGGAGGCACTCTGGCGACATCGTTTGTCGTCGCGCACGCGCAAGACTCATCGTCCTCCGCTGCGCCGACGGCCAATCAGGCCGCCGCGGCACAGTCAACGGCTCAGGCACCGACCGCGCAAGCCGCGAGCAGCGCGCCGGTTCCGGAGGTCGTGGTCACCGGCTCGCGCATCGCCGTGCCCAATGCAACCTCCATCAGCCCCGTCACCTTCCTTTCCAGCACGGACATCCAGAGCGTGGGCACGACGCGCGTCGCTGACGTGCTGAACCAGCTGCCGCAGGTGTTCGCAGATCAGAACGCGAACGTGTCGAACGGCGGCCTCGGTATCGAAACAATCAACCTGCGCGGACTCAACGCCAAGCGCGACCTGGTTCTGGTCGACGGCAGCCGCCTGGGGCCCGGCGACCCGCGCGTCTCCGCCTCCGATATCGACATGATCCCGAACGCGCTCATTCAAAGCGTCGAGGTGTCCACGGGCAGCTCCTCGGCCATCTACGGCGCGGACGCGGTCTCCGGCGTCGTGAACTTCAAGCTCAACGATCACTTCGAGGGCGTCAAGCTCGATGCGCAGGGCGGCTTCTACGACCACTCGAACGGCAACACCGAGAACTCCATCACCGATCTGGAGAACTTCGATTCCACGACGGGCGCCACGTTCGCCCTGGCTCCCTCCCACGTCGATACCGGCGCGCAGAAGGAGCTCACGTTCATCGCGGGTCTGAACTCCTCCGACGGCAAGGGTAACGCGACGTTCTACGCGACCTACCGCAACGTTCAAGCCGCGCTCGGCTCGCAGTACTCCTACAGCGCCTGCACGTTCGCCTCGGGCTACCTGCCGCCCGTCGGTAATGGTCAATTTGGCTGCTCGGGCTCATCCACGTCCTATCCCGGTCGCTTCTACAAGCTCAACGCGACCGGCACGACGACCAGCGACAGCACGGTCGGTCCAGGCGGCACGCTCCCGCCCTTCACCGATGCCGACCGGTTCAACTACGGCCCGCTCAACTACTCGCAGGTTCCGGACGAGGAGTACACCGCGGGCGCGATGCTGCACTACGACTTCAACGATCACGTGCAGGTGTACTCGCGCACGATGTTCATGGACGACAAGACCATCCTGCAGATCGCACCCTCGGGCGCCTTCTTCGGGGATCCCTACACGGTCAACTGCGCCAATCCGTACCTCTCGTCCGCCGAGGTGACTGCCTGGTGCTACGACGCTACCCCGGGCGGGTTCACCCAGGGGCTCTACATCGGCCGCCGCAATGTCGAGGGAGGCAATCGCCAGGACAACGTCGAGCACATGGACTGGCGCGAGACGATCGGCGTCCGGGGCGATATCAACGACACCTGGAGCTACGATGCCAACTTCCAGCACAGCATCGTGGACCTCAGCGACACGTACCTGAACGATGTGTCGACCACCAAGATCAACTATGCGCTGGACGTGGTGGAAGGTCCGAGCGGACCGGAGTGCGCCGTCACGGCCGCAGGCGCCACCCAGGGGCTCGGATTCGGCTGCGTCCCCTGGAACATCTTCGGGACCGGTCCGGTCAATCCCGCAGCGGCAGCCTACATCGACACTCCCGGATTGCGGCGCGGCACGGTCATCCAGGACATCGCCGACCTCAACTTCAATGCGGACCTCGGCAAGTACGGGCTGCAGGTTCCGACCGCCTCCGATAGCGTGAAGCTCGCGACCGGCTTCGAGTACCGCGACGTGTCGAGCGCGCTGCAACCGGACCAGGAATTGCTCGACGGCGACCTCGCCGGCCAGGGCGGCGCCGAGCCCGCCGTCTCGGGCGAGGTCGATTCGAAGGACCTCTATGCGGAGATGCGCGCCCCGCTCATCAACGATAAGCCCTTCGCGCAGTCGCTCGATATCGACACGGCGTATCGCTGGTCCACTTACACGCTCGCCAATGCCAGCAAGACCAACACCTTCACGATCAGCGCCGACTGGGCCCCGATCGAGGAGCTGCGCTTCCGGGGCAGCTTCGCCCGATCGGTCCGCGCGCCGAACGTCGTGGAGCTGTTCTCGCCCCAGACGGTTGCCCTCGATGGCACCATCGATCCGTGCTCAGGTCCCGTGTCCGCCGGCGGCACTGTCAACGGATACACCCTGGCGCAATGCGAGCGCACCGGCGTGACTATGGGAGAGTTCGGACACATCCTCCCCAGCACGGCCTCTCAATACAATGGCTTGCTCGGTGGCAACCCGGATCTGAAGGCCGAGACTGCGCTCACCAGCTCCTTCGGTGTCGGCTGGCAGCCGCCCTACGTCCCCGGACTGAGGGCGCAGGTCGATTACTACGATATCAAGATCGAGAACACGATCTCGAGCATCGGAGCCAATACGATCCTGACGGAATGTCTGAGCGGCGCCGATCTGGGGGTCTGCGATCTCGTGCATCGAAGCTCGATCGGCTCGTTGTGGATCGGGGAGACGGGATTCGTCACGGACCTGTTGCAGAACATCGGAACCGTCGAGGAGAAGGGCGTGGACATCGATCTGTCCTACACCCTCGACATGGGCGCATTCGGCAAGCTGCGTAACAGCTTGACCGGAACCTACGTCAATTCGTTCGACGTGACGACGCAGAGCGCGGTGCCCACCTCGGAGTACAACTGCGTGGGCTACTACGGCCCGACCTGCAGCAACGGCAACTACTCCGGCACGCCGGTGTGGAGCTGGCGGCACGTCTTCCGTACCACCTGGTCCACGCCCTGGTCGGGTGTCGATCTGTCGCTCGCCTGGCGCTACTTCTCCGCCGTGAACTACGAAGGGCTCAGCTCGAATCCGAACCTCTCGGCGGGTGCGGGGGCCACCATCGCGAACGGCGGGATCTCCAACACCGATGCGCACATTCCGGCCTACACCTACATCGATCTGACCGCGGCGATGAAGGTGAACGACCACTTGACCTTCCGGCTCGGCTGCAACAACGTCCTGGACAAGGACCCGCCGGTGATCGGCACGACGGACATCCCCGCGGTGACCGGCAATAACAACACGCTCGTGGCTTACGACATGCTCGGGCGCTATGTCTTCGGAGAGCTCACCTTGCAGTTCTGAGCGGCCGGCGGTCGCTCAGCGAACGGCGGGCTTCGGCCCGCCGTTTTGTTTGGCGGGGCGCCGGTCCTCCTGGGCTCGATCGCGGGCTATTCGCGCGAGTGATCGGGGACGAGCACCTGCGCTGCAAGGCGCACGGCATCGAGCCTGATCTGATACGGCACGCAATCGGCCGCGAACTCCACCTCGCGTGCAGGGAAGAGGGGCAGGATCTTGCGTCGCACCTGCTCGATGAGCTCGCACTGTGCGGTCGTGTCGATCCCGTTGCCGTCGAGCTTGATGCGCACCCTCTGCCAGTGCGCCGCAACGGGACTCCCCGGCCCCGAGCCTTCCGAGGCCGGGCCGCGCGCGACCAGGAGTGGCTCGAGCACGGAGAAGGTGCCCCCGACGGCGGGGTAGGGGTCGGGGCTCCCGAGCGCGCTCGTGCAGCCCACCTGGTGGACGTTCAGATCGCTGCGGCGGGCCCCGAGCTGGAGCAGGATCGCCCGCACATCATCGGCCAAGCCCTCACACGAGTAGCGCGTGGTGAATCCCACGTAGACGAAGTAGAGCTTCTTGTGGACCCAGTGAGCGGGCTGCGCTTGGGCCGCGGCGGCGCCAAAGCTGCAGAGCGCGCCGCTGAGCGCAAGGGCGGCTGCCCGGATGAGTGACTGCATGTGACGACTCCTCCCGGGCGTCCCGCGCCCGATCGAAGGACCCAACATCAGCACAACGCCAATCGAGGCTCCAGGTGCACATCCCGTCGCTAAGTCCGATCCCAGCGGTTGGTGTCCGCGACATCCTTGCCCCCGATCGGGGCGAGCGGCAGGCGAGTGCCCCTGGGCTTCGCTCGAAACTCCCGGTGCAGGAACAGCGATGTGGTGCAGCGGAAGGAGTGCAGCGGCCGGAAATCGTGAAAATCGATCTGGATCAGGTCGGACTCGCGCAGGACGCGCGCCGCGTTCGGGTACCAGTCCGAGTTATCGAGAATCACGAATCCGCCCGGGCGCAGCATCGCGACGGCTCGTCCGGCGAGCTCGAGCCGGTTGGCCGCCGAGTCGATCACGATGCCGTCGAACGTGCGTCCGAGGCGTACGGCATCGCCCGAGAGGCTCTCGGGCGTCGAGAGCCTGGCCTCGACGTTCGGCAAGCGCTGGGACTGCACCGACAGAAGCCACTCCTGACTGGTCTCGAGTGTCAGGACCGACTTGACGCGACTCGCCCAGAACCGCGTGGAGCTCCCCCCTCCAAGCTCGAGCAGCTCCACCGCGCAAAGGTCGATGCCGTGGAGGTACTCGACGAGGCTGTAGGACATCATCGGGATCGGTTGCCCATCGCCGAGCACCGGGGCGTTGCGGTCGGCCGAGGCTTTGAAGCCGAGGCCGCTCGAGAGGATGTTGAGGAGCGAGGCGAGGTAGATCACGTGGTCCGGTGCTTCCACCACTCCGAAGTTGCGCTTGATGTGCTCGAGGGTGATCTCCCCGCTCGCAACGGCTCTGGTCCAGAACATGGCCTAGCTCCTTACACCTTCGAGGATGCTTGCGACGAGTGCGTAGTGGCCAGCCATGCGGTCCAGCCAGTCCATGCCCCGCTTGAGCTCGGTCCCGTACGGCTGGTCCACGGCGGAGAGCACCTCGCGCCTCGTGTGCGCATCGTAGGCGTACTCCGGGGCCTTCGAGTACTGTCGCATCAGGGGTCGGCTCACGAGCGCCTCGATCTCGCGCGCCGAGGCATCCGTGCCGAGCGTGCGCAAGATGCCGTGCAGGCAACCGCGCGGATCCGTCAGAAATCGGTCGAATTCCACCCACAGCACCTGCGAGTGCTCGCGACGGTCCGGCGCGCCGGCAGCGCTCGTGATCCCGCTCCCGACGGGTGCCACCTGGTGAAGCGCGGCCATCTCACATAGCCAGCTCATCGCGATGTACTCGCCCTCCGATCGCACCCCGCTGTGCCACTCTGCGTCTCCGAGCCGCTGCGCGAGACGCCGCAGCCGCGAGGTGGCGAGCGTGCGCGCCTCGATGCGCGAGTTGGGTCCTCCCAGGATGGTGCGCAGGTAAACGAGTGGCTGCACGAACATGAGAATCGCGGCCGGACGCTGTGACTTCGCGAGAATGATGCTTGCATATTCGCTCAGAAAGCTCGTCGCCTTGATCACGGCGCGCTGCTCGGCGCGCCAGGTGCGCGCGAGAAGCGCAAGCAGCGACCCGAGGCCCAACCCGGCGGCGGTCGCGGATACCGACGGCGCAGCCCTCGGGGCGATCTCCCGCAGCAGTGCGGGTTCGCGCAGCGAGAAGAGCGCCTCGTGCTCGCCAATCAGTCGGGAGAGCAGCGTCGAGCCGACGTGCCCCGTGTGAAAGATGTAGTGCAGCCTGGGCACGAGGCCCGCGGCAGCGGACTCGAGCACATCGATCGCGCAGACCGCCTGCTCGGGAGCGCCGCCGAGCACTCGCTGATCGAGGAAGCTTGCGGCATGATAAGCCGCCTCGTGCAGTCGCACCATCCGGATGCCGTCGCGCTCGACGCGTTCCAGCGGGAACCACAGCGGCGAGCACGCCACCTCATCGGCGGAGATCACGCACCAGGCGCGTGCCACTGCACGCGATCCCCCACCTTCAGATGCAGCACGGCGGCCTCGCCCCCCTTCAGCTCCACGACCGCCTGGACGGGCTGCTGCGCGCTGATCGTGGTGAGGTCGAAAGGCCGGGCACGCTCGGCGATCTTCACGATGCGGCCGTCGGTGCCGACGAACACGATGTCGAGCGGGATGTACGTGTTCTTCATCCAGATGCCGGAGCAGCAGTCGGTGAAGAGCATGCCTTCGTCATCGGGCAGATCGCGCACGAACATCAGCCCCTGGGTCTTGCGTCCGTCCGTGTCGGCGACCCAGACCTTGAAGCGGTGCGTCGCCGCGCCGCTGTGGATCTCGAGCGTCGCGCGCGGGAAGGTCGACAGATCCTGTACCGGCTCGCTCTGCCCGCGGACCGCCCGCGCACCCCCGAACGCACCGATCGCCACAGCCGCTACAAGAACGGACGCCAGTCTTTGATTCACTGTGCAGACTCCTCAGTCTCTCCAGAGCTGTTGCGGCGCGGGGCTTGCCTTGGCCGCTTCGAGAATGGCGGCCACGAGCTCCTGTTCCTGGGTCGTGAGCTCCGGGCGCCAGATATCGAACAGCAGAACGACGCGAATCTCGCCGCTCAGGTTCCACGCCTCGTGCTCGATGCTGTCGTCGAAGACGGTCAGCTCGCCTTCCCGCCAGGCACGAGTTTCGTTGCCGACGCGCAGCCCACACTGCGCCGGCACGATGAGTGGCAGATGACAGATCAGGCGCGCGTTGGTGAATCCGTGGTGCGGGCGGATGCGCGTTCCCGGACGCAGCATGGAGAACAGCACCGAGGGTGTGCGCCCGGCGATGCGGCAGAGCGGAACCTGAGCGAGCGCCGCCATGGTGTTGGGACAGCGAGCCGCATTCTGCGACACCTCCGCGCCATCCTGGATGAGGTAACAAGCTCCCCAGTCGAGGCTGTCCGTCAGCGGATTCGGAGATACGGGGCGATTCGGAGCGCGCTGGATATACGGCACGAAACCCGCCTGGGTCGCGAGGATCGCTTCCAGCTCCGCGCGAATCTCCCGCGCCCGGTGCTCGAGCGCACGAGCCCAGGCGAAGTGCTGCCGCTCGTAGAACTCGATGTGCGGCAGCTCGGGAAAATAGAAGTACTTCGGCTGCTGCAGGAACACCTGGCGCTTGCCGAGCAGCAGATCGAGCGCATGGGAAACGCGCTGCGTGCCCGGCTCTCCCAGGCCGCGTGCAGTGAGCGCACCGAGCAGCTCTGCCTCAAACTTGCGCATCAGCGCTTGGTACACGCCCTGCACGCGCTGGATCTCCGTGCGCCACTGCGTCGGGAGCGAGGATTGCCTGGATGCCGCACGGATGGCGGTGGCGTAGTAGGCGGAGGCCGCTCTCTCGTCCCCCTTGCGGAGGTAGAGGTCGCCCTCGGCGATCAAGGCCGGAAGGTGGCTCGCGTCTCGCGCGAGCGCTTGCTCGAGCGCGGCGCCCTCCTCCTCGGCCGCGCCAAGCTTGCGATGCGCGAGTGCCAGACCGAACCACGCATCGGCCGGAGCGCCCGCGAGGACGGCCCGTTTGAAGAGGTCCCGCGCAGCGCCCGCGTCGCCGCGCCTCAGGGCTTCGAAGCCTGCCGATGCGAGCGAGGATGAGTCCAGGGAGGCGTTCATTCCGAGACCGAGCTTAGCGCCTCGCTCAGGATCGCTCCAGACCCGGCGTGATGCTAGACTGCGCGCCCTTTTTCGTGTCTGCCCAGCTTCATGCGAGATGCGCTGTTGGAAGTGACGCCGGTCATTCCGGCAGCTCTCGGGAGATTGCCGCAGCTGGCCGGCAATCTGTTCTTCAGCTGGCATCGCCCGACGCGCGCGCTGTTCGAAGACCTCGACCCCGAGCTGTGGGAGCAGGCAGGCGGCAATCCCAGGCTGGTGCTCCGCTGCATCGACCAGGCGACGCTCGATCGCGCCGCGGAGGACCCCGTCTACCTCGCGCGCTACGAGCAGGTGCTGCGCGACTTCGACGCCTATCTCACGCCCGCGCCTTCCCTGGCAACTCCTCTGGTCGCGTACTTCTGCGCGGAGTACGGCTTCCACGAGAGCTTCCCGATCTACTCGGGAGGGCTCGGGGTGCTCGCGGGAGATTATTGCAAGGCGGCGAGCGACGATCGCATGCAGTTCGTGGCGGTCGGTCTGCTTTACGGCCAAGGCTACTTCACCCAGACCGTGGACAACGACGGCGTGCAACACGCCGAGTATGCCGAGCACGACCCGCGCGACCTGCCGGTCGAGGCCGTCGTGAGCTCGAGCGGCGGGCCGCTCAAAGTGAGCGTCCGCATCGCCGGGCGCGAGGTGGTGGCACAGCTGTGGAAGGCCCAGGCAGGCCGCATCGCCGTCTACCTGCTCGACACGAACTGTCCGGAGAACTCCCCCTCCGATCGCGACATCACGCATCGCCTGTACGGAGGCGATGAGTCCACTCGCATCCGTCAGGAGATGATCCTTGGCATTGGCGGCCGTCGCGCGCTGCGCGCCCTGGGACTGCAGCCTGCGATCTGGCATCTGAACGAAGGACATGCCGCATTCCTGATCCTCGAGCTGCTGCGCGAGCACCTCGCGCTCGGTCTGCCGCTTGCGGCCGCGCTCGAGGCAGTGGCCTCCGAATGCATCTTCACCACGCACACTCCGGTTGCAGCCGGCCACGATGTGTTCAGCCACGACCTGGTGATCGCGCACTTCAGCGACTTCGTGCGCGAGCTGGGACTGCCCATCGAGCGGCTACTCGAGCTGGGCCGCACTCCGCACGCACCGGGGCTGTTCAACATGACTCGCCTGGCGCTCAATGGAGCGCGGCGCGTGAACGGCGTGAGCCGTGTGCACGGTCTGGTGTCGGCCCGGCTGTGCGCCGATGCGTGGCCGGAGATTGCTCCCGATGAGAACCCGGTGGGCTTCGTCACCAACGGCGTGCACGTGCCCACGTTCCTGCATCAGAGCTGGGCGGCGTTCTTCGACGAGCGGCTGGGGCGAGAATGGCGCGACCGCCTCACCGAGACGGCGTTCTGGCGGCGGCTCGAGCCGGTGCCCGATGATGTGTACTGGACCACGGCGCAGTCGGTCAAATCGCGCATGCTGTCAGGCGTGCGCGAGCGGCTCCGGCAAGCCTATGCGCGCAAGGGGCTGTCCGCCGCCCAGTGGCGGCACATCACGCGCTCGCTCGACCCGCACGAGCCGAACGTGCTCACCATCGGCTTCGCACGGCGTTTCGCCACCTACAAGCGCGCTGCGCTGCTGCTCAAGGATCGCGAGCGACTCGCCCGGCTCATCAACAAGGCGGGGCGCCCGGTGGTCTTTCTCTTCGCCGGCAAAGCGCACCCCGCGGACGAGCCCGGCAAGCACGTGCTGCGCGAGATCATGCAGCTCATGCTCGACCCTGAGTTCCTGGGGCGCGTCGTGTTCGTCGAGGACTACGACATGCAGCTCGCCCGCTGGCTGGTGTCGGGCGTGGACGTGTGGCTGAACAACCCGATCGCTCCGCTCGAGGCGAGCGGCACCTCCGGAATGAAGGCAGCCATCAACGGCCGGCTGAATCTGAGCGTGCTCGATGGCTGGTGGGCGGAGGGCTGGGCTTTCGACAACGGCTGGGGTATTCCACCGCTCAACGTTCAGGGTGCCGAGCGTCGCGATGCGCTCGAGTCCGAGCTGATCCTCGATGCGCTCGAGGAGGAGGTCGTGCCCCTGTACTACGAGCGCAATGGCGATGGCTATTCGGCGGAGTGGGTCCGGCGCAGCAAGCGCGCCATGATGACCGTGATCCCGCAGTTCAGCACCCGGCGCATGCTGCAGAACTATCTCGACGGACTGTACCAGCCGGCCGCACGACAGTACGGGCAGCTTGCGGCGCAGGAGTTTGCCGCCGCGCGGCTCCTGGCGGACTGGAAACAGCGCGTTCGTCAGAGCTGGCCGAAGGTGGATCTGCGCCCGCTCTCGGACACACCGCGTGAGCTTCCACAGCGGGGGCGGCTGGCGCTGCGGGTCGCCGCCTCGCTCGCGGGGCTCTCCCCGGCCGACGTCCGGGTCGAGTTTCGGGCCCGCCGCCGGCTCCCGCAGGCGAGCTTCGAGCCGCCGGCTCTCTCCTCGTATCGCAGCTCACAGCCGGCGGGGCTTTGGACGGCTGCCCTCCAGGCGACCGGAGAGCGTCTCCCGGATGGGACCGAGGTGTTCGCTCTGGATGCCGAGCCGCCCGGCTGTGGGCAATTTGCGACCGAGATTCGCGTTTATCCCTTCCATGAGCTGCTCGCGCACCCCTACGAGCTCGGTCTCATGAAGTGGCTATGAGGGCTCCCCGGGACGCCCCTGCGCCTCGAACGTGCGAGGGTAATCAGCAGTTGGTATCGTAGGGTGCCGACCACCGCATCGTAACGGCCATGTCGAGACCCCCCGCCCGAGCATCCTCCGGACGCTACGTGAGCCGCCTGACGAGCGGGACGCTGGCGGTGGTCATGGCGGGGGGGCGGGGCGAGCGACTGAAGGATCTGACCGAGCACCGCTGCAAGCCCGCGACGCCCTTCGGGGGCAAGTTCCGCATCATCGATTTCGTGCTGTCGAACTGCGTGAACTCCGGGATTCGTCAGATCTCGATTCTCACCCAGTACAAGGCGCAGTCGCTGATCCAGCACGTCCATCAGGGCTGGAGCTACCTGCGAGGTGAGTTCGGCGAGTTCGTGGAGGTGGTCCCCGCGCAGCAGCAGATCGGTGCGGCGTGGTATCGCGGAACGGCGGATGCGCTCTATCAGAACCTCGATCTCATCCTCTCACACCGTCCGAAGCACGTGCTGGTGCTCGCAGGCGATCACATCTACAAGATGGACTACGGGCCGATGATCGCCTATCACGTGGAGAAGGGCGCGGACGTGACGGTGGGCGTGGTCGTGCTGCCGGCGCGCGAATCGCGCAGCTTCGGCGTGCTGACCGCGACCGAATGGAACCGCGTGACGAAATTCACCGAGAAACCCGAGCAGCCGGACACCCTGCCCAACCGTCCCGACTCGATCCTCGCCTCGATGGGCATCTACGTCTTCAACACACGCCTGCTCGAGCGGTTGCTGAACGAGGATGCGGCCGATGCCGCCTCCCAGCACGACTTCGGGAAGAACGTGATTCCTCAGGCGATCGGCCACCGCCAGGTGTTCGCATACCCCTTCCAGGACGTGAAGACCCGGGCGCAAAGCTACTGGCGCGATGTGGGCACGATCGACGCCTACTACGAGGCGAATGTCGAGCTGGTCCACGTGGACCCGGAGCTCAATATCTACGATCGGGAGTGGCCGATCTGGACGTACCAGGTGCACTCACCGCCTGCGAAGTTCGTTCTGGACGATGAAGGCCGCCGCGGCATGGCCGTGAATTCCATGGTCTCCGGCGGCTGCATCATCTCCGGCGCCACGGTGCGCGGCTCGCTGCTGTTCTCCGACGTGCGCGTCGATGAGCACTCGAGCGTCGAGGGCGCGGTGATCCTGCCGCACGTGGAGATCGGGCGGAACTGCCAGGTGCGGCACGCCATCATCGATGAGGGCTGCCAGATTCCCGATGGGACGCGGATCGGATTCGATCCTGCCGCCGACGCCCGGCGCTTTCACGTGACGGAGAAGGGCGTCGTGCTCGTCACCTCGGACATGCTGCGCAGACCGCAAGCCTGAAGACCGGATGACTCCACCGCATCGACTCCCCGTGGTGCTGCTCTGGCACATGCACCAGCCGCAGTACCGCGATTCGCTCACCGGGCAATACGTGCTGCCGTGGACGTATCTGCACGCCATCAAGGACTACACCGACATGGCGGTGCACCTCGAGCAGCAACCCCGAGCTCGCGCGGTGGTGAACTTCACACCCATCCTGCTGGAGCAGCTGGAGGACCTTGCGAGCCGCATCGCAGCGCACCTCGAGCGCGGTGAGCCCCTGCCCGATCCGGTGCTCGCCCTGCTCGGCGCGGCGCCGCTGCCCTCGGCGGGATCCGAGCGCGAGCGCCTCATCCGCGCCTGCCTGCGCGCGCACCGCAAGAACATGATCGAGCGTTTCGGCGCCTATCTCGAGCTTGCGACGCTCGCCGAGACCCTCGCCACCGCCGAGCGCGCGATCTATGCCTCCGATCGGCTCATCCGCGACCTTGCGGTGTGGTACCACATCGCCTGGATGGCCGAGACCGTGCGCCGCTCCGATCAGCGCATCGCGGCGCTCACGGAGCAGGGGCGAGACTTCACCGACGCGCAGCGGCGCGAGCTGCTCACGATCGTGCACGAGCTCGTTGCATCCGTCATCCCACGCTTCAAGCGCCTGCAGGATGAGGGTCGCTGCGAGCTCTCGATTACCCCATACAGCCATCCCATCCTGCCGTTGCTGCTTGATTTTCACGCGGCGCGGGAGTCCACACCCGGTGCCGTGCTGCCTCGGCATCCCGCCTACAGCGGAGGCGCGGAACGGGCGGCGTGGCATCTCGCCGAAGCCACCCGGGTTTTCAAGCGGTGCTTCGGAACCACGCCCGCCGGCTGCTGGCCCTCGGAGGGCGCGGTGAGCACGGCGACCCTCGAGCTGATCGAGAGCGCCGGGTTTCGCTGGTGCGCCTCCGGCGGCGGTGTGCTGCGCGCAAGCCTCACCGCAAGCGGTGCGCCCCCCCCGGCAACCCCGGATGAGCTCGACCGGGCCTATCGGTTGCCCCAGGGACGCTTGCAGTGCTTCTTTCGGGATGATCGGCTCGCGGACCTCATCGGGTTCACGTACGCGACCTGGCACGGGGATGATGCCGCGCGCAATCTCGTTCACGAGCTCGAGCAGCTCGCAGCCGCGGGTGACAATCCGGATCGGGTCGTGCTGATCGCGCTCGATGGCGAGAATGCATGGGAGTACTACCCCTTCAACGGCTATTACTTTCTGAGCGCGCTGTATTCGGCCCTGAGCGACCATCCCGCACTGGAGCTCACGACGCTCTCGACGTGCATCGCCCGAGGACTGCGCCCGGTGCCGCTCGCGCGGGTCGTTGCAGGCAGCTGGGTGCATGGGACTCTCGGGACCTGGATGGGCGACCGGGACAAGAACGCCGCCTGGGATTTACTTTGCGAAGCAAAGCTGGCTTTCGATGTCGCAAACGGCGCCCCTCGCTCCGCGGAGCTTGCGGATGCGGCGCATCGCCGGGCTTGCGCCGGGCACCAGCTGGCACTGTGCGAGAGCTCGGATTGGTTCTGGTGGTTCGGCGACTACAATCCCGCAGAGGCGGTCAGCCAGTTCGATGAGCTCTACCGGCATCAGCTGGCCACTCTCTACCGGCTGCTCGATCGGCCCGTGCCCGAGAGCCTGTCGCAACCCATATCGAGAGGCCGCGGAGTGATGGAGCACGGTGGCGTGATGCGGCGCGCCCTCGACACGGAGCGTGACTCTCATGGCGCCTGAAGAGCGCGCCCGGGCGCGACATCTGTACTATCGCGCCCGCCTCAGCCGCTGGATGGGCCGACGCCAAGCGGCAGCGGCGCTCTGCCGGCGCGCGCTGGCCTCGTGCGATTACGGCCGCGCGCATCGCCTGCTCGCCGAGCTCGAGCTCCCGGGCGAGGATTACCTGCGCGTGCTCGCGCGCGTGCATCAGGAGGTGCGCCCCGCGCGCTATCTCGAGATCGGCGTGGCCCGGGGCGACTCGCTCGAGCTGGTGCTGCCCGCAACGCGCGCGATCGGAATCGATCCGGCACCGCGGCTCAGGCATCCCCCGAAGCCCAATCAGAAGGTCTTCAACGAGACGAGCGATGAGTTCTTCGCGCGCCATGACGTTCGCGCCGAGCTCGGTGGGCCCTTGCGCATGGCCTTCATCGACGGAATGCATCACTTCGACTTCGCGCTGCGTGACTTCGTGCATCTCGAGCCCCTGTGCGAGCCCGACTCGCTGATCTTCGTGCACGACTGCTATCCCCTCGATGAGCGCACCGCGGCGCGTGAGCAACAGACCGCCTTCTGGAGCGGAGATGTCTGGCGGCTCGTCGTGCTGCTGAAGAGGCACCGGCCGGATCTGGCCATCCGCACGATCGGCGCGCCGCCCACCGGTCTTGCTCTCATCACCCGGCTGGATCCTGCGGCGCGTGCGCTGCGCGAGCGCCTTCCGGCCCTCATCGAGGAGGGCCTGTCGCTCAGCTTCGGGACGATAGCGGACTCGAAGGCCGAGGCGTTGAATCTCTATCCGAACGAATGGGCGCGCGTTCGCGGCCTGCTGCGGCCAGCTTCGATGAGCGCGCACGGCCGGGACCCGAGTGCCCCGGCCCCGCTCCAGGGCGGCCGATGATGGCGCGGCCCAATCTGCTCTTCGTGCGCGCGGGCGCCGACTCCCTGCACCGACAGCTCATTGCGGAGGACCGCGCGCGCAACTGGGACTGCTGCGTGAGCTGGTACGTGCCTCCCCGGGAGGAGGGGATCGCCGAGTATTACTGCGACGGCGGAGACAACAAGCTCGAGGGATTCCTCGAGTTCTGGAAGCGCCGCCCACAGCCCTGGCCCTACCGCTATGTCTGGATCATGGATGACGATGTCTA
Source organism: Steroidobacteraceae bacterium (assembly GCA_035524075.1). Lineage (GTDB taxonomy): Bacteria > Pseudomonadota > Gammaproteobacteria > Steroidobacterales > Steroidobacteraceae > JASHUC01. Next base: position 186,672 of record DATKPP010000029.1, on the reverse strand, counting down.
TCTGCGGCCCGGGGATGTGTCGCGATTCTTCGAATTCTGCGAGCGCTACTCGACGTACGTGTCGCAGCCGGCGCTGCGCTGGTTCACCCACACGACTCTCAACTGCCTGGTGCACAATCCCGCCTGCGTGTTGCGACGCGTGAGTTTCATCGAGGTGATGGCGCCGTGCTTCTCGACCCCGGCGCTCGAGAGGCTCATTCACACGTTCGACTGGACCAAGAGCACCTGGGGGATCGACTGGGCATGGGGCTGCCTGCTGCAGGGGGAGCAGCCGCTCTATGTGGTGGATGCCATCGTGATGGAGCACACGCGCACCGGCGACGGCCGTCCGGGGCCCTTCTATCGCAAGCTCTCCGCGATGGGCATCGATCCCGCCGAGGAGCTTGGCCGCGTGCGTCGCATGTTTCCCGAGTTTGTCGGCGCCCGGACGCTCGCCGATGGGCACGTCTTCCGTCCCGGGATTCCGCCGAGCCTCACGCCCCTCACCTGGCGCACGTTCGAGAAGCTCAAGGTCATCGTGCGACTTCGCAAGCAGCTCATGCGCCAGTGGCGCCAGCGCCGCGCACGGCTCGAGGACCTCATGCACGGGGCGAGAGGCTAGGCGCATGGGCGCTGGCGTTCTCGGCCGCCGTCGCTCGGGCGCGCTTCTGCACCTCACCTCGCTCGATGCGGCACTGGGCCGCGGCGGCCGTGCCTTCGTGGACTGGCTGGCGCAGGCCGGCTTCTCCGTGTGGCAATTCCTGCCTCTCGGGCCGACCAACGCCGACCGCTCACCATATCGCGCGCGCTCGGATTCGGCGGGGAACCCCTCGCTCATCGACCCAGACGAGCACCCGCCGCTCGGCACCGGCGAGCACGCCGCCTTTCTGCAATCTGCGCGGGGATGGCTCGAGGATTACGCCTGCTTCGAGGTTCTCGCGCGCCTGCACGGCGGGGCGCCCTGGTGGAGCTGGCCTCCCGAGCACCGCGATCGCGACCCGGTGGCGCTCGCGGAGGTGCGGCGCGGCCACGCCGAGGAGGTCAAGGCGATCGAGGCCACGCAGTTTGCCTTTGCATGGCAGTGGCGTCGTCTGCGCGAGTATGCCCACGGCCGCGGGGTGTGCCTGCTGGGGGACCTGCCGTTCTATGTGGCGCCCGATTCCGCCGAGACCTGGGTGCACCGACGGCAATTCCAGCTCGATGAGCGCGGCGCCCCTCGGGCCGTCGCAGGCGTTCCGCCCGATTACTTCTCCACACTTGGCCAGCTCTGGGGCAACCCCCTCTACGACTGGGACGCGATGCGCGAGGACGGCTTCCTGTTCTGGCGCACCCGCATAAGCTCCCAGCTGCAGCGTGTGGACCTGCTGCGCATCGACCATTTTCGCGCGCTGGCTTCGCACTGGGCCGTTCCGGCCGGTGCGCCCGATGCGCGCGGGGGTGCGTGGAAGCGCACGCCCGGCTGGATGCTGCTGCGGCTGGTTCGCGATCAGCTGGGCGATCTGCCGCTCGTGGCCGAGGACCTCGGTGTCATCACGCCGGATGTCGAGGACCTGCGGCGCGGCTTTGACCTGCCCGGGATGCGGGTTCTGCAGTTCGCCTTTGACGGCTCGAGCGACAACCCGCATCTGCCGCACATGCACGAGCACAACTGCGTCGTCTACACCGGCACCCACGACAACGACACCGCGCGCGGCTGGCTCGGACACCTCGACAGCGAGACCGCTCGCCACGTGGCGGAGTATCTGCGCCTTGCTACGTCGGCCACGCCCGAGGCGCGCGTCGATACACTCGTGTGCGCCGCGCTCGCCTCGGTCGGTGTGCTCGCCGTGGTCCCGGTGCAGGACCTGCTCGTGCTCGGCTCCGAGGCTCGCTTCAATACGCCCGCGACGAGCGGGGGGAACTGGGGCTGGAAGCTGCCCGCTGGAGCGCTCACGAGCGAGCGCGCGGCATATTATCTGCACCTCAACCGGACCTACGGTCGAGCATCATGAGCACACGCCTCCACCGCGCCAAGGCGGCCATGGCGATGCTCGCTGCTGGGGCGGCGATCGTCGCGACGGCCTGCTCGCTGTTCGTGCCGAAGGTCCGGGCGCCCACGCTCTCGATCGTGGGCATCGACCTCGGACGAAGCGATTTCTTCCAGCAGCGTCTGAAGGTGCACGTGCGGGTGGAGAACCCCAACGACCGGGAGCTGCCGGTGCGCAGCGTCTCTTACACCTTGGACATCGCGGGCGAGGAGGCGGCCGAGGGCGCATCGAGCGCCAGTTTCATCGTGCCCCCGCTCGGGGACGCCCAGTTCGACATGGACGTGACCGCAAACCTCGCCGGCACCGTCCTGAAGCTCCTGCTGGCACGTGGTGATGGCTCGGCGGCCGGCTCCGTCGCATACCACATCCGCGGCAAGGTCGAGCTCTCGCAGGGCATCTGGCGCTCGATCCCGTTTGATGAGCGCGGCTCGTTCAGCCTGCGGTAACGCTCGAGCGGATGAGCCTCTCGTAAAGCTGCACGTACAGCCGCCCCTGACGGGTCCACGAGAAGTCCCGCGCCATGCCGTTGCGTGCCATGCGCATCCAGTGTGCCGGCGCCGCATGCAGGTCGAGCGCTGCGTACAGCGCCGCGGCGAGCGCCTCGGCGCTGAATTCCGCGAAGAGGATGCCCGTGCCGCTGCCGCTCGCCGGGTCGTATCGCTCGACGGAGTCGGCAAGGCCGCCTGTCCGGCGCACGATGGGCACCGTCCCGTACCGCAAGCTGTACATCTGATTGAGTCCGCACGGCTCGTATCGCGAGGGCATGATGTACAGGTCGCTCGCAGCCTCGATCCAGTGGGCGAGCTCATCGTGATAGCCGCGATGGAAGGCGAGCCGTCCAGGAAAGGCCTGCGCAAGCTCCGAGAGCGCGCGCTCGTACGGCTCATCGCCGCTGCCGAGCACCGCGCAAGCGAGCTCGCCGGAGGCGAGCATCGGGGGCAGCGCCTGGATGAGCAGCTCGATCCCCTTCTGCTGCACCAGGCGGGTCACCACTCCCGCGAGCGGCGTACGCGGCTCGCAGTCGATCGAAAGACGAGCCGTGAGCTGAGCTTTGAGCTGCGCCTTGCGCTCGAGGTGGGCGGCGTCGTAGTGCAACGGCAGATACCGGTCGGTGCGTGGGTCCCACTCGGCGTAATCCACGCCGTTCAGGATTCCGGTCACCGCTTGGCCGCGCAGCCTCAGGGCGTGCTCGAGCCCCATGCCGTACTCGGGCGTGCAGATCTCCTTCGCATAGGTGGGACTGACGGTCGTCACCGCATCCGCGTACATGATTCCGTGCTTGAGCGAGTTGACGGTCCCCGCCCGCAGGTCGTCCTGATGAAGCAGATGACTGCTCCAGCCGAGCTGCAAGTCCTGCACCGCGGCGGCCGCAAAGACGCCTTGATAGCCGATGTTGTGAATCGTGAGCACCGAGCGCGTCTGCTGCAGCAGCCGATCCCAGCTGTACAGCGTCTTCAAGTACAGCGGCCCGAAGGCACTGTGCCAGTCGTGGCAGTGCAGGATGTGAGGACCCCAGGCCATTCGTTGGCAGCACTCGAGCGCGGCTCGCGTCAGGGCGAGAAACCGGACGTGCTCGTCGGCATCGCCGGTGTAGATCCGTGGCCGTGCGTACAGCGCCGGGCAGTCGATGAGGTAAACCGCAGCCTGCGAGCGCGGCAGGCGCACGCTCACGACGGAGTAGCGAAAACGATGCGGTCCGACCTCGAGCGGCAGATCCTGCAGGCCCTCCACGGGCGAGGCGGCAAGGCCCGCGAGCTGGACACCCGAGTAGAGCGGCAGGAAACCGCGCACGTCGTGGCCCTCTTCGTGGAGATAGCCCATGAGCGCGCCGGTGGCATCCGCGAGCCCTCCGGTCTTGGCGAGCGGGGCGATCTCCGAGGCGACGAAAGCGATCCGCAAGAGCATACGAGAGTCAGGGCGAGGCACCGTGGCACGCAACGGCGCGCAGTCTACCGTGGGGGCGCTCCCCAATTCCGAGGACCCCGGTAGACTTATTGAATGCGCCGGATCTGGATCGCCTTGACGCTGATCGCGCTGATTGCAGTGTCGGGCCTCATCGGGATCATCGTGGCGAGCGGGCCCGCCTGCTTGCATTTCCTTCAGTCACGCCACTGACCCACGGGTGTGCGGCGGGGCCGGGATTCTTGCTGCGATGCAGCACAGACCCCCCCTTGCCACGGCACTGTCAATCGCGCCGACGCTCGGATAAGTCGTTGAATCGGCAGGAAACGCTGCTCTGCCACACCGGGTGGAGCCGTTCCAGGGGGTAAAATGCTCCCTGTTCCCCCGGCCCCTCCCGCAGTATCCGAAGATCATGTCAGCCTCGCCCTACAAGCAGCTCGAGCAGGAATTCAAGCGCCTTCACGCCTTTCGTGGGGCTCTGTCGCTTTTGCGGTGGGATGCCGCCGTGATGATGCCTCGCGGGAGCGCCGATGTTCGCGGCGAGCAGCTCGCAGCGCTCGAGACCGAGTATCACGCGGTGCTCACCTCGCCGCGGATCACGCGCCTGCTCGACCGCGCGCAGGCCAATGCGCAAGGTCTGACGGACTGGCAGGTCGCCAACCTCCGCGAGATGCGCCGCCAGCGCGACCATGCCATTGCAACTCCGGTGTCGCTCATCTCACGGCTGGCCCGCGCCACCTCGCGCGCGGAGGTCCAGTGGCTCGAGGCACGGCACCAGGGACGCTTCGAGGTGTTCGCGCCGCATCTCGAGGAGGTCGTGAACCTCGTGCGTGACAAGGCCGCCCTGCTCGGCCAGGCACTCAATCTCGCCCCCTACGATGCGCTGGTCGATGAGTTCAGCCCGGGGCTCACGACCGCGGACATCGAGGCTGTGTTCAAGGCCTTGTCGAGGCGCGTGCCCGCGCTGATCCGCGAGGTGATCGGGCTGCAGGAGCATCAGCCGCTGCTGCCGATCGCTGGAAAGTTTCCCCCGGCCAAGCAGCGGGCGCTGTCCGTGGAGATCATGAAGGCGATCGGCTTTCCCTTCGAGCGCGGGCGCCTCGACGAGAGCGAGCATCCGTTCACGGAGGGCGTGCCCGGGGATATCCGCGTGACGACCCGCTTCGACAGCGCCGACCTGTTCTCGGGACTGCTCGGAGCGCTGCACGAGACCGGCCATGCGATGTACGACCTGGGGTTGCCGCAGGAGTGGCGCGATCAGCCCGTCGGCCGGGACCGCGGCATGGCCCTGGAGGAAAGCCAGTCGCTGCTGCTCGAGATGCTGGTGTGCCGCAGCCGCCCGTTCGTGACCTATCTGGCTCCGCTGCTCGCCAAGCACTTCGGCCTGTCGGGCCCGGAGTGGGACCCGGAGAATCTCTACGCTCAGGTCACCCGGGTGCGGCGCAGCCTCATCCGCGTGGATGCGGATGAGCTCACGTATCCGCTGCATATTCTGCTGCGCTACGAGCTCGAGAAGAAGCTGCTGAACGGCGAGCTCGCCGTGCGCGACCTGCGCGATGCCTGGAACGCGGGCATGGAGCAGCGCCTCGGCATTCGCCCCACGACCGACGCCGAGGGTTGCCTGCAGGACATTCACTGGGCGGTCGGCTCGTTCGGCTACTTCCCCTCGTATGCCCTCGGAGCCGTGATCGCCGTGCAGCTCTACGACAGCCTGCGGGCCGAGCTGCCGGGGCTCGATGCGGAGATCGCACGCGGGGAGTTCTCGAGCCTGTTCGGCTGGCTGCGCAAGAACGTCCATGGGCTCGGTGCCAAGGTCTCCGTGCAGGACCTGCTCAAGAGCGCAACTGGCAAGACGCTCTCCGCGGCACCCTTCATTCGCTATCTCGAAGGCAAATACCTCGAGGGCGCCGCCAGCATCGCCGCCGCCTGACCGATGAAGGGAGCCGCACCGCGCACTGCGCACTCGCGCACGGCCAAGCGCCTGCAAGCTCACCTGCGCGGCCTCACCGGCAAGGCGATCGATGACTATCGGATGATCGCGCCCGGCGATCGCGTGATGGTGTGTCTCTCGGGGGGCAAGGACTCGCATGCGCTGCTCGACATCCTGCTGTCCCTCAGGCGCAGCGCGCCCATCGACTTCAGTCTCATCGCCGTCAATCTCGATCAGAAGCAGCCCGGCTTTCCGCGCGAGGTGCTGCCTGAGTACCTCGCCTCGCGCGGGGTGCCCTATCACATCATCGAGCAGGACACCTACAGCGTCGTCAAGCGGGTGGTACCCGAGGGCAAGACGATGTGTGCGCTGTGCTCCCGGCTGCGACGCGGGGCGCTGTATCGCTTCGCTGCCGAGCACGGGATCACCAAGATCGCGCTGGGCCATCATCGTGACGACATCATCGAGACGTTCTTCCTGAATCTATTCTTCGGCGGCCGCCTGAAGGCCATGGCGCCCAAGCTCCTCTCCGACGATCGCCGTCACATCGTGATTCGCCCGCTCGCCTACGTCCCGGAGCGCGAGATCGCGCGTTACGCTCGCAGTTGCGCGTTTCCGATCATCCCGTGCCGGTTGTGCGGCTCGCAGCAGAACCTGCAACGCGTCGCGCTCAAGAGAATGCTGCTGGAGTGGGAGCGCGTGTACCCGGGCCGCACGGATAACATCTTCGCGGCGTTGCGCAGCCTCGAGCCGCAGCATCTCGCCGACCCTCGCTGGCACGACTTCGGCGGCCTCGATGCATTGCGTGTCACGGGCATGACCGAGGCCGAGGAAGACGCGCTTGCCGCCCACACGCGCGCCGCAGCCGTAGCGCATGAGCTCGCCGCCTCCGGCTCCGCTGCCCAATAGCTACTGGGTTTTGCCGGGTCGCTTGCTCGCTGGCGAGTACCCGGCTGCCCGTGAGCTCGAGCGCACCCGCGAGCGCCTGGAGCGGTTGCTACGCGCGGGAATCGACTGCTTCGTGGACCTGACCCCGGCGGCGGAGCTGCCTTCATACAAGGAGTTGCTGCCCAGCGGCGCGCTGCATCACCGCCTGCCCATCCGCGATCACGATGTTCCCGCGCGCCCGGAGCTGATGGCGGAGATCCTGAGCATCATCGAGGGGGCCCTGCGCGGCGGGCGTCGGGTCTACGTTCATTGCCAGGCCGGCGTGGGACGTACCGGCACCGTGGTGGGATGCCTTCTCGTGCAGCGCGGTCTCAGCGGCGAGGCGGCGCTCGAGGAGCTCAACCGTGTCTGGCAGCAGTGCGCACGGGCCGCGCTCTGGCCGTCGGTGCCCGAAACGGAAGCGCAGATCCAGTACGTGCGCCGCTGGGTGCGACGGGCATCCTCCGGGGGCGCCGCACCGGGCGGCCCGGCGACGCCGCTGCCTGCCCAGGCGGGCAGCCCCGAGGTGCTGCGCGGGCGCTTCCTGGGCGCCTTGGTCGGACTTGCAGCGGGGGATGCGCTCGCAGCAGCCACGGCGCAGCGCGATCCTGGAACGTTCGAGCCCGTGACGGCCCTCTTCGAAGGAGGCGCCGACGCGCTGCCCGCCGGGACCTGGACGGACGACACGGCAATGGCGCTCCTGCTGGGCGAGAGTCTCCTGGCGCGCAATGGCTTCGATGCGCGCGACCAGATCGAGCGGTACCTCCGCTGGAAGCAGGAGGGCTACCGGTCCGCAACCGATCGATGCATCGGGCTGCGAGCAGGGGTGGGTCGGGCACTTGCGGTGGCGCAGTGGCGACGCCAGCTTTTTCCCGGATCCCATGAGCCGCGGCAGCTCGACCCCGAGCCACTCTCGCGAGTGGCTCCCACCGTGCTGTTCGCCTATCCGGCGCTCGAGGAAGCCGTGCGCCTCGCCGGGGATGCCGCGCGCATCACCTGCCAGGCGCCCGCGGTGGTGGACGCGTGCCGCCTCCTGGCGGCCATGGTGCATACCGCCCTTCGTGGGGCGCCCAAGCAAGAGGTTCTCTGCCCATCGCTGCCTCCCCAGCCCGAGGGGGCGCCTGTGCGGCCGCGCATTCGGTCGCTGCTGCGCGGGCGCTACCGCCACAAGGTGCCGGCGCAGATGCGCTCGGGCACCACGACCATCGAGGTCCTGGAGGCCGCGCTCTGGGCATTCGACCGCACCGCGACCTTCGAGGAAGGCGCATTGCTCGCGGTCAACCTCGGAGGCAATTCCGATGTCGTCGGAGCCGTGTACGGCCAGCTCGCGGGTGCGCACTACAGCCTTGCAGGCATTCCCTCGCGGTGGCGCGACCAGCTCGCCCGCCTGAGCATCATCGAGAATCTGGCCGAGGAGCTGTTTCAGCTGAGCCAAGCACGGGCGTAGGCCGCGTGAGCCGCGCCGTCGGCGGCAATTTGGCGCGCAGCGCCGCGTTGCCTCCGGTAAGCTCCTGCGCTCGGACGTCGCACGCATGGGTCGCCACCATTCACCTCCTCGCTCCACCGTCGAGGCGCGCTCGACGCGCCGGCGTCTTGCGTGGACCCGCCTGACCGACCAGGAGCTCCTTGCGGTCCGCCTGTGCGACCTCAAGCTCACGATCGAGAACTCGCGGCTCGCGCCGTATCTCGAGCGCTTGTACCGCGAGCTCGAGAGCCGCGGAATCGATTTTCGCCCACACGCTTGGCTGTCCGAGGAGTGGTTCTCGCCGGATGGAGTGCCCGGAATTGCGGTGCCGTTCTATCTCGCGCACCCGCGCCTCGAGCGCCTGGAGCGACGGGTGATGCGCGGGGTCGAAGGCGGCAATTCCCGCTGGCTCATGCGCATCCTCAGGCACGAGGCCGGCCATGCGTTCGATAACGCCTACCGGCTGCGCCGCCGCCGGCGCTGGCGCGAGGTGTTCGGGCCTGCCTCACTTCCTTATCCGGATCGCTATCGGGCGCGTGCGGGCAGCCGTCGCTACGTGCATCACCTCGGTGAGTGGTATGCCCAGGCCCACCCGACGGAGGACTTCGCCGAGACCTTCGCCGTCTGGCTCAAGCCGAACTCGGACTGGCGCAAGACCTATGCGGCATGGCCGGCCCTGCAGAAGCTGAGCCTGGTCGATGAGCTGGTGACGAGCGTTCGCGGCAGCTCGCCCCCGGTCAGAAACCGCTTGCGCGTGGACCCCATCGCCACCGACACGCGCACGCTCGCGGACGTATATCGCCGCAAGCTCGCGCACAATCGCCAGTACGGGCGCGGGCTCGCCGAGGAGCTGCTGCTGAAGGTGTTCAGCGTACGCCCGGAGCGGGCGGGCGCTCTGCGCGCCGCAACGCTCATACGGCTGCGCAAGTCCGAGCTGCTCGCCTTCGCCTCGCGCGAGCTGGGCATCGAGCGCTACAGCGTGCATCAGATCCTGCGGATGTTGATCGAGCGCTGCGATGCGCTGAAGCTGCATGTGCGGGGCAGCCGCCGCGACGCCGCGCGCCACGTCCGCTGGATCCTCGGGCGCATCGCGCGCCTCTACGCGCAAGGTGCGACACCCCACCTTCCCTTATGAAGAAGCAGCGCGCGCTGGTCGTCGTGCATGCGAGCCTCGTGCCCCCCGAAAGCCTGGAAGGTTGCGACGAGAAGGAGATCGACGAGTGGCGCACCGAGTACGACGTGATCTCGACACTGAAGGGGCGGGGACACGAGGTACGCTGCCTCGGGGTGCTCGACAGCCTGACGGAGCTGCGCACCGCGATCGCCGAGTGGAAGCCCGATCTGGTGTTCAACCTCCTCGAGGAGTTCGACGGCATCGTCACTTACGACCAGCATGTCGTGGCGTTCCTGGAGCTGATGCGCCAGCCGTACACGGGCTGCAATCCCCGCGGCCTGCTGCTCTCGCGCGACAAGTCGCTGTGCAAGCAGCTGCTCGCTTTCCACCGGGTGCCCACTCCGCAGTTCACGGTGTTTCGGCGTGGCGCGCGCTTTCGCATGCCACGCCGCCTGAAGTTCCCGCTGTTCGTCAAATCGACGGTCGAGGACGCCTCGCTCGGCATCGCGCAAGCCTCGGTGGTGGAGGACGCGGCCCGCCTGAAGGAGCGCATCGGCTTCGTGCACGAGCAGGTCGGCTCGGATGCGCTCGTCGAGGAGTTCATCGAGGGCCGCGAGCTGTACGTGGGCGTGATGGGCAACGAGCGGCTGATGCGCCTGCCCGTGTGGGAGATGGTGTTTGGATCCATGCCCAACAACCTGGCCGCGATCGCCACCCGCAAGGTGAAGTGGGACAAGCGCTACCAGCAGCGCTACGGCATCACCACGCGTGCCGCGGCCGATCTTTCCCCCATTCTGCAGGCGCAGCTCGACCGGCTCTCGCGGCGCATCTACCGCGCGCTCGGGATGTCGGGCTACGCGCGGATGGACTTTCGTGTCACCAGCGCCGGAAGCGTTTATGTACTGGAGGCCAATGCGAATCCCAATCTCGAGGCGGCGGAGGATTTCGCCGAGTCCGCACGTGCTCAAGGCATCGACTACCCGGAGCTGCTGGAGCGGCTCATGGGGCTCGGCCTTACCTACCGCGCCGAGTGGCGCTCCACCTATGGCTGATGCGCCGGCCGGCTCCGCGGCGCGCCTGCGGCTCGCCCTTGCGGCCTGCGCGGTGCTGGTCGCCTCGTGTGCCGCCCACCAGGCCAAGCAGCAGCGCGATACGGACCTGCAGCTGATCAGCGATCTGCTCCCGGGCCACTACGACGACCAGGTGCAGATCGCCGAGGACCGGCGAGCCGGTCGCGTACCCCCCGAGGCGCTCACCTTGAGCATCGTGCAGGTGCATGCGGGTGAGATCGGCGTTCAGATGTTCTATCTGCAGGAGATGACGCGCGGCACTCGCGACATCAAGCTGCAGCGGCTGCTGTCGATGGGGCTTGCGAACGATCAGGTCGTGGCGACCGTGTGGTCCTTCACCGACCCGCCGCGCTGGCGCGAGGGCGACAGCACACCCGAGCTCTTCGCGGCTCTGCAGCCGCCGGACCTGAAGGTGATGCGCGGCTGCAATCTCATCTGGAAGAAGGAGGGGTCGCGCTTCACCGCAGCGAACGCGGCGGGCAAGTGCGAGCCGGGGGTCTCGCCCGGCGGGGTTCCGCAGTACCTCAGGATGCGGGTGCAGCTCAGTCCCGACGAGCTCGACTTGATGGTGCGCGAGGAGGACGCGCAGGGCGACGCCCTGGTCGGGCACGCGACGGATTCCTACATCCACTTTCGCCATACCCCCGGCACCTGATGCCCAAGAGCACGACGCACTTCCGAGGCCGCATCATCGCCGTGAGCGTGGACGAGGTGACGCTCCCGAACGGCGCGCACGCCGAGCTCGAGGTCGTGCATCATCCCGGGGGTGCGGCCGTGGCGGCCATCGATCAGGACGAGCGGGTCTGCCTGCTGCGTCAGTATCGTTACGTCGCGGGTGGCTGGCTGTGGGAGCTCCCGGCTGGAAAGCTCGAGCCCGGGGAGGCGCCGCTGCTCACGGCCCAGCGAGAGCTGAGCGAGGAGGCCGGAGTTCGCGCGCACACCTGGTCGAGTCTGGGCAGCTACTGGAGCTCGCCCGGTGTATTCGCGGAGCTGCTGCACCTTTATCTGGCGCGGGATCTCGAGGCGACCGCCTCCGCGCCCGAATCGAACGAGGTTTTCGAAGTACACTGGGTACCGCTCGAGGAGGCTTGCGCGCGCGCGCTGGATGGGGACATCCGCGATGGCAAGACGGCGCTGGGCTTGCTGCGCGCCGCGCACCAGTTGGGTCGCTAGCATTTCACAGATTGCGGGACGTCCCAGAACCGTGCCGGAATCGGCCGTGCCCCCATCACCCCCGGATGAATCGTGACGCGCTCCACAGCCTCGCCATGCTGCTACGCGTAGCTTGGGCGGGCCGTATGGGGCCGGCGACATTCGACATAATCTGATGACGGATCGCAAGGGGAAGCCGAGCGCTTCCCCATCTGAGTCGACCGGCGCGACGAGCATCTTGGAGCGCCGGCGCGTCGGAAAAGTGGTGCATGACGAGCGGGGCAACGCCCGATTGGAATGGGTTGAAGCGCCAGCCGCCGAGTCGGAGCGCCCGACGTTATCGCTCGAGGAGACTCAGCCCGCCTACCGGCCCGAACAGGGCTACAACCCGTACGAGAAAACCGCACGAGCCCTGAAGAAGGCGCCGGAACAGGCCCCGGCGCGCCCCGTCAAGCGCGATCTGCGCAAGCTGTCGGAGTGGATCAAGCAGATGCGGGAGCTGGAGGAGCGCCGCCGTCGCGGCGACGACGACAGCGACAGCGACAGCGACAAGTAGCCGGAGGGGGCCTCGCAGGGCGGCAGGTCGCCTTCAGGCATGCGCCTCGATGTGCGCGACCTTCCGCGCCTCGCTCCAGCGATAGAATCGCCGCAGCTCGGCGAGCACCTGCTGCTCGGTCCCCGCGTGCTGTGCGCGCAGCCCGCGCTCGATGCGGCGGCAGAATCGCTCTGCGTAGCGGGTTGCGCGGCGGTAGATCTCGATGCGGCCGGCGGCGAGCGTCGGATCGATCCGCGTGCGCGCGAACAGCAGGCGCATCAGCTCGGCGGGAAAGCGCTCGGGGAGCTGCCGCTTGAGGAGCCAGTAGCTCGCGATGTACTTGTCGATCTCGGCCTGCAGCTCCAGCTCGTGCAGGGTCACCGGCTTGTCGTGCCCGCAGTTCCAGGCGAGGTAGACGAAGTGGCTCACTCCCTCGAGCGCGGTCCAGTAGTCTGCGACGTTCCCCTCGTTGAGGGACTTCAGCGGGTCGGTCCGCTGCAGCCGCTCGAGAAGCTCGCGATCGAGAAACAAGGACACACCGACCTCGTCCGGTCCACGGTCTGCCACGAGCAGCTGCTCATCGGTCGGATGGGATCGCATCGGGGAGGGCAGGCGATGCCGGTCGGTGACGAGGAAGTCGTACACATCGTGAGCGATGCTCACGTCGTAGATCCCGCCGATCAGCTCCTGAAGCTGCTTGAGGATCACTGCGCTGTGCGCGCGCACGGCGCGGCGTCGACGCCGAGCCGTCGCAGGATCTTGTAGGAGCGCCGGCTACCGGTCTTCAGCCAGATCTCGTAGAGCCGCAGGATGTCGCGGTCGGTGTGATGGTAGGAGGTCTCGCTCACGTCGTTGAGCGCATCGACCAGGGGCTGGAACTTCTCCCCGAGCTCCGCGAAGACCTGCGCGAGCGCGCGGCTGCGTCCGCGGCCCAGGCCCTCCGCCAGCGCGCGATACGCATGACCGCCCATCGCCACGTGATAGTCGATGTCCACGAGCTTGCGGGCGAAGCTGTGGGCGAAGAATCCGGCGACGAACAAGGACACATCTCCCAGGCGCTGCAGCCCCCGGTAGCGGTCGCCCGCCGATGGCGCCTCGAGCGCCTCGGTGAGCATCGTGATCAGCGGCTTCAAACGCGGTCCCTCGGAAGTCTGCTCAAAGAGCGCATCCGAGCGTGCGAACAGCGTCAGCAGGTTCACGACGTAGTGCTCTGTTTGATCCTCCACCGCGAGGTGCTGTCGCTCGAGCGCCTCGTGTAGATGGTCGCGGAAGAACTCCTGCAGGTTCGCGACGCGCACGACGCGCCTGGGCTCTTCCTGTGTCGGCTCGAGTTCGTCCATATGCGGCATGAACACTCCACCTACCTTCATACAACGGCTCTCGGCGCGGAAAGTTCACCCCTCGGAGCGGAGCGATTTCGTGACGAGCTTGGCTGTCTCGCGCTCGCGAAACACCGCGGCTTCCGGAGAGCTGGCAGCGGCCCGTCGCGAGTGCTAACAGCGGCCCGCACGTGCCGAGCTGCCGGACTCTGGAGAAATTGATGCATCTGTCGTGCCCGCCCGATTCGGCGTCAAACAGCCGGCGCTCGACGCGCACGTCGTGCCGATTGCACCGTTCGATGTCGCTCTGCTCGCGATCGGTGCGTGCCTTGCGCGCACGGCCGCGATGATGTGCGGTCGTCGGCGGATGCAGGCCGCAGGTGTGAACCCAATCGATAGCCTTGGGCGCGACGGAGCCCGTATAGTCGCCGACATGTCGACTGCGTCACATCTCGAGAAGCTCAACGCCGCGCAGCGCAAGGCTGCGACGTATGGGGATGCGCTTCCCGAGAAGGGCTTCGGCGCAGGGCCGCTGCTGATCATCGCCGGCGCCGGTACGGGCAAGACCAACACGCTCGCGCATCGCGTGGCGCATCTGGTGATTCACGGCGTGGACCCCGCCCGGATCCTGCTCCTCACCTTCACGCGGCGAGCCGCGCTGGAGATGCGCCGGCGGGCGCGCGACCTCGTCAAGGAGGCGCTCAACGAGCCGCTCGGGGGCATCAACCAGTCGATCGCACAGCGACTGTCGTGGGCGGGCACGTTCCACGCGATGGCGAATCGGCTGCTGCGACATTACGCTTCGCACCTGCGCCTGAATCCGCAGTTCACGGTGGTCGATCGCTCGGATGCCGCCGTCCTGATGGATGCGGTGCGGCAGGAGCTCGGTCTCGCCGCGAAGTCCGAGCGCTTCCCGCGCAAGGACACCTGCCTTGCGATCTATTCCCATCGTGTGAACACCCAGAAGACGCTCAAGGACACTCTGGATCAGCAGTATCCCTGGTGCGCGCAATGGGAGGCGGATCTCTCCAGGCTCTACCGCACCTACGTCGAGTGCAAGCAGCGCTTGAGCATTCTCGACTACGACGACCTGCTCCTGTACTGGCATGCCATGATGAGCGAGCCACGGCTCGCCCGGCACGTCGCGGACCATTTCGATCATGTGCTGGTGGACGAGTACCAGGACACCAATCGCCTGCAGGCGGAGATTCTCCACGCGCTGAAGCCCGACGGCGCCGGGCTCACGGTGGTCGGGGACGATGCCCAGGCCATCTACTCCTTTCGCGCCGCCGCCGTGGAGAACATCCTCACCTTCCCGGAGCGCTTCAAGCCGCGTGCCGAGGTGGTGACGCTCGCGCAGAACTACCGCTCGACGCAGCAGGTTCTCGATGCGGCGAACGCGCTGATGGCCGAGGCGCCGCGCCAGCACCGCAAGCATCTGCTATCGGCACGCGGGGCTGGACCCAGGCCGCGGATGATCACGGTCGAGGACCTGCAGGCGCAAGCCGAGCTCGTGTGCAGCGAGGTGCTCAGGCGCCGCGAGTCGCACGTGTCGCTCAAGCGCCAGGCGGTGCTGTTTCGCAGCGGCAGCCACAGCGACGTGCTGGAGGTGGAGCTCGCCAAACGCAAGATCCCGTTCGTCAAATACGGCGGGTTGAGATTCCTCGAGGCGGCGCACGTCAAGGATCTGCTGGCGGTACTGCGCTGGGCCGACAATCCGCGCAATACGCTGGCGGCGTTCCGCGCGACCCAGCTGCTGCAAGGCATGGGGCCTGCCAACGCTCGCAAGGCCATCGAGCACCTGGAGTCGCAGAATTGCTCGTTCGAGGCGCTGAAGAGCTTCGTGCCTCCGCCGGGGGCGGCCGCCGACTGGCGCAGGCTCGCCGAACTGATGCTCGAGCTTGCCGACCCGCAGCGTGAATGGCGCGGGCAGGTGCACCAGGTGCGCGATTGGTATCGCCCGCATCTCGAGCGCATCTACGAGCAGTTCCACACGCGCGTCGGCGATCTGGATCAGCTCGAGCTGCTCTCGAGCCAGTATGTCTCGAGAGAGCGCTTCCTGACGGAGCTCACGCTCGATCCGCCGGATGCGACCAGCGACCTCGCGGGCCGGCCCGGACTCGATGAGGACTTCCTCGTGCTGTCGACCATCCACTCCGCGAAGGGAATGGAATGGGATACGGTGTACCTGCTCAACGTCGTGGACGGCAGCTTTCCTTCCGAGTTCTCGACGGGTCGGCCCGAGCTCGTGGAGGAGGAGCGCCGGCTGCTCTATGTCGCGATGACTCGCGCGCAGAACGACCTCATGCTGCTCGCTCCCCTGAAGTTCCATCTGACCAGCCAGTCGCGCCAGTCCGACGCCCACGTCTATGGGGGTCGCAGCCGCTTCCTGACCGACAAGGTTCTCAAGGCCTTCGATGCGACGAGCGTGCGTGGCTCGGAGGTCGGCGAGGCCGCCTTGCAGGACGCGGCCGGCACGGAGGAGGCCTTCGATGCCGGCGCGCGGCTGAAGGAGATGTGGTAGCGGCGGCTCAGCCGGCAGGCTTGCTGAACCTGAGAGTGAAACGGTCGCTCTCACCGATCGCGGTGTACTGGTTCCGGTCCACCGTGCCCAGACGGTAGGTCGGGGGCAGAGTCCAAACACCCTGCGGGTAATCCTTGGTATCGCGCGGATTCGCGTTGATCTCGGAGCGCGCGCTGAGCTTGAATCCGGCCGCCTCGATCATCCGTATGGCGTAATCCTCGTCCACGTAGCCGTTCTTCGCCTTGGGGTCCTGCGGAAGGCCCGCCTTTCCGCGGTGGTCCACCACCCCGAGCACTCCTCCGGGCTTGAGCGCGCGGTACATGGCTGCCAGAGCCTGCGGGGCCCAGCCTTCGCCCATCCAGTCATGCAAATTCCGGAAGGTGACCACCAGGTCAGCGGAGCCGTCCGGTGCGATGTCGCCACCCCCCGGGCCCAGGGTCGTGATCTCGGTTCCCCCGTAAAGATCGGCACGCGCCGCCAGCATGTCTCGAAATGCCTGCCGGCGCCTCGTGAGATAGATGCTCGCCGGGTCGGTCGGCTGGAGCGCCGCGTAGTACCGGCCCCGGGCGTGAACCAGCGGTGCAATGATCTGCGCGTACCAGCCCGGCTCCGGCCACACCTCGACCACATGCATCTCCGGGCGAATGCCGAAGAACAGCAGCGTCTGGCGCGGATGCCTGTAGGCATCGCGCTCGCGATCGGCCGCCGAGCGCTGATCTCCCGCGAGGATCGCATCGAGCTGGGCCGCGGTTGCTTGCTCGGCCGGATCCTGTGCGGAGGTGGTGGCACCTGGCGCCGCGCCTGCGGATGCAGCTCTCGCGGAGGTGCTGCCGGCGGCGGGCGTCGCTGAAGGGGGCTGCGCGCCAGGGTGCGGCGTGCTGCAACTGGATCCGCAGCCCACCGCAAACGCGATGAGCGCAGCAGCCAGCAGGGTTTGCGGCTTGGCTCGGCACCCCATGCAAAAGCCTCGCGGAGAGCCCCGCCGCGGCGGGGCTCTTCGCGGACCCAACGTCAGGTCGAAGGCAAGGGTCTTCTAACGGCGGAACGGCCCACCGCCCTGGCGAGGGCGCTGTGGACGTTCCTGAGCCTCGTTGACCCGTAACGGACGGCCGTTCATCTGATGACCGTTCAGGGCCTGGATGGCGCCCTGAGCTTCGTTTTGTGGCATATCGACGAAACCGAAGCCGCGAGGCTTGCCGGTTTCGCGGTCATTGATGAGCTTGACCGACTCCACCTTGCCGTGGCGCTCGAAAAGGACCCGAACGTCCTGCTCGGTGGCGTTGAAGGGCAGATTGCCCACATAGATCGTCGTCATCCAAACATCTCACTGAAATGCGGACAGCGGCGAGCCGCACGAGTCGGTCGCATGTACCGCGTGAAGGGAACCCAAACAGGTCAAGGCTTCAAGGCACTCGATAGGCATTGCGGGCGCTTGGGGCCGGCGGCCTGCACCTGCGTTCGCGCACCGGTCGGGGGAACCGTGCCGGAGGGTAAAGGGGGAGACCTCAAAACGCTCACGAAACACTGGACGATGCGGATACGAACGCCGCAAAGATGCTACTCCCGGGCGTTGCGAGAAGCAAACAGCGCCATTTGGAGAGGCCAGACTTGTTGCACGCGGTATACGGCCGGCGTAAAGCTGCCATGCTGCACTTGCGCAACAGGGTGCCGGCCCCGGGGCTGGCGGGCTGCGGCGCTCGCAAATCAGCGCCTTCCACGGTTTGGAATGAGTCCAATGCACGCCTTCCTCGTCTCGGCGGCGGTGGTCGCGCTCGCCGAGTTCGGCGACAAGACGCAGATGCTCGCGTGGGTACTCGCGGCGCGCTTCCGCCGACCGATTCCCATCCTGCTCGGCATTCTCTGCGCAACCCTCGCCAATCATGCTCTGGCGGCCGCCCTCGGCGCGTGGCTTGCCGCAACACTCGGACCGCGATTGCTGCGGTCGGTGCTCGGTGCGGCATTCATTGGCATGGCGCTGTGGACGCTGTGGGCGGCAGACCTCGAGCAGCGCCCCGAGCCTGCGAGGCTGCGAGGACTCACGCCCAGGCTCGGCGTGTTTGGAACCTCGCTGATCGGCTTCTTCGTGCTCGAGATGGGAGACAAGACGCAGATCGCCACGGTGACCCTGGCTGCGCGCTACCACGCGCTCGTCCCCGTGCTTCTGGGGAGCACTGCGGGGATGCTGTGCGCGGACGCCCTGGCCGTGGCGCTCGGCGAGGTGGCTGCCCGCAAGCTGCCGCTGGCTCTGCTGCGCACTCTGGCCGCCGGCTCGTTCTTCTTGATGGGTGTGCTCGTGCTCCTCGAGAGCACAGCCTGATCCGACGCTTCAGCCTCCGTGCTCGAGGTAGGCGTAGCCGTTGAGCTCGCCCTCGTAGAAGCGCTTGAGTGCCTGGCTCTCGGCGACAGTCATGCGGCCGTCGCGAATGGCGCGCTCGCAATCGCGAGCCAGGGCCGGATAGAGCTCCGCCACGTCGTACTCCATGTACTCGAGCACCTTGTTGGCGGTGTCACCCTTGACGATCTCCTCGATCCACCAGCCGCCCTCCTCGAGCAGGCGAATGTGCACGACGTGCGTGTCGCCGAAGAGATTGTGCAGGTCGCCGAGGGTCTCCTGATAAGCGCCCACCAGGAAGGCGGCGAGGTAGTACTCCTCGCCCTGCTTGAGCTCGTGCAGCTCGAGCGTGCGCTTCACGTCGCGCTGGCTCACGAAGCGATCGATGTTGCCGTCGGAGTCGCACGTGATGTCGGCGAGCACCCCGGTGCGGGTGGGGCGCTCGTCCAGCCGGTGAATCGGCATGATCGGGAAGAGCTGATCGATTGCCCAGCTATCGGGCAACGATTGAAATACCGAGAAATTGCAGAAGTAGGTATCCGAGAGGATCGACTCGAGATTCTCGAGCTCCTCCGGGATGTGATCGAGTCTGCGGCAGCAGTCGCGGATGCGCGCGCAGGTGGCCCAGTAGAGCCGCTCCGCGAGCCCGCGTATCTCGAGCGACAGGAGACCCAGATTGAACATCTGCAGGGCCTGCTCGCGCGCGGTGAGGGCGTCGTGGTAGCACTCCACGAGCCGCCGCTCGTTCACGGTGCGGTAGGCCTCGAAGAGGTCCTCGACCGGTTGCGCCAGCTCATCCTCCCCGGAGTAGTCCTCCGCAGCGCGCCCGGTCACACGGAACTTGTCGAGCGCCGAGGAGCCCAGCGCGTTGAAGATGAGCACGCTGTGGTAAGCGGCGATCGCCCGCCCGGACTCGCTCACGATCATCGGATGCGGAATGTCGCGCGCGTTGCACACGCTCGCGATGCGGTACACCACGTCGCTGGCATACTCGTTGAGCGTGTAGTTCATCGAGGAGGAGAAGTTCGTGCCGCTGCCGTCGTAGTCGACGCCGAGGCCGCCGCCCACATCGATGTACTGCAGCCCAGCGCCCATGAGCTTGAGCTCTGCGTAGACGTGGGCGAGCTCGTTCACCGCATCCTTCACCCGCCGGATGTCCTGCAGCTGGCTGCCCGGATGGCAGTGCACCAGTTGCAGACAGTCGAGCATGTCGCGCGCCTTGAGCACGTTGAAGAGCTCGAGGATCTCGGTGATGAACAGGCCGAACTTGGACTTCTCACCCGAGGATTCGCGCCACCGTCCGGAACCCTCGCTGAAGAGCTTCACCCGCACGCCGATCTTGGGCCTGACGCCGGCCGTGGAGGCGTGTTTGAGGATGAGATCGAGCTCGTCGTAGTTTTCCACCACCGGAATGATCGTGCGACCGAGCTTGGTCGCAAGCGTCACGGCCTCGATGTAGCTCGAGTCCTTGAAGCCGTTGCAGACGATCAGGCGATCGGGCGCCTCCTCCGTCATCGCCATGACGGCGAGCAGCTCAGGCTTCGAGCCGACCTCGAGCCCGAACCCGAACTCCTTGCCGTAGCGATACACCTCCTCGACGACCAGCCGCTGCTGGTTCACCTTGATGGGGTACACCGCGGCATAGCGGTTGCGGTAGTCGTTCTCCGCGATGGCCTGAGCGAACGCGGTATGCATGGAGCGCAGGCGGTGCGCGAGGATATCGGAGAAGCGCACCACCACCGGGGTGGTCAGATCGCGGGCCTTGAGCCCCTCGACCACCTCGAAGAGGTCGATCTCCTTGCCCGGCTGGATGTCGGGCCGAACGACGACGTGGCCGGCTGCGTTGATGGCGAAGTAGCCCTTGCCCCAGGCGCTCACCTGGTACAGCTCGAGCGAATCCTCGATGCTCCAGGGCTGGGCCGGGTTGAATTTGCGCGCGCCGTTCGCGGCGCTCGGGTCTGCAGCCACCGAATTCATCGCGTCCGAAGATAGCAAAAAATGTATCTCGATGTTGTGACGCGGCTGCAGGTGACGATCCGCGCGGGGCTCACTTTCCCGCTGCGACGGGCCGTGCCGGATCGGAGATCCACTCGCTCCACGAGCCTGCGTACAGTCGTGCGCCCGAGAGTCCGGCGAGCTCCATCGCCAGCAGGTTGTGACAGGCGGTGACGCCCGAGCCGCACATCGAGACGACCGAGCGCGGGGCCGCACCCGATAGTGTTCCCCGCCAGCGGCTCTCGAGCTGGGCCGGCTCGAGGAACCGCCCCGCCCCGTCGAGGTTCTCTGCAAATGGGTGGTTGCGTGCGCCGGGAATGTGACCCGCCACGGGATCGACCGTCTCGTTGCGGCCAGCGAAGCGATCGGCCGAGCGCGCATCGACGAGCACCAGACCGCCGCGATCGAGTCCGCAAGCGAGCTCGGCGGCCGAGACGACCCAGGCGGTGTGTGGGTGGGCGGCGAAGTGGGCGGCCCGAGGCGACGCGGGTGCTGCGCTCACCGGGAGGCCAGCCCGTTGCCACGCAGCGAGACCGCCATTCAACACCGCCACGCGGCTGTGCCCGAGGAAGCGCGCGAGCCACCAGAGCCGCGCGGCAAACGCTCCCGTGCCTTGATCGTAGGCGACGATCTGCGTTTGCTCATCGATCCCCCAGCGGCCGAGCGTTGCAGCGAGCCGCTGCGGATCGGGCAGGGGATGGCGACCGCTGCCGGGCCCGAGCGGTCCCGACAAGTCGCGGTCGAGGTGGGCGAAGAGGGCGCCCGGAATGTGACTCGCGCGGAAGGCCTCGCTGCCCCAGTCCGGGCGAGCAAGATCGTGGCGGCAGTCGACGATCGCAAGGGCGGGGTCCGCGGCGTGCAGCGCGGCGAGCGTCTGCGGCTCGATCAGCATCGTGTAAGTCGGAGTGGTCATCTACAATCGTGCGAGCCAGCTTGAGCAAACGAAGTATATGGCGATCGACCTTTACTGGGGCAGCGGGAGCGTCTATTCCTGGCGCGTGCTGCTTGCGCTCGAGTACAAGCGGCTGGCCTACACCAGCCACCAGGTCCAGTTCTCCAAGCAGGAGCACAAATCCCCGCAACTCCTCGCGCTCAACTTCCGCGGGCGCGTGCCGGTTCTGAAGGACGGCGACTACGTCGTGTTCGAGTCCTTGGCGGTGCTGTACTACCTCGACCTCAAGTACCCCGATCCGCCGATCTTCGGACGCAGCCCCGAGGAGGCGGGGGTGATCATGAGAGTGATCTGCGAGTATCAGTCCTACACCGAGGAGCACCTGATGAAGCTCGTGCGGGCGCTGTTCGCCCCGCAGCCCACGGTCAGGTACGAGGAGCTCGCAGGCTCGATGCAGGTCGTGGCGAGCGAGGCCCGCTCCATCGAGGCACGGCTCGCGCGCTCCGACTGGGTCGTGGGCGAGAGCTTCTCTGCAGCCGACATCGTCATCTTTCCCGCCTTGCAAATCCTGCTGCGCGCGCTCTCGAAACCTGCGGCGCGCGAGCTGTCGGCCCGGTTCCTTCCCCTCTCGGTGAACTACCCGGCGCTCGAGCGATGGAGCAAGCGCGTGGAGGCTCTGCCGGGGTACGATCGTACCTTTCCGCCGCACTGGCGTTGACAAGCGAAATCATGGCGAATGAAAAGATCCACATCGACTTCCCGGGCCGCATCGTGCTCGTCGGGTTCGGCAGCATCGGGCAGGGAGTCCTGCCCCTCATTCTGCGCCACATCGGCATCGCCCCCGAGCGCTTGGCGATCGTCACCGCCGACGATGCGGGCCGCAGCGAGGCCGAGGAATACCGCGTCAAGCTGGTCAAGGAAGCACTGACGCGCGAGAACTTCCGCCGCATCCTGGGACCGCTGGTCGGCCGCGGTGATTTCCTGCTCAATGTCTCGGTCGAGGTCTCGAGCCTCGCGCTCGTGAAGTTTTGCTGGGAAAAGGGGGCGATGTACCTCGACACGTGCATCGAGCCCTGGCCCGGTGGCTACACCGATCCCACCGTTCCCGCCGGCCGACGCACGAACTACGCCCTGCGTGAGGAGGCGCTCGCACTGCGACCCGGCAACTCGCGCGCCCCCACTGCCGTGCTGACCCACGGCGCGAATCCGGGCCTGGTCTCGCACCTGCTCAAGCAGGCGCTGCTCAATGTCGCGGCGGATGTCCGCGTGGAGCCCGGCCATCCCAGCTCGCGCGCCGACTGGGCCGATCTTGCGCATCGACTCGCAGTGAAGACCATTCACATCGCCGAGCGCGACACGCAGGTGAGCGCGACGCCGAAGGAGCTGGGCGAATTCGTCAATACCTGGTCGATCGATGGCTTCGCGAGCGAGGGCTCCCAGCCGTGCGAGCTCGGCTGGGGGAGCCATGAGCGAAATTTTCCGCGCGATGGCAAGCGGCACGACTTCGGCTGCCAGTGCGCCATCTACCTCATGCAGCCCGGCGCGGCCACGCGCGTGCGGACGTGGACACCCCTCGCGGGGAGCTTCCATGGCTTCTGCATCACCCACGGCGAGTCGATCTCGATCGCCGACTACCTCACGGTGCGGGACGGCGCTCAGCTCGTGTACCGGCCCACGGTGCACTATGCCTATCATCCCTGCGATGCCGCCGTGTTGTCGGTGCACGAGTTTGCGGGGCGGCAGTTCGTGCTGCAGGAGCGCAAGCGCATCCTGATGGACGACATCGCCAAGGGGGTCGACGAGCTCGGCGTGCTGCTCGCCGGCCACAAGCGCAACGCCTACTGGTACGGATCGCAGCTCTCGATCGACGAGGCGCGCCGGCTTGCGCCGCACAACAATGCGACGAGTCTGCAGGTCACGGCCGCCTGTCTCGCCGGAATGATCTGGGCGATGGAGAATCCGAACTGCGGCCTGGTCGAGCCGGACGAGCTCGACTTCCGCCGCAACCTCGAGATCTGCATGCCCTATCTGGGGCCGGTGGTCGGCGAGTACACCGATTGGACGCCGCTGCACGCGCGCGAGCATCTCTTCGCCGAGGACCTGGACAAGAGCGATCCCTGGCAGTTCAAGAACGTTCGCGTGGTGTGGTAGGTACGGCGCGCACGCTCTGGCAACGGGTATCCCTTGCTACGTCGCTTCTGGCTCCGGTCCGTACCATATTTGAGTCACGGTGAAGGTGCGCGCTCCGCCGGCAATCTCCACGGTCACGTCCTCGTCGATCGACTTGCGCAGCAGCGCGCGGCCGAGCGGCGAGTCCATGCTGATGTATTCGGGCGCCGCATCGATCTCGTCGGGACCGACGATTCGATAGCTCAAGACCTCACCGTCATCCCGCACGAGTGAGACCCACGCGCCGAAATACACGCGACTGGTGTCCGTCGGCCGCTGCTCCACCACGACCATGCCCTCGAGCCGCTTGCGCAGGAACCGAACGCGCCGATCGATCTCCCGCAAGCGGCGCTTGCCATAGGTGTACTCGGCGTTCTCGGATCGATCGCCCTGGGCGGCCGCCTCGGCGACCGCCCGTGTGACCTGCGGCCGCTCGATGCGCCAGAGCGCATCGAGCTCGGCACGCAAACGGCGGGCTCCCGCGGGGGTGATGTACTGCGATCCGGGTCTCTCCGGCACTCTGAACCGACTCATGAGGTGGGCCCGATCTTATGTCGCCCTAGGCTTAACAAAAGCCGGTTGATCTGTGGAGTGTTTCACGGCCTCTCGCAGGATCGCCGACTACCCTTGTGATCATGGCCGCCAAGTACTACACCCACTTCGTGACCGCAAGCGAGCGCCCCCGGCAGCCGCACAGCGACAGCGAATGGAGTGGTGTCGTCGAGCTCCGGTATCCGCTCGAATACGGAACGCGGGAGCTGCGGTTGCTGCTGGCACAGAGCTTCGATCTGTCGAGCGAGGACATCCGTATCCTGCACTGGGCGCGCTTGCACTGAGGCGATCTCCCGTTGCGGGAGAACGATCCCCTAGCGGACTTCCTTCCCTTCATCGAAAGTCCGCATTCTCGCCCCGGGCCCCATCGGCCCGGGGTTTTTTTTTGAATCAGCCCTCCCTGACGCCGTCCCCGCCGACGTGATGGACGAACGACCTGCGGGTGGCATAATCGCGCGCCATGGCACTCGTTCGCTCAGGCGCGCGCATCGCGGGCGCCCTGGTTCTCGTGACCCTCGCTGCCTGCTCGCTGCTGGGCGGCCCCTGGACTGCCAAGCGCAAGCCGCCACCGCCTCCCGCGCCTCCTCCCCCGCCCGTTGCGGCCGCACCGGTTGCCACGGAGAAGTTCGAGATCGACGCGACCGATGACGATGTGATCGGAGTCGTGCAGGTCACGAAGGTGGGAAAGGACGACACGCTCACCGATATCGCGCGCCGCTTCAACGCAGGGTACGAGGAGATCTCGCGCGCCAACCCGGGCGTGGACGTTTGGGTCCCGGGCGCGGGGCGCGAGGTGGTCGTGCCGACGCAGTATGTGCTGCCCGATGCCCCCCACGAGGGCATCGTGGTCAACATTGCCGAGATGCGGCTCTACTACTTCCCGCCGCACAAGAAGGGTGAGCGTCAGGTCGTCTATACCCATCCGATCGGAATCGGGCGGGTAGGCTGGCAGACCCCGGGTGGCGTCACCAAGGTCGTGCGCAAGGCCAAGGATCCCGTCTGGCGCCCGCCGGCGGACATCATCAAGGAGCACCGCGCGGATGGGGACAATCTTCCGGCGGTGGTGGGGCCGGGGCCCGACAACCCTCTTGGCAATCGGGCGCTGTATCTCGGCTGGCCGGAGTACCTCATCCACGGCACCAACAAGCCCGTGGGCGTCGGCATGCGTGTGAGCCATGGGTGCATGCACCTCTTTCCCGAGGACATCATGCAGATCTACGACCTGGTCGCGATCGGCACCAAGGTGCGCGTGGTCAATCAGCCGTTCGTGTTTGGCTGGCACGGCGGGCGGCTCTACATGCAGGCGTTCGGCTCTCTGGAGGACGACCGTCGCGACTGGCAGAAAGCCGAGCAGGCTCTGCTCGCCAAGGCGCTCGGCGCACGCATGCAGGCGCGGCTGAAGGAGCTCCATGAGCAAGTGGACTGGGATCTGGTGATGCAGCTCGCCGCGAAGCCGCGGGGGGTACCCGTCCCGGTCACCGGTGCGAGCGCAAGCATCGAGCAGGTGATCGCCGGCGCGCCGCGCGTGGAGGATCGGGTTCCCGAGGGGTCGACCTGGGACGGCAAGACCGATCTGCCGATGGATGAGAAGACCTACCAGGAGATCGTCTCCGAGACGCAAGGCGCACAGCACAAAGCGGGAACCTGAGGCCTCTGCTAGAGTCGCACCCGCGAGAACAAGCACAATCTGGTAGGACCTGGGGAGGCTAGGGGAGCAGTTGGCCGAGCACGGCAGCTTCGGCATGTCGATTGCCGTGGAACCGCCCCGCGCGCGCGCGATAGTGCGCTCGCCGACGGGAATCACCGCCTTCGTCGGACGCACGCTCAAGGGCCCGCTCGACCGCCCGGTGCACCTCGCGAGCTTCGCCGAGTTTCAGCAGGTCTTCGGCGGGCTGTGGCAGCCCTCTACCCTGTCGTATGCGATCGAGCAGTACTTCGAAAGCGGTGGGCGCCGCGCGATCGTCGTGCGCGTGGCAAACGGCGCGCGTGGACCGACGCTCGCGTTGCCCGCGGGGTCCTCGGAGCTTCAACTCGTAGGGGTCAACCCAGGCTCGCGCGAGTATTTGAGGGCGGCCGTGGACTACGACGGCATCCCCGAGCGAGATGTGGAGAGCTTCAACCTCGTGCTGCAGCGCTTGCGGCTGCCCGGGTCCGAGCAGATCGAGGATCAGGAGATCTACCGCGGCGTCTCGATCGAGCGTCTGCGCGATCTCCTGCTCGGGTCGCACCTCATGCGTGTGCAGGGCCTCATCCCGGCGTCGCGCCCGAATCGAACCTCGAGCGGAACGGACGGCGCCGTGAGCTACGTGAGCTCACGGTTCGACGCAGACGACGGGGCTCCGTTGAGCGATTACGATGTGATCGGCTCGGCGGCCGCATCCACCGGTCTCTTTGCCCTGCGTCCCGAGGATGCATTCGACCTGCTGTGCATCCCGCCTCTCAGCCGCGATCACGACACCGGGCTCGCGACGCTGCTCGTTGCGGCGCGCCTGTGCCATGACCGGCACGCGATGCTCGTGGTCGATCCGCCGGCCTGCTGGAGCTCACCTGCCGAGGCTCTGGCGGGCATGCGCAACTGGCCGTTTCGCAGCCCCCACGCCATGATGTTCTTCCCGCGGATTGCCGCGTTCGACAAGCTGCGCAACCGGGCAGAGACCTTTGGATCGGCGGCTGCGGCCGCGGGCATGCTTTCCCGAGCCGATCACGCGCTGCCAGTCTGGGCGCCGGCGGAGCCCGAGGAGCAGATCCTGCGCCCGAGCATCAAGGTCGCCGGGGCGGTGACCGACTCGGAGCGGTCGAGGCTCGCGCAGGCAGGGATCAACACCCTGCAGTCGATTCGCTCGAGCCGCAGGGATCGCATCTCGCTGTGCACCCTTGCACCCTCGGGATCGCGCGGCTGGAGAGACTTGGCAGAGCGCCGGCTCGCGCTATTCGTTCTCGCGAGCATCGAGCGCGGGACACAGTGGATTTGCTCGGCTGCCAGCAACCCCGTCACCTGGAGGCTGGCGCAGGCCGAGGTCGAGCAATTTCTCGAGGAGTTGCACCGCGACGGTGCCTTCGCCGGCAGTCGCTCCGAGGAGAGCTACCTCGTCGTTTGCGACGAGCGCGTGAACCACGCCGAGAGCGTGGCGCAGGGCAGGACGCAGCTGCTCGTGGGCATTGCAACCGCCAAGCCGGTGGTCTTTCGCGCGTGGATGATCGTCTACCAGCGCGAGGGCAGTCACACGCGAGCCGTCGCGGTGAATCCGCTCGCGATGGCTGCGCAGGCGGTTGCAGCCGAGCCGGCCTGTTGAGCGGGCGCTCTCAGACCGGCGTGCCGTAGCCTCCCCCGCCCGGTGTCAGGATCTCGAGCTCATCGCCCGGCTCGAGCCGAAAGTGCGCGGTCGCCCCGAGCGGCACGAGCTCTCCGGTGCTGCGCAGGATGCGCGCTTCCCCCGGCGCCCCCGAGGCACCGCCCGCGAGCCCGAACGGCGGGATGCGACGGCGGTTTGCCAGCAAAGCCCCCGCGAGCGCCGCGCGGAACTGCAAGCGCCGCACGAGGCCATCGCCCCCGCGGTGGAGCCCGCGTCCCCCGGAGCCGCGGCGAATGCGAAACTCGCGGACGAGCACCGGGAATCGCTCCTCGAGGACTTCCGGGTCGGTCAGGCGTGAATTGGTCATGTGGGTCTGCACGGCGTCGCAGCCGTCAAAGCCGGGACCCGCCCCGGCACCGCCTGCGATGGTCTCGTAGTACTGGAGCGTCTCGTCGCCGAAGGTCAGGTTGTTCATGGTCCCCTGTGAGGCTGCGAGAACGCCGAGCGCTCCATAGAGCGCGTCCACGATGCACTGCGAGGTCTCCACGTTTCCCGCGGCCACTGCCGCCGGCGGCAGCGGATCGAGCATCGAGCCGCGAGGAATCACGATCTCGATCGGCTCGAGGCACCCTTCATTGAGCGGAATGGGTCGGTCCACGAGCGTGCGGAACACGTACAGCACCGCCGCGACGCACACTGCGCGCGGCGCGTTGAAGTTGTGGCTGCCCTGAGGCGATGTTCCCGTGAAGTCCACCCGCGCGCGCCGCGTTGCGGGGTCGGGCTCGATCCGCACCACGATTCTCTGGCCGCCGTCCATCTCATACTGGAACTCGCCGCGCCGAAGCTGCCCGATCGCGCGGCGCACGCAGTCGGCCGCGTTCAGCTGCACCTCGTGCATGCCTGCCCGCACCGTCGCGAGGCCATGCTCGCGGACTGCGCGCTCGAGCTCGGCGGCCCCGCGCGCATTGGCCGCAAGCTGCGCACGCAGGTCGGCCACGTTCTGTGCCGGATTGCGAGCGGGGTAGCTCCCGGCGCTCAGCCGCGCCTCGAGCTCGCGTGCGAGAAAGCGGCCCGTCTCCACGAGCTGGAAGTCTTCGAATACGACGCCCTCCTCGGCGATGTTGCGGCTGGATGCCGGCATCGAGCCGGGCGTCACTCCGCCGATATCCGCGTGATGTGCCCGCGAGGCCACGAAGAAGTCGGGGTGCCTTGCGCCCTGACCGGCGGCGGCCTCGGGCGGGCCGCCTTCCTCGAGAAAGAGGGGTGTCACCACGGTCATGTCGGGGAGGTGGGTGCCGCCGTGATAGGGGCTGTTCAGCAGCCAGGCATCGCCCGGCCGCATGCGCCCGCGGTGCCTGTCGATCACGGCACGCACCGTCACGCCCATCGAGCCGAGGTGCACCGGCATGTGTGGCGCATTCGCGATCAGCATGCCTGCCGCATCGAAGAGCGCACAGGAGTAGTCGAGCCGCTCCTTGATGTTGACGGACTGCGCCGTCTGCTGCAGGACCTCACCCATCTGCTCGGCGATGTGCATGAAGAGATTGTTGAAGATCTCGATGCGCGCCGGCGCAGCCAGCGCAGCCGCAGAATCGCGGTCCGCCCGCCGATCCTCGGCGAGGATCTCGCCCCCCGGCAGCGCCCGTGCCGTCCATCCGGGCTCCAGCACGAACGTCGAGTGGGGCTCGACGATCAGTGCGGGCCCGGAGAGGGTCCCACGCAGCCGATCGCGGACCACGAGCGGCACGTCCCGCCAGCCGTTGAACCACACCTGGGCGCTCGGGGGGAGGCTCGTGCCGGCCTCCGCGACCAGCCTCAGGGAGGCCACATCCACCGGCGCGATTCTCGCGGCCAGGCACAGGGCCTCGATCGTGATGTCGAGCCCGCTCGGGTCGAAGCCGAAGCGGCGTCGGTGGGCGCGCGAGAACGCGCGCTCGATCTCGGCAAGCGAGGCGAACGCCACGGTGAGTGCCGTCTCGCTGTCGCCCGCGCGCACCTCGAGCAACCGCTCGATCTGCGGGTGCTGGGCGGCGCCGGCAGTCGGTTCGTGGGTTGCGTGCGCCTCGGGTGACAGAAGCTCCGCGCGCGCCCGGCGCTCGAGCGCGGCGAACCCCTCCTCGGCGCTTGCGAGGCTTGCAGCGTTCAGCGGCATGCGCACGCTCGCGCGCAGCAGCGCCGAGCGGTCGGCGACCCCGATGCCATAGGCGGACAGGACGCTTGCGAGCGGATGGATCAGAATGCGCCGCATGCCCACTGCGCGGGCGACGCGGCACGCGTGCTGGCCGGCGGCTCCCCCGAAGGCGAACAAGGTGAGCTCGGAGGCGTCCACGCCCTGCTGAGTGGAGACGCGGCGAATGGCATTGGCCATGGCCGCGACGGCGACCTCGAGGTAGGACTCTGCCAGCCGCTCGATGCCGGGCTGCTGCCCTGTCATCTCCTGGCCGAGGCGCACGAAGAGCTCCTCCACCCGTGCCCGATCGATTGCGCTCGCCCCATCCGCCCCGAATACCCTCGGCAACGTGTCGGGTCGCAGGCGGCCGAGCAGCACCTGCACGTCGGTGAGCGTCAGCGCACCACCTCGGCCATAACACGCCGGCCCCGGATGCGCCCCGGAGGAGTCGGGGCCCACGCTCGCGCGGCCATCTGCAAACCGCAGGAGCGATCCGCCACCCGCGGCGATCGTGTGCACGTCGAGCATCGAGGTCAGCACGCGAATGCCCGCGATCTCGTGCTCGTCGCGCCGGGGCAGCTCACCGTCGATGAGCGCCACATCGGTGGAGGTGCCGCCCATATCGAAGCTCACCAGGCGTGTGATGCCAACTCGCGCGGCGATGTGGCGCACCCCGATCAGGCCACCCGCCGGCCCCGACAGCAGGCTCGAGGCGGCGTGAAAGCTGGCGGCGCGCGCGAGTCCCCCGTGGCTCTGCATCAGCTCGAGCGAGATGCCGGGGTCGCGCTGCGTCAGCTCGCGCTGCAGACCCGAGACGTAGCTCGCGAGCGCAGGCGCGAGATAGGCGTTGAGCACGGTCGTTGCGCCGCGAGGCACGTAGCGGATGAGCGGCGAGAGCTCATGCGAGACCGAGACCTCGGCGAAGCCGAGCTGGCGGGCGATGGCAGCGGCTTGACGCTCATGTTGCGGATGCCGCCAAGCGTTGAGGAACACCACCGCGAGAGCACGAAACCCTCGGGCCCGCGCCGCGGTCAGCTCGCGCCGCAGCTCCTCCCCATCGAGAGGCACGAGCACTTCACCCTGCGCGCTGATGCGCTCACGCACCTCGACGACGCTCGCGTGCAGACGGTCCGGAAGCACGATCCGGCGCGCGAAGATATCCGGACGGCTCTGATCGCCGATGACCAGAGCATCGGCGAATCCCGACGTCGTGACGAGCAGCACGGGCTCCCCGGTACGCTCGAGCAGCGCGTTCGTCGCGACGGTGGTTCCCACCTTGAGGACGGTTATGGTCGGGGGCGCTTGCCGCCCGGTGATGGCATCGGGCCCGCATGCGCCGCGCGCCTCCGCGAGGATCGAGTCGATGACGCTCAATCCGGGATCGCCGCTCGCGGGCGCCAGGGTGCGGGAGAGAGCCTTGCGTACGTATAGCCGGCCGTCGGGGGCAACGCCGATGACGTCGGTGAATGTGCCGCCGCGGTCGATCCAGAACTGCCAGCCTTGCATGCGCCGATGATGCGGTAGCGAGCGCCTCGCGGGAAGCTCGGTGCATCCTCAGGGGACCTGGCCGGGTGGCCTGCGCATGGCTTCGGATCGGCCGTCGGCCGATGCGCAGCTGCTATCATACTTCTCGCCCCTTGCCTGGTCTTGCGAAGTCGCACCACACACTCGAGAGCATCGTGCCCAGCCGCTATGTCGTCTTCTCCCACGGCCAGGATGGCACTCCCTGGGGTCGCAAGATCACCGCGCTTGCCGATACGGCGCGCAGCGAGGGCTACGAGCCCGAATCGGTCGATTACCGCGGCATCGATTCCCCGCGGGAGCGGATTGCGCGCTTGATGGAGTTCTGTCAGGCATTGCAGGGGGACCTCGTGCTGGTCGGCTCGAGCGTGGGCGGCTATGTGTCGGTCGCAGCGGCCTCGCTCCTGCATGCGCGCGGTGTCTTTCTGCTCGCCCCGGCGCTCTACTCCGCCGGTCTTCCGCAGCTGCGCAAGGGCGTGCTCGATTGTCCGACCGCCGTGGTGCACGGCTGGCGCGACGAGGTGGTGCCGTACGAGCAGAGCGTGCAGTTCGCAAAGGAATACGGCGCAACGCTCCATCTGGTCGCCGACGACCACCGTTTGCATGCCGAGCTGAGCCTGATCCGCTATCTCTTCGAGTACTTCCTGATCGCACTCGATCTGCCCAAGTCGTCTTGAGGGGGGCATGGCCTGGCTGCTGCGACGGATCCTCGCGCTATGGGTGCGCTTCAGCGTCCGGCCCGAAGATGCCGCGCTGCGGCTGCACGCGCAGCCGCATCCGGTCTGCTACGTCCTTGACCGCCACAGCGTGACCGACCTTGCGGTGCTGCAAAGCGCCTGCGTGCGCTTGCGGCTGCCGCGTCCCCGCAAGCGCCTGGCCGCGGCCGCCAGAGATCTCAGATCGTTCTTTTATCTCTCCCGGCCGCTTGGCATGTGGAACGAGCGGATCGACCCGCGCCCGCCGCTGCCGCTGGTCGAGATGGTGCAGCTGCTGCGCGATCATCCCGAGCTCGACATCGACCTGGTGCCCACGTCGGTCTACTGGGGACGTGCGCCGCAGCGCGAGGCCTCGTGGCTGCGCCTGCTCCTGGTCGAGGACTGGGCGCTCACCAGTCGGCTGCGCAAGTTCTTCCAGGTGCTGCTCAACGGACGC
Source organism: Steroidobacteraceae bacterium (assembly GCA_035524075.1). Taxonomy (GTDB): domain Bacteria; phylum Pseudomonadota; class Gammaproteobacteria; order Steroidobacterales; family Steroidobacteraceae; genus JASHUC01. Next base: position 154,652 of record DATKPP010000029.1, on the reverse strand, counting down.
AACACGCTGGTGGAGATCGACGAGGCGATCTCCTTGCGCAGCCTGCTCGGGGACATCGCCGCCCCCAACGTTCAATGCCGCCGGGTGCTGCGGGCCCTGCGTGCGCGCTATCGCAGACAGCGCGCCGCGCGCATCGGTCCGGACCTCTCGCACCGTCGCACGATCGTGGCCGAGATTCTGCGCCGGCGCGCCGTGCGCGCCGCGGTGGCTCAGGAGGCCCGCGAGAAAAAGCTCACGCGACGCGAGGCGCTCATCGCCGCGCAGCGCCTGGCGGAGGAGATCGCGGCGAACTACTCGCATGCGTTCGTGCGCTTCATGGAGCACCTGCTCACGTGGCTGTGGAATCGCCTGTACGACGGCGTCGTTTTCGAGCACACCGCAACCCTGGAGGAGGTGGCCGAAGACAACGAGGTGATCTACGTCCCCTGTCACCGCAGCCACATGGACTATCTGCTGCTCTCCTACGTGATCTTCCGGCAGGGTTTCGCGATCCCGCACATCGCGGCAGGCATCAATCTCAACCTGCCGATCGTCGGGCGGCTGCTGCGCAAGGGTGGCGCCTTCTTCATCCGGCGCAGCTTTCGCGGCAGCGCGCTCTACACCGTGGTGTTCACGAGCTACCTGGCCGGCATGATGGCGCGCGGCCATGCGATGGAGTATTTCATCGAGGGCGGGCGCAGCCGCACCGGGCGGCTGCTGCAGCCGAAGACCGGCATGATCTCGATGACGGTGCGCAGCTTTCTGCGGCATCCGGCCCGCCCTGTCGTCTTCGTCCCCGTCTATTTCGGCTACGAGCGCATTGTCGAAGGCTCGACGTACATCGGCGAGCTCTCGGGCCAGCCGAAGCAGAAGGAGAGCATCTTCGGCCTGCTGCGTACGCTGCCGCGCCTGCGTGAGCGGTTCGGTACCGTCCATGTCAATCTGGGCGAGCCCATCGTTCTGGCCGATGCGCTCGCGCACTACGACAGTGACTGGCGCTCGCAGCAGATCGACGAGACGCGATTGCCGTGGGTGGGGGCGGCGATCGCGGACGTCGCGCAGCAGATCATGCGCAGCATCAATGCCGCAGCAGCAGTCACGCCGGTCAACCTGCTCGCCATTGCGCTGCTCGCCTCCCCGCGTCACACCCTGGCCGAGGCCGACCTGATACGGCAGCTCGACCTGCACGTCGCCCTGCTGCGCGAATGCCCCTACAGCAAGCGCGTGACGGTGACCGACCTGGCGAGCAGCGAGATCATCGCGTACGGCGAGTCGATGAAGATGGTGTCGCGGCGCAAGCATCCGCTCGGGGATCTCGTGCAGATGGACGACGAGGCGGCGGTGCTCGCCGCCTATTACCGCAACAACGTGCTGCATCTGGTGGCCCTGCCTTCGCTCGTGGCGTGCGTGTTCCTCGGCAACTCGGTGATGCGGCGCGAGGACATCGACCGGCTGGCCCGGCGCATCTATCCGTACATTGCCGCGGAGCTGTTTCTCAGCTGGACCGAGGAGGAGATCTCGATCGTGATCGATCGGGTGCTGGCGGCGCTCGGCGCGCACGGCCTGATCGAGAGCATGGCGGGGGGCGAATGGCGGCGCGCACCCCCGACCTCGGCCGAGGCGATGCAGCTGTCGCTGCTCGCCCAGGCGACCCTGCAGACGATCGAGCGCTACTACCTCACCATCGCGCTGCTCCTCAAGGCCGGCAGCGGCGAGATCTCGCAGGCGACCCTCGAGCAGCGCTGCCAGCTCATGGCCGAGCGGATGAGCCTCGTCTACGGATTCAACTCGCCGGAGTTCTTCGATCGGGCGCTGTTCGAGAACTTCATCGACCTGCTGCGAGACCGCGGTGTGGTGCGCAGCTCCGCCACGGGTACGCTCGAGTTCGACGAGGTGCTCAGCCGAGTGGCCGAGGACGCCCAGCTGGTCCTCAACGAGGAGATTCGACACAGCATCCTGCAGGTCACCCATGCGTGAGCGATCCCCCTTGACAGCGCAACGCCGCCCGGTGCCATGCTTGCAGCATCTGATCATCCGGAGACCCTCATGCTCGAGCTCTACCATGCGGAGCCTGCCGCCAACTCCTTGAAGGCCTTGATCGGCATCAAGGAGAAGGGTGTCACCTTCACCAGCCACTTCGTCAATCTGCACAAGTTCGAGCAGCACGAGCCGGCATTCGTGAAGGTCAACCCGAACGGTCAGGTCCCGGCGCTGGTACACGATGGCAAAGTGATCACCGAGTCGACCGTGATCAACGAATACCTCGACGAGGCGTTCGAGGGGCCGCCGCTGCGCCCCGCCGATCCGTACTGGCGCGCACGCATGCGGATCTGGACCAAGTTCGTCGATGAGTACTTCTGCCCGGCCCTCAGCTTCATTGCCTGGCACCACATGATCCGCAACATCACCGACAAGCTCACGCCCGAGGAGTTCGAGGCGAAGATCGCCCGCATCCCGCTCAAGGAGCAGCAGGACAAGTGGCGCACCTCCGCGAAGCAGGGCTACACCAAGGAGCAGCTCGAGGACTGGGGCCGGCAGGTGCGCGCATCGATTGCGCGCATGGAGAAGCAGCTCGCAGAGACCCGCTGGTTGGCCGGGGCGGAGTTCTCGCTGGCCGACGTGAGCTGCTTTGCGATGGCCGCCGGCATGCCGCGCATGTCGCCGAATCTCATCAACCCGCAGGCGACGCCGCGCCTTGCGGCCTGGCACGAGCGAATGGCGGCGCGTCCGGGCGTGCGTGCCGCGCTCGAGATGCCCAATCCGGTGCACGACACGCTCGAGGCGGGACGCAGCAAGATGGCCTCCGCGCTCTCCTGATGCGGGACCGCACTCAGCCGCCGCGCGGCTGAGCGCCACTCTCCAGCGCCTGCAGTCGCTCCACCTCGCACCCATAGGGTCCGAGCCCGAGCCAGGCGATCAGGAGCGAGAGCGGCCCGCCCACGATCGTGGGCCAGAAGATCGCCCATCGAATGAGCGATTCATTGCGCAGCACATAGTCGCTGATCAGCGCATTGACGAGCGGTGCCAACGCGATCCCCACCACCGCGTAGATGAAGAGGAACAGCGCCGTGACCTTGCCGCGCAGCTCGGCGGGCGTGACGATCTGCAGCGCCGCGTTCTGCGCAGTGCCCGCCAGACCGATCGTGAAGAAGCTGGTCGTCTGCACCGCGAATGCCAGCCAGGGACTCGGCATCAACACGTAGAAGATTCCCGGCAGCGCGATCAGGCGCCCGATGACGAACACGCGCATGGCCGAGTCGTTGCGCCGCCGTTTGGAGTAATGCTCCGCCAGCACGACGCAGGCGATGAGACCCAGGGGCACGAGGATGAGCTGGGCGAGCGCCTGAATCAGCAAGACGCGGCTTGCGTCCCAGCCATAGGTACGCTGGTAGAAGATGGGACCCCACTGAAGGGCGCCGATCGCGAACGAGCCCGCGAGCAGACTCCCGAACAGCGGCGCAAACACGCTCCAGCGCAGCCTCATGTAGCGGATCGCCGCGACATAGTCCGCAAGCCACGCGAGGAGCCCGGAGCGCGCGGCGCCATCCGGACCGGACAGCGGCCCCATCTGATTCTGGAGGATGCGGCGCGCCGGCTCCGGCACGGTCGTCAGAACCAGCACGGCGATCAGCGCGCCGGGCGCCCCGATCAGCAGAAAGATCAGCTGCCACCCGTGGATGACTCCGAAAGCCACGTGAATGGGGCTGATGCCGAGAAAGACGTGCAGCAGCCAGGCACCGAAAAGCAGCGCGACCCCCGGGCCGATCACCGACCCGAGCTGCAGGAAGGCGATGGCGCGCGGCAGCCGCTCGCGCGGGAACAGATCCGCGACGATCGAGTACGAGGTGGGCCCATTCACGCCTTCTCCGGCACCCACGAGGAAGCGAGCGATGAACAGCTGCGAGAAATTTTGCGCAAGACCGCAGAGCGCGGTCCCGAGGTTCCAGGTCGCGATGCCGAGCGCGAGGATCCAGCGGCGGCTGAAGCGGTCCACGAAATAGGCGATCGGCAGGCCGACCAGCGTGTAGAACAGGCCGAAGGAGGCGCCCAGGAGCAGCGACAGCGCCGTGTCGGACAGGCGCAGGTCGGCCTTGATGCTGCCCGCGAGATACGGAACGATTCCCACGTCGAGCTGATTGGACGTGAGACAGAGAATCAGCGCGAAGAGCGTGTAATAGGCGGCGCGCGGGCTCGGGCCCGGGCTCAACTAGGAGCCCTCGCTCCAGCGCACCCTGGTGCGCAGCTGCTTATCACGCCCATGACGGGTCTTGCTCTCCAGACGCCTCGTCTTCGAGGCGCGCGTGGGGCGCGTGGGCTGGCGCTTGCGAGGCTCGACCAAGGCGCGCCGGATGAGCTCGGCGAGCCTCGCGAACGCCTCCGCCCGATTGCGCTCCTGAGTGCGGTGATTCCGCGCGATGATCAGGATCGCGCCCTCGTCCGTCAGGCGACGCCCGGCGAGCGCCCGCAGGCGTTGCTTGACGCTTGCCTCGAGCGCCTCGGTCGCGGCGAGATCGAACCGCAGCTGAACGGTGGAGGCTACTTGATTGACGTTCTGGCCGCCCGGTCCGGACGAGCGGACGAACGACAGCCGAATGTCACGGTCGGGGATGACGAGGGTCGCGGTTACTGCGAAGGGCATGGCACCTCGGGTGCCGCTCGGCTGGAACTCAAGCGTTCAAGTCCGGAATGAGCTCGCTCTCGAGACGCGTGATCTGGTCCTTCAGCATGAGCTTGCGCTTCTTCAAGCGCTTGAGCTGCAGCTCATCGACATGGATATCGAGCGTGAGCCGCGTGATGATCTCATCCAGATCGCGGTGCTCGATTCGTAGCTGACGCAACTTCTCGACGTTGCGGAAGAGCTCGCGATTGACGTTGTCTTCGCTGTCCGCCATGGCCGGAGATGATTGCGCGACCGCTCGGCGGCGATGATACGCTCATCCTGCGCTTTACGCGCCCCCGTGGGTGTGTCGATGTCGCGACGGGTTGCGGCGGCCTCGCGGGCTGCGCCCGTGGGGACCCCGGGCGGCCCGCTCCCCGGGCGCATGCGGGCGGCCCGGCAGCACAGCCTCGCTCATCAGCTCCGGCGAGATGCTGGCCGCGGGGATCTTATGCCCCAGGTACTGCTCGATCTCCGGCAGGGATACGGCGAACTCCTCGCAAGCGAAGCTGATGGCGTCCCCCTCGGCGCCGGCTCGGGCGGTGCGCCCGATGCGGTGCACATAGTCGGCCGGATCCTGCGGCAGGTCGAAGTTGAAGACGTGACTCACGTCCGGAATGTGCAAGCCGCGTGAGGCTACATCGGTTGCGATGAGCACGGCGAGGTCGCCGTTGTGAAAGTCCCGCAGGAATTGCAGCCGCTTGCGCTGCGGCACGTCCCCGGAGATGGCCTGGGCATGGAACTCGTTCGCGCGCAGCACGTGCTCGAGGCGCTCGGCAGAGCGCTTGGTGTTCGTGAAGATCAACGTACGCCGCGCTTCCGCCCGCCGCAGCAGGCCGATGAGCAGCGGGATCTTCTCCTCGGTCGCGGGGTAGTAGATGAGCTGTCGGACCTGGTCCACCGTGCGCTTGTCGGGCTCGATCCGCACCAGCTCGGGATTGGCCATGTGCTCGTACGCGAGCTCGAGCACCCGGTAGGAGAGGGTGGCCGAGAACAGCATGGAGAGCCGTCGCTCGGGCGGTGGCAGGCGTCGCAGGATGTAGCGGATGTCTGCGATGAACCCCAGATCGAACATGCGGTCCGCCTCGTCGAGCACCATCACCTGCGCATGTCGCATATCGAAGACGCGCTGTTTGAAGTAGTCGATGATGCGCCCGGGGGTGCCGATCAGCACATCGACGCCCTCTGCGATCTGCCGCCGCTGCTTGTCGTAATCGGTGCCGCCGTAGACCAGGCCGAGCCTGAATCCCGTGTGCCGGCCGAGCAGCTCCGCGTCGCGATGAATCTGAACGGCGAGCTCGCGGGTGGGTGCCACGACGAGTGCGCGAATGGAGGCGCGGGCGCGGGTGTGCGGGGCCGGACGGGTGGCGAGCGCATGAAAGAGCGCGATCAGGAATGCGGCGGTCTTGCCGGTGCCCGTCTGCGCCTGACCGGCAACGTCGCGTCCCGCAAGGGCGATGGGCAGCGTCTGTGCCTGGATCGGAGTGCAACTTGCGAAACCGGCGTCGCGGACGCCCTGCATCAGCGCGGGCTCCAAGCCGAGAGAGTCGAAGGTCACGGAGGCCGGCGGAGTGGTGGCCTGCGAGGGGGTAGCGGAACTGGGATGTGTGTCACTCATTGATTTGGGTTTGGCTGTACTGCCTCACTGCATGCAGGGGACGGAAGGCTGCTCGCGGTCGAGCCGCCACGTAGGGAGAGGAGACATTTTGCCGCCCGGGCCCTTGAAAATAGCGCCCGGAAGCGCTACAAAGGTGTTCAAGACAGCGAGACCCGTGCAATGGCTCGACGCCTCGGGGTCTGCACCTGCCAGTCTAGGCTCTCCTGAATAGGCTTTAATCGGTACTCACCTAAGACGTAGTGTAACCGTTTGTCGGGTGTTTCTGGCACGGCTTTCGCCGTTCCACCCCTTATCCCAGGCCTTCGACCCCGAAGTCCAAAACTCGTTGCTCCCCATTGGAGGTTGAACCGCGTGAGTAGTCCGCACATCGTGCACACGACCGATGCCACGTTTAACGAGGATGTCCTCAAGTCCGATAAGCCCGTCCTGCTCGACTTCTGGGCCGAGTGGTGCGGGCCATGCAAGGCGATCGCCCCGATCCTCGACGAGATCGCGACCGAGTATCGCGATCGGCTGAAGATCGCAAAGCTCAACATCGACGAGAATCCGCACACGCCGCCCAAGTTCGGCATTCGCGGCATTCCCACGTTGATCCTCTTCAAGAACGGTACCGTGGAGGCCCAGAAGGTCGGAGCGCTGTCCAAGTCTCAGCTCGCCGCATTCCTGGAAAACAATCTCGATGAGGAGGCGCTGGCAGACCGCCGTCGCAAAGAACCGTGAGAGGCTACCTCGGCAATCAGGGCCGCAACCGGCCCAAGGGTCCGCGCCATGGCAACCGCGACGGCAATCGCGGCAACGGCCGTCCGTCGGATGAGATGGTCAACGACATCGACGTATTCGATGGCGGCGACGATGCGGAAGTCATAAGCCCGGCAGAGCTCACGCAGTCGCGCAGCTCGATGAATCTCACCGAGCTGAAGCAAAAGCCGATCAACGAAGTGGTCAAGCTCGCCGAGTCGATGGGGCTGGAGAACCTGGCCCGGTCGCGCAAGCAAGACATCATCTTCTCCATCCTCAAGGCGCACGCCCGCAACGGCGAGAACATCTACGGCGATGGCGTGCTCGAGATCCTGCAGGACGGATTCGGATTCCTGCGCTCGGCCGACAGCTCATACCTGGCCGGGCCGGATGACATCTACGTGAGTCCGAGCCAGATCCGTCGCTTCAATCTGCGCACCGGCGATACGATCTCCGGCCTCATCCGTCCGCCGAAGGACGGGGAGCGCTACTTCGCGCTGCTGAAGGTGGGCGAGATCAATTTCGATTCCCCGGACAGCTCGCGCAACAAGGTGCTGTTCGAGAACTTGACGCCGCTGCATCCGACCAAGCGGTTGAAGCTCGAGCGTGGCAATGGGTCCACCGAGGATTTGACCGCGCGCACGATCGATCTGGTCGCCCCGATCGGCAAGGGGCAGCGTGGCCTCATCGTCTCACCGCCCAAGGCGGGCAAGACGATGCTGCTGCAGAACATCGCCACCTCCATCACGGCGAATCAGCCGGAGGTCTACCTCATCGTGCTGCTCATCGACGAGCGGCCGGAGGAGGTCACCGAGATGCAGCGCACGGTGAAGGGTGAGGTGGTGTCGAGCACGTTCGACGAGCCCGCCGCGCGGCACGTGCAGGTCGCCGAGATGGTGATCGAGAAGGCGAAGCGGCTCGTCGAGCACAAGAAGGACGTGGTCATCCTGCTCGACTCCATCACGCGGCTCGCGCGCGCTTACAACACCGTCGTGCCCTCCTCGGGCAAGGTGCTGACGGGCGGTGTCGATGCGAATGCCCTGCAGCGGCCGAAGCGCTTCTTCGGCGCCGCCCGCAACATCGAGGAGGGTGGCAGCCTCACGATCCTCGCCACGGCGCTCATCGACACCGGCTCGAAGATGGACGACGTGATCTACGAGGAGTTCAAGGGCACCGGTAACTCGGAGATCCACCTCGACCGGCGCATCTCCGAGAAGCGCGTGTTCCCCGCGGTGAACATCAATCGCTCCGGCACGCGCAAGGAAGAGCTGATCACCGATCCGGGCGAGCTTGCCAAGATGTGGATCCTGCGCAAGCTCCTGCATCCGATGGACGAGCTCGCGGCGATCGAGTTCCTGCTCGACAAGATGAAGGACACCAAGTCGAACTCGGAATTCTTCGAGGCGATGAAGCGCTGAGCGGGGCGGATCCGACCAGGCGCTGCAGGCGGCACGCTGCCCGCAGCGCCCTGGTCGAGACCTGCGTCACATTGCTGCATGCCAGGGCGCGCGCGCCCCAGCGGGCATGAGTCACGTCTCTCTCCGGCGACGCTAGCGCTCAACGTCGGATCTATTAGATGATCCGAAGCATGCGTACGCAGCTTGCGGCCCGCGCCGCTTGTCTCCTCCTGTGGCTCGCCGGGCCGGGTTTTGTGCCAGTTGCGCTGGCCGACGGCTACACGGGCGCCGATGGCTACTCGCCACCGCCCGGTCAGACCGCAAGCCCCATCACCGATCATTTCTCGCTGCGCCTCGCGTATTTCGCGGCTCGCGTGCACACCGACATGCGGCTCGATCCGACCGGGTTTGCGTACGGCGGCACCCCGATCTCGGGCGAGAACGATCTGGGACTTGCGCGCAAGAACCCCGACGGACTCCTCGAACTGGTCTTCAGAATGCGCGAGCGCAACCGCTTTCGAGTGGACTACTTCCAGCTCGATCGCTCCGGCAACGCGGTCGTCAACCGGACGATCGTCTTCGGCAACGAGACCTACGATGCCGGCAACGCGGTGCAGACCACGCTCGACTGGAAGACGATGGGATTCACCTACACCCGTGCTCTCATACAGAACGATCGGTTCGAGCTGGGCGCGGGTCTCGGCGTGCACCTGCTGCAGGCGGATGTGACCGGCACGGATCCGGCGCTCATCGAAACCCACGAGACCGCCAAGACGGGTGCCGTGCCGACGGTTGCGCTCGAGACGATGTGGCGGATCTCCAGGCGATTCGCTTTCACCGGCCGGGGGCAGTACTTCGGCGCGACGTACCACGGCACGACCGGCTCGTTTGGCGAATATCACGGCGATTTCCAGTACCGCTGGAAGCCGCCGTTCGCGCTGGGGGTCGGCTACTCCTACACGCGAGCGAGCTTTGAGACGCTCACCTCGAGCACTCCTGGACGCATCAGCCTCTCGGCGGGCGGCCCCGAGGCGTTCGTGCGCGTGAGCTTCTAGCAAGGAGCATTCTGCTAGAGGCTCAGTGCCCGCGCGCCGATGTCCCGCCGATAGTGCGCAGCCTCGAAGTGGATCTGCTCGACCGCCGCGTAGGCGGCTTCCCGGGCCGCAGGCAGATCCGCTCCGAGTGCGGTCACCCCGAGCACTCGTCCGCCGCTGGTGACCGTCTTGCCATCCGCCAGGGCCGTTCCGGCATGGAAGATCTTCACGCCCGCCAATTTTCCCGCCGACTCGAGTCCGGAGATGGGCTTGCCGCGAGCATAGGGGCCGGGATAGCCGCCGCTTGCCATCACGACGCAAACGCTCGCGAGCGGACTCCATTGAAGCTGCACGGCGCTCAGTGTGCCGTCCAGGCTTGCCTCGAGGAGCTCGACCAGGTCGTTCTGCAGCCGCGCGAGGTACACCTGCGCCTCCGGATCGCCGAAGCGCGCGTTGAACTCGAGCACGCGCGGCCCCGCCCGGGTGAGCATCACGCCGGGATAGAGCACGCCGCGGTAGTCGATTCCCTCCGTCTCGCAACCGCGCAGGAACGGCTCGAGGATCGTCCGCTGCATCGCCCCGAGCTGCGCCTCGCTCAAGAATGGCGTCGGGCAGTACGCGCCCATGCCGCCGGTATTCGGCCCCCGATCTGCATCCAGCGCCCGCTTGTGATCCTGCGAGGTCGGGAACATTCGAGCGACGCGGCCGTCGCACAGCGCGTGCAGGGACAGTTCCTCGCCCTGGAGAAACTCCTGAACGATGATGCGCGCACCGGCCTCCCCGAACGCCCGCTCGATCATCAGCTGATCCACGGCGCGCTCGGCTTCGGCGGGTGTCGCGCAGAGCAGCACGCCCTTGCCGAGTGCGAGCCCATCGGCCTTGACGACGCATCGGCCGAGCGTCGCGGCGAACTGCTTGGCCGACTGCGGGTCGTCGAACCCTCGGGCCGCGGGTGCCGGTATCCCGTAGCTCTCCATGAAGCGTTGCGAGAACACCTTCGACGACTCGAACCGGGCGGCGCTGCGGCTGGGCCCCCAGATCCGCAGCCCCTGTGACTGAAAGAGGTCCGTGATGCCGAGGGCGAGCGGATTGTCCGGACCCACCACGGTGAGGTCGATGCGCTGCTCGTGCGCGAGGGTTGCGAGCCTTGGCAGATCCTCCGCACCGATGCTCACGCACTGGACGGCGGCGCCGCCGCGCGCCAGGCGCTCCTGCACCACCCCCGCATTGCCCGGCGCACAGATCAGCTGCGTCACATGAGGCGACTGCGCGATCTTCCACACGAGCGCGTGCTCGCGACCGCCCGAGCCGATCACCAGGACTCTCATGGCAGGGCCGCGCTGCGCATGCTAGTGACGGAAGTGACGCACGCCCGTGAACACCATCGCGATGTCGTGCTGGTTCGCGGCGCTGATCACCTCGTCATCACGCCGCGACCCACCGGGCTGGATCAGTGCGCGGATTCCGTGCTCCGCGGCCAGGTCGATGCTGTCGCGGAACGGAAGGAACGCGTCGGAGGCCATGACCGCGCCGGCCGTGGCGAGCCCACCATCACTCGCCTTCAGCTGAGCGATGCGGCAGGAGTACACGCGGCTCATCTGTCCGGCGCCGACACCTATCGTCGTGCGATCGCGGGCATAGACGATCGCATTCGATTTGACGAATTTGCACACGCTCCAGGCGAACTGCAGGTCGGCCAGCTCCTGCCGGCTCGGGGCACGCCGGCTGACCACATCCAGACGCATCGCGGCATCGCTGTCGGGAGTTTGAACCAGGAGTCCTCCGGTGACGCTGCGGTACTCGAGCTCCGTCGTCGGCGCATTGCGCAGATCTGCCAGCGCGAGCACGCGTATGTTGGGCCTGGAGGCGAGCAGCGCAGCGGCCTCGCGCGACACCTCCGGCGCGGCAATCACCTCGGCGAACTGGCGCGCGATGATCGCCTCTGCCGCCGCCGCATCGAGCGCCCGGTTGAATGCGATGATGCCGCCGAACGCCGAGGTGGGGTCCGTGCGGTACGCGCCCGCGTACGCCTCGAGCGCCGATCCGGCCACGCAAGCGCCGCATGGATTGGCGTGCTTGACGATGACGCAGGCCGGCTGGTCGAACTGCCGGACACATTCGATGGCCGTGTCGGCATCGGCGATGTTGTTGAACGACAGGTCCTTGCCCTGCAGCGGTTGCGCCGTGGCGATGCTCACGCCGCGCAGGGCGGGATCGCGATAGAACGCCGCCGCTTGGTGCGGATTCTCCCCGTAACGCAGATCCTGGATCTTGCGCCACACGAGCGGCAGCGTGGTCGGGAAGCGCTCCGCAGCGGCATGATGGTGCTGGCCGGCGAGGAAGCGTGCCACCATGGTGTCGTAGAGCGCGGTGTGCGCGAAGGCCTTGGCGGCCAGGCGCGAGCGCATGGCAAGCGTCGTGGCTCCATCGTGCGCCTGCAATTCCTCGGCGAGGAGCCGATAATCGGCCGGGTCGGTGAGCGCGGCGACGAACTCGTGATTCTTCGCCGCGGCGCGCAGCATCGCCGGCCCTCCGATATCGATGTGCTCGATCGCTTCGCGGTAGCGGCAGTCCGGGCGCGCGACGGTTTCCGCGAAGGGATATAGATTCACGACGAGCAGCTCGATCGGCTCGATGTGATGCAGTGCCATCGCCGCATCGTCGGTACCGCGCCTGCCGAGGAGTCCGCCGTGAACGCGCGGATGCAGGGTCTTGACCCGCCCGTCCATGATCTCCGGAAACCCGGTGTATGCCGAGACTTCGCGCACTGCGAGCCCGTGCTCGGAGAGCAGCCGCGCGGTTCCGCCCGTGGAGATGATCTCGACGTTGCGCGCGGCGAGCACTCGCGCGAGCTCGATGAGTCCGCTCTTGTCGGAAACCGAAAGCAGCGCTCGTCTGATCGGGATCAACATGGGCGCAAGGAAGATTGCCTGGATGGGCTCCTCGTGCGGCGCAGGCGCAGCGTGCGCCGCGCCATGTCAGCCGGCGAGCCCGTGCAGGCGCAGCTTCTTGCGCAGCGTGCCGCGATTGATTCCGAGGATGTGCGCCGCGCGCAGCTGATTGCCCTCGGTGTAGTCGAGGACCGCCTTGAGCAGGGGCTCCTCCACCTCCCGTAGCACCAGATCGTACAGATGCGCCGGCCGGTGGCCATTGAGATTCGCGAAGTATTCATTGAGCGCATGCTCTGCGTGCGTGCGCAGCGGCAGCTCCCTGCCGTTCGATCTGGCGACGAACTCTCTACGCGCTCTGCTCGTTCTTTTCGCAGTCATGTGAGGCTCCCGGACGCGTCCCCGCCCCCCGATTCCGCTCAGCTGCTTGCCTCATGAGGGGGGGCCATTATACGAGCGCCGCACACCCGCGCTAGCTGGCGCTCGCGCGACGGATTTGATATGGCGCGCGCTCGGCGGCGGCGGCACTCTCAGGGCTCGACGCTCGCGCTGCTCGCATCGTTCGCGCACGACACGCGCCCCGCGCCCTCCGCGAGACATGCGTCGATCTCGAACCCGACGGCGCTCGCACCCGGGTCGACCAGCTGAACCTCCGCATCGACGCGTTGCCCCGGAGCAAGATAGGCGCTGCGCGAGCTCTTTGCAGGCAGGTACGAGCGCGGCGGCACATCGCGAGCGGCCACGTGGTTGCCGAAGCGATCTTGCAGGGTCACACGCAAGAGAGGCAGCGGCTGAGGTTGCGCCGCAGTGTTCTTGATGCTTGCGCGCACGATCAGGCCCCCCGCCTGGTCTGCGCCCGCGATCGCTCCCAGCTGATGCACCTCGTACGCGGCGACGTCCCAGCGCGGCTCGAGCGGCATGCCCAGGGCTGCGTAGATCGCCGTGAGCGGTGGACGAAGCCACTCGACCTCGGCCAGAGCCGCTCGATAATGATGGATCACCTGCGCGCCAAGCAGCACCGCGAGAGCCGCCACGACGGTGTGCAGGAGGCGCTGCGCGCCCGGGGAGTCCGTCGTCGCAGGAATATCCGGTGCGCGAGTGACCTCGAGCGCATCCGCGATCGTGGCTGCGACGGGTGAGGCCGCCATCGGCTTCGCTGCAACGGCGGGAGCGGCGGGGCTGCGCGCATCCGGCTCCGGGCGGCGCCGGATCGAGACCCGTGAGGAGGCTGCGCCCACCGCTGCGAGACGTGCGCCCGGACTGCTGCGGGAGGAGCTCGGCGCGACATTCGGCCGCGGAGGGATGCCCTGGGCCTCTGCTGTGGGCGGCACCTTGAGCGGTGCTCGAGGCGTTGCCTCAGCCGCCGCCGCTCCTTCGGGCGCAGCTGGGTGCGCGGGCGGGGTTTGCGTCTCGTTGGGACCTGAGAGCTCGAATTCGTGCACCTCGACGTTCGAGGGTGCGCCGCGCAGGTCATGTTGGGGGCGTGTCGGTGCGGGGGCCGTGGTCTTGAGACTCAGCGGCGCGGCGGGCTTGCCTTCCAGCCTCGCCTCGGTGGCAAGTTGCGGCTGAGGTGCATCGGGCTGTGGCTGAGGTGCATCGGGCTGTGGCGGAGCGGCAGCGGGCTCCTCATCGCTGCGAAGAGTGATCGATTCGAAGCTGCCGGTGCCGCCGGGCTCATCCAGCCGTGGCTCGATGAACACCTCGGAGACATCGGTCTGGGTCGGATCGAACTCGAGCGCGGCATCGGAGATGGCCTCGGCGGGCTCCTCGGCCGGGCTCGATTGCGGCGCGAGACGTGCATCGGCGCTGGCCGCCTCGCGCGCGAGTACGGCTTGTTGCTCGTCGGAAAGTCCGATCAGCGCGTTGAAGACGTTCGAGCAGCGACCGCACCGCACGTACCCTTGCGCTATGCGCAGGTCCGCCGCGGTGACGACGAGCTTGAGGCTGCACTTCGGACAGACTGTGAACATGTCATTCGGCGCTCATCCGCGCACGCCGGCGAGACCCACCCAACCATCGCGCGCGCCGAAAGTGCACATATCAAACCACGCGCGGTAACCGCGTGTCACCTCATCGACCTCGTGCTCGAGCAGCCCGGCCAGCACGACTCGGCCGCCGGGACGGACGAGCCGCGCGAAGTGCGCGGCAAGTGCGCAGAGGGTGCTGGACAGAATGTTCGCCAGCAGCACATCGGCGCCAGGCGTGAGCTGAGCTTGCTCCGGGACGATCCGGATGTGATCGGCAAGGCCGTTGCGCGCTGCGTTGTCTGCCGCCGCGATGAGCGCCTGCGCATCGATATCGAAGCACTCGGTACGCGCGGCACCCAGCCTGGCAGCAGCGAGCGCCAGTATGCCCGAGCCGCACCCGTAATCGATGACGTGTGCACCGGGGCACAGATGCGAGTCGAGCCACGTCAGGCACATCGCCGTGGTGGGATGAGTGCCGGTGCCGAATGCAAGTCCGGGGTCGAGTCGCACCACGAGCGCCTCCTCGAGACGCTCGTGGTAGGGCGCAACCCACAGACGCTGCCCGAATCGCATGGCGTGAAAGTGCGCGAGCCATTCACGCTCCCAGGCGCGGTCGGCGAGGGTTTGCGCGTGCAAGCGGGCTGCAGCGATCTGGAGCTCGGAGGCGATGCCGGTCGCGACTGCGCTGGCATCGGCATCGCCTGCGAACAGTGCCATCACTCGAGTGGCCGGCCACAGACGCACCTCCCCGGGGGCAGGCTCCAGCACGGCGTCGTCGCGTGCATCACTCAGCGTGACCGACAGGGCACCGGCGGCAAAGCACGCCTGCTCCGCGAGGCTGGCATCGATCGCCTCGAGATCGAATGTCAACTGCAGGAACGGCACGCGAGGAGTCAGCGCAACCCGAGCCGCCGCTCGAGGTAGTGAATGTCCTGTCCGCCGGTGCGAAATGCCGCGTGATTGAAGATTTCCTGGTGCAGCGCGACGTTGGTGTTGATGCCCTCGATGACCATCTCGGCAAGGGCATTCTTCATGCGCGCGATGGCGGCCTCGCGCGATTCACCGTGCGCGATCACCTTGCCGATGAGTGAGTCGTAGTGCGGCGGAACGTTGTAGCCGGAGTACACATGGCTGTCCACGCGGATGCCTGGACCGCCCGGCGCATGCCACAGCCGAATCGGCCCCGGTGAGGGCATGAAGGTCTTGGCGTCCTCGGCGTTGATCCGGCACTCGATGGCGTGCCCGCGCAGCTGAACATCGCCCTGGCTGTAGGCTAGCTTCTCACCGGCGGCGATGAGCAGCTGAGCCTTGACCAGATCGATCCCGGTGATCGCCTCGGTGACCGGATGCTCGACCTGGATACGGGTGTTCATCTCGATGAAGTAGAACTCCCCGTCCTGATAGAGGAACTCGAGTGTTCCGGCACTGCGGTAACCCACCGCCCTGCACGCCTCGACGCACCGCTCGCCCATCATGCGGCGCTGGCGCCCCGTGATGCCCGGGGCGGGGGCCTCCTCGATCACCTTCTGGTGGCGCCGCTGCATCGAGCAGTCGCGCTCGCCGAGATGAATCACGTTGCCGTGATGGTCGGCGAGAACCTGGAACTCGATGTGGCGGGGCCGCTCGAGAAACTTCTCCATGTAGACCTGATCGTTGCCAAAGGCGGCCCGTGCCTCCGCCTGCGTGATGTTGATGGCATTGAGAAGCGAGGCCTCGCTGTGCACCACGCGCATGCCGCGTCCACCCCCGCCCCCGGAGGCCTTGATGATGACCGGGTATCCGATATCGCGCGCGATCCTCAAATTCTCCTCCGGCTCCGCGCTCAACGGCCCGTCGGAGCCCGGCACGCAGGCCACGCCGTGCTGCTTCATCACGCGAATGGCGGACACCTTGTCGCCCATCGCTCGAATGGTCTCGGCCTTCGGCCCGATGAAGACGAATCCGCTTTTCTCCACCCGCTCCGCGAAATCGGCATTCTCCGAGAGGAAGCCATACCCGGGGTGGATGGCGACCGAGTCGGTCACCTCGGCCGCGCTGATGATGGCGGGCATGTTGAGGTAGCTGAGGGCCGACGGGGGCGGCCCGATGCACACCGACTCGTCTGCGAGCAAGACATGCTTGAGGCTGTAGTCGGCCGTGGAGTGCACGGCGACCGTCCGGATGCCGAGCTCGCGGCAGGCACGCAGGATTCGCAGCGCGATCTCGCCACGGTTGGCGATGACAACTTTCTCCAGCATGAGCGGGCTATTCGATGACGAACAAGGGTTGGCCGAATTCGACCGGATCGCCGTTCTTGGCCATGATCGAGGTGATCCTGCCGGCCTTGTCCGCCTCGATCTGGTTCATCATCTTCATGGCCTCGATGATGCAGAGTACCTGCCCGACCTGCACCTCATCGCCGATCTCGACGAACGGCTTCGCCCCGGGCGTCGAGGCGGCGTAATAGGTCCCGACCATCGGGGCCGTCACGACATGCTCGTTCGGACGCGGCCTCTGGCCAGGCTCCTCCCGCGGCGGAGCGATTGCTGCGGCAGGCGCACCCGCAACGGCCGCCTGAGCTGGGGCGGGGGCGAGGGGCATGAGCGCGGCCCCGTGCGGGAATCGGCTGATCCGCACGGCCTCCTCGCCTTCCTTGATCTCGATTTCGGCGATGCCCGACTCCTCCAGCAGCTCGATCAGCTTCTTGACCTTGCGTATATCCATGCCGAGAGTGCTCCCCTGCGAAGATCGAATTGTTGGGTCTGCGGACAGGCGTGGCGAGACGGGCGGCAGGCCCGCGTCCACCGGGATCGCTGGTGTTCGCTCAAGTCAGGCGCGCCAGATGCATCGCGGCCGCGCGCACGGCGAGCTCGTAGCCGAAGGCCCCCAGACCGACGATCGAGCCCACGGCGATGTCGGAGAAATAGGACTGCCGCCGGAATGGCTCGCGCGCGTGGGTGTTGCTCACATGAACCTCGATGAATGGCAAGCTGGCGGCCAGGATGGCATCGCGCAGAGCGATGCTCGTGTGGGTGAAGGCCCCTGGGTTCACGATCAGGAAGGCGACGCCTTCGGTTGCGGCCTGGTGCACGCGCTCGATGAGCATGTGCTCCGCATTGCTCTGGAATGCGACGAGCTCGTGACCTGCCTCCACCGCCACGGCGCGCGAACGCTGCTCGATCGAGCCGAGAGCGTCGGTACCGTAGAGCTCAGGCTCCCGGCTTCCCAGGAGGTTCAGATTCGGACCATTGAGCAGCAGCAGTCGGGCCATGGCCGCGTCGTTTTCAAGTGCGCGGCAAATCTACCGTACTTCGCAGCCGTTTGGATAGTTTTCGCGCAGATTACCTCCATTTGCGTGCAAATGGAGGCAGCTTGACCCGCGCTGCGCGACCCCCCGTCGTCAGTTCCCGTGCAGCATCGCGAGCGCGATGCGAAAGCCCGGGCCCGCGCTCACGGGGCCGGCGCGCGCTCCAGGCTCGACAGGCGGGCGTTGCCCACCAGCTTCGACGAGTTGGCCTGAGCGAGCCTCGAGGTGATGGCCTTCTGCACGACCGACACGAACTGTGGCGCGTTCATGTAGCCGACCACGCGAAAATCACGCCGCTCATGGCCGTCTGCTCCATAGAAGGCGATCGTGGGGGGGCCATAGATGCCGAAATGCTTGAGCAGCGCCTGATCGGCCGCGTCGTTGTGAGTCACATCGGCGCGCAGCAGCACGGCGTTGCGCAGGGCGGTCTGCACCCTTGCATCGGTGAACGTGTACTTCTGCATCTCCTTGCACGAGACGCACCAGTCCGCATAGAAGTCGAGCATCACCGGGCGGCTCTGCGCCCGTGCGCTGCTGACCGCACTTTGCAGATCGTCGACGGATTTGATGGTGTGGAAGGCGAGCTCGTGCCTGGTCCCCGCAAGCGACGGTAGCGGCGCCAGAGGGTCGGTGCCGCCGAGCGCCGCCCCGGTGATCAGAACGAGCCCGTACAGACCGGCGGCTGCCGCGCCCAGCCGTGCGGGAAGCCACATCACGCCCCCGAGCCGGCGAGCGCCGCTCCAGAGCACCACGGCAGCCGCCACGGCCGGTACGGCCCAGAGGATGAGACTCACGCGCTCCGGCAGGACTCTCGCGAGCATCCAGGCGGCGACCCCGAGCATCAAGGCGCCGAACAGCCTCTTCACCGTGTCCATCCACGCGCCCGCCTTGGGCAGGAGCTTGCCCGCGGAGGCACCGATCGCGAGCAGCGGCGTTCCCATTCCGAGAGCCATGACGAACAACGCGATCCCACCACGGACCACGTCGCCGCTTTGGCCGATGACCACGAGCGCGCCCACGAGGGCGGGCGCCACGCAAGTAGTGACGATGAGCGCCGAGAGCGCTCCCATCACGAAGACACCGCCCAGTGTGCCGGCTGACTGGCGATTGCTGAGCGCAGACAGTCGCGTCTGGATCGCCGCGGGCATCTGCAAGGTGAACAGCCCGAACATCGATAGGGCAAGCACGACGAATAGCGCAGCGAACGCGCCGAGGATCCAGGGCTGCTGAAACGCAGCCTGTACGTGGCTTCCCCCGGCCGCCACGGCGATGCCGGCGGCGGTGTAGGTGAGCGCCATGCCCATCACGTACGTGAGGGAGAGCAGGAAGCCACGCGCCGCGGTGACATCCCCCTCCCCGACGATGATGCCCGAGACGATCGGGACCATGGGCAGGACGCAGGGCGTGAAGGCGAGCACCAGGCCTGCCGCGTAGAAGAACCCGATCAGGCCGAGCCAGCTGCCGCTTCGCACCATGGAGGCATATCGATCCTGCTCCGATACGAATGCCGGCGCCGCCGCGCTCGTGGCTGCTCCGGAGGCGGCGCCTCCCGGGCCGAGCGTGATCGAGAGGGTCTTGGTGATCGGCGGATAGCACAAGCCTGCATCGGCGCATCCCTGGTAGGTGACCCGCACCGGTACGGTGAGTGCAGATGCTCCTCCGGAGCGCACCACCGGCAGGATCGCTCGCAGCTCGTTGTGGTAGACCTGCTGGGTCCCGAAGTACTCATCCGTCTTGCTCTGTCCGGTCGGGAGCGCGAGCTCCCCGAGCTTGACGGCGGCATCGGTCGCGACCTTCAGGCGATTGCGATACAGGTAGTAGCCGTCTGCGATCTCCCAGGTGAGCGCGATGCGATCCGCACCCTGAGGCTGGGCGATCAGCCGAAACGCCTGGTCCGGGGGCAGGAATTCCCCCTCGTTGGACCTGACCTGGCTGCGATGCAGTACCTGGTCGATGGAGGCTGGAGGGGCTGTCCCGGCGGCCGCAACGCCCGTGCCGGCGGTGGCCATGCTCGAGAGGCCCAGTGCGACCATCAGCGCACCCCGCGCCGCGGCCGTCGCCCTGTGCATGCGGGAGCGCACGAGGGGGCTCCCTATTCGCATGATCTGGCTCATACGCAATCCTCATTCGCCCTTCAAGGGCGGGTCTCGTCGGCCATCCACGCCAGGTAGGCTTCCGAGCCTGCGTGGATGGGAAGCGCAATAATTTCAGGAACTTCATAGGGATGAAGTGCCTTGAGGCGCATTTCGAGCGCCTGGTACCGGCTCATGACGGTTTTGATGACCAGAAGCACCTCCGGTTCGTCCTGGAGAGCACCCCTCCAGCGGTAGGTGGAGCGGCATCCCGGCAGCCGGTTGACGCACGCCGCCAGCCCGGCGGCGACCAGCTCACGCGCGATTCGCGCCCCGGTGGGCTCATCCGGACAGCTGCAGAGTACTACCAGCCCCTCGGACACAAAAATTTCTCGCTTTGGCCTTGAAATTGGAAAGACGCCGCCTATTATTAGCAGCCGCAAGGGGGGAGTGCTAACACCCCCATTGCTCCAAGATCTCCATTTGACTTAAACACCTTCAAGGAGCGTACAACATGAAGATTCGTCCTCTTCATGACCGCGTCATCGTGAAGCGTCTGGACGAGGATCGCACCTCCCCAGGCGGCATCGTGATTCCCGACACCGCAGCCGAGAAGCCGGTGCAGGGAAAGATCGTCGCGGTCGGTAAAGGCAAGATTCTCGAAGACGGCACCATCCGTCCCCCCGACGTGAAAGTCGGCGACAAGATCCTGTTCGGCAAATATAGCGGAACAGAGGTCAAGCTCGAGGGGGAGGAACTGGTGGTGATGCGTGAGGAGGACGTCATGGCCGTGATTGAAGGCAAGTAGTCTTCGATCCCGGCAGAGGTAAAAGTTATGGCAGCTAAAGAAGTACGTTTCAGTGACGATTCGCGGCAGCGGATGTTCAGGGGCGTCAACGTCCTGGCGAACGCCGTCAAAGCGACGCTCGGCCCCAAGGGCCGCAACGCAGTGCTCGAGAAGAGCTTCGGCGCTCCGACCGTGACCAAGGACGGTGTGTCCGTCGCCAAGGAGATCGAGCTCAAGGACAAGTTCGAGAACATGGGCGCGCAGATGGTCAAGGAAGTCGCGTCCAACACCTCCGACGAGGCCGGCGATGGCACGACCACCGCAACGGTGCTCGCTCAGGCGATCATCCGCGAGGGCCTGAAGGCCGTCTCCTCGGGCCGCAACCCGATGGACATCAAGCGCGGCATCGACAAGGGGGTCGCGGCAGCGGTCGAGGAGCTCAAGAAGCACTCCAAGCCCTGCAAGGACTCCAAGTCGATCGCACAGGTCGGAACGATCTCCGCCAATGCGGACGAGTCGATCGGCAAGACGATCGCCGATGCGATGGAGAAGGTCGGCAAGGAAGGCGTGATCACGGTCGAGGAGGGCTCGGGGCTCGACAACGAGCTCGATGTGGTCGAGGGCATGCAGTTCGACCGCGGCTACCTCTCGCCCTACTTCATCAACAATCAGCAGAACCAGACGACCGAGCTCGAGAAGCCCGTCATTCTGCTCGTTGACAAGAAGATCTCGAACATCCGTGAGCTGCTGCCCCTGCTCGAGGGCGTGGCGAAGTCGGGCCGGCCGCTGCTGGTGGTCGCCGAGGATGTCGAGGGCGAGGCGCTCGCCACGCTCGTGGTCAACAACATTCGCGGCATCCTGAAGGTCGCGGCCGTGAAGGCGCCCGGCTTCGGTGACCGCCGCAAGGCCATGATGCAGGACATCGCGATCCTCACGGGCGGCACCGTGATCTCCGACGAGGTCGGCCTGTCGCTCGAGAAGGCGACGCTGAACGATCTTGGCGAGGCGAAGAAGGTCGTGGTCGAGAAGGAGAACACCACGGTCATCGACGGCGCCGGGAAGCAGTCGGACATCAAGGGACGCATCGAGTCGATTCGCCAGCAGATCGAGGAGGCCACCTCCGACTACGACAAGGAGAAGCTCCAGGAGCGCGTGGCGAAGCTCTCCGGCGGCGTCGCCGTGATCAAGGTCGGCGCTGCGACCGAAGTGGAGATGAAGGAGAAGAAGGCTCGCGTCGAGGACGCGCTGCACGCGACCCGTGCGGCCGTCGAGGAAGGCGTGGTCCCTGGCGGTGGTGTCGCGCTGATTCGTGCGCAGAAGGCGCTCGACAAGCTCGAGGGCATCAACGAGGACCAGACCGTCGGCATCCGCATCCTGTCGCGCTCGATCGAGGAGCCCCTGCGCCAGATCGTCGAGAACGCGGGCGAGGACGCTGCGGTGATTCTCAACAAGGTCAAGGAAGGCAAGGGCAGCTACGGCTACAACGCGGCGACGGGCGAGTTCGGCGACCTGATCGATCAGGGCATCCTGGATCCGACCAAGGTCACCCGCCTTGCACTGCAGAATGCCGCATCGGTTGCGGGCCTGCTGCTCACCACCGAGGTGATGGTCGCCGAGGCTCCGAAGGATGAGGAGCACAGCCATGCAGGCCCTCCGGGCGGCATGGGCGGCATGGACATGTAACGGAGCTGTAAGAGCCGAAACACAAACTTTGCGGAGAATGGTGGGAACTCATCCAACGATGGATGGTCTAGTGGCTTGACAGTTGCGGCTCCACCGCGCGCACCACGCCGCGGTGGGGGCCGAAAGTCGCGGACCAAGACCCCCTAATCCGCGCAACACATTGAACCCCGCTTCGGCGGGGTTTTTTTTGGACTTAAGTCAAACGACGGCCGTGGACCTCTCGTACTCTCCGGCGTAATGTCTTTGCGCCCCGCGCGCAGCCGCTGAAGCCTCCTCGGAGGACGCATGACGCTTTTTCTCAGGCACCGGACCCTCGCGGCCATCACGGCGGCGATCATCCTCCCCGTGGTCAGCCTCGCGAGCCCCACGCCCGCTTTGGCCGAGCCCGCGCCCCTTTCGCAACACGAGCTCGACTGGGCGCGCGACGCGCTCGGACGCAACACAGCGCTCGAGGTGGTCGCGAGCGATCCGGCTACGGGGTGGATCACCGTGCGCGTGAGGCGCACGGGTGAGCTGCGCAAGGTGTTTGCCGGCTCGCTCATTGCAATGCTCCCCGGAGATGCACCGACCGCGACTGCATCGAACTCGGGCTCGGACCAGGGTGCCGCGGCCCCCTCGAAGCCCGCGCCGGTGCCGGCAGCTCCCAGGGGCGAGCACGTGCTGCTTTCAGGGCCTGGCTACAGCATTGCCGCAGCCAGCCCGGCCACCAACCTCGAGCCGCGCTCTGCGGGTGCTGCTGCGGCGGCAGCGGGCGTGGGCGCAGCCCTTGCGAACGGACTTCCAGTCGAGCATCTGCACGAGCCCATCGTCTGCCAGGGCGCCCAGCTGCTGCACATCGACAGCCGCAATTTCGAGTTCGACGGCGATGCGCTCAGCGTGCAGAACGGGTGCGAGGTGTACATCACCAACAGCCGGATCACCGCCAAGGGGATCGGCGTGGAAGCTCGCGCCGCGAGCGTGCACATCGACAACAGCTCGATCGAGGGGGGGAGCGGCTCCATAGAGGCATCCGACGGCGCTCAGGTGTACGCGAGCTCCTCGACCTTCAAGGGCCTCATCCGACGGCTCGACACGGCGTCATTCCACGACATGGGTGGTAATGTCGGAGACTGACCCGGGGGCTCTGTCCCAGCCATACCTCCGCGAGTCGCAGGAGTGCGTCTTTGCAGCGAGCGACTTCGTTCGCCGTGCTGCAGCCAGCCATCCTGAGTTGATCCAGGAGCTCGGCTCGAGCGGCGATCTATCGCCGGCCCCCACCCCGCCCGGATATTTCACCGAACGAGTCTTGCGCGCCGCGCCCGATGCGGTGGCGGCGGACAGCGAGATCATGTCGCGGCTGCGGCAATGGCGGCGCCGCGAGATGGTGCGCATCGCCTGGCGCGATCTCGCCGGCTGGGCGGATCTGGGTCAGACGCTCAACGATCTATCCGCGCTCGCGGACGCCGCGATCGCACGAGCCACCCGCCATGCCTGGGAGCGACTGGTGCTGCGCCATGGGGTGCCGCGAGCCTCGAGCGGCGCGGTGCAATCACCGGTGGTCGTCGCGCTCGGAAAGCTCGGTGGGCACGAGCTCAATTTCTCCTCCGACGTCGATCTGGTCTTCCTGTTCCCTGAAGCGGGTGCAACCGCCGGTGCGGAGACCGGAGAGAGCGGCATCTCCAACGAGGAGTTCTTCACTCTTCTGGGGCAGCTTCTCATCCGACTCCTGGCGGCCCCCACCGATCAAGGGATCGTCTTTCGCGTGGACGTGCGCTTGCGTCCGTTCGGCGAGAGCGGCCCCCTGGTCGTGAGCTTCGCCTCGCTGGAGGACTACCTGCAACGCCATGGGCGCGACTGGGAGCGCTATGCCTGGATCAAGGCACGGCCGATCACCGCGCCCGAGCGCTACGCCGAGGTCTATGCGACCGCCATCCGTCCGTTCGTTTACCGGCGCTACCTCGACTACGGCCTGTTCGAGAGCCTGCGCGAGATGAAGGCGCTGATCGAGCGCGAGGTCGAGCGGCGCGAGCTGCAGGACGACGTGAAGCTCGGCCCGGGCGGGATCCGCGAGATCGAGTTCATCGTGCAGGCGCTGCAACTCATCCGGGGAGGCCGCGATATGCGCTTGCAAACGCCGGCGCTCAACGCCGCGCTGTCGCTTCTCGATGGCCACAAGCTGCTGCCGCCGGGGGCCGTGCGCGACCTGCAGGGTGCCTACGAGTTTCTGCGCCGGCTGGAGAATCGCTTGCAGATGGTGGGCGACGAGCAGACACATATCCTGCCGCGGGATGCGCCCGCGCGGGCGCGCATCGCGGCGGCGATGGGTGCGAGCGGCGTCGCGCATTTCGAGGCACAGCTCGCACAGCACCGCAGTGCGGTGGCCACGCAGTTTCGCGCAGTGGTCTTCGGGGCGGCCCCGGCGGGGGAACGAGGCGGCGTGCTCGTCGATCTGGAGACCCCGCTGCGCGCCGGCGCGGGCCTGCCCGGGGCGACCGCGGGGCTGTCCGATGCGTTGCAAGCTCTCGGGTTCGGGTCGGATGCCACCGAGGCGGCTCGACTGCTCGGGGAGCTGCGCGACTCGTGGCTGGTACGCAAGCTCGATGAGCGGGGTCGCAGGCGCCTGCAGGCCCTGCTGCCGCGGCTGGCGGGGAGCATCGGGGCGCGGCAGCAGCCCGTGGCGGTTCTCAAGCGGGTGCTGCGCATTCTCGAGGCCATCGGCCCGCGCTCGGCTTATTTCGCATTGCTCAACGAGAGCGCCGAGGCGCGCGAGCGCCTGACCGAGCTCGCCGGACATGGCGACTTTCTCACCAATCAGATCGCCTCGTACCCGTTGCTGCTCGATGAGCTCGTGGACCGGCGTGTCCTCGCACACCTGCCCTCCCGCAGCGAGCTTGCAGCCGAGCTGCAACTCGCCCTGGAGCAGGTTCGCGACGATGACATCGAGCGGCAGGTCGAGGCGCTGCGTCACTTCCAGCAGGCGGCCATCTTCCACGTCGCAGTGGCCGATCTGGACGGGCGGCTACCGCTCATGAGGGTCAGCGATCGCCTCACCGAGATCGCCGAGCTCATCCTCGAGTGCGTGATGGGGATTGCCTGGCGGCAGATCGCCGCACAGTTCGGCGAGCGTCCGGCGGCGCTGTGCGCCGTGGGTTACGGCAAGCTCGGCGGCTTCGAGCTCGGCTACTCCTCGGATCTCGATCTGGTGTTCCTGCACGATTCACAATCGCTGGAGGATCAGCCCTTCTTCGTACGCCTGGCGCAGCGCATCATGCACCTGCTCACGATGCATTCGGCAGCCGGGAGGCTCTACGAGGTCGACGTGCGGCTTCGGCCGAGCGGCCAGAGCGGAGCGCTCGTGGCGGGCCTGGACGCGTTCGCGGAATATCAAGAGTCGAGCGCCTGGACCTGGGAGCATCAGGCGCTGCTGCACGCGCGCGCCGTGGCCGGCGCACCCCACGGCGCACGGCACCTGCGCGCCGCATTCGAGCGGCTGCGAATGCAGATTCTGCAGCGCCACGTGCGCCGCGAGCGGCTGCGCGAGGACGTGCGGTCGATGCGCGAGCGCATGCGACGCGAGCTGGCAAGCCGCCGGGCCGGGCAGATCGACATCAAGCAGGATGCCGGCGGCATCGCGGATATCGAGTTTCTCGCGCAGTACTGGGCGCTGAAGTGGGCGCGCGATTACCCGCCCGTGGTGCAGTTCTCGGATACGATCCGCCAGCTCGAGTCGGTTGCCTCGGCCGCTCTGGTACCGCAGGACACGGTGGACTTGCTGACGTGCGCCTACCGCGCATATCGCACGCGCGTTCATCATTTGTCCCTCGAGGGGCGCCCACCGCTCGTGCCGGCGGACGAGTTCCTGGCAGAGCGAAGCGCCGTGAGTACAATCTGGAACACGACGATGCAGGTATAATCGTGCCGCAATGGTTGCCGCGAAACCGCTCATTCAGCCGAACGCGCAGAATCAGTACAGCGTGACGCAGAGCGATCTGCCGCTGTCGTGTCCGATGCCCCAGATGCTGGTGTGGAACTCGCACCCGCGCGTGTACCTGCCCATCGAGGCGACCGGATGGGCCAAGTGCCCATACTGCGGGGCCGAGTACACCCTGCAGCGCTAGGTCACGCGCTTGGCCGTGCCGTACGGGGCGTACGACTTCTCTTCCACGATGCGCGAGCCCAGCCGCACGCTGATGCGCCGCTTGATCGCCGCGCGCTCGTCATTGGCGTGGTAGACCGCACGCGCAAGCGCGATGAAGTCCGCATCGAAGCTCTGCGCAGCCTCCTTCTCCCGAATGCGGTCCTCGGTCTCCCAGAGCCTCTCGTTCACCGCCTGCAGCGATTGCTCCTCCCGGGGCGCCAGGCGTGCCGCGCACCCCGAGTCCCGCCACGTGCGCTCGAGCAGCTCGAGCTCCACGCGCACGTGCTGCAGCCGAGCGGCATCCGAGAGCCGCGCTGCCTTGATCCGCAGAATCGTGATCTTGTCGAGCAGCTCGCCGGGGGAGATGGGAACGAGAATGTCGCTCACGGGGCCAGTCTAGCAAAGCGGGCACGCGGGGCCGCGATGATAAACTTCGCAGTGTGAACGCGCAGTGGCCCCTCGGCTCGGAGGTGAGGCGCCGGCTCATCTCCGGGGGCGCCATGATCTATGACGCCTCGCGCGCGGGGAATCTCTCCACGGCGTCGTTCGATCCTGGGTCGTGGCGCGAGCGGGGCGAGGTGGAGGGCGAGGCTCGCGGCCGCAGCGCGACGCTGTTCTTGAGATCGCAGGGACGCAGCTGGGTGCTGCGGCATTACTGCCGCGGAGGAATCACCGCGCGCTTCTGCCGGGATTATTACCTCTGGAACGGTGAGTCCGCCTCGCGCCCGTTCGCCGAGTGGCAGCTCACCTACCACCTGCATCGCGCGGGCTTACCCGTTCCGGCGCCCGTTGCCGCGCGATACGAGCAGCATGGAATCGGTTACCGGGGCGACATCATCACCGAGCGGTTGACCGAGGCGAGCCCGCTCGCCGTGTGCCTGCGCGTCGGGGCGCTCTCGGTGCTCAACTGGATCGCAATCGGCCGCTGCTTGCGGCGCTTCCACGATCTTGGGGTCTGCCACGCGGACCTGAACGCTCGCAACGTACTGCTCGGCAACGGCGATGAGGTGTTCCTGGTCGACTTCGATCGTGGCAGCCTGCGCAAGCCGGGGCTTTGGTGCGATGGCAACCTGGTGCGTCTCAGGCGCTCGCTAGAGAAGGTCACGTACGGCTTGCCGGCGGACCGGTTCACCGAGGCGGACTGGCACGGCCTCCTCGATGGGTATCGCCAGTCAACCGGCGCGCGCGCGCTGCAGCCGGCCGGTCCCTGAGCTTCGGGTCAGAGCCAGGCCTCGGGACTCCCACCCCTGCCGTGCGTCGCCTGTACTCTGCCATCGCATACATGGTTGCGCCGCTCTATTGCGGTGCCTTGCTGTGGCGCGGCGTGCGCGAGCGTGGCTACTGGAGGCGCTTCGGCGAGCGGCTCGGGCTCGGTGCGACGCTGGGCTCGCCGAGTCTCTGGGTGCATGCGGCATCCCTCGGAGAGGTGCAGGCGGCGGCGGCACTGGTGCATGAGCTGCAGCGCATCATCCCGGCCACCCCCGTGGTTCTGACGACCTCCACGGCAGCCGGCGCGGATCGTGGTCGCGCCCTGCTGGGCGCGCGGCACGTGGACGTGCGATACGTGCCACTCGACCTGCCGGGGGCGGTGCGCCGATTCCTCGATCGCGCGCGACCGCGCCTCGCGATCGTGCTCGAGACGGAGCTCTGGCCCAATCTTTACGCGGAATGCGGTCGCCGGGGCATTCCGCTCGTCCTGGCGAGCGCTCGAGTGTCCGAGCGCTCGACGAGGCGCTACGCCCTGCTGGGTTCGGTGTTCAGGGGCGCACTCTCGAATTGCACCGTGCTCGCGGCCCAGTCCGAGGCGGATGCCACGCGTTTCCGGCGGCTCGGCGCCGCACCCGAGCGCACCGCGGTCGTGGGCAACATCAAGTTCGATTTCGAGGTTCCCGCACAGACCGAGGAGAAGGGCCGCGCGTTACGCGCGTACTACGCGGGCGCAAGGCCGGTGTGGGTCGCCGGGAGCACGCATGAGGGCGAGGAGCGGGCGGTGCTTGCGGCCCACGAGCGCGTGCGCGCCGATGCGCGCACCGCCCTGCTCGTCATCGCTCCACGGCATCCGCCGCGCTTCGCCGAGGTGGCTGCGCTGCTCGAGCGCCAAGGCGTGCGATTCGCGCGGCGCTCGAGCCAGGAAAGCTGCGATTCGAGCACCGAGGTGCTGCTTCTCGATACGCTCGGGGAGCTGGTCGAGTTCTACGCGGCGGCCGACGTGGTCTTCGTCGGCGGAAGCCTCGTGCCGGTGGGCGGACACAATCTGCTCGAGCCGGCGGCGCTCGCCCGCGCGATCCTCACCGGCCCGCACCAGCTCAACGCCCCCGAGATCGCCCGCATGCTCGCCGAGCGCAAGGCCGTGGCGATCGTGCACGATTGCGCGGAGCTTGCCGCGCGGGTGGGAGAGCTGCTCGCGAGCCCGGAGGCTCGTACCGCGGCGGGTGAGCGGGCGCGCGCGGTGCTGGATGAGAACCGCGGCGCGCTCGCCCGGCTCGTCGCGCTCATCGCGCCGCTGCTCTAGGGCTGAGGGGGCGCGACGGGTGCGCGAGGTGTGCCGGGGAGCATGGGCTCGGGCTGGCGTACGCTGAGCCAGCCATTGATCTGCTTCACCGTCCGCAGGTCCAGGGTGCCGGCGGCGAGCTGCAGCTGCACGATCGCGTTCAGATAGGCGTACTTCGCCTGGGCGTAGCTCGTCTGGGCCTGAACGAGATTCTGGCGTTCCGTCAGCACGTCCACCTCGGTCCGAGTGCCCACCTCGTAACCGGCCTCGGTGGCCTTCAGCGCGGTGTCGGCGGAGACCACCCCCTGCTTGAGCGCGCTCACCTGCGCGATCTCGCTGACCACCCCGTTGTAGGCGTCGCGCGCCTGATACTCCGTCTGGCGCGAGACCGTCACGACGTGATCCTTCGCCTGGATCCACTGGAACTGAGCCTGGCGAACCTGCGACTGCACGAGCCCGCCGCTGAAGAGCGGGATGTTGACCTGGATGCCGATCTGTCCATTGGAGATGCCGGTCGGAAAGCGGACCCGGCCCCCGAGGGTTTCGCCGAAGCCACCGAAGAGAAGCGACTCGTCCGCGTCCTGGTGCTCACGCATGTCCTGGGCAGTGAAGGAGATGGAGGGCAGGTGGCCGCCGAAGGCAACCTGCACGTTATCGCGTGCCGCGTCGGCGGCCAGGCGGCTCGCGATGAGCGACAGGTTCTGATCCATCGACGCGTCGATCCAGCGCTGTACGTCCGCGGGCTGGGGTGTGAGCAGCGGCATGTCATCGCCGGGCTTGGCAAGGGTCGTGTAATCCTGATCGGTGATCTCGCGCAGCTGCTCCTGCATGCTTGCGAGGCTGCGCTTGGCCTGGATGACGGCCGCCGCGGTGCTGTCGTGCTGCGCCTCGGCCTCCTTCACATCCGTGATCGCGATGAGCCCCACATCGAAGCGCTTGTTGGCTTGCTCCAGCTGGCGCGTGACCGCATCGAGCGAGGCCTGCTGGGCATCGAGAGTGTCCTGCGCATTGAGCACGTTGAAATAGGCCGTCGCCACGCGCTGAATGAGGCTCTCCTGGTCGTTGCGGTAGCTGGCGAGGGACTGCGCGACCTTCTTGTGCGCCTCGGCAAGCGTTGCCAGCTGGGGCCAGGAGAACACTGTCTGCTGCAGCTGCAGCTGGTACTGCGTGGTGTTCACATATTCGATCGTGTTCTCACCGAAGAGGGCCAGCTGGCCGTTGCCGATCGGCTCGGGATAGACCGACGTGTACCCCTCCTTCTGCCGGGTGAGATCGACCGTGCCGCTCACCTGCGGCAGCAGCGCCGCGAGCGCCTGGGGGTTTTGCTCCTTGGCGGCCTTGTACTGAGCCTCGGACTCCCGGATCTGCGGGTCGAACCTCAGCGCGTCCTGGTAAACGCCCATGAGGTCCGTGCCGGAGGCCATGCTGGCGAGACCGAGGGCGAGAAGACCGGCGACCAACCCCTTCATTCCGCATCCTTTCTAGTGTTGTACATCACTATATCAGGCCGCAGTCGCGGCCGGCAATCCCCCTGAGTGCGGGTACGAAGCGGTTAGATGCGCAAGGTTGCCGCGGGGTTGCGCCGTGGCGCGGTCGCGCGTGGTCTCGTCAGTACGTGGCGAGCGTCGGATCCACGTCCTTGGCCCACCTCAGGATGCCGCCGGTCAGGTTTGCCACCCTGTAGCCGCGCTGCTCGAGGTATTGGGCCACCATCGCGCTGCGTCCCCCTGCTTTGCACATGACCACGATATCCCGGTCCTTCGGCAGCTCCGCCAGCCGGGCGGGTACCTCGCTCATCGGGATGTCGAGCGTGCCCGCAAGGCGGGCAATGGCCTGTTCCCAGGGCTCACGCACGTCGAGCACGATCGGCGCAGGGGCTCGAGAGAGGCGCTCCTGCAAGGCTGTGGGTGTGATCTCCTGCATGACTCACCGGCCTCCGCGACTAAAAGATGAACGTGCTCGGCTTCTGGGCGTTGATGAGAGGGTCGACAACCGTCTCGAAGAGGCTCTCTCTGGCCCAGGCGCCCTCGGCGACGCACCGCACGAGACACGCCTCCATGACCGGGGGCTCCCCCACCACCACGAAGAGACGGCCTCCGACCGTGAGCAGGCGCTGGAACCGCTCGTCGTAGGCCGGGAGCGATGCCGTGACCGCGATAACGTCGTAGCGCTCGCTCGCCAAGCGAGTCGCATCGGCGGTGACGACCTCGACGTTGCGAGCGCCGAAGCCGGACAGATTCGCCTGCGCGAGTGCCGCGAGATCCGCAAAGATCTCGATCGCGCGCACGCTCGCGCAACAGACCGCAAGACATGCGCTCACGAAGCCCGAACCGGCCCCGATCTCGAGTGCACGCTCTGCGCCGGTGAGCTCGAGCGACTGCAGCAGCCGACCCGCGACGCTCGGGCGCAGCATGTGCTGCCCGTTCGGCAAGGGTACCTCCACGTCCGCAAAGGCGAGGAAGCGGTGCTCGGCAGGCACGAACAGCTCGCGCGGCACCGAGCGAAAGGTATCGAGCACACGCTCGTCGAGCACATCCCAGGCACGGATCTGCTGCTGGACCATCTGCTCGCGAGCAAATTCATTTGGACTCATTGGTGCACCTCTATTGGACTTATTGTGCCTCAGCGCGAGGGCGCCGCAAGCGACGCGCTTTCCCGCGCGCCGCCAGCGCACCTGTCACGGCAGCTTTTGCGGGATCATATGGTGAAATTACGGCGAAAGTGCGCCTCGCGCTACGCTATGCTTCGTGCACCGCGACGGCGCGCGAGAAGATCAACGAAGGCGTCCGGCTCGGCGCGCGCTCTCACGACGAGGACTGAAGGGGAAAGATGTCCATCCTCGGGCTGCTAAGCCTTTTGCTCGTGCTTGTCGCGATGCTGTTCATCGTGCTGTATCTGTTTCAGCGTCGCGATCTGCGGGCGATCGAGCAGCTGTCTCGGGAAGTGCAGCGCATTGCAAGCGATGGCCGCGCAACCGGGCGCATCGAGGTGGCCAGCCCCAGCGCCGAGGTGTCCTCGCTCACCACGGCAGTCAATCAACTGCTCACGCGCGCGACAGCCGGCCCCGAGCGCGAACGCGAGCGCGTCGCCGCAACGCTCTTCACCCAGCTCGGCGATCGCATTCACGAGGCGGTGCTCGTGCATCGCGATACGATTCTGCATGCCAACCGGCAGTTTGCGAGCCTGGTCGGCGTGGATCGCGCAGAGCTCATCGGCCGCAAGCTCGCAGATCTCGTCCCGCCCGAGTACGCGGAGCTGGTGAGCGAGAGCATCCGGCGCCGGCTGGCCGGCGAGCCGACCGCCGAGCGCTACGAGATCGAGATGGTCGGGCTGCAAGGCCAGGTGAGCCGTCTGGAGGTGAGCTCGGCCGTCATCGACTACGAAGGCGGCGCGGCGCTGCTCATGACGGGTGTCGAGATCATTCCCACGCAAACCGTGCAGACTCTGCGCCCGCCGGGGACCGAAACCGAGGCCGCGAGCCCGGTTGCGGCCCCCACGCGGCGCGCGCTGGCGCTCGACTCCCTGCCCCATGCGGTCATCGCCACCGATTCCGAAGGCAGGATCGAGTACTTGAATCCGGCGGCCGAGAGCCTCACCGGGAGCGCGGGAACGGATGCCCAGGGCAAGACGCTCGATCAGATCGTCGGGCTGGTGGACGAGACGGATCGCCGCCTGCTGAGTGACCCCGTGCGGCAGGCCCTCTCGAGCGGTGCGCCGGTCAACCTCGGTCGGCGCGCATTGCTGCTGTCGCGCAGCAACGGCTCGGAGCGCTCCATCGAGCT
The DNA here is from genome assembly GCA_035524075.1 of Steroidobacteraceae bacterium. Lineage (GTDB taxonomy): Bacteria > Pseudomonadota > Gammaproteobacteria > Steroidobacterales > Steroidobacteraceae > JASHUC01. Next base: position 122,156 of record DATKPP010000029.1, on the reverse strand, counting down.
GTCGGCATCGCCGATTCGCGATGTGGCCGGCGAGATCACCGGCACGGTCGTGCTGCTTCACGATGTGACCGAGATGCGCGGGCTTGCGCGCCAGATGTCCTACCAGGCAACTCACGATGCGCTGACCGGACTGGTCAACCGGCGCGAGTTCGAGCGTCGCCTGACCGAAGCGATCGAGGGCGGCCACCGCGGCGATGGCCAGCACGTGCTGTGTTACCTGGACCTCGACCGCTTCAAGGTCGTGAACGACACGAGCGGTCACCTGGCCGGTGACAGCATGCTGCGCGAGGTCGCCAAGCTCCTGCGCGACGCGGTGCGCGACAGCGATACCGTCGGGCGCCTGGGCGGGGATGAGTTTGGAATGCTGCTCGTCGGCTGTCCGCTCGAGAAGGCGCGTCAGATCGCCGATGACGTGTGCCGCGCGGTGAGCGATTACCGCTACGTGTGGAAGGACCGCATCTTCAACATCGGGGTGTCGATCGGGATCGTGGAGATCTCGCGCGAGAGCGGCTCGCTCGAGGAGCTGCTCGCCGCGGCCGATTCCGCCTGCTACGTCGCCAAGAAGCAGGGCACCGGCCGTGTGGTCGTGTACTCGGCGCGGGACGAGGCGCTTGCCCGCCACAGCGGGGAGATCCAGTGGCTGCAGCGCCTGCAAAGCGCGCTCAAGGAGAACCGCTTCCATCTGTACTATCAATCGATCGTGGCCGTGGGGCCGACCGACGACAACGGACCGGCGATGGAGGTGCTGGTGCGCCTGCAGGACGAATCCGGGCACGATGTTCCGCCTTCCGAATTCGTGCGCGCTGCCGAGCGCTACCGGCTGATGGGACTGGTGGATCGCTGGGTCGTGCAGACGACGCTCGCCGCCTTGGGCCGCGGGGCCATGAACGTTCCCCCGCGGCAAAGCGTCGCGATCAACATCTCGGGGCAGACGCTCGGGGACGCGCAATTCCTCGAATTCGTCGTCGAGTGCCTCGACAGCACGGGGGTCTCGCCGCATCAGGTGTGCTTCGAGATCACCGAGAGCGCGGTGGTCGCCAATCTCGACCATGCGCGGCGCTTCGTGGGCGTGCTCCATGGGATGGGCTGCCAGTTCGCGCTCGATGATTTTGGCTCCGGGGTCGGCTCGTTCTCCAATCTCAAGACGCTGCCGATGGATTATCTGAAGATCGACGGCTCGTTCATGCGCAATCTGGCCCGCGATTCCGTGAACCAAGCCATGGTCACTGCAATGATCAAGCTTGCGCGCACGCTCAACTTCAAGGTGATCGCCGAGCAGGTGGAGGATTCCGCAGCCCTCGACACTGCGCGGCGGATGGGAGTGGACTACGTGCAGGGCTACGCCATCGGTCGGCCTCAGCCGCTGCCCCTGGCCGCCTGAGCTGCGCATACACTGGGTGGCGTGCACCAGGATCGCGTGATCGCGCAATGGCTCGAGCATGCTCGCGGGCTCGCCGCAAGAGGCGATGACACAGCTGCGAAAAGCGCCTATCTCGAGCTGCTGCGCCTGGATCCGGCCCATTGCGCCGCGCTCAACGAGCTCGGGAACCTCGCCTGGGCGAGCGGCCATCGCTCCGCGGCGCTCACGGCCTACCTCCAGGCGGTGAGCTGCCACCCCGGCGACCCCGTCGGGCACGTGAACCTCGGAAACGTCTACTACCACGACGGCGACCTGCTGCAAGCGCGCGCGCAATACGAAGCTGCGCTCGCGTGCGGCGATCGGGCCGAAGCACACCAGGGCCTGGCGCGCACCCTGACGGCGCTCGGTGAGGCCGCGGCCGCCGAGCCCCACTGGCAGCAGGGCTTTGCGGGTCACGCACTCGTGCGTCGGCGCTATCGCGGCTGCGGCAGCGCAGTCCCCGCGCTGCTGCTGGTCTCGGTGCGACACGGCAACATCGCCACGCAGCGAATCCTGGATGACAAGGTCTTCGAGGTCAGCGCGCTCTACACCGAATTCTGGGATCCGGCGCAGTCGCTGCCTGCGCATTCCATCGTGTTCAACGCGGTGGGTGATGCCGATCTGTGCTCGGTGGGCCTGGCACGCGCGCAGGCGCTGCTCGCGCACACATCCGCGCCCGTGATCAACCCGCCCGCGCGCGTCGCGCGCACCGGACGGGTAGACAATGCGCACCGGCTGGGACGCCTGCCGGGCGTCATTGCGCCAGCCACCCGCGCCATCTCACGGCAAGGTCTGCGGAGCGATCCCGGACTTAAGTTCCCGCTCCTGCTGCGCACACCCGGGTTTCACACCGGCCGGCATTTCCTGCGAGTGGACCGGAGCGAGGATCTCCCGGCGGCCCTCGCTGCGTTGCCCGGCGAGGAGCTCCTGGCGATCGAGTTTCTCGATGCGCGCGGTGCCGATGCAATGGTGCGCAAGTATCGGGTGATGATCATCGACGGGGCGCTCTATCCGCTGCACCTGGCCCTCTCCGCCGATTGGAAAGTGCATTACTTCAGCTCGCAGATGGCGCTGCACGCTGCGCATCGGGATGAGGAGCGGCGCTTCCTCGAGGACATGCCGGCGATCCTGGGTCCGACGGCCCTCGCAGGCCTGCAGCGGATCGGCGCGGACCTCGGTCTCGACTACGTCGGCGTCGATTTCGCGCTTGGCCGAGATGGCTCGGTGCTCCTGTTCGAGGCGAATGCAGCAATGGCGATCCTGCCGCCCGATGCCGATCCGAGGTGGAACTACCGTCGGGCGGCGACCGATCGCGCACTCGAGGCGGTCAAGGGAATGCTGCTCGCGAGAGAGGCGCGCTGATCGCCGGAGCCGTGCCGGCCGCAAACCCTCAGCGGCTGATGCGGCTGATGCGGCTGATGCGGCGGCGTGAGCCGCGGCCCACGCGCCGGTCGCCGTGGCGCAGCACTGTATCCACCAACGCATCGACATCGCACTCGGCCGTGCGGTGATTGAAGATCGCCGCGCGAATTGCGAGCCGGCCCGCGATGCGCGTGGTGGAGGGCGCAGCGATCCCGCTCTCCTGCACATCCGCGGCAATCGCCGCGTTCAGCGCATCGCAGTCGGAGTCGGCCGCGCCGCCGCGATAGCGAAAGCAAACGATGTTGAGGGGTACCGGAGCGGCGAGCTCGAGCCGGCTCTCCGCGGCGACGCGCGCCGCGAGGTGCCGCGCCACGCGGCAGGTGCGCGAGATCGCCGCACCGAGCTGCTCGCTCCCGTGCACACGCAAGGTGAACCAGGTCTTGAGCGCCCGGAATCCGCGCGATAGATCCGGTCCGAAATCGGTTGGCCAGGCATCGCCCGCGGCGAGCCCACGGGTGGCGCGGCGCAGATACTCGGCCGGTGTCGCGAATGTCTGGCGATGCAGCGCCCCGTCACGTACGAGCACGAACCCCGCGTCGTACGGAACCTGCGCCCATTTGTGAAAATCGAATGCGAGCGAATCCGCGCGCTCGATTCCGCGCAGGCGCGGCGCGATCTCCGGGCAGAGCATGCCGAGCGCGCCGAACGCTCCATCGACGTGGAGCCACAGGCGCTGCTGCGCGGCCAGATCCGCAAGCGAGGCGAGATCGTCGGTGGCGCCGATCTCCACCGTGCCGGCGTTGCCGACGATGAGAAAGGGCGTGTAACCGGCGCTGCGGTCCGCGTCGATTGCGCGGCGCAGACCGTCGAGGTCGATGCGGTGGTGAGCATCCACCGCGATGGCGCGCAGCTGATCGGTGCCCAGTCCGACGCAGTCCATTGCGCGTGCGACACAGGTGTGGGTCGCGACCGAGGCATACGCCACGAGCCGTGCATGCAGCGCCGCAAGACCTGCGTGCCGCACCTCGGGCCCGAGCGCGAATCGGCGTGCGACCAGCAGGGCGATCATCGTCGCCATGGACGTGCCGCCGACGAACAGGCCGCTCGCGCCGGCGGGAAAGCCGAACAGGCCTCGCACCCACTCGCTCACCTGCCGCTCGACCTCGATCGGCGCGTGGTCGCGTCCCCCGCAATTGGCATTGAGGCCGCCTGCCAGCATCTCGGCGAGCATGCCGGTCACCGTTCCGCCGCCGTTCACCCAGCCCATGAAGCCTGGATGCGCATTCGCGATGGAATAGGGCAGGATCTGCTCGAGAAAGTCCCGGTGCACGGCCAGAAGCTCGCTCGGACCCTCGGGCAGCGCCGTGCGAAAAGCAGCCCGTGCGGCGGTGTCCATGGGCTTCCAGGCCGTCCGGCGGCGGATGCCCTCGAGGTAGTCGAGCATGTCATCGAGCATCCGATGGCCATGCGCTCGCAGCGTCCGCCAGTCGCTCGGATCGAGCACGGAGGCCGGGGCCTTCGACCGAGACCTGCTGGAGGATGGCCGGGCCTTCGAGCGAGACCTGCCGGCCGAGCTTCGCGGTCCTTTTCTCATCGCCGTGACGTCGAGAGTACCGTGTTCCGGCATTAAAGTAAGCGCTGCTCAACTGGAGGCACGCAATGAGACCAGTCGTCGCAATCGTGGCACCGGGCAGCATGGGCGCGGCGGTCGGCGGACTGCTCGTCGCAAGCGGCGCGGAAGTCCTCACGGCGCTCGAGGGACGCAGCCCCGCGAGTTGCGATCGGGCGCATGCGGCCGGAATGACTTGCGTCAGCGAGCCGGAGCTGGCCAGGGCCGACTTCGTGCTGTCGATCGTGCCGCCGGGAGCTGCGCTCGCGCTTGCCGAGCGCGCCACTCAATGGCTCATCTCGGCGCGACGCAAGCCGACCTACGTGGATTGCAACGCTGTGAGCCCTGCGACCGTGCAGCGCATTGCCGCGCGGGTGATCTCGGCGGGAGCTCCGTTCGTGGACGCAGGCATCATCGGCGCGCCCCCGCGAGCAGGCGCACCCGGGCCGAACATCTACGCATCAGGTCCCGATGCCCCGCGCTTGCAAGCGCTCGCAAGGTACGGTCTTGGCATCCGGGTTCTCGATGCGCCGGTGGGGGCGGCCTCGGCACTGAAGATGTCGTACGCCGGAATCACCAAGGGCTTGACCGCGGTGGGTACTGCGATGCTGCTTGCCGCCATCCGCAGCGGAGTGGATGCGGCACTCCACGCGGAGCTTGCCGAGAGCCAGCCCCAGCTTGCGAGCTCCTTCGCCCGCAGCGTGCCAGGAATGTTTCCCAAGGCGTACCGCTGGGTGGCCGAGATGCGTGAGATCGCGCAGTTCGCAAGTGCCGACCCTGCCGCGATGGACATGTTCGAAGGTGCGGCGCGGCTTTACGATCGGCTCGCACGCGATGTCGCGGGTGCTGGCGCCGAGAAGAGCGTGCTCGAGGGCTTCTTCGGACCGGCGGGGCTGCCGACTCAGGGCTCCCTGCGGGAGGTGGAAGCCGGCTCGAACGCGAGCGCCACGCCGTTCGTGCAGTAGCGTAAGCCTGTCGGGTCGGGCCCATCCGGAAAGACGTGCCCCAGGTGTCCGCCGCAGCGCGCGCAATGCACCTCCGTGCGGCGCATCCCGAAGCCATGGTCCTCGGAGGTGGCCACGGCGCCTGCGATGGGCTCGAAGAAGCTCGGCCAACCGCTGCCGCTCTCGAATTTCGCGGCCGACTGGAACAGCGGGTTGCCGCAGGCGGCGCAGTGAAATACGCCGGATCGGTGCTCGAAGTTGAGGGGACTCGTTCCGGCGGGCTCGGTGCCGTGCTCGCGCAGAACGTGAAACTGGGCGCGCGTCAGCTGACGCTGCCAGTCCTCCTTGGACTTCTTCACCGCAAACCGCTCATTCGAGTCCATGGAGGCTAGTGTAGCGGAGTCCTCGAGGCGCGCCCGTCGCAAACACATGAGCTGTGGTGCGCATGGGGGTTGCCGTGGCACCAGTGGTTGTGAAGCCGACACAGCCGCTCCACGGCGGCCAATTCATTTGAGCGCACTCAAATCAGGCATTCAATCATGGGGTTGGGGCCGTTTGGCCGGCGTTTCAATCAGGGGTACTGAGCCATTGTGGCCTTTGTGCTGCGCGCAGCCCCGGGCGCAAGCTCGATCGATCCGCGTGAACCGGGCTGCCACGGGCTTCCCCCGAGCAGCAACAAGCATTGTGAGCTTGCGCGGCGCATGCGACTATACGAGGCACACTTGCCGTAGAGCATGATCGTGTCGGCCTGAGGGGAAATTCAAAGCCTATGCAGCTTGCACGCCTCTGGCGTGAACACATGGCAGCCGGTTGTCCCCGGGAGCTGAGCGGCGTCGAGATCGCAGGCACGGATGCGCGCGAGCTCGATGCGGAGATCAGCGCGTGCGTGAGTGCATTGCTCAGCCGCACTTTGAAAGTGGACGGCCGAATCCGCAAGCGTCTGACCGATGTGAGCGCCGATCTGGAGCGTCGGCAGTCGAGCTCCGAGCCACCGGTCGCCGCCTACTACGCACGGCTCAACGAGCTGGTGAGCGCAGTTCTCACCGAATCGAAGGCCGGTCGCGCGTAGCGTGAAGCATCCTGGCAGGATGCGACGCGCGCACGCAGCTACAGCAGCGGCACGAGAAGCAGCGCGACGATGTTGATGATCTTGATGAGCGGGTTGATCGCAGGACCGGCCGTGTCCTTGTAGGGATCACCGACCGTATCGCCGGTCACCGCGGCCTTGTGTGCCTCGGAGCCCTTGCCCCCGAAGTGGCCTTCCTCGATGTACTTCTTGGCGTTGTCCCACGCGCCCCCGCCGGTGCACATCGAGATTGCGACGAACAGCCCGGTCACGATCGTTCCGATCAGCAGCCCGCCGAGTGCGCGAATTCCCGCGCCCGGACCCATGACTGCATTCATCACCACGACCAGGATCACCGGCACCAGGATCGGCAACAACGAAGGCAGGATCATCTGCTTGATCGCGGCACGAGTGAGCAACGAGACGGCTCGCGAGTAGTCGGGCTTCGCCGTGCCTTCCATCAAGCCGGGAATGGTGCGGAACTGGCGGCGCACCTCCTCCACGACGGATCCGGCGGCCCGGCCGACGGCCTCCATGGCCATCGCCCCGAAGAGGTAGGGCACGAGACCTCCGATGAACAACCCGATGATCACGGCGGGATCCGACAGCGAGAACGTCGTGAGCTTGCCCGCCGCCTCGAGGTTGTGGGTGTAGTCGGCGAACAGCACCAGCGCGGCAAGGCCCGCGGAGCCGATCGCATAGCCCTTGGTCACCGCCTTGGTGGTGTTCCCGACGGCATCGAGCGGATCGGTGATGTCGCGGACCTGCTTCGGCAGCCCCGCCATCTCGGCGATGCCGCCCGCGTTGTCGGTGATCGGACCGTAAGCATCGAGCGCAACGATCATCCCGGTCATCGACAGCATCGCGGTGGCGGCGACGGCGATGCCGTAGAGGCCCGCGAGCTGATACGTGCCCCAGATCGCCACGCAGACCGCCAGCACGGGCAATGCGGTGGATTTCATCGAGACGCCGAGTCCGGCGATGATGTTGGTGGCGTGGCCCGTTTGCGATGCGCTTGCGATCCTGCGCACCGGGCCGTATTCCGTCGCCGTGTAGTACTCGGTGATGATGATCAGGGCTGCCGTCAGCCCGAGGCCAATCAGGGCGCTTCCAAAGAGCGGCCCCACATGCTCGGGCATGAGCTTCTGCGTGATGAAATAGAACGCGATGGCGGCGAGCACTCCGGAGACCACGACGCCCTTGTAGAGCGCGGTCATGATCTTTCCGGTGGAGCCCGTCTTCACGAAGAACGTGCCAATGACGGATGCCACGATCGAGGCAGCCCCGAGCGCAAGCGGATAGACGGCGGCGGAGGAGCCTGCATCGGTCATCGTGAGGCCGCCGAGCAGCATGGTGGCGACGATCGTGACGGCATAGGTCTCGAAGAGGTCGGCCGCCATGCCGGCGCAGTCTCCGACGTTGTCCCCGACGTTATCCGCAATGACTGCCGGGTTGCGCGGGTCGTCCTCGGGAATGCCGGCCTCGACCTTGCCCACGAGGTCGGCTCCCACATCGGCGCCCTTGGTGAAGATGCCGCCGCCCAGGCGCGCGAAGATCGAGATGAGCGAGCCACCGAAGGCCAGTCCGACCAGTGCGTGCAGCGCGCCGTTCTGTCCGAGGCGCGGCAGCAGCACCGCGTAGTACCCGGCGACACCCAGGAGCGCCAGTCCCACGACGAGCATTCCGGTGATCGATCCGCCGCGGAAGGCGACCGAGAGCGCCGCGTTCAGGCCCTTCGTGGCGGCCTCTGCGGTGCGCACGTTCGCGCGCACCGAGATGTTCATCCCGATGTAACCGGTTGCCCCCGACAGGATCGCCCCGATCGCAAAGCCGACGGCAGTCCACCAGTTCAGTGCGAAGCCGAGCACCAGGAACAGCACGATCCCGACGACCACGATCGCGGAGTACTGCTGGTTCAAATACGCCTTGGCGCCGGTCTGCACCGCGGCTGCGATCTCCTGCATCCGCGCGTTGCCGGCCGGCAAGCGCAGGATCGCCGCCATCGAGAGCACACCGTACAGCACCGCGAACACGCCCGCCGCAATCGCGAGCCACAGCCAGGTACCGGCATCCATCAGGAATCCCTCTCTTAGGTTCAGGACTTGTAGTTCTCGAGGCGGCGCCGGTCGCGATCCGACGAGCCGCGGCCGGCGATTGCCGGCATCGCGTCCGGGGTGGTCCGGCGCCTCAAAATGGCCGCGGACTATACCATACGGCGACTCGGCCTCACGTTTTGAAGGTCGTGGCCAGCTTCTTCCTGACCCGCACACCCTTCACGGCGACATAAGCCGGAAGGCCGTCCCGGTACGGCGGATAGTCCTCGCCGGCGATCAGAGGCTCGAGATATCGCCGGCACGCCTCGGTGATGCCGAAGCCATCCGGCGCGATGAACTCGCGCGGCAGCTTCTTCTCGCGGTTGGCGACCTCCCCGAGCGGCACGTGCCCGATCGTCCAGCGGTAGGGGCGGGATGACTTGCGCACGATCGTCGGCATCACCGCATTCACACCGCGCACGGCAAGCTCCACCGCTGCCTTGCCCACCGCGTAGGCCTGCTGCACATCGACCTTGGAGGCGATATGCCGCGCGGCGCGCTGCAGATAGTCGGCAACGCCCCAGTGGTATTTGTAGCCATGCGCCTCGCGGACCATGTGGGCAACGACGGGGGCGACGCCGCCCAGCTGGGTGTGGCCGAAGGCATCCTGGGTTCCGGCGTCGGCGAGGAATCGGCCATCCGCGTACGCGGCGCCCTCGGACACGACGATCACGCAGTAGCCGAAATCGGCGACGCAGCTTCTCACCTTCTCGAGGAAGCGCGGCCGATCGAAGGCAATCTCCGGGAACAGAATGATGTGCGGAGGTGTCCCGGGCTTGCGGCCGGCGAGCCCGCCCGCCGCTGCGATCCAGCCCGCATGCCGCCCCATCACCTCGAGAACGAACACCTTGGTGGAGGTGCGAGCCATCGAGGCCACATCGAGCCCTGCTTCGCGTGTGGACACGGCGATGTACTTCGCGACCGAGCCGAACCCGGGGCAGCAATCGGTGTGCGGCAGGTCGTTGTCCACGGTCTTGGGTACCCCGACGCACGTGATCGGGTAGCCCAGCTGCTCGCCCAGCTGCGAGACCTTCAGCGCGGTATCCATCGAGTCGTTGCCGCCGTTGTAGAAGAAATAGCCGATATCGTGGGCGCGGAACACCTCGATCAACCGCTCGTATTCCGCCCGGTTCTGGTCGAGTCCCTTGAGCTTGAAACGGGCCGAGCCGAAGGCCCCGGCCGGTGTGTATCTGAGGCCGCGAATGGTCGCCCGGCTCTCGCGGCTCACGTCGATCAGGTCCTCGGTCAGTGCGCCGACGATGCCGTCGCGACCGGCGTAGACCTTCCCGATCCGGCGCGACCTGGCAGCGGCCTCGATGACGCCGCAGGCCGAGGCATTGATGACGGCCGAAACCCCGCCCGACTGGGCATAGAAGGCGTTACGCTTGCGAGACTTGGACCGAGCGCGTGTGATCTTGGGCATGGCGCGGCAGCACGAGGGGGACGCTTCAAGAATACCACCCCGCGTCGTTCGTTGACCTCGTCGCGGGTGGTCGGTAACGTGACGGGCCGCTTGGGGGCGCAGGCAGCCCGAGGCACACGTTGGGCGCCCGGCTTGCTTTGCCAATCAATAGGGGGACCGCGCGTTACATGCAAATCATCCTGCTCGGTGCACCGGGCGCGGGTAAGGGTACTCAGGCCCAGCGCCTGGCCGAGCGCTGCCACATTCCACAGGTCTCGACGGGCGACCTGCTGCGGGCAGCGGTCGCGAGCCAGACCGATCTTGGGCGCGCCGCGCAGGCCGCGATGCAAGCCGGGCAGCTGGTCTCGGACGACATCGTGCTTGGTATGATTCGCGAGCGTCTTGCCGAGCCGGACGCCCGGAGCGGCTTCATCCTCGATGGCTTCCCGCGCAACCTCGCTCAGGCGCGTGCGCTCGATGAGCTGCTCGGACGAGTGCAAAAGCCGCTCGATGCGGTGCTGGTGCTCGACGTGGAGCGGGCCGAGCTGGTTCGGCGCATCGCTGGACGCCGCACCTGCAAGCAATGCGGGCGCATCTTCAATGTGTTCACCTCCCCCCCGGCCCCCAACGAGAAGTGCTCGCAGTCCGGCGGACCACACGAGCTCTATCAGCGTCCCGACGACAACGAGGCCACGGTCACCGAGCGCCTGAAGGTGTACGAGGAGAAGACCCAACCGCTCGTGGACTTCTACGCCGCGCGCGGCATCCTGCGTCGGATTGCGGCGCAGGGCGATGTCGATGCGGTGACGGTCCGGCTCGAGGCGGCACTCGCCCGCTGAAGGAGCGAGCGGCTTCTCAGCTGCGACCGACCAGATGCGCGACCACGCGCACCAGCTCCTCGGGCTCGACCGGCTTGGCCAGATGTATCTGAAAGCCGGCATCGTGGGCGCGCACCGCATCCTCGGGCCTGGCGAAGGCCGTGAGCGCGGCCGCAGGCAGTCGATCGGGGCTGACCGTCTCGCGGATGGAGCGGATGAGCTCGTAGCCGTCGCGCCCCGGCATCGCCAGGTCCGAGATCAGTACATCCGCCTGAAAGCTATCGAGCACGCTCAGCGCGGAGTCGACCGAGCTCGCCGTGAGCACCATCGCGTGATAGCTGCCCAGAACACGACGCGTGAGCTCGAGCGTGTCGGCCTCATCGTCGACGATCAGGACGCGAATACCCTCGAGATCGAGCGCGCGGGCCTCGCGCACGCGCGCGGCGCCGTTCCCGGCATGCTCGCGTGGCGCCACGCGTGGCAGCACCACGTGGAAGGTCGCGCCCTGTCCCTCGCCGGCACTGGCGGCCCACACCCGTCCGCCATGCAGCTCCACGATCTGCTTGGCGATGGTCAGGCCCAGGCCGAGACCCGGATACTCGCGGCGGCTCGTGGAGTCGCTGTACATGAAGGGGTCGAAGAGACGCGGGAGGCGCTCGGGTGCCAGGCCGATGCCGGTGTCGGAGATGCGCACCTCCCAGTTCCCATTCTCCTGCCCGAGTGTCGCCGTGACCGTGCCACTGCGCGGCGTGAACTTGATGGCATTGCTCAACATGTTCCAGACCACCTGCTGAAGCCGATGGGGATCGCCGAACACGAGACATTCCCCGGAGGTGGGCAGCACCTTCAGCAGCGCGACGCCCTTGGCCTCGGCGGTGCTCTGCAGTGTCTCGAGCGCAGCCTCGACGATCTCGGCGATGTCGGTCTCCTCCGCGTCGAGCCGGATCTTTCCGCTGACCATGCCCGAGAGATCGAGCAGATCGTCCACCAGCTGAGCGAGGGCCCGCACATTGCGCGCGATCGTCTGGCCGCCGCGCTGCACTTCCTCGTGGGCCAGCCGTCCGGACTCGAGCAGTCGCGACCACCCGAGGATGGCGTTGAGAGGAGCGCGCAGCTCGTGCCCGAGCGTCGACAGGAACTCGTCCTTCTGCCGGCTGGCGCGCTCGGCATCGGCCCGCAGGGCCCGCTCTCGCGCCAGACGCTGCTCGAGTTCCCGTTGAGCTTCGTTCAGGCTCGTCATGAATACCTCACCCTCGCATCGTTGGATGCCTCAAAGTGCGGCGAGCAAGCGCTCGCCGATCACCGTGCGCCGCCAGCCTCGCAGCGGCGCCACGTCCTGGCGGCCCTCGGCCAGACGCTCCAGGTCGCGCCGCGTGGCGAGCACCTCCGGGCTGATCGCAAGCTCGGCTGCCACCGCCCGGTGCACGGCGCTCAAATGCTTGAGCAACGCCGCCTTCGCAGGATCGGGGCGATGGCGAAGATTGACGGGCGGGAGCTCATCCGGCAAGCCCGCAGAGCGAATTCGTTCGAGAATCTGCTCGCCGCAATGCTTGAGGACTGCGGGTGGCATGCCGCTGATGGCCGTCAGCTCTCGCAACGAGCGGGGCGCGGCGAGGACGATCTCGCGCAAGGTGGCGTCATCGAGAATCCATCCTCGCGGGCGATTGCGCTCCATGGCGCGACGCTCGCGCCATGCGGCAAGCTCGCGTGCCAGCCGAGTCCGCTCCCCATCGAGGCCTCCCAACCCGCGCACTCGCAACCACGCCTCGCCGGGCTCCACGGCATAGCTGCCGGGCATGCCGAGCGAGGCGGACTCCTCGGCGAGCCACTCGCTGCGGCCCAGCCGCGCAAGCTCGGCAGCGAGGTGCTCCTCGAGAGGCAGCAGGTATCGTACATCATCGAGGGCATAGGAGAGCTGCTCGGAGGAGAGCGGCCGCGCCGACCAGTCCGTGCGTGTGTGCGCCTTGCCGAGCACGACACCGAGCACGCGCCGGACGAGCTCCCCGTACCCGATCTGCGCGGGCATGCCCGCGAGCGCGGCGGCGATCTGGGTGTCGAACACGGGCTGCACGAGCCCGACGGCGGGCATCAGCACCTCGATATCCTGCCGCGACGCGTGCATCACCTTGAGCACGCCCGCGGCGCCCAGGGCGGGCGCGAGCGGCGCGAGCTCGAGGGCGAGCGGGTCGATGCACACCGCAGCCGATGCGCTCGCGATTTGCAACAGACAAAGCTGTGCACGGTACGTGCGCTCGCGCAGAAACTCGGTATCGAGCGCGAGCGCACGCGTACCCTCGAGGGCCGCGGCGAGCTGGGACAGATCGTCCCGATTCGTGATGATTCTCTGCAAAGGTCTGGTTCCTGCTCTGTAATAATCCTAGCGATCAGCTGGCGGACTCGAAAGCCATGACGGATCTCGCGCGCCTGTATGCCGACATCGCCCTGCTCCGACGGGGTCCACAGGATGTCCCCGCCTCGTCGCTGCTGCTCGCCATCACGATCATCGCCTACTGCCTCGTCAACCTGCTCGTCAACTGGGCGCTGCCTTCCCCGAGCGATCCGTGGTTCCCCGTCCTGCCCGTCGATGTCCTGTTCACGCTCGCCTGGTACACGACGCTGCTCCGCCTGTTCAACAAGCGCGAGCGCGTGCTGCAGACCACCACGGCCGTTTTTGGCTTTCGCGCGGTGCTCGCGCCCGTGTCGATCGCGGCCGAATGGCTGGTGCGCCGCTTTGGCGGGGTGGAGTCATGGCAGCTGCCGCTCGCCGTGGGCTACACCGCGGTGGTCGTGTGGCTGATCGCGGCAAACAGCCGGGTCCTGAAGTCCGCCCTCGAGTGGTCCACGCTCCAGTGCGTCGCGCTCGTGATCCTCGAGCTTTTTGCAAGCGGTCTGCTCGCACTGGCGATCGTTCCCCTGGCTCGCTCCTGAAGGCGCACGTATGCACGTTCACATTCTCGGCGTCTGCGGCACCTTCATGGGCGGTGTCGCGGCGCTGGCCAAGTCCGCGGGTCATCGAGTCACCGGCTCGGACCGCAACGTCTACCCGCCGATGAGCGATCAGCTGCGCGCGCTCGGGATCGAGGTCGTCGAGGGGTTCGGTCCGGAGCAGCTCGATCCGCCTCCCGACATCGTCGTGGTGGGCAACGTCATGACGCGGGGCATGCCGGTCATAGAGGCGTTGCTCGATCGCGGTCTGGCGTACGCATCGGGCCCGGAATGGCTGGCCAGGGAGGTCCTGCATGGACGCTGGGTGCTTGCCGTGGCAGGCACGCACGGCAAGACGACGACCGCCTCGCTCCTCGCCTGGATTCTCGAGCACGCGGGGTTGCAGCCGGGGTTCTTGATCGGGGGAGTGCCGCAGAACTTCGGCGGCAGCGCGCGCCTCGGGGGCGCGAAGCCGTTCGTCATCGAGGCGGACGAGTACGACACGGCCTTCTTCGACAAGCGGGCAAAGTTCGTGCACTACCATCCCAGGACGGCCGTGCTCAACAACCTCGAGTTCGATCACGCCGATATCTACCCGGACGTGATGGCGATCCAGCGGCAGTTCCACCACCTCGTGCGGACCGTTCCCGGCTCGGGGCGCATCGTGTGGAATGCGGCGGACGAGCGGTTGCGCGCGACGCTGGCGATGGGCTGCTGGACCCCGCTCGAGGGGTTCGCGCGCGAAGGCGGCGCAGATGCGCGCTGGAGTGCACGGTCCGTGAGCGGCGCGGAGGACCTCTCGCGCTTTGTCGTGCTCGAGAACGGCGAGCCACGCGGGACGGTCGAATGGCCGCTGATCGGCGCGCATAACGTCGAGAACGCGCTGGCGGCGATTGCCGCGGCTCGGCACGCGGGGGTTGCCCCGGGTGAGTCCATCGAGGCCTTGCGAGCCTTTCGCGGAGTTGCGCGCCGCATGCAGCTGCGCGCCGAGGTGCGCGGCATCCGGGTCTACGACGACTTCGCACATCACCCTACGGCGATCGCCACGACGCTCGATGGATTGCGGCGGCGCGTCGGCTCGAGCCGCATCGTCGCCGTCCTGGAGCCACGCTCAAACACCATGCGGATGGGTGTGCACCGCGAGCAGCTCGCCCCCTCGCTCGCGGGCGCCGACGAGGTCTGGCTATACGCTCCTGCCGACCTGGGCTGGGACGCCGGCGAGGTGACCCGCGCGCTCGGCTCACGCGGGCGCTCGGTCGCAGAGCTCGGCGCGCTGGCGGTGAATCTTGCGGCCTCCTTGCATCCCGGGGACAACGTCGTGATCATGAGCAACGGCGGGTTTGGCGGCTTGCACGGCCGGCTGATCTCCGCTCTGGAGCAGCGTTTCGCGGCCCAGCCAGCCAGGGGCTCAAGCTCGTAACAGCGCATGGGCGACACGGATCAACCGACACCCCAAGCGGGGCAAACCGCGGAGATCGATCTGTTCCCGCTCAATACCGTCCTGTACCCCGGCGGTCCGTTGCCGCTGCGCATCTTCGAGCCGCGCTACATGGCCATGGTGCGCAACTGCATGCGCGACGAGTCGAGCTTCGGCGTCGTGTTGATCGTTGCCGGTGCAGAGGCCGGCGAGCCGGTGGAGTCCACGGCGCCCGTCGGCACCAGCGCGCGAATCGCCGATTTCTACCCGCTTCCCGACGGACTCCTCGGAATCTACTGTCTCGGCGGCCGGAAGTTCAGGTTGCTGCGCCGCTGGCGCCAGGATGATGGCCTCAACAAGGCGGAGGTGCTGTGGCTGCCGGATGAGCCTCAGCTCGAGCTGCCGGTCGAGTACCAGCACCTCGGGCGCCTGATGCGCAAGGTGCTCCCGGAGCTTGGGGAGCTGTACGAGTCCGTCGAGAAGCACCTGGACGATGCCGCCTGGGTCGGCTATCGCCTGGCCGAGATTCTTCCCGTCAGTCTCTCCGACAAGCAGGAATGGCTCGAGCTCGATGATCCGATCGAGCGGCTTGCGGTTCTCAGTCCGATGATCAGGCGGGATCTGAGCTGATCAGGCTGGATCCGCAGCGGCGGCGCGTCGCGAGTAAAAGAGAAAGAGGGGGAGCAGCAGCGCCAGCGTCCATCCGAGCACCAGCCACCCAACCACCCCGTCGAACTGGCTGAGGAGGAAGGACAGCGGATTGGCGCGGTTTGCAACCGAGGTCTCGCGCACGAAGGTGATGACCCAGACCCACGAGGCGTGCAGCCCCATGCAGGCGCCGATATGTCCCGTCAGCGCGCGGACCATCGCGAGCGCCACCCCCACGGCGAACAGGCTGAGGTAGGCGTCGCCGATCGCAAGTGGGTGCGCGAGCTGATGCAGGGCGCCGGCGAGCATCGTCAGCCCGCTGTGCCATGAGGCCTGGCTCGCCGGAATGTCGGTGTGGGCGACGAAGTGCGTGGCCGCATAGATCAGAGCGGTCACGAGGACTGCCACTCGCGGCCCGGACTCCCGGGCGATGCCCGTGAACATCGCGCCTCGCAGCAGAGTCTCCTCGATCAACGCAACTGCAACCCCGCGCAGCAGCCCGATGCCCGCCAGGCGCAACACCGCAGTGGCATCGATGCTGACGCCGCTCTTCCACAGCCGCAGGTGCAACGCGACCATCACCGCCACGATGAGCGCCATCAGCGGGGCGCCGATCGCAAAGCCCGTGGCGAGCTCGCGCAGGAATATCGGCCAGCGCACGCCGTAGCCCAGGCTCTTCCGGTCCGCGAGATGCAGGTGGCGGGCGACCAGTACGAACCCGATCACGATGGCGGCGAGGCCGATGCGATCCCCGACGCGGTGGAACGGAAAGCCGAAGTGGGGCGCGAGCCAGTGCCACACCGGATAGGTGAGCGCGGCCATCGCCGCGAGCGCCAGCAGGATCAGTCCGACGAACCAGGCAAGGGCACGCATCAGGGCCTCAAAACTGCGCTATTGCAACAGATTTGCAGCTGTTCCGCCGGGCGCGCGCGCTCGAGAATGCGCCCCGGCGGTGGTCGAGGAGTCGCTGACAGATGGATCCACTCGAGGCGCGACAGATTCTTCAGGCTCTCGTGCAGGGTTTCGATCCCACGAGCGGCGCGGAGCTTCCGGCAGGCACCCCGCTGCAGCATGCCGAAGTAATACGCGCTCTGCTCGCGGCGGTCACCGCGCTCGAGGCCCAGGCGGAGCGGTCGCGCCGCAGAGCCCAGCTTCCCGAGAACGTCGGTCGCCCCTCGGGACACGCCTCCTCGAGCATCAGGTGAGTCCGCCGGCGAGCAGCGTCCGCCAGCGCTCTGCCACCTTGCTCAGCAGGAAGCGAGGGTCCGGCCGATTCTGCGGTCTCTCTCCCGCGCGCCATGCACGCAGTCGCTCGAGGTACGGGTCGAACACGCCCAGCCGCGCCGCCCAGGGCGCAATGAACGGCCGCAGCCGGTTGGGGAAGAGCTCGGCGGTGCGCTCGTAGCGCCGCACGGCGGGGGTCACCGGCAGCGTCTGATGCGGATCGGCGAGCACTTCCGCGGCTGCTCCGCAGTCGTGAGTGAGCACCGGCGTCCCGACGGCCTTGGCCTCCGCAAGCACCAGCCCGAAGGTCTCGGCGAGCACGAAGTTGGGATAGAAGACGCACAGGGCGGTGCGCACCTCCTCGAGGATGCGGGCATGAGGCAGCGCTCCGAGCCACTCCACCCCGTCGATCTTGCCCTCCACGCTCTCCATGCCCGCCCGGCGCAGGCTCTTGTAGCCGGGACTGCCTACCCGTAGGTACAGATCCGGCAGCGCACGGCGCACGGCCCGAAAGGCATCGAGCGTCAGGGCGAGTCCCTTGTTCGGCGAGGAAAAGAAGACGAGCTTCGCGGCATCGAAAGCCACACCGTTGGGCACCAGCGCATCGTCGACGGGGTTGTAGATGGTCACTGCACGCACGCGGTCGGCGACGCCTGCGAGCCTGAGCACCGCTTCGGCCTGCCTGCGCTGGAAGTCCGAAACGCACACCAGGGTCACGCCGTGCCGTGCGAGGGTTTGCGCCGAGGCGGCCAGCCGCCGCCCGCGCTTGGACCCGGGCCGCACGAGATCGTGCATCCATAGATAGACCCGCGCATTCGGGAAGCTCTGGCAGATCCGGCTTACCGTGCGCGGGTCCCGCAGGATCACCAGTCGATCGATGCCGCTTGCGCCGCCCGGCGGCCGGTAGCGCCCCTCGGGCACCGTGCGGTTATGCTGCATGACGAGCGCATCGAGCGCATCGGCGATGCGCGTGACGGATGCCTCGGTGCCGCCGAGCGCCGCCTCCTCGAGCGTTCGGGTGCTGTAGGGCGACTGGCAGTTCGGATCGAAGAACAGTACGGAGCTCATTCTCGTTCAGCGCGAAGTATAGTGCCGGCTCGGCCTTTGGAGTGAGGACTCGAGCGCTCGTGGAGCCTGACACCCGCCCGTCTCTTTCGGCCTGCATCATCACGTACAACGAGGCCGACCGCATCGAGGCGTGCATCCGCTCGGTCGCCTTCTGCGACGAGGTGGTCGTGGTCGACTCGCACTCGACGGACCGCACCCGCGAGCTCGCCGCGGCACTCGGCGCCCGCGTCATCGAGCGCGACTGGCCGGGCTACCGCTCGCAGAAGCAGTTCGCCGTGGCGAGCGCGCGCAGCGACTGGGTGCTGTGCCTGGATGCCGACGAGCGCGTGAGCGATGAGCTGCGTCGCGAGGTCGAGCGATTGCGCGCGGGCGGCTTCCGCGGGCATGCCGGCTGGTCGGTGCCGCGCATCACCGACTATTTCGGGAAGTTCCTGCGACATGGCAATGCTTATCCCGACCGGCTGGTACGCCTGTTCGATCGGCGGCACGGCGGCTGGGTCGGCCGCGAGATTCACGAGAATACCCGAGTACGGGGCAGGGTCGGACGACTGCGAGGTCATCTGCTTCATTATTCCTATCGCAGCCTCACCGATCACGAGCAGCGGATGCTGCGCTACGCGCAGCTCATGGCCGAATCGATGCTCGCCGCGGGCCGGCGCGGCAGCCTCGCCCCGGTGATCCTCAACTCCTGGTGGCGATTCTTTCGCGGCTACGTTCTGCGGCTCGGGTTCCTCGATGGCTGGCGCGGACTCACATTCGCCATCATCGAGACGCACTACGTGCGTCAGAAGTATCTGAAGCTGTACCTGCTGAGTAAAGGACTCAGGAGCTGACAGCCGCCATGGTCAGTTCAGGACGGGAGTCACCTCGAGACCGGCCCGCCGCGCGAGGTCGAGGAGGCCGCCGCGCCCTACCAGGTGCAGGGCGCCGACGATCACGAGGTAGTCGTGGCTGTCGTGCAGGTATCCCTGGATCTGCGGGAGCCACCTCGCGTTGCGATCCGTGATGAGGGCCCGATAGAGCTCTGGGAAGCTGTCGTACTCGCTCGCGAGGAGCTTTGCGAGCTGCTCCGTCTTGCCCCCTCGCCAGGCATCGAGCAGCTGGTCCGTCTCGGTCTGCGCGTCGTGCAGATCCTCCACCGTGAGCTGCAGGAATCGGCTTTGCTCGGCGGGGGAGAGCCCCGCGAGCTCGCCGAGCTCGGCATCGAGCGTCTCAAGTCCGAGAATCTCCTTGCCATCGTGCTGCGCCCGGCGCTCGATCTGTTGCTCGACGCCCCACTCAGGGTCGTATCCGAGCTTCACGTACTCGAGGTCGGCCAGCATGAGCGCCACGGCCCAGGGCTGGAATTGTTGCAGGATCTGCATCGGCAGTCCGAGTCCCTCGGCCTGATCTGCCACGCGCCGGTAGAGCGGATCCCCGATGACCTGCTGCAGCGTCGCATCGCTCAGCGTGCCGTGCGTGAGCATCCAGCTTTGCATCTGCGCGGCATCGAGGTGACTCAGATCCACCTCCATGACGATGGTTCTCGCAGTCGCGTAGGCCGGCTCGAACTGCGTGGGTAAAGCCGAGCGCTCCGCCTTGAGCAGATGCACCGACTCGGCGAGATACACCGTGTTGTGCGCGCCGCGCAATGCCCAGACCGGGCTCTGGGCGCGCGCGGTCAGGCCGCAGAGCAGGCCGAGGGCCGCAAGCCCGAGGCGGATGGCTCCACCCATACGACCTCCGTCTGCAGAGAGCCATCGGGCCGCAGCTCGAGAGTGCGGTAGGCCGGGGGCCGCGTGTCGATCTCGAAATCCTCCGCGCGCGGCAGGAATTGAGTGCAAGTGGAGGGCGTGGCGAGCAGTCGCACGTGCCGGCGCAGCCCGTCGAAGCTCTGGTGCACGTGGCCCCAGAGCACGGCGCGCACGTTGCGGTGCGCGTCGAGCACGCGAAAGAACTCATCGCTGTTGGCGAGCCCCACGCGATCGAGCCAGCGGCTCGACATGGCGACCGGGTGATGGTGCAAGCAGACCAGGGCGTGACGCTGCGGCGCGCTGCCGAGCGCCGCGTTGAGCTCCGCGAGCGCCTGACCGCTCAGGCGGCCGCTGGCGCAGCCCGGAATGGTGCTGTCGAGCATGATCACTCGCCAGGCGCCGAGATCCGCCGTGCCGCCGACTTTGAACGGTGCAGTGAGCTCGCGGCGCATCGCCTCCGGCACATCGTGATTGCCGGGCAGGCAGTAGACCGGAGTGCCGAGGTGACCGAGAGCGCGGCGACACATCGCATAGCCGCCCGGATCCTCCTGCACCACATCGCCCGTGAGCAGAATCGCATCGACGGGCCAGTCGCGCGCTTGCGCGCGCTCGACGGTGTCGATCAGGGAGCGGTACGTCGCAACTCCACGAAGCATGCCCTGCTCTTCGCCGTAGAGGTGGGGATCGGTGAACTGGATCAGCCGCACTCCGCTCATGATGAATGCACTACCCGGTGGTGTTCCTGGGACCGCTGCGCTCACGCTTCGTTCAACGCGAGCTCCATACGTGTTGTCCACGATGTCGTGGGCATCGTACCAGAGCCCCCGGTGCGCCCGAGTGAACTGCATCATGAGCCCCGGAGCCCCTGGCGGGGCAAACTTGATGCAGTCCTCGATCGGCGGGGCACATAATGTGAGATCGATCGGAATCGGATTTCATCACTATGTCCACTCGCTCCATGTCTCTCTCGGCAGACATCTACCGCTACCTGCTCGAGCACTCCGTCCGTGAGCACCCGGTGCTCGAGCGTCTGCGAGCCGCCACGGCCGACATGCCCGGGGCGGAGATGCAAATCAGTCCGGAGCAGGGCCAGTTCCTGGCCCTGCTGCTGAAGCTGACCGGCGCTCGGCGCTGCATCGAGCTCGGGACCTACACCGGGTACTCGAGCCTCGTCATGGCCCTCGCACTGCCGCCCGAGGGACGCCTGATCACCTGTGACGTGAGCGCGGAATCCACGCGGGTCGCACGCCAGTACTGGCGCGAGGCGGGTGTCGAATCACGCATCGAGCTGAAGTTGCAGCCGGGCTTGCAGACGCTCGAGGAGCTCGGACGCACTGCCGGGGCGGAGCGCTTCGACTTCGCGTTCGTCGATGCGGACAAGCCCAACTACATCGCCTACTACGAGAAGCTCCTGATGCTCGTGCGTCCGGGCGGTCTCATTGCGGTGGACAACACGCTCTATGTCGCCGGCACCTATATCGTGCATCACGACAGCCCCATCACGCGCGCCCTGCGCGCTTTCAACGATCACGTTCACCACGACGAGCGGGTGGATCTGTCCATGGTCCCGATCGGAGAGGGGCTGACGCTGTTGCGGATCAGATGATTGCCCGCCCGGGATCATCTGGGGGAAAATGCGCGCCCTGCACCCCGCGACCCGGGTGCAACAATTCCATCGGATAATCGCCAGAAGAGCCAACCGCCATGACAGTCAAAGTGGGGATCAACGGGTACGGCCGCATCGGCCGCAACATCCTGCGGGCGCTGTATGAGTCCAAGCGCACGCAAGAGGTGCAGATCGTCGCGATCAACGACCTCGGGGATGCGAGCATCAATGCGCATCTGACCCAGCACGACAGCGTGCATGGTCGCTTCCCCGGCGAGGTGAAGGTCGACGGGGATTCGGTCGTCGTCAACGGGGATCGCATTCGCGTGCTGGCCGAGCGCGACCCGGCCCAGCTGCCCTGGGGCAAGCTCGGCGTGGAGTTCGTGCTCGAGTGCACGGGACTGTTCACCTCCAAGGCGAAGGCGGGCGCGCACCTTGCCGGCGGAGCGAACAAGGTCGTGATCTCCGCACCCGGTGAGAAGGACGTCGATGCGACCGTCGTGTACGGCGTGAACCACGGCGTGCTCAAGGCAGGCCATACCGTCATCTCGAATGCATCGTGCACGACCAACTGCCTCGCGCCGGTTGCGAAGGTGCTGCACGAGAAGATCGGGATCGTGGCGGGCGTGATGACGACCGTGCATTCGTACACCAACGATCAAGTGCTCACCGACGTGTACCACAAGGATCTGCGCCGGGCGCGCTCGGCGACGCAGTCGCAGATCCCGACCAAGACCGGCGCGGCTGCCGCGGTGGGTCTGGTCCTGCCGGAGCTCAACGGCAAGCTCGACGGCTTTGCCATCCGCGTTCCGACCATCAACGTGTCGCTGGTGGATCTATCCTTCACCGCACGTCGCGAGACCTCCGTGGAGGAGGTCAACCGCGCGATGAAGGAGGCCGCCGCCGGCGCGCTGAGCCGCATCGTCGCCTACAACGAGGCGCCGCTCGTGTCGATCGACTTCAACCACGACCCGCACTCGGCCACCTTCGATGCGACGCTCACGAAGGTCATCGGCGGCTCGCTGGTGAAGGTGTGCGCCTGGTACGACAACGAGTGGGGTTTCTCCAACCGGATGATCGACACGACGCTCGCGTGGTCGAAGGCTGCCGGTTGAGCGAACCGACACGCTAAGCCGCCCGGGAGTGGGCCAGTGCGAATTCTGCGCATGACGGATCTGGAGTTGCGTGGCCAGCGCGTGCTGATCCGCGAGGACCTGAACGTGCCGGTTCACGGCGGTGCGGTCACGAGCGATGCGCGCATCCGCGCGGCGTTGCCAACGGTGCGCCGCGCGATGGACGCCGGCGCCAAGGTCTTCGTGCTCTCGCACCTCGGCCGTCCGGAGGAGGGCGTGTACGACGAGGCGCTGTCGCTCGCCCCGGTCGCCGCGCGCATGTCCGAGCTGCTCGGCGAGCCCGTGCCGCTGCGCAAGGACTGGCTGTCCGGGGTCGACTGCCCCGAGGGGCATGCCGTCCTCTGCGAGAACGTGCGCTTCAACAAGGGCGAGAAGAAGGATGACGAGGATCTCGCCCGGCGCATGGCGGGGCTCTGCGACATCTACGTGATGGATGCCTTTGCCA
Source organism: Steroidobacteraceae bacterium (assembly GCA_035524075.1). Lineage (GTDB taxonomy): Bacteria > Pseudomonadota > Gammaproteobacteria > Steroidobacterales > Steroidobacteraceae > JASHUC01. The sequence goes on along the minus strand of DATKPP010000029.1, from coordinate 99,264 downwards.
CGGCCCACCGGGCCGAGGCGAGCACTCATGGCGTTGCGAGGTTCGCGCGGCAGGCGTGCGCCGGCCCGTTGCTCGTCGGCGAGCTCGAGGCCCTCGAGCGCGCGCTTCAAAATCCCGCCCGACCGATGATCGCAATCGTGGGCGGCTCGAAGGTCTCGACCAAGATCACCGTGCTCGAAGCGCTGCTCGCGAAGGTGGACCAGCTGATCGTGGGGGGTGGCATCGCCAACACGTTTCTGGCTGCCAACGGCATCGGCGTCGGCAAGTCCCTGCACGAGGCCGAGATGCTCGACATCGCACGCCGGCTGATGGCGCAGGCGCGCGCGCGCGGTGCCGAGATCCCGTTGCCGACCGACGTGGTGGTGGCCAAGGAGCTCGCCGCCACGGCGCACGCGGACATCCGCCCGGTCGCGGAGGTGGCGCCCGATGAGATGATCCTCGATATCGGTCCCGACACCGCGGAGCGCCTCGGCGCCTCGCTCCAGTCCGCGGGCACGATCATCTGGAACGGTCCGCTCGGGGTCTTCGAGTACGATCAGTTCGGTGAGGGAACGCGCTGCATCGCTGCCGCCATTGCGCGCAGCAAGGCGTTCTCGCTGGCGGGCGGGGGTGATACTCTCGCGGCCATCGAGAAGTACGGCGTCGAGGAGGGCATCTCCTACATCTCGACCGGCGGCGGCGCCTTTCTCGAATTCGTCGAGGGCAAGAGGCTGCCGGCCGTCGCCGTGCTCGAATCGCGAGCTGCCGAGAACGGCCGCTAGGATAGCGTCGAAGTCAATGGACACCTCCAGACGGACCAAGATCGTTGCCACGGCCGGGCCGGCGACCGACGATCCCGCCGTGCTCACGCAGATGATCGAGGCGGGCGTCAACGTGGTGCGTTTGAACGCCTCGCACGGCACGCGCGACGACCTCGTCAGGCGCCTGCGCCAGGTACGCGATGCCAGCGAGCGCGCCAACGTCTCGGTGGGCGTGCTGCTCGATCTTGGGGGGCCGAAGATTCGCATCGAGGGTTTCCGCGGCGGACACGTGCAGCTTGCCGAGGGGCAGCCGTTCACGCTCGACACGGCGATGGACCCCAAGGCGGGAACTGCGCAGGCGGTCGGGGTCGCCTACGAGGGTCTCCCCAAGGACGTAGGGGTGGGTGACACGCTGCTGCTTTCGGACGGGCAGATCGTGCTCGATGTGCGCGACGTGCGCGGCACGCGCATCGACTGCACCGTGCGTGTGGGGGGCGAGCTCTCCGACCGCAAGGGCGTCAATCGCCAGGGTGGGGGCATCTCGGCGCCGGCGCTTTCGGAGAAGGATCGCGACGACATCCGCCTGGCGGCAGAGGAGAAGGCCGACTACGTGGCGGTGTCCTTCGCCCGGGATGCCGCCGATATCGAGCAAGCGCGCGCGCTCGTGCGCGAGGCGGGCGGCGAGGCACACATCGTCGCCAAGATCGAGCGGCACGAGGCGATCGCCAACCTGTCCGGCATCATCGGCGCGGCTGACGTGATCATGGTCGCGCGGGGCGATCTCGCCGTCGAGATGGGCTATGCGGAGCTCACCGGACTGCAAAAGACGATCATCCATCAGTCACGCACCCGCAATCGCGTGGTGATCACCGCCACACAGATGATGGAGTCGATGATCCAAAGCCCGGTGCCCACGCGCGCCGAGGTGAGCGACGTGGCGAATGCCGTGATCGACGGCACCGATGCGGTGATGCTGTCGGCCGAGACCGCCACGGGGCGCTATCCGGTGAAGGCCGTGCAGGCGATGGCCCAGGTGATCGGAGGGGCGGAGAAGTATCAGCTCGCGCATAGCCGGATACGCCACCGGATGGAAGGCTCCTTCCATGGAACCGAGGAGGCCATCGCGATGGCGGTCATGTACACCGCCACCCACATGAAAGTGCGGGCGATCGTCGCGCTGACAGAGTCCGGCGCGACGCCGCTGTGGATGTCGCGCATACGCTCCGACATCCCGATCTACGCCTTCACCCGTCACGAGGCAACTCGCAACCGCGTGACGCTGTATCGCGGCGTCTATCCGGTCATCTACGATGTCACCGGCACCCACACGACCGAGAGTCTGTACAACTCCATCTTCGCCCGCCTGCTCGAGCTCGCACTCGTCAAGCGCGGCGATCTCGTGATCCTCACCAAAGGTGAGCTGTCCGGCGTCCAGGGCGGCACCAACTCGATGCAAATCCTGCAGGTTGCTTGAAGCGCATCGTCCGGCTGGGGGCTCTGGGCCTCGCAGGCGTCCTGCTCGCGGCGCTTGCCACCGCGTACGGTATCTTGCGCGCCTCGCTCCCGCAGCTCGACGGGACCGTGCGGGTGTCGGACATCGGTGCGCCGGTTGTCATCGAGCGCGATGCGCTCGGGGTGGCCACGGTGAGCGGCTCGAGCCGCGCCGACCTCGCCTTCGGTACCGGCTTCGCTCATGGCATCGACCGGTTCTTTCAGATGGATCTCGCGCGGCGCTTCGCCGCGGGCGAGCTCAGCGAGCTCGTGGGAGGCGGCGCGCTCGCGCAGGACCTGCAGACCCGGCTGTTCCGGTTTCGCGCGCTCGCGCGAGTCGAGCTCGAGCGCTCGACTCCCGCGCAGCGGGTGCTTCTGACTGCGTACGCGCGCGGAGTCAATGCCGGGCTCGCAAGCTTGCGCTCCCGTCCGTGGGAGTACTGGCTGCTCGGCGCCACCCCGGCGCCGTGGCGGCCGGAAGACTCATTCCTCGTGGTGTACGCCATGTGGTGGAATCTGCAGCACGGCGACCTCAGCCGCGCTCGGCTGCGGCGCACGGTGGATGCCAATCTGCGCGGTCCGCAATGCGGAGCCTGGAAATGCGCGCTGCAATTTCTCTATCCGGAGCGCACGCGTTGGGACGCGCCGAACGTTCCGGACGAGTCCCAGCTGCGCGCCGAGGAGATGCGCGATGCGGCTGCGCAGGCGGTGCCCGGTCCTGAAGCGCTCGACGCGCGCGCGACCGTGCGCAGCCACGCAAGCTCCCCACCCACGGGGGCGGATCAGGGGTCCTCACTGGCCCTGGGAAGCAACAGCTGGGCCGTCGCCGGCCGCTTCACCGCGACCGGCGCTGCGCTCGTGGCCAGCGACATGCACCTCGACCTGCAGGTGCCGCCGACCTGGTACCGCGTGCGGTTGCGCTTGCTTCGAGCACACGAGCCCCTCGATCTCAACGGGCTGAGCTTGCCCGGGGCTCCCGTGCTCGTCGCGGGCTCGAACGGCGACATCGCCTGGGCATTCACCAACTCCGACGGGGACTGGCTCGAGGCGCGGCCGGTCGAATGCCTCTCGGTCGAGGGCTCGACCTTGCGGGCGCCGGGCGGGGACCGGACGCTCAGGACGTTCGTGGAGCGCATCCGCGTGCGCGGCTCCGCCGATGTTGTGCTGCCCGTGCAGACCGCTGCCGAGGGTGTTCTGTTCGCGATCGAGCCGCAGGCGCATCGCTGCTGGTTTGCAGCCTGGCTGGCCGAGCGCCCCGAGGCGACCAACATGGATCTGCTCGCGCTGGAGCCCGCGCGCTCCGTGCAGGAGGCTCTCGCCCTGGCACCGCAGGTCGGGATCCCACATCAGAACCTCATCGTGGGAGATCGTGCGGGGCACATCGGCTGGACCATCGCCGGACGCGTGCCGCGTGGCTCCGGGGATCAGCGCATGAGCGCCGCGGCGGGCTGGCTGTCGGCCGGCGAGACCCCGCAGCTCTACGACCCCCCGCTCGGCCGGGTGTGGTCGGCCAACGCGAGAGCGAGCGCCGATCCTGCCGCGCTCGCCGCTGTGGGGGGCGAGGAGGCGCCGGTGGGTGCGCAGTACATCCTCGGAGCGCGTGCGCGCCAGATTCGCGACGCGCTTCTTGCGCTGAGCCTGCCGGCCACGCCGCGCGACATGCTGCGGATCCAGCTGGACGACCGCGCCGTGTTCCTGGCGCACTGGAGAGAGCTGCTGCTCGGACTGCTCGATGCGCCGGCCATCGAGGGACACGCGAGCCGTGCGGAGTTCAGGCGGCTCGTCGCCACGTGGGATGCGCGGGCCGCGGTGGGCTCGGTCGGCTACCGATTGGTCCGTGCCTACTACGACCACGTGGCGAGCGCGGCATGGCAGATGATGCTGGGCGCGCTGGCGATCGAAGGGGAGCCGCCTGCGCCGCCGCAGTTCGAGCAGCCGCTCTGGACGCTCGTGAGCCAGCAGCCCCCGCACCTGCTGTCCGCGGAGTATCCGAGCTGGCACGCATTTCTGCTCGCGCAGCTCGATCGGACCGTGCACGATCTGCAGCTGCAGTGCGGCGCGCTGGCTCATTGTCGCTGGGGTGCCGCACACCCCGTGCACATCCGCAATCCGTTGTCGCGGGCGCTGCCGTGGCTGTCCTCACTCATCGATTATCCGCAGCTCGAGCTCCCGGGCGATCACGACATGCCCCGCGTACAGGACGGCGCATTCGGCGCGTCGGAGCGGTTTGCGGTCTCACCGGGTCGGGAGGCGGCCGGCTATCTCGAGCTTCCCGGCGGTCAGACCGATCACCCGCTGTCGCCGTATTTTCGTGCCGGATTCGCTGCGTGGGCGCAGGGGCAACCACTTCCCTTCCTGCCTGGCCGTTCTGAGCACCACCTGCTGCTACGGCCCAGGGCGCCGGCGGTACACTGACCCATGCGAGCGTCGGACTTCCTGCCACGACGCTCGTTCTCTGTGCCCTGGGTTGCGGTTGTTACCGGTATGTGCGCCAGTGCCGCCATTTGACTCATTCCAGGTGCCGGCCAGGTCGCAGCGGCCCGTGGTCGGTCTCGTTCTGACCGGCGGCGGCGCCCGCTCCGCCTATCACATCGGAGTCTTGCGTGCGCTCGCCGAGCTTCTCCCACGCGGGCGCAATCCGTTTCCCGTGATCGTGGGCACCTCGGCGGGCGCAGTTGCCGCCGCCGTGCTCGCCTCGCAGGCGCACCGCTGGCGAAGGGCCGTCGCCGGTCTCGAGGATGTGTGGGCCAACTTTCGCGCCTCGCAGGTGTTCCTGGTCGATCCGCTCCACATGGCGCGGGCGGGACTGCACTGGATTCTCTCCCTCACCACCGGCGGGCTGCTTCTGTCTCCTCCGAAATCGATGCTCGACAACTCTCCGCTGCGCCAGCTGCTTGCGGCGCGCATCGAGTGGCCCGGCATCCGCCTGAGCGTGGAGCGAGGTCATCTGCACGGTGTGGCGCTGTGCGCGACGAGCTACGCGAGCGGACAGTCCGTCACATTCTTCGACGGGGTGGAGGGGATCCCGGAGTGGGCGCGATCGCAGCGCGTCGGCCGCCGCACCCTGCTCACGCTCGATCACCTCATGGCAAGCGTCGGGATCCCGCTGCTATTCCCTGCAATGAGACTCGGGGAGGAGTACTTCGGCGATGGAGCGATGCGGCAGCTGTCCCCTTTGAGCCCGGCAATTCACCTCGGGGCGGATCGTCTGCTGGTTCTCGGTGTGCGCGCCCGGCGCGCCGCCGGCGTCGCCACCACCCGCCTGCCCAGCGACGCCCCGACTCCGGGCCAGATCTTCGGCTTCATGTTGGATACACTGTTCACGGATCAGATCTATGCCGACCTCGAGCAGCTCGAGCGCATGAACGAGCTGGTCCGCGCCTCGCCGGCTGCGGCGCCCACCCTGCGCATGATCGAGACGCTCATGCTTGCTCCGAGCGTCGATCCGCGCGAGGTTGCAGCCCGGCACGTCGAGGAGATGCCCGGCGGTTTGCGGGCGCTTCTGCGGGTCGTCGGGGCCGGGGATCTGGCAGGCAGCCAGCTCGCGAGCTATCTGATGTTCGAAGGAGGCTACACGCGCGAGCTCATCGAGCTCGGCTACCGTGATGCGATGGAGGCGCGCACCGCGCTCATCGCATTCATGAGCGGCCAGCGCCTGCCTCCGATGCTCACTTCGCCGGGAGTCGCCCAGGCCACCTGAGCAGCCAGGCGGCCTGCGATGCGGTGTCCAGGTATTGAGGTACTGAGGTGTCGAGATGCAAAACGCTTTGCCCGTGACCCGGGCGGAGAACTTCGCCGACTGGTATCAGGCGGTGGTGAGCGAGGCCGACCTCGCGGAGGAGTCGGGCGTGCGCGGCTGCATGATCATCCGGCCGTGGGGCTACGGCATCTGGCAGCGCATGCAGGAGCTGTTCGACCGGCGCTTCCGCGACACGGGGCACGAGAACTGTTACTTCCCGCTCTTCATTCCGCTCAGCTTCATCGCGAAGGAGGCCGAGCACGTCGAGGGCTTCGCCAAGGAGATGGCGGTGGTGACCCACCATCGCCTGAAGACGATCGACGGTGTGCTGCAGCCCGATCCCGAGGCGCGGCTCGAAGAGCCGCTCATCGTGCGGCCGACTTCCGAGACCCTGATCGGCGCCGCGTTTCAGCGCTGGATCCGCTCCTACCGCGATCTGCCGCTGCTGCTCAATCAGTGGGCGAACGTGGTTCGCTGGGAGATGCGGCCGCGCTTGTTCCTGCGCACCGCGGAGTTTCTCTGGCAGGAGGGGCACACCGCGCACGCGACGGCCGACGAGGCGCTCGAGGAGACGCTGCGCATGCTGGAGGTGTACCGCTCGGTGACCGAGGACGGGCTCGCCATGCCGGTGGTGACCGGTGAGAAGCCCGCGCACGAGCGTTTCCCGGGCGCCGAGAGCACGTTCTCGATCGAGGCGATGATGCAGGATGGCAAGGCGCTCCAAGCCGGCACCGCACATTACCTCGGGACCCATTTCTCGCAGGCCCAGAACATTCGCTTTCAGACCGAGCGCGGCGATCTGGCCTACGCACACACCACGAGCTGGGGGGTGAGCACCCGGCTCGTCGGAGGCGTGGTGATGACCCATGGCGATGATGATGGTCTGCGCCTGCCGCCCATCATCGCCCCCCGGCAGATCGTGCTGGTGCCGATCCTGCGTGACAGACCCGAGGATCCCTCGATCATCGAGTATTGCGAGGGCATCGTGGCGGAGCTGCGTCAGGGTTCGGGTTTCGGCGAGCCGCTGCGGGTGCTCGCCGACGTGAAGCCGGGGCGACCGGTGGACAAGCGCTGGAACTGGATCAAGCGTGGCGTGCCGATCGTGTGCGAGATCGGCGCGCGCGATGTGGCTTCCGGGTCGGTCAGCTTTCTGCGGCGAGACCGTGGCCGGCGCGACGGCAAGCTCGGCTTCGAGACGCTGCCGCGGCCGGAATTCATCGGCAAGGCCGCCGGCATCCTCGCGGAGGTCCAGGCCGGCCTGGCTGCGCAGGCGCGCGAGCGCATGCAGGCGAACATTCGCGCGGACCTTGCGACCTTCGCGGAGGTGGAGGCGTACTTCAAGGACTCGGCGGAGGCGGAGTCGTTCTGCGGCTGGGCGGAGGTCCCCTGGTGCCGTCCGGAGGGCGCGCAGCTCCGGGTCGTCGAGGAGCAGCTGAAGCGCCTGAAGGTGAGCGTGCGCGTTGCCCCGCTCGCGCAGCCGGCGATCGCCGGGCGCCGCTGCCTCTTCACCGGCGCACCTGCCCAGGAGGTCGTGCTCATCGGCCGGGCATACTAGCCGGCCGAGGACCTGCTTCGAGGTGCCCGCAGAGCTATCCGGCCACGGACAGCCTGGGCACCAGCGGGGGCAGGTCGGGCAAGGCACAGTGGCGCGCCGCCACGTGCGGATAGCGCGCCGCGAAGCGCCCGATCAGCTGGTCCACGATGTACACCGAGCGGTGCTGTCCCCCCGTGCAACCGATGGCGACGGTGAGATAACCGCGTGAGCTCGCCTGATACTCGGGGATGCGCGCCTGGATGAAGCGATCGATGTCATCGATCAGCTGCGCGACGCTGCTGTGGGACTCGAGATACCGGATCACCTCGCTGTCGCGCCCGCTCAGCGCACGCAGCGTGGGCTCCCAGTACGGATTGGGCAAGGAGCGGGCGTCGAAGACGAAGTCGGCGTCGCCCGGAATGCCGTGCTTGAATCCAAACGACTCGAAGGTGATCGACAGCGGCGCCGCCGCGCGCTGCTCGACGCGCAGCCGCACCACCTGCCGCAGCTCGTGCACGCTCATCCGGGAGGTGTCGATGATCAGCTCGGCCGCCTGAGCGATCGGCTCCAGGAGCCGCCGCTCGATGTCGATCGCTTCGTGCAGCGCGATGCGCTCCCGGCTCATCGGATGCTTGCGGCGCGTCTCGGCGAACCGGCGCAGCAGCTCAGGGTCGTTCGCGACGAGGAACAGCACCTCGCACTGGATGCCGCTGCGCTTCAACTCCTCGATGAGCTCCGGGACGGTGGCGATCTCGTGGGGCGTGTTGCGCGCGTCGAGCCCGATCGCCGAGCGCATGTACGTGAGCTCGGGGCTGCGTACCGTGTGCGATATGAAAGGCTTCAGCAGCGCCGCCGGCAGGTTGTCGATGCAGTAGAACCCCAGATCCTCGAGCATGTGCAGCGCGACGCTCTTGCCCGAGCCCGACAGCCCGCTCACCACGATGATTCGCATGGCACCCTTCACGGGACGACACCGCGGGCGCGGCTGCCCGGCGGAAGCCCGTCCCGCGCGTTCAGGAGAGAGTACGCGCCGTGCGCTGCGCCTCGAGGGCATGGTGATCGCAGCGCTTCTCCTTATGCTTCTTCAGGCGGCGGTCCAGCTTGTCGCTCAGCACGTCGATGGCCGCGTACATGTCCGGCTCGGTCGCATCCGCGTGGATGTCGCACCCACGAACGTGCAAGGTCGCTTCCGCCTTTTGCCGCAGCTTCTCGACCGTCAGCACGCAGTGCACATCGATCACCTGGTCGAAATGGCGTGCGATGCGCTCGAGCAGCTTCCTCTCGACATAGCCGCGCAGCGCCGGAGAAACCTCGACATGATGACCGGTGAGCTTGAGCCGCATAACTCGTCTCCTTTTGAAGTGACCGCGTTACATCTGTCTCAATCCTGCTCGCTTGCGCTCGTTCGAGGGCGCGATCCCCATGCTCTCGCGATACTTCGCGACGGTGCGACGCGCCACCGGAATGCCCTCCGCGGAGAGCAGCTCCGCGATGCGCCCGTCGCTCAAGGGATCCTCGGCGTCTTCCTCTTTCACGAGCTTCTTGATCTTCGCGCGTATCGCCGTGGATGAGGTGCCGGAGCCGTCGGCGCCCTCGACCTGGCTGGAGAAGAAGTAGCGCAGCTCGAACACCCCGCGCGGGGTGTGCATGTACTTCCCGGAGGTGACGCGCGAGATGGTCGACTCGTGCATCTCCACGGCCTCGGCGATGTCCTTGAGGATCATCGGCCGCATATGCTCTTCACCGTGCTCGAGGAACGCCGCCTGCCGTTCGATGATCGAGCGGGCGACTTTCATCAAGGTGTCGTTGCGAATCTCGAGACTCTTCAGCAGCCAGCGCGCCTCTTGCAGCTGGGCGCGCATGCTGGCGTGGCTCGAGCTGCGGCCGATGAGGCTCGCATAGCTGTGGTTCAGCCGCACACGCGGCAGCGTCGCGGGGTTGATCTCGACCGTCCACCCGTGCTCGGTGCGACGGACGAACACGTCGGGGACCACGTACTCGGCCGAGCCGCTGCTGACAGTTGCGCCGGGGCGGGGATGGCAGCTGCGCACCAGCAGCAGTGCGGAGGCGAGCTCCTCCTCGCTGGTGCGCAGCTCGCGCCGCAGCAACGAGAGCTCGCGCTCGGCCACCCGCGACAGATGATGGCGAGCGATCTCGATCGCGATGGCGAGTCCAGGGGTTTCCGGGCCCAGCTGTCGCAGCTGCAGCTCGATGCACTCGCCGACCGAGCGTGCCGCGACGCCGGCCGGATCGAGCTGCTGAACACGCTGCAGGACGGCCTCGACGCCCGGGGCGTCCACCTCGATCTCGGGGCGAAGGGTGCTCGCGATCTCCTCGAGCGATTCGGTGAGATAGCCATCGTCGTTGGTGGCGTCGACGATCGCGCGTGCGATGGCGAGCGAGCGCGCATCGAGGCGCGCGAGCTCGAGCTGCCAGAGGAGGTGCTCCTGGAGCGATTCACCCGAGGAGTCCGCGAACTCCTGCTGGCGGTCCTCCTCGTCGCTGTTCCAGGCGTTCTCGGAGGGGCCGACGCTGTGCTCGCCCCAGTGGTCGTCCACGACCTCGACGGCGGCCTCCGGAGCGGCGGCCGTCACGGTCACCGGCTCGGCTTCGACGGCCTGTGCTTCGGTGCCGCTCTCCGTCGGGCCATGCGCCTCGGCCTCCTCGACAGGCTCGAGCATCACGTTGCTTTCCAGCAGCTCGCGGATGTGCGCCTGGAGCTCGAGTGCGGGCAGCTGCAGGAGCCGGATGGCCTGCTGCAGCTGCGGGGTCATCGTCAGTTGCTGCCCCAGCTTGAGCTGCAAAGACGGTTTTAGCATGTTTTTTGCACGGCGGGTCGCGAACCCCAGTATAAACCATTGAAACTAAAAGAGTTCCACCCGGATTGCAAACGTCAGAGACGGAACGACTCTCCCAAGTACACCTCACGGACTTGGGGGTTGGCAAGGATTTCTTCTGCAGATCCGGAGGCGATCACGGTTCCCTGGTTCACGATGTATGCGCGGTCGCAGACCCCGAGGGTTTCGCGCACGTTATGGTCGGTGATGAGCACCCCGATCCCCCGGCTGGTGAGCTCGCGCACGATGCGCTGGATGTCGAGCACCGAGAGCGGATCGACGCCCGCAAACGGCTCGTCGAGCAGCATGAACCGGGGGTCCGCAGCGAGCGCTCTGGCGATCTCGACGCGCCGGCGCTCGCCGCCCGAGAGGGACAGGCCGAGCGTGCGGCGCACATGGCCGATGCGCAGCTCCTCGAGCAGCTCCTCGAGCCTGAGCTCACGTGCCGCGCGGTCGAGATCCTCGCGGGTCTCGAGTATGGCGAGGACATTGTCCTCCACCGAGAGCTTGCGGAAGACGGAGGCTTCCTGCGGCAGATATCCGATCCCGAGCTGGGCGCGCCGGTGCATCGGAAGGAACGTCACATCGCGCTCGCCGATCTGGATGCGCCCCGCATCGCACGGGATCAATCCCACGATCATGTAGAAGGCGGTCGTCTTCCCCGCACCGTTCGGGCCGAGCAGACCCACGATCTCTCCCTGGCTCACCTCGAGCGCCAGATCCCGAACCACGGCATGGCCCTTGTAGCTCTTGGCGAGGCCCTGTGCGCGAAGCGCCTGCGTGCTCACGGCGTGGTGTCCGGCGCGGAGCGCGCGGGTGAGCTCCCGTGGGGAAGCGGCTTTGCCGGGGCCTTCTTCGGCACGATCGTCAGGTGTACCCGCTGGCCGGGATGGCCGGAGGAGAGGCCCACGAACCTCTGCGCCTTGATGTCGTAGGTGAGCTGCGGCGCGGTGACCTCGTTGTTGTCTCCGTACTTGAGCCACGCGTCCGTCGTCAAGCGAATGGTCCCGGCCGCAACGGCGTACTGAATGTTATCGGCATGCCCCCGCGCGAGCACGCCCGTCGCCGAGTCGGTCTGCTCGAACCGCGCCGGGTGCCCGGTGGCAACTGCGCTCTGCATCTGGTTGTCGCGAAACTCCACCACGGCCTGGTCCGATTCGAGCGTCCCGCGATACTGCGAGCTCAAGTGCACATCGCCGCTGAAGATCCACTGGCTGTTCTGGAAGTCCAGACCCGTGGCGTCGGCCCGCTGGGCCGTGATGCGCAGGTCACTCTGGGTGATGACCGGCATGCGAAAGATGAGATGGTGCGTTGCGTAGTCCAACTGAAAGGATGCGGCGTCCACGGAGATGGGAGCGGTCTTGCTGAAGAGCGGAGGTGCGCTCTTCCCGCGAGGGTGAGGGGGGGCAGCCCCGCCCGCGCCGGCGAGCGCCACGCTGGCGAGCGCGAGCGCCACCTGCAGCCCACTACGGGACATACCGGCCATGCACGTCCGATTTCAGCGTCACCTGCTGTTCCTTCAGATGGGCCACGAGCCCGACGGCGTGCACGAGCTGCCCGTTCCAGCTGAGCACGACAGGGTCGTCCGTGGTCACGATCTCCGCATGCGTATCGACATCGAAGCGGTCGCTGGAGATCTGCACGGGGTCGCGAGTTCCGGGCGCGAGCCCCGAGATCACGACACCGCCCGTGAGCTCGACCTGCGAGGCTTGATCGACGACGCGCCCGTGATCGGCGCGGCCATTCCAGAGGTTTCCGGAGTGGTCGCGAAACTGCATCTGCACCTGATCGAGCGTGGTGATCTCCGATGCCGGCTCCTGCCGGATGCGGGCGGCTCGCAGCGTGTACATGGGACGGCCATCGGAGGCGGTCTCGATGAGCACGGCGCCCCGCGCAGAATAACCGGCATTCTGCGTGGCCGCGCCCGAGGCCGGTACCGCGGGGCCGTTCTGCTCGCTGTTGAGCAAGAGCCACCCCGCGACCAGGACGCCCACCACGATAGCACCCAGGAGCACCCGGAGGATCACCGCGCATCCTTCACGGTCGTGGCAATGAGCCGATCGCAGACCTCGCGCACGGCACCGCACCCGCCCGGCAGCGAGGTTGCATGCCGGGCGGCTTTCCTGGCGGCCGGATGAGCATCTGCGACCGCATAGGACACCCCGACGGTCCGCAGCAGCGGAACATCCGGCACGTCATCTCCGATGAACGCGCACTCGGCCGGCCGGACCTTCAGACGGGCTGCAAGCCGAGCGAATGCCGTGAGCTTGTCGTCCGCGCCCTGGATGAGGTGACGGATTCCCAGCTCGCGGCAGCGGCGCGCCACGGCCGGCGAGCGACGCCCGGAGATCACCGCGACATCGATGCCCGCGATTCGCAGGGCGCGGATGCCGTGCCCGTCTCGCGCATGAAAGGCCTTGAGGACCTCCCCGCGCGCGCCGTAGTACAGGCGGCCATCCGTGAGCACGCCATCCACATCGAGAACGAGCAGGCGCACGCGCGCGGGAGCCGCGACCTTGGCCCGCACGGTCCTCATGGGCTACATCACTCCGGCGCGCAGCAGATCGTGCACGTTGAATGCGCCGACGAGCTTGCCAGACTCGACCACGGGCAGCGCGGTGATGCGGTGCATCTCCATCAAATGCACTCCGTCGGCTGCCAGCTCGCGCGGCGCGATGCTCTTGCACGGGCTCGTCATCACCTCGCGCATCGTGGCAGCGTGCACATCGATGCGGCGATCGAGCGAGCGACGCAGATCCCCGTCGGTGAAGACCCCGAGCACATGATCCTCGTCGTCGACCACGATGGTCATGCCGAGACCCTTGCGCGACATCTGCAGCAGTCCCTCGGCGAGGGGCATCTCGGGCCGCACCCGCGGCAGATCCGCGCCCGTTCGCATGATGTCGGCGACTCGCAGGAGCAGGCGCCGGCCGAGGACTCCGCCGGGATGCGAGCGCGCGAAGTCCTGCGCCGTGAAGCCACGCGCCTCGAGCAGCGCGAGCGCGAGCGCATCGCCCATTGCAAGGCTCGCCGTGGTGCTCGCAGTCGGTGCCAGATTCAAGGGACAGGCCTCCTCCGGGACGCTCACATCGAGCACCACGTTCGCAAGGCGCGCGAGCACCGAGCCGGGATTGCCGGTCATCGCGATCAAGGGCACGCCGAGTCGCTTCACGTGGGGAACGAGCTGCAGCACCTCGGCGCTCTCGCCGGAGTTGGACAGCGCAAGCGCCACGTCCGCGCGCGTGATCATTCCGAGATCCCCGTGACCCGCATCCGCGGGGTGCAGGAACAGGGCGGGTGTGCCGGTGCTTGCCAGGGTCGCGGCGATCTTGCGTGCAATGTGGCCGGATTTGCCGATGCCGGTGACCACCACCCGTCCGGTACAGGCGAGGCAGATCCGGCATGCTGCGGCAAAGCGCTCATCGAGGCGCTCCTGCAGCGCGTGAACCGCTTGCGCCTCGATGCCGAGGGCGCGGCGCGCTGCGGCGAGCAGGGTGCGCGAGTCCAACGGGTCGGCCGGGGTCGCACTCATGCCCCAATGATATCCGCTAAACTAGTCTCAAGCTCGCGATCGGGCATCCGGCCGCGACGCTCGCTGCGGCTCGCAAAAGGCGCGACTTTTGTGAGGCCGCCCACCACCTGCGGCGCCTGTACCCGGGTGCCATTCAATGCGTTGGCTCGCGCGCAGCGCGATGGGAAGCTGTGGTCATGGATCCCCACGAGGTCGCAGAGCTCATCCGGGCCGGGCTCCCGGGCTCGCAGGTGCACGTGCAATCCCCGGACGGCACGCACTTCGAGGCGCGCGTGGTTGCCGCGCAATTCACCGGCCGGCGCGCCATCGCCCGCCACCAGCTCGTCTATCGCACTCTCGGAGCGCGCGTGGGACGCGAGATCCACGCGCTCTCGATCGAGGCGCTCACGCCGGAGGAGCTCGAGGGCCGCGGTGGAGCGGCCGGTGGATAAGCTGCAGATTCACGGCGGGATCCCGCTCGAGGGAGAGGTGCGAATCTCCGGGGCGAAGAACGCAACGCTGCCGATCCTCGCCGCCGCGCTGCTCACCGAGGATCCGCTGACCGTCGCCAACGTCCCGCATCTGCAGGACGTGACGACGACCATCGAGCTGCTCGGGCGCATGGGTGTCAGCGTGACCATCGACGAGCGCATGCGGATCGAGGTCGATGCCTCCACCTTGCACGAGTGCTTCGCGCCGTATGAGCTGGTCAAGACCATGCGCGCCTCGATCCTGGTCCTCGGGCCGTTGCTCGCGAAGTTCGGGCGGGCGGACGTCTCGCTGCCCGGAGGATGCGCGATCGGCGCGCGTCCGGTGAACATTCATGTCGCGGGTCTGCAGGCCATGGGCGCCGATATCCAGATCGAGGGCGGCTATATCCGCGCGCGCGCGGCGCGTTTGCGGGGCACGCGCCTGGTGCTGGATACCGTCACGGTGACCGGAACCGAGAATCTCATGATGGCCGCGACTCTCGCCGAGGGTGAGACCGTCATCGAAAACGCCGCGCGCGAGCCCGAGGTGGTGGACCTCGCCCAGTGCCTGATCGCAATGGGAGCGAACATTCATGGCGCCGGAACGGACAAGGTCACGATACAGGGTGTCGAGCGCCTGCATGGCACGAGCTACGAGGTGCTTCCGGATCGCATCGAGAGCGGCACTTACCTCGTGGCCGGAGCCATCACGAGCGGCAACGTGCGCATCAAGAACACGCGCCCCGACCATCTCGATGCGGTGCTCGTGAAGCTCGAGGAGGCGGGTGCCCGGGTGGGTGTCGGGGACAACTGGGTGGAAGTGGACATGCGCGGGCGCAGGCCGCGCGCCATCGATGTGCGCACCGCTCCCTATCCCGGCTTTCCGACCGACATGCAGGCGCAGTTCGCCGCACTCGATGCGGTCTCGGACGGAGTCGGGACGATCATCGAGACGATCTTCGAGAACCGCTTCATGCACATGCTCGAGATGCGTCGCCTGGGCGCCGAGATCCGCTTGGAGGGCAACACGGCGATCATCCGTGGGGTCGAGCGCCTGACGGCCGCTCCGGTCATGGCGACCGACCTGCGTGCCTCCGCGAGCCTGGTGCTCGCAGGCCTCGTGGCGCAGGGACGCACGGATATCGAGCGGATCTATCATATCGATCGCGGCTACGAGGCCATCGAGGAGAAGCTCGCGCAGCTTGGCGCGCAGATCAAGCGCGTGCCCAACTGATGGCGGCGTGCGATCTTGGACTCGGGCTTCAGTAGGCGCGTCGGTTGCGTCGCCGCATCATGCGGTCGCGAAAGGATCGAGTATGCAGCTCGGGATGATCGGCTTGGGTCGGATGGGATCCAACATGGTCCGGCGCCTGTTGCGCGGTGGGCACGAGTGCGTCGCGTACGACCACTCGGGCGATGCCGTGCGCACGATCGCGGCAGAAGGCGCTCGCGGGGCACAATCCCTCGCTGATCTGGTGGCGGCGTTGCGTCCACCGCGCGCCCTGTGGCTCATGGTCCCGGCGCACGTGGTCGATGCGGTCGTCGCCGACCTCAGGCCGCTCCTGGCAGCCGGTGACATCGTGATCGACGGCGGCAATTCCCATTATCACGATGATCTGCGCCACGCGGCCGAGCTTGCTCGCTCGGGGATCCGCTTCGTGGACGTGGGTACCAGCGGGGGCGTCCTCGGCCTCGAGCGCGGCTTCTGCCTGATGATCGGCGGAGACCGCGAAACGGTGGCTGCTCTCGACCCGATCTTCGCCACATTGTCGCCGGGCGGCCAGCCACCGGCTGCCGGGCACGGCAGCGCGGAGCAAGGCTATCTGCACTGCGGCCCAAGCGGCGCCGGCCATTTCGTGAAGATGGTCCACAACGGTATCGAATACGGTTTGATGGCGGCGTACGCCGAGGGCCTCAACGTGCTCAGGCACGCCGACATCGGCCTCGAGAAACAGGTGGCGGATGCGGAGACTGCGCCGCTGAGCGACCCGCGCCTGTTCCAGTACCGAATCGATCTGGCTGCCGTGACCGAGGTCTGGCGCCACGGCAGCATCATCACCTCGCAGCTGCTCGACCTGACCGCCGCGGCGCTCGCCCACGACCCGCAGCTCGCCTCCTTCGCGGGGCGTGTGTCCGATTCGGGCGAGGGACGCTGGACATTGCAGGCCGCGATCGAGGAGGGCGTTCCGGCGTACGTGCTGAGCGCGGCTCTGTTCAGCCGCTTCGACTCGCGAGGGCGTGGGGAGTTCGCCGCCAAGGTGCTCTCAGCCATGCGTCTGGGCTTCGGGGGCCATCAGGAGCGCTGACCGTCATGCCACAACCATCGGATGCCGTGGTTCTGTTTGGCGCCACCGGGGATCTGTGCTACCGCAAGATCTACCCCGCGCTGTACCACCTTGCCGCGCGCGGCCGCCTGGACGTTCCGGTGATCGGAGTGGCCCGGGCGGGGTGGACGCGCGAGCAGTTCGTCGAGCGCGTTCGCGACAGCCTCGCCAAGTTCGAGCCGCGTGCCGACCGGAGCGCAACCGAGCGGCTCTTGCGCCTGCTGCAGTACGTGGACGGAGATTATCGCGAGCCGAAGACGTTTCAGTCCCTGCGCCAGGCGCTCGGGCAGGCGACCCATCCGCTGCACTACCTTGCGATTCCGCCGAGCATGTTCCCCGAGGTCGTGACCATGCTCGGCTCCTCGAGCTGCGCGAAGGGTGCGCGCGTGGTGGTCGAGAAGCCGTTCGGCCGCGATCTGCAGAGCGCCTTGGCATTGAATCAAACACTGCATCAGGTGTTCGACGAGTCGGCCATCTTTCGCATCGATCATTACCTCGGCAAGGAGCCGGTGCAGAACCTGCTGTACTTCCGCTTTGCGAATTCCTTTCTCGAGCCGGTCTGGAATCGCAACTACGTGGCCAGCGTGCAGATCACGATGGCCGAGAAGATCGGCGTCGAGGGTCGGGGGCGCTTCTACGAGGAGGCCGGCGCGATCCGCGACGTGATTCAGAATCATCTGCTCCAGGTGGTCGCCTTTCTGGCCATGGAGCCGCCCGTTCGCTTTGCGCGCGATGCGCTGCGCGACGAGAAGGTCAAGGTCTTCCGCGCCATGCGCCCCCTGGATCCGAGCCGGCTCGTTCGCGGTCAGTTCACGGGGTATCGGCAGGAGCGGGGGGTGGCACCCGACTCGCGCGTGGAGACGTTCGCCGCGGTGCGACTGTCGATCGATTCGTGGCGCTGGAGCGGGGTTCCTTTCTATGTGCGCGCCGGCAAGTGCTTGCCTGTCACTGCGACCGAAGTCGTGGTGGACCTGCGGGCCCCGCCGGCCAATGTCTTTGGCGATCTGGTCCCGGAGCAGCCGAACTACTTCCGCTTTCGTGTCGGTCCCGACGTAGCCATCGCGCTCGGAGCCTACGCCAAGCAGCCTGGACCTTCGATGCAGGGCCGCGACGTGGAGCTGTTCGTGAGCCGGCACGAAGCCGACGAGATGGATGCGTACGAGCGCCTGATCGGCGATGCGATGATCGGGGATGCGGTGCTCTTTGCGCGCGAGGACGAGGTCGAGGCAGCCTGGGCGGTCGTGGACCCCGTGCTGCGCGCTCAGACCCCGGTCTACGAATATGCGCCGGGCAGCTGGGGACCGGCCCAGGCCGATGCATTGATCAGCGAGGAGCCCTGCAGCTGGCACAACCCCGGGGCGGATGCGCACGGCTGGACACGCGCGTGCGGGCCGCAGCGGCAAGCCTCGCAAGTGAAGGCGGCAGCGAGCTGAGACCCCCTCAGGCGGTGGGGCACGCGGCAGGCTCGGTCCAGACCTCGAAGGAGCGGCGCTCGCGCACCGCCTGCCAGGCCGCGAGCGTCGGGCTTGCGGCCAGCAGCGCTGCGAGCGCAGCCCGCTTGTCGGCGCCTGCCACGACGAATACCAGCTCGGCCATCCAGCCGAGCACTTCGGGCGTCACGCTCACCGCATCGCGCCCATCGGGCCGGTGGACCGAGATGGCGCGCTGGCCCCGTGCTCGCGCGATATCTTGGGGATTGAAGAGCGAGGCGGTGTGGCCATCCTCGCCGAGGCCCAGCAGGCCGAGCCCGAAGCGCTGCCGGCGCGCCGCGAGCCCGGTGAGCTTGCGATCGTAATCGGCGGCCGCCTGGTCGAGCGGCAGCTCGGTTCTGACGCGCAAGAGCTGCTCGTCGGCCAGCCCGAGCGCATCGACCAGAGGCCGGCTCTGATGATAGTTGCTGGCGTCGGAGCTCGAGGGGACGTAGCGGTCGTCCGAGTAGAAGACGACGAGCCCTGGCCCCGGGCGCGGCCGGCGCTGCCCGAGCGCCCGATAAGCCGGAAGCGGCGTATGACCGCCCGACAGCATGACGGCGGGCGCTCCGTCACCGCCCGAACTTTCGATCGCGCGCGCCAGGCGATCGGTCAGCGCCTGCTCGAGCGCCGCCGGATCTGCAAAGCGTCGCAGCTCTACGCGAGGGGGCGCCCCACCTTCGGGACGGGTGGGGTTGGCGCCATCAAGCGGTGTTGGCATGTCCATCTACCCTCGCGGCTCACTGGTTCTGCGGCTGCTCCATCACGCGTACGCGCACATCGAATGGCGTCTCGCCGCGCTGCCCCTTCAGGCGGATGGTGCTGCCGGGCGTGCGGCCGGCGATCCGCGCCATGACCTCCTGGGCGCTGTGCACCGGAGCTCCGTCGAGCTCGCTGACGAGGTCGCCCGGCCTGAGCCCGGCTTCCACGGCGGGGCTTCCGTAGTACATCGTCGCCACCACCACGCCGCCGTGAGCGAGCCCGAGCTGCACCGCCTGTTCATCGCTCAGATCCTCCGGCCGGATTCCGATCCAGCCGCGCACCACCCGGCCGTTCGTGATGATCGCGCTCACGACGCCGCGCACCATGTTCACGGGGATAGCAAATCCGATGCCCTCGACACCGAGGTTCTTCGCCACGATCGCGGTGTTGATGCCCACCAGCTCACCGTTGGTGTCAATGAGCGCTCCACCGGAGTTGCCGACGTTGATGGGCGCGTCGGTCTGGATGAAGTCCTCGAGCGTCGCAACGCCGAGCTGCTGGCGACTGGTCGCGCTCACGATGCCGTGCGTGACGGTCTGAGAGAGTCCGAGCGGATCGCCGATCGCGAGCACGACGTCCCCGACCTTCAGCTGATCCGAGCGCCCGAGAGGCATCACCGGCAGGTTCTTGAGATTGATCTGCAGAACGGCCAGATCCGTATCGGGATCTCGACCCACGATGGTTGCATCTGCGGTTCGCCCGTCCGCGAGCTGGACGCGGATGGCCTCGGCGTTCGCGATGACATGGTGATTGGTGACGATGTGTCCTTGCTCATCGATGATGACGCCGGAGCCCAGAGTACGCTCGATACGCTGGCGGGACCGAGGAAAGAAGGACTCTCCGAACAGCTGGTCGAACGGTGAGGGAGCGACGCGCTCGGTGACCATCCGCGCCGTGAAGATGTTCACCACCGCAGGGGCGGCTCGCTCAACCGCATCGGCATAGGTCACCCGCGCCGGTCCCGGCTGGGAAGCGGGCGCCGCCGGCGCGGGCGGCGGGGCTGCCTCCGGGCTGGAGCGGCGAATGAGCTCCGGGCGCCAGGCGACGATCACGAATGCCAGGGCCAGCCCGCTCACCACCGATGCGGTGACGAACGTCAATGCACGTGCGATTGGAGTCATCTGCATCGGCTCGAGCGATCTGCGGCAATCGAAGGTTGAGAACGTAGCGGGAGCCCGTCGATGCGCAGTCCCACCCCCCGAAGGCTACGCGTGCCTCGTGTATAATGCACGCCTCCCGCAAGTCTCAGGATCTCAGCATCCTCGCGCCGCGCGAGCGAGGGTCAAGGAGCTTGCGAATGTCCGAATGTGGAGCGGCTTGATGGCGGATGCCGGTGTGATTGGGGATGGGGATCTCGGCGTCGATGACAGCAGGCGCAAGCTGCTCGTCGCGGCGACCGCGGCGACCGGAGCGCTGGGCCTCGCATTCACCGCGGCTCCCTTCGTGAGCTCCTGGACTCCCTCCGAGCGCGCGCGAGCGCTCGGGTTGCCGACCGAATTCGACCTTTCCAAGCTCGAGCCCGGGCAGATGGCCACGACCGTGTGGCGCAAGCAGCCGATCTATGTCGTGCACCGCACGCCGCAGATGCTGGCGAGCCTCTCCGGTCACGACGCCCTGCTGAAGGACCCCCATTCGAGCGATTCCGAGCAACCGGCCTACGCGCTGAATCTGCTGCGCTCCCGCGTACCGCAGTACCTGGTGCTGATCGGCACGTGCACGCACCTCGGCTGCCTGCCCAAGGCGCATTTCGAGCCGCGCGACCCGCAGCTCGGTGCATACTGGCCGGGCGGTTGGCTTTGCCCGTGCCACGGCTCGCGGTTCGACATGGCGGGCCGGGTGTTCGAGGGCTCCCCCGCCTCGGTGAATCTGCGGGTGCCCCCCTACAGTCTTGCCGATGGCCACAAGCTGGTCATCGGCGTCGATCAGTCATGAGCCGGTGAAGAGGCCGCAAGTATGGCAGTAGTCGCAAAGCCCCCTGGAGCCCCCGCCGTGAAGACCGGGCGGCTCCGAGCCTGGTTCTACAAGCGCTTTCCGATCGAGGAGTTCATCTCCGATCAGCTGGTTGGCTACTACGCGCCGAAGAACTTCAACTTCTGGTATTTCTTCGGCGTCCTCTCCATGGTCGTGCTCGCGATCCAGCTGCTGACGGGAATCTTTCTCACCATGTTCTACAAGCCGGGCGAGGCGACGGCCTTCGACTCGGTTGCGTACATCATGCGTGAGGTCGATTACGGGTGGCTCATCCGCTACATGCATTCCACCGGCGCGTCGGCGTTCTTCGTCGTCGTGTATCTGCACATGTTCCGCGCGCTGCTCTATGGCTCCTACAAGCCACCGCGCGAGCTGCTGTGGTTGATCGGCATGCTCATCTATTTCGCGCTGATGGCCGAGGCGTTCTTCGGCTACGTGCTCCCGTGGGGGAACATGTCCTACTGGGCGGCGCAGGTGATCATCAACGTCTTTGGAACGATCCCGGGAATCGGTGCCGGGCTCGTGCTGTGGATTCGCGGCGACTACGGCGTCTCGGATGCGACCCTCAATCGCTTCTTCGCCCTGCACGTCGCGGCCGTGCCGCTCGCTTTGCTGCTGCTGGTCATGCTGCATCTGGTGGCACTGCGGCGCACGGGCTCGAGCAACCCGGATGGCATCGAGATCAAGGACAAGCTCGATGCCAACGGCAAGCCCCTCGACGGCATCCCGTTCCATCCGTATTACACGGTCAAGGATACCGTCGGAGTCGGGGTGTTCCTGGTGCTGTTTGCGATCGTCGTGTTCTTCGTGCCGAGTTTTGGCGGCTATTTCCTCGAGCCCGCCAATTTCGAGGGGGCGAACCCGCTGTCCACGCCTCCGGAGATCACTCCGTCCTGGTACTTGACGCCGTACTACGCGATCTTGCGTGGAATTCCCAATCAGCGTCTCGGTGCGCTCGTGCTGCTGCTCGCCGTGGTGGCCTATTTGCTTCTACCCTGGCTCGACCGCTCGCCGGTGAAGTCGATGCGCTACAAGGGCTGGGTGTCGCGCACATTCTTCGCGCTCTTCATCGTCTCGTTCATTGGCCTCGTGTACGTCGGACTGCATCCAGTGCAGCCCCTGTACGTGCTGATGGGACGGATCTGCACGGTCCTGTACTTCGCCTACTTCGTGCTGATGCCGTGGTACACGCGCATCGATCCCGTGAAACCCGTCCCCGAGCGGCTGACCTTCCATGCGCACGCGTGAAGTCCCCATGAAGCACATCGCCGTGATCAGGACGGGAAGCCGCTTCTGCGCCGCCTTGGCGCTGTGTCTCGGCCTGCTGGCGGCCGGAGCTGCGCTCGCACAGGAATCGGGTCAGGGCTTCGGCTCGGACTGGGAGTCCTGGAAAGCGGGCAACTCCGTCACCGATCTCGCCTCGCTGCAGCGCGGCGCTCGGGATTTCCTCAACTACTGCAACGGCTGCCACTCCCTGAAGTACATCCGCTACTCGCGCCTCGGTCAGGATCTGGAGATTCCGCCCAAGCTCCTGCAGCAATACCTCGTGCCGGGCACGCGCAAGGCGACGGATTACATCACCACTCCGATGCCTCCGGCGGATGCGGAGAGCTGGTTTGGCAAGCAGCCGCCCGATCTGTCGCTCATCGCTCAGGAGCGTGGGGTCAATTACCTGTTCCAGTATCTCACGACGTTCTACATCGATCCTTCCAGACCCACGGGCGCGAACAATCTGGCGCTTGCGACCACCGCGATGCCGGACGTGCTTTCCCCGCTCGAGGGCTTGAAGCGCGCCGTGTTCAAGAACGAGCAGATTGCCGGCACGACGCAGCCGGTGTTCGATCATTTCGAGACGGTCGTTGCCGGGAGCCTCACGCGCGAGCAGTACGAGAGCTTCGTGCGCGACCTCGTGAACTTTCTCGACTACGTGGGCGCACCGGAGCAGGTGCATCGCCGCGCCCTGGGAGTCTGGGTGGTACTGTTCCTGCTCCTGTTCACCTGGCTCGCCTGGCTGCTGAAGAAGGAATACTGGAAGGACGTGCACTAGGGCGCGGGCGATTTGTAGGGGGTGCGCGTGTGTCCAGCCGACGCTCGATCATGACGCTCTTCTCGGCGCCCAACGATGCGTGGAGCCACCGCACGCGGATCGTGCTCGCGGAGAAGGGCATCGATATCGACATCGTGAACGTCGAGCCGGGCAAGCTGCCGGAGGATCTGCTCGACCTGAATCCGTACCACAGCGTGCCGACGCTCGTGGACCGCGAGCTCGTGCTGTATGACTCCCGGGTCATCATCGAGTATCTCGACGAGCGTTTCCCCCACCCCCCGCTCATGCCGGTCGATCCGGTCACACGGGCTCAGTTTCGCCTCGCGCTGTATCGCATCGAGCGCGACTGGTACGGGCTCACGCAGCAGATCGCGCACGAGCCGGACAAGAAGCAGGCTCTGAAGCTCAAGAAGATGCTGCGCGACACCATCCTGCAGAGCGTGGATCTGTTCAAGTTGAAGCCGTTCTTTCTCTCCGATGAGTTCTCGCTCGTCGATGCGACCATCGCGCCCATTCTGTGGCGCCTCGGACATTACGAAGTGGACCTGCCGCGCGAGGCGGGCCAGCCCATCCTCAAATACTCGAGTCTGGTGTTCTCGCGGCACGCGTTTCGCGATAGCCTTTCGGATGTGGAACAGGAAATGCGAGCGTTCTGAGCGCGCTACCGTGCCCGAGAGCTCCGTGAGACCCAAACGACCCTATCTGCTGCGTGCCATGCACCAGTGGATGACCGACAGCGGACACACCCCCCACATCATCGTGGACGTGGAGCGCGCCGGCGTGGACGTGCCGCGCACCTACGCCAAGGACGGCAAGATCGTCCTGAACGTGAGCTTCAACGCGGCTCAGCGGCTGAATCTGGGCAACGATTGGATCGAGCTCGATGCGCGCTTCTCGGGGGTTTCTCAGCACGTACGGTTTCCGGTCGGCGCCGTGCTCGGCATCTATGCGCGCGAGACGGGCGAGGGCATGGTGTTCTCGGAGCAGGATATGGGTCCTGATCCGCCCACCCGTCCGACCACCGGGGCCGAGGAAGGCGGCAGGGGCCGCCCGCAGCTCAAGGTGGTGAAGTAGCCGCTCAGGCCTCGAACGCGCCCCGAATCCACTCCACGGCGGGCTGCGCCGCGGAGAGCTGCGAGACCACGGCCACATCGAACCGGACCGGTAGCCGCGCAAGGTCGCGACGTTGCTGCAGCAGCTGCTGAGCGGCCCGAACGATGCGCCGGCGCTTGAGGCCATCGATGCTCGCCGCCGCGCCTCCGTACGCAGCGCTCGAGCGGGTTCGCACCTCCACGATCAGGAGCGTACCCCGATGCAGCGCGACCAGGTCGAGCTCACCCAGGCGGCGCCGGTAATTCTTCAGAAGCAGCTCCGCCCCCTGGGCAGCCAAGTACTCGGCCGCGACCTTCTCCGCCTGGGCGCCCAGAGCGCGGCGGTCCATCACCGGCCGGCTTCCGGGGAAGTGTTCGCGACGGGCGCGGAGCTCGTCCCGGGCTGGGCAAGCAGGTGCGGCTGTCCGTTGCGCAACTGCGCCCATTCGAGCTCGCGGCGAACGCGCCCACCCGCATCGATGCTGAGCTCGCCCGTGAGGCCATCCACGGGCATTCCGGTCTGTGCGGCGGTTGTGCCTGGTGGCGCGGCGCGCAATGCGGCGAGCAGGCGGTAGGCATCAAACCCGAAGGCGAACAGCCGATCGCGCGGAGGACCGTCCACCGGCCACGCACTGCGAGCGGCAAGGCGCACACTGTCGGCGAGTCCGCTACCGAGCGTCCAGGGCATCTCCGGAAAATTCAGTCCATCGAGATCCTGATTCGCGGTGGAGTCGGGCTCGAACGCCTCGGAGGTGGCGTACGCAGGAATGTCACCCGCCAGGTAGAACCTGATCTGCGGGCGCAGCAGCCGTGCGGCGGGCGCCTGGCTCGCCTGGAAGATGAATTCGATGTCGCCGCGGCGACGCGGCTGGAACTCCAGCTTGCCCCCGATGATGGATTTGATCAGCTCGAAGCGCGCGTTGCTTTGATCGATGCCCAGAGCCTGCATGACCGCGGGCGCAAAATCGAACGCTGCGGGGTCGAACCGCGCCGTGTCGATCAGCGTTCCTCCACCTGCGGTGAGCTCCTGCGAGAATGCCGCGAGCACGCGTGTTCCCCACTCCCCGAGCGGAGCCAGCGCCACACCCTGGCGATGTCCGTCGGCGAGCACGCGCCGGGCCGCTGCGCGTGCCTCATCCTCGGGCGACAGCGCGAATTGATAGAAGCCGCTCGGAGCCTGCTCCTGCGCGGGCAGGAAGTTGAGCGCCAGCACAGGCGGATGAGTTCCCGGCAGCGCGGCTGCCGCGGCCACCTCCTCGCGCGTGAGAGGACCGACGATGAAGCTCACGCCATCGGAGGTGGCCTGCCCGAGCACCTCCGCAATGCTCTTGTCGCCGGTGTCGTAGATGCGAACGCGCGGACGCCCGGCGGTTGCACTGACGTAATAGGCGGTGAGAAAGCCGTCACGGACGGTTGCGGCCGCCTCGGCCTCCCGGCCGGTGAGCGGCAGCAGCAGCGCGACCTGCGGCCCGAGGGGCTGCGGCGCAACGGCGTGGCCCTCCGTGCCGGCGCCCTGGCGGTGCGTGAGATCCGTCCCGGCAGCGGGTGCTTGCGCCTTCGGCGCCCGCTCGGGTGGCGGGGGGGCTTGGCTCGCAGGAGACGTGAGCGAGCAGGCCGCAAGCAGCGTCGCGAGCGCGGCAATCGTGACCGCGAGAATTCGTCCGTGGAACATCGGTTGAACGACCACTCCCAAGCGGGCAGGATGCGTCGGAACCAGAATTATATCCGCACACGCTGCAGGTAGGTTGCGAGGGGTCATGCAGTCCCATCCCACGCCTCCGCGCTCGGGAAGGCTCGACATCATCGCCACGCCAATCGGGAACTTGAGCGATCTGAGCGCGCGTGCGCGCGAGTCCCTCGCGAATGCCGACGTCATCGCGGCCGAGGACACGCGGCGCACGCTCGGGTTGCTGCAAGCGCTCGGCCTCTCCAGGCCCCTCGTGTCGCTGCATGCGCACAACGAGGCACGTCGCGTGCCCGAGCTGCTCGAGCGGCTGCGCGCCGGAGCGATCGTCGCCCTGGTGAGCGATGCAGGCACACCCGTGCTGTCCGATCCCGGCTCCCTGCTGGTGCGCAGCGCCGCCGCTGCGGGGATCGAGGTGCGACCGATTCCAGGGCCATCCGCCATCACCGCCGCACTGGCCGCGGCCGCTCTTGCGACCGACCGATTCTGTTTCGAGGGCTTCCTGCCGGCCACCGGGCGCGAGCGGCTGAGATGCCTGCAGGCGCTCGCCACCGAGCCGCGCACGCTGGTGTTCTTCGAGGCGCCGCATCGCATCGGGGCGGCGCTTGTTGACTTGGCAACAGCATTCGGCTCCGAGCGTCGCGCCGCGGTCGCACGCGAGCTCACAAAGGTTCACGAGACGATCTACCGGGGAACCCTCGGTGAGCTCGCGGCGCGCGCGCTGCAGGAGGAAACCTTCAGGCGCGGTGAGCTCACGATCATCGTTCAGGGGGCGCCAGAGGCAGGCGGCAACGCGCACTTGCCCGAGCTGCGCCGCACCGTCGAGCTGCTCTCGAGAGAGCTTCCGCCCGCCAAGGCCGCCGCCCTCGCCGCGCAGCTCACGGGCGCCACCCGCAAGCAGGCCTACGCTGTGGCGCTCGAGATCACCCGCGGAGCGGGGGATCGAGGCATCTGAGGCATTTGAGGCATTTGGGGCATCGAGGCATTGAGTACGCGCGTGCGCGACGATATCGTGCACGAGGGAGCCGGCCGGGCAATCGCTGTCTTCACGGGCGCAGGCTCGGGGAGGTGGAGGAAAGTCCGGGCTTCGGCGGACAAGGTGCCAGGTAACGCCTGGGGGGCGCGAGCCCACGGAAAGTGCAACAGAAAGTAAACCGCCCAAGTCCACGCCACACGGCGTGGACCGGCAAGGGTGAAACGGTGCGGTAAGAGCGCACCGCGTCGGTGGCAACACTGACGGCACGGCAAACCCCACCTGAAGCAAGGCCAAATAGGGAAGCAGCGCCCTCTTGCGAGGGCGCAGCGGCGCTCCGCACGCGCTTCCGGGTAGGCCGCTCGAGGCCCGCGGCGACGCGGGTCCCAGAGGAATGATTGCCCTCGACAGAACCCGGCTTACAGGCCGGCTCCCGCTCTGATCGACCCGAACAGCCTCGATCAGGCTCAGCTACTGTATGAGATCACTTCGGCAAGCATCTGATTGCTAACGAAAGTACCCCTCCGAGACCCGCGGTTCGACATAAGTCTTTGTGATTGCGACGAATTTCTCACATCTGCAATTGACATAGCGTGCCGCCGATTCCTATAGTGGCGGCAAGTGGGAAATAGTGGGGGGAAGTGGGCGTTGACGCCCCAAACCTCGTGTTCCGCGGTGCAACAAAAGTCACCCTGGATGAGAAGGGCCGGATGGTCATGCCCACCCGGTACCGGGAAGCCATCCAGGAGCGGGCGCAGAGCAAGCTGGTGGTCACGGTGGACCGCAATCAGTGTCTCCTCATCTATCCCTTGCCCGACTGGGAGCAGACGGAGCGCAAGCTCATGAGCCTGCCGAGCTTGCACGCCCAGGCGCGGCGGCTCCAGCGCCTGATGGTGGGGCATGCGACCGACGTGGAGCTCGACGGGCATGGACGGGTTTTGCTGCCGCCGGAGCTGCGGGAATTCGCAGGGCTGCAGCGTCAGGCAATGTTGATCGGTCAAGGCAACCGCTTCGAGCTGTGGGACGAGACGCGCTGGTACGAGCAGCGCAGTTTCTGGCTCAAGAGTGAGGAGGCCACGACTGATTTGCCATCGTTGCTCGACTCGCTCGCGCTGTAGGCGCGGCGCTCAGAGCGCCGGTGTTCGATAACGGGGAGAAGCACGCGCATGAGCCGGTGCTCGTCGACGAGGCACTGGCTCTTCTGGCCGTCGAGACGGGTGGGTACTATGTCGATGCGACGTTCGGGCGCGGCGGTCATACGGCACGGATTCTCGAGGCCCTGGGTGCGCAGGGCCGTGTGCTCGCGATCGATCGGGATCCGCAGGCCATCGAGGCCGGCCGGCGGCGCTTCGCGGACGAGATGCGCCTCACGCTCGTCCACGCGCCGTTTTCGGATCTTCGCGAGCTGGTGCCGGCGCATGCGCACGGGCGCGCATGCCGTGGCGTGCTCTTCGACCTCGGTGTCTCATCGCCGCAGCTCGGCGACCCACTCCGCGGCTTCAGCTTTCGCGCGGACGGCCCGCTCGACATGCGTATGGACCCGACACACGGCGAGCCCGTCTCTGCCTGGCTCGCTCGGGCGGGCGTCGACGAGATTCGCGAAGTGATCGAGGCCTACGCAGAGGAGCGCTTTGCCCGGCGCGTGGCGCACGCGATCGTCGAGGCGCGGCGCAAGCGTCCGCTCACGAGCACCGCGGAGCTGGCAGCGCTCGTGGCCCGGGCGGTGCCCACGCGCGAGCGCGGCAGGCACCCCGCAACGCGCACCTTCCAGGCGCTGCGCATCCATGTGAACGATGAGCTCGGCCAGCTCGAGCGCGGACTCGCCGCTGCCGTGGACGTGCTCGCCCCCGGTGGCCGGCTGGTGGTGATCAGCTTCCACTCGGTGGAAGACCGGGTGGTCAAGCGCTTCTTCAAGCGCGCCTCGAAGGGCGATCCGCAGTTCGCCGGCCGACCTGCGGTGCCGCTCGAGGCGCGGCCGTCCCTGCAGCTCATTGGCCGCAAGACCCGGCCCTCGCGTGCGGAGGCGCATCGCAATCCGCGAGCTCGCAGCGCGTTGCTGCGCGCCGCCGAGAGGCTCCCGTGATGATGTCCTCCGGAGCAATTCTCACTGGCGTCAGCCGCCGCACCCTCGCTTTCGCCGTGCCGCTGCTCTGGGTCGCGGTGCTGGCCTCGGCGGCTGCCGATATCTATTGCCGGCACCGCGCGCGGGAGCTGTTCGTGCAGCTCGAGGCGCTCGATGCGCGCCGCGACAATCTCGACATCGAATGGGGTCAGCTCCAGCTCGAGCAAAGCGCCTGGTCCACGCATGCCTTCGTCGAGAACGTCGCGCGCACCAAGCTGCACATGAGCACCCCCCCGCCGCAGGACATCAGGCTGGTCTCGCCATGAGGAGATCCCCGGGCGCAGCGCGCGGCAAGGGCAGCGCCCTGGGCTTCGGCCTGCGTCGCAGGCGTGACGGCTCCAGGTCGGCCGCGGCGCCTCGCGCCGCGCAACCGGCGGATCCACCGCGCTCGTTCCGCCTGAGGGCCCACTTCGCCTTCGGAGTGCTCGCCTGCGCCGCTTGCGGTCTGCTCTGGCGCGCGGTGAATCTGCAGCTGGTGGATCATGGATTCCTGTCGAGCCAGGGCGATGCGCGCTTCTCGCGTGTGGTGAGCATCACTGCGCACCGCGGGATGATCACCGACCGCTTCGGCGAGCCGCTCGCGGTGAGCACGCCGGTGGATTCGGTGTGGGTCAACCCGAAAGAGCTCGTGCTGGCGACCGATCAGATTCCCCGCCTGGCAACCGTGCTGCACATGGGCGCTCAGGATCTCGCCCGGCGCGTGACCAGCAACCTGGATCGCGAATTTCTCTATGTCGCCCGTCATCGCACGCCTGCCGAGGCCCGCAGTGTGAACGCGCTCGACATCCCGGGTGTGTACCTCGCCCGCGAGTACCAGCGCTACTACCCCGCCGGGGAGGTGACCGGACAGGTGCTCGGCTTCACGGACGTGGACGATGCCGGGCAGGAGGGCCTGGAGCTCGCCTTCGAGCACTGGCTGGCGGGCGAGGATGGCGTCAAGCGCGTGATCCAGGACCGCTACGGTCGCGTGGTGCAGGACGTGGACAGCATTCGTCCCGCGCGTCCCGGGCACGATCTCATGCTCTCGCTCGATCTGCGGCTGCAGTATCTCGCGTATCGCGAGCTCAAGCGTGCCGTGCGCGACCAGCGTGCGCGCGCCGGCTCGCTGGTCGTGATCGACGTGGCCACCGGCGAAGTGCTCGCGATGGTCAACCAGCCTGCGTTCAATCCGAACGATCGCGAGCAGATCGAGCTGGACGCTTACCGCAACCGCGCGGCGACCGACATTCTCGAGCCAGGCTCGGCGATGAAGCCGTTCTTCGTCGCGGCTGGACTTGCCTCGGGCCGCTACAACGATCGCAGCATCATCGATACCTCGCCGGGCTTCATCAAGGTCGGCTCACGCATCTTCGAGGATGAGCATGGCAGCCTCGGGCGCATCGACATTGCCACCATTCTCGCAAAGAGCTCCAACGTCGGGATGGCGCACATCGCGCTCTCGCTCGATCCCAAGCTCATGTGGGCGACGCTCACCGGCGTGGGTTTCGGGCGGTTGACGGGCAGCGGCTTTCCCGGGGAATCGGCGGGGTTGCTGAGCGGGTACTCGCACTGGCGCCCGACCGGCATCGCGACCATGTCCCACGGCTACGGTATCTCGGTCACGCCGCTGCAGCTTGCGCACGCATATGCAACGATCGGGGCGCTCGGGATCAACCGACCGGTCTCGCTGTTACGGCTCGATCAGCCGGCCGCCGGGACCCGCGTGCTCGATGAGCAAGTCTGCCGCGAGCTGATCGGGATGCTCGAGTCCGTGGTGACCGCCGAAGGAGCCACGGGCCTGAAGGCCGCGATTCCGGGCTATCGCGTGGCTGGAAAGACGGGAACTGCCTGGAAGGCGACGGGCGGGGGATACTCGACCAATCTCTACATGTCGGTATTCGCGGGCGTCGCCCCGGCCACGCGTCCGCGGCTGGCCGCCGCGGTGGTGATCGACGAGCCCAGTGCGGGTCTTCATATGGGCGGGGATGTCGCGGCGCCGGTCTTCGCGGCGGTGGTTGGCGGGGCGCTGCGCCTCCTTGGCGTGCCGCCCGACGAACCCATCGCGGTGCCCGCCGACGAGCAACCGGTGCGAGCGTACGCATCGCGTGGCTCGCGCACGGTGGCGCGGCGATGAGCGCGCAAGGTGCATCATCCCTCGCTCGTCTGACGGTGGGTCTGCTCGATCTGCCGGCCGACATTCAGGTGACCAACGTGACCCTCGACAGCCGTTCGGTCGAGCCGGGCAGCCTGTTTCTCGCCTGTCCGGGTGCGCGCCATCACGGGCTCGCCTTCGCTGGCCAGGCGATCGCCGCGGGCGCGCGCGCCATTCTCTACGAGCCGCAAGGGGCGGATGAGTCGCTGCGCGAAGCACGGGCCGCCGCGCGCAATCGAGTTGTGCTCTTCGCAAGCGTGCCGGGTCTCGCCGAGCATGCCGGGACGATCGCCGATCGCTTCTTCGGTGAGCCCTCGCAGTTCCTGGCGGTGGCCGGCGTCACGGGCACCAACGGCAAGACGACCTCCGCGTATCTGCTCGCCCAGGCGCTCACCATCCTCGGACGCACCGCCGGGTACATCGGCACGCTCGGCGCGGGACTGCCTGGCGCCATCGAGTCTTTCGGACTCACCACTGCCGATGTCGTGACCGTACATCGGCAGCTCGCCCACTTGCGCTCGCTCGGAGCCGAATGCGTTGGAATGGAGGTGTCCTCGCACGCGCTCGAGCAGGGACGGGTCAATGCGGTGCGGTTCCGTGCCGCAGCGTTCACCAATCTCACGCGCGATCACCTCGATTTCCATGGCTCGATGGCAGCCTACGGCGCGGCCAAGATGCGCCTGTTCGAGCGCGACGTGGCTGCTCGCATCATCAACGTGGATGATGCGTTCGGGCTCGAGCTCGCGCAGCGCTTTGCGGGCAGGCCCGGGCGGCTGGTCGTCACTGCGCGGCGCGCGAGCGGCGCGCAGTGGGCGGCCGCACATGGGGCGGAGTACGTCTGCGCGCGGCGCGTCGAAGCGCAGCCCGAGGGGCTCGGCCTCACCATCGCCTCGAGCTGGGGCACCACGCAGGTGCGGCTGCCTTTGATCGGGGATTTCAACGCCGACAATGCGCTCACGGTGCTCGGTGTGCTCCTCTCGGAGGACGTGCCGCTCGCGAGGGCGGCCGCGGCGCTCGTCTCCTGTGTGGCGCCTCCGGGGCGCATGGAGAAGATCGGGCCGGCCCGCGGCGTGCTCGCGATCGTCGATTACGCGCATACACCCGATGCGCTCGCCAATGCGCTGCGTGCCGCGCGCGCACACTGCAGTGGAACGTTGCGCGCGGTGTTCGGTTGTGGCGGCGATCGGGATCCCGGCAAGCGGCCCATGATGGGGCGCACGGCGCGCGAGCTGGCCGATGAGATCATCGTGACCGACGACAATCCGCGCACCGAGGACCCGCGGCACATCGTCGCGGAGATCCTCGAGGGTATCGGCTCGGACGCGAGGGTGAGGATCGAGCACGACCGTGCGGCAGCGATTCGCGATGCGCTCGCGGCCTGTGCGCCCGGAGATGTCGTGCTGATCGCCGGCAAGGGGCACGAGGATTACCAGCTCGTCGGTCGCGAGCGCCGGCCCTTCAGCGATCAGGCCGTCGCACGCGCATGGCTCGAAGGTTCGAAGGGGCAGGCATGATGGCGCGCACGCTAGGGGAATTTGCGCGGGCCTGCGGCGGTCGGCTCGAAGGGGCCGACCGCCCCTACACCTCGGTCTCCACCGATACGCGTACGCTGCGCTCCGGGGAGCTGTTCGTCGCTCTGAAGGGTCCGCGCTTCGACGGGCACGAGTTCCTCGGTGCGGCCGAGCAGGCGGGTGCCTCCGGAGCGGTGGTCGAGGTGGCCGACGGCACGCGCCTCGCCCGGATCGTCGTGTCGAGCGGGGAGGCCGCGCTGGCGCGTGCAGCGCACCAGTGGCGCACGCAATTCGAGATTCCGGTCATCGGGGTGGCGGGCAGCAACGGCAAGACGACCGTGAAGGAGATGCTTGCGGCGATCCTCGGACGCGCGGGCGCTTGCCTCGCAACGCGCGGCAATCTCAACAATCAGATCGGCGTGCCCCTCACGCTGCTGCGCTTGGAGCCGACGCATCGCTTTGCGGTGATCGAGATCGGCGCCAATCGCGCAGGCGAGGTGGCAGCGCTCGTCGCCCTCGCCCAACCGACGATCGGCCTCGTCACGAATGCCGGCGCCGAGCACCTCGAGGGCTTCGGCAGCCTCGAAGGCGCTGCGCGCGCCGAGGGCGAGATGGTCGAAGGACTCCCCGCCGACCGAGTCGCCGTTCTCAACGCCGACGACCAGTTCTTCTCGCTCTGGCGCGGCCTCACCCGCGCGCACGTCATCACCTTCGGCATCGAGGCGCAAGCGGACTTCCGGGCGCGCGCCCTTCGCGCCGAGATCGTCGCCGGGGAGTTTCGCACGCAATTCACGCTCGAGTGGGCGCACGGAAGCGTGCCGATGGAGTTGCGGCTGGCCGGTCGTCACAACGTGACGAACGCTCTGGCCGCAGCCGCAGCCGCATCCGCCGCGGGCGCCAGTCTCGAGCAGATCCGCGCGGGCCTCGCCACCATGAGCGCCGTGCAAGGGCGTCTGCAGTTGAAGCGCGCCCGTGGCGGTGCCTGGCTGATCGACGATACCTACAACGCCAATCCGAGCTCGGTGCGGGCCGCGATCGAGGTGCTGGCGCAGCTCGCGGGACGCAAATGGGTGGTGCTGGGGGACATGGCCGAGCTCGGCGCCTTCGCCGAGACCAGCCATACGGAGATCGGACAGTTCGCGCGCCAGCGCGGCATCGAGCGCTTGTTTGCGACCGGAAAGCTCGCGCAGCTGGCAGCCGAGAGCTTCGGGACCGATGCGAAGTGGTACCCCGATACCGAGTCTCTCGCGCGCGCGCTCGGGGAAGCGCTGACGCCCGATGCGTGTGTGCTGATCAAGGGCTCGCGCGTCAATCGCCTGGAGCGTGTCGTGGCGGCGCTGCTCGGCGCTCCAACTGCAGAGACGGGCCGAGGCGAGTAACCATGCTGTACTGGGTCACTCAGCGGCTGATCGGCCTTTACTCCGGCTTCAACGTCTTCTCGTATCTCACCTTGCGCGCCATCCTCGCGGCGATCTCGGCGCTCGGCTTCTCCTTGCTGTTCGGTCCCCTGATGATCACGAAGCTCTCGCGCTATCAGATCGGGCAGGTCGTGCGCGAGGACGGACCCAAGTCGCATCTGCCGAAGGCCGGCACGCCGACGATGGGCGGGACGCTCATTCTCACTGCGTTGCTGGTGGGGACGCTTCTCTGGGCGAACCTGCGCGACCGCTTCGTCTGGACCGTGCTCGGGGTGACCTTCGCCTACGGGCTCATCGGCTTCCTGGATGACTATCTGAAGCTCGTCGTGGGCAACTCACGCGGCCTCGTTCCGCGCTGGAAGTACTTCTGGCAGTCCGTGGCGGGTCTCACCACCGCCGCAACGCTCTACTACATGGCGCAGGTGCCCTCCGAGACGACTCTGTACCTGCCGTTCGTGAAGCGCTTCGCCGAGCCGCTCTCGGCGGTGAGCTTCATTCTGATCGCCTACCTGATGATCGCGGGCATGAGCAACGCCGTGAACCTCACGGATGGGCTCGACGGACTGGCAATCATGCCAGCGGTGCTGGTCTCAGCGGCGCTCGGCGTCTTTGCCTACGCGAGCGGCAACTCGGTGTACGCGGAGTACCTGGCGATCCCGGCAGTGCCGCGCGCCGGGGAGCTCCTGATCTTCTGCTCGGCGCTCGCGGGTGCGGGTCTGGGATTCCTGTGGTTCAACACCTACCCCGCACAGGTCTTCATGGGCGATGTCGGCGCGCTTGCGATCGGCGCGGCGATCGGGGTCATTGCCGTCATCGTACGTCAGGAGGTCGTCACGCTCATCATGGGCGGGGTGTTCGTGCTCGAGACCGCATCCGTCATCCTGCAAGTGGGCTCCTTCAAGCTCACGGGCCGACGCATCTTTCGCATGGCTCCGATCCATCATCACTTCGAGCTCAAGGGCTGGGCGGAGCCCAAGGTGATCGTGCGGTTCTGGATCATCTCCTTGCTGCTGGTGCTGATCGGGCTTGCGACCTTGAAGCTCAGATGAACGAGATCCGCACCAAGGCCTCGGTGGCAGTCATTGCGGGGCTCGGCCGCACGGGCTACTCCTGCGCGGTCTACTTGCGCGCACGGGGCTGGCGCATCGCAGTGACCGATACGCGCGCGGCGCCGCCCGAGCTCGAGCGACTCAGGGCGCTCGATCCCGACATTCCCACGCGCCTGGGCGGGCTCGATCCGGGATTGCTCGATCAGGCCGTGTATGTCGTCGTCTCGCCCGGGCTTTCGCTCTCGGATCCGTTCTTCAACGAGGCGCGGCGCCGGGGGCTCGATATCGTCGGGGACATCGAGCTCTTTGCGCTCGCAGCCGATGCGCCCGTCGTCGGTGTGACCGGCACGAATGGCAAGAGCACCGTGACCACGCTCGTCGGACGCATGGCCGAGAGAGCGCGGCTCAGGGTACGGGTCGGGGGGAATCTCGGCGATCCCGCGCTCGATCTGCTGACCGCCTCGCAGCGCGATCCCGAGCGCACCGAGCTCTACGTTCTGGAGCTCTCGAGCTTTCAGCTCGAGTCCACGCGCTCGCTCGACTTGAAGGCCGCGACCGTGCTGAACGTGACGCCCGATCATCTGGATCGCTACGCATCCCTTGCGGACTACGCCGCCGCCAAGGCCCGCATCTTCGCAAGATGCGACACGGCCATCGTGAACCTCGACGATCCGCTCGTCGTGGCAATGCCGCTGCCGGGTCAAGCGACACTCAGCTTCTCGCTGCGCGCCACCAGTGCGGCCGATTTTGCGATCGCGAGCGGCGCGGCGAATCGCGCCGCTTCGCTCGATAGCTGGATCACGCGCCGCAACGAGCCGCTGCTGCCACTGCGCGAGTTGCGGCTCCAGGGGTTGCACAACACCGCGAATGCGCTCGCGGCGCTTGCGCTCGGGGAGGCCGTCGGCCTGCCGACCGACGCGATGCTTGCGGAGCTGAAGAGCTTCTCGGGGCTACCGCACCGCTCCCAATGGATTGCCGAGGTGGGCGGGGTCACTTACGTCGACGACTCGAAGGGCACGAACGTCGGTGCGACGATCGCTGCGGTGTCCGGCATGGCAGGCCCCCTGGTTGCGATTCTCGGAGGCGAGGGCAAGCAGCAGGACTTCACACCGCTCGCGGCCGCGTTTCGCGGCAAGGTGCGCCACGCAGTGCTGATAGGCCGCGACCGGGAGGCGATCGGTCGCGTGCTGAATGGGATCTCGACCCTCGAGCGCTGCGACACGCTCGAGGAGGCGGTGCTTGCGGCGGCACGTGCAGCCCGGCCCGGCGACACCGTGCTCCTGTCTCCGGCCTGTGCAAGCCTCGACATGTTCCGCGACTACGCCCATCGCGGCAGGGTGTTCACGCAGGCCGTGCGGGAGCTCGCCGCATGACATCGATCGCAGACGGTTGGGGCCTGACCTACGCGCGCTCGGGCAAGCGTCGCGGCGGCCTGCGCATCGACACCGTCACGCTGGCTCTGGTGCTCGCGATCGTGCTGCTCGGGCTGGTGATGGTGACCTCGGCCTCGATCTCGATCGCGAGCCAGGAGAACGGCGAGATGTTCTTCTACCTCGCGCGGCAGCTCGTGCTGACCGTGATCGGCACCGCGGCCGCGGCGCTCGTGCTGCTGGTGCCCACCGAGCGGCTCGAGAAGCTCGCCGTGCCACTGCTCATCGCCGCGTTCGTGCTGCTGTTTCTGGTGCTCGTACCGGGGCTGGGTCACACCGTGAACGGGAGCCGACGCTGGCTCAAGGTGACCGGCATCAGCTTCCAGGTTTCCGAGCTGGCGCGCGTGTTCATTCTCATCTACCTCGCAAGCTATGCCGTGCGCAAGGAGCAGGAGCTGCGCGGCTCCTTCGGCGGATTGTTCAAGCCGCTCGCACTGACGGCCTGCGCCGGAGGGCTGCTGCTCGCGGAGCCGGACTTCGGCGCGGCCACGGTGCTGTTCGCGGCCGGCTTCGGCCTGCTGTTCCTGGCGGGAGCGCGCGTGCGCTACGTCCTGGCGATGACGCTGATCGCCGCAGCCGCGCTTGCCCTGATTGCCATGAGCTCGAGCTATCGCGTGCGGCGCCTCACCGCCTTCATCGACCCGTGGGCCGACCCGTTCAACAGCGGCTTCCAGCTCACCCAGTCGCTCATTGCGATCGGCCGCGGCGGCTGGTTCGGCGTGGGCCTGGGCGACAGCGTGCAGAAGCTTTTCTACCTGCCGGAGGCGCACACGGACTTTCTGTTCGCGGTGCTCGCGGAGGAGCTCGGTCTGGCTGGCGCGCTGGCGACCCTCGGCCTGTTTCTCGCGCTGGTGTGGCGCGCCTTCTTCATCGCGCGCCTCGCGGCCAACAACGGCCTGAAGTTCCCGGCGTACCTCGCCGCCGGATTCGGGCTCTGGCTGGGCATTCAGGCGTTCATCAACATCGGCGTCAACATGGGGGTGCTGCCCACCAAGGGATTGACGCTGCCGCTCATGAGCTATGGGCGCTCCAGTTTGACGGTGACGCTCGCCTGGGTGGGCCTGTTGCTGCGCGTATATCACGAGGCGACCGCCAGCGCGCGCGGCGCGGCAACCACCCGCGAGCGCTCCCCCAGGGAGGCCGAGGCGTGAGGCTGCCACCCGATCGACCGGCGCTCATCATGGCCGGAGGCACCGGGGGTCACGTGTTTCCGGCGCTGGCGCTGGCGCGTCTGCTGCGCGCAAGCTCGGTCGAGGTCGTTTGGCTCGGAACGCGCCGCGGACTCGAGGCGCGGCTGGTGCCCGCGGAGCCGCTTCCGATCGAGTGGCTGTCGGTCGGCGGATTGCGCGGCAAGGGGCTGCTCACGCTCGCCGCTGCGCCGTGGCGCCTGGCGGTCGCGCTGTTGCAGGCTCTGCGCGTGATGTGGCGCCGCCGACCGTTCGTGGTCGTGGGCCTCGGCGGATTCGTGACCGGGCCGGGAGGCTTGGCGGCCTGGCTCACGCGCCGCCCGCTCATCATCCACGAGCAGAATGCCATCGCCGGCTTCACCAATCGCTGCCTCGCACACCTCGCGCGGGAGGTTCTGGAGGCCTTTCCCGGCAGCTTCGGCGCTTCGGTGCACACGCGTGTCATCGGCAACCCCGTGCGTCGGGAGATCATTCAAAGTGCCCCGCCTGCCGCGCGATTTGCGCAGCGCGGGAACGCCATCCGCCTGCTGGTGATCGGCGGCAGCCAGGGAGCGGTTCGCCTCAACACCGTCGTGCCGCATGCGCTCGCGAAGCTCCCGGGCGAGCTCGCCATGGAGGTGCGTCATCAGTCCGGGGAGCGCTGGCTCGAGGCGGCGCAGCGCAGCTACGAGACTGCAGGCGTGCGCGCCGCAGTGACGGCCTTCATCGAGGACATGGCGCAAGCCTACGAGTGGGCCGATCTGGTGATCTGTCGCGCCGGCGCCCTCACGATCTCGGAGCTTGCCGCGGCGGGCGTGGGCGCGATCCTCGTGCCGTTCCCGGCCGCGGTGGACGATCATCAGACGGCCAACGCGCGCTACCTGGTCGAGGCCGGAGCAGCCGTGCTGATCAGCGACCGGGAGCTGACCGCGGAGCGACTGCGCACCGAGTTGCAGCGCATCTGCGCGACGCGTGCGCCGCTGCTGGCCATGGCCGAGCGCGCTCGCTCCCTCGCCCGCCCCCGCGCGGCCGATGAGCTGGCCGAGACCTGCCTCAAGTACGCGGAGGGCGAGGCATGACCACCGGCCGCGCCGACCGTATGCGCCGGATCAATACGATCCACTTCATCGGGATCGGCGGCAGCGGCATGGGCGGCATCGCCGAGGTGCTCTTGAACCTCGGCTACAGCGTTCAGGGCTCGGATGCGAAGGAGAACGCGATGACCCGGCGGCTGGCCGAGCTGGGCGCGCGCATCTCCATCGGCCATTCCGCCGAGCACGTGCGCGGGGCAGACGTCGTGGTCGTCTCGAGCGCCGTGCCGGCGGAGAATCCCGAGCTGCGCGCGGCGCTTGCGCAGCGCACGCCCGTCGTGGCGCGCGCCGAGATGCTCGGTGAGCTCATGCGCTTCCGCTACTCGATCGCCGTGGCCGGAACGCACGGCAAGACGACCACCACGAGCCTCGTGGCGAGCATCCTCGCCGAGGGCGGCACGGATCCGACCTTCGTGATCGGCGGCCGCCTGCGCAGCGCCGCGAGCAATGCACGGCTGGGCGCGGGGCGCTACCTGGTCGCCGAGGCGGACGAGAGCGATGACTCCTTCACGCACCTGCAACCGCTCATCGCGGTAGTGACCAACATCGACAACGATCACCTCGCAACCCACGAGGGCAGCTTCGAGCGACTGAAGCAGAGCTTCGTCGAGTTCCTGCACAATCTGCCGTTCTACGGACTTGCGATCCTGTGTCTCGACGACGAGCACGTGCGCGGCATCCTGCCGCTCGTGGGGCGGCCCGTCATGACGTATGGGTTCGCGCCCGAGGCCGACGTGCGCGCCGTGAATCTGCGGGGCGAGGGCCTGCGGACGCGCTTCGATGTGATGCGCTCCGGTGTGGCAGCCCGGCACGCCGCGAGCGTCGATCCCGCCTCGCACGGCCTGCTGTCGCTCGAGCTCAATCTGCCCGGGACGCACAACGTGCTCAATGCGCTGGCCGCGGTCGCCGTGGCGACCGAGCTCGAGGTCGAGGACGCGGCGATTCAACGTGCGCTGGAGGGGTTCCAGGGCATCGAGCGGCGGCTTCAGCACATCGCCGACGTGGACACGCCCGCCGGCCGAGTGAGCCTCGTCGATGACTACGGACATCATCCGACCGAGATCGCAGCCAGTCTCGAGGCGCTGCGCCAAGGCTACCCCGGGCGCCGTATCGTGCTGGCGTTCCAGCCGCATCGCTTCACGCGCACGCGCGATCTGCTCGACGACTTCGCAAGGGTGCTCTCCAGCGCCGAGGTCCTGCTCGTGACGGAGGTGTACGCGGCCGGCGAGTCGCCGATCGCGGGCTGCGACGGCCGCGCCATCTGCCGCGCGGTGCGCTCGCGCGGGCAGGTCGAGCCGATCTTCGTGGAGAAGGTCGAGGAGCTGGCCGAGTCGCTCAGGGACGTGCTCCGCGCGGGCGACGTGATCGTCACGATGGGCGCAGGTCACATCAACACCGTCGCGCAGGCGCTTCCCGCAGCGCTTGGTGGCGAGGTCTCGAGGCGCGCATGGGGCCGGAGCTGACCATGGCCGTCGCACCCGAGTTCATGCCTCGCGTGAAGCGTCAGGAGCGCATGAGCCGCCACACCTCCTGGCACGTCGGCGGTCCGGCGGAGATCTTCTTCACCCCGCGCGATCGCCAGGACCTCGTCGCCTTCCTGCGCTCGCTGCCGCCGGACACGCCGCTGCACT
The DNA here is from genome assembly GCA_035524075.1 of Steroidobacteraceae bacterium. Classification (GTDB taxonomy): domain Bacteria; phylum Pseudomonadota; class Gammaproteobacteria; order Steroidobacterales; family Steroidobacteraceae; genus JASHUC01. The sequence continues at coordinate 59,072 of DATKPP010000029.1, read as the reverse complement.
GGATCGGATTGGGCAGCAACCTCCTGGTGCGCGATGCGGGCCTCAAGGGAGTCGTCATCGCGACCCAGGGAGCGCTCGAGCGGCTCGACCGGCTGAGCGAGGCCACGGTGTATTGCGAGGCGGGAGTGGCCTGCGCGCGCCTCGCGAGGCAATGCATCAAATGGGGACTCGGACCGGCGGAGTTCTTTGCCGGAATTCCGGGCACCGTGGGCGGTGCGCTCGCCATGAATGCGGGGGCGTTTGGCGGGGAGACCTGGGCGCACGTCATCGAGGTCGAGACACTCGATCGCCGCGGCACTGAGCACCGCCGCGCGCCGCAGGAGTACGAGGTGGGTTACCGCCACGTGCGCCTGCTCGGCGCACCAGGGGACCCGGCAAGCGAGGGATTCATCGCTGCCAGGCTGCGCTTCGAGCGCAACACGGCCGCGAACGTGACGCAGGTGCGCACGCTGCTCGCGCGGCGCAAGGCCTCGCAGCCGATCGGGGAGTGGAGCTGCGGCTCGGTATTCACCAATCCGCCCGGCGATCATGCCGCGCGTTTGATCGAGACCGCCGGACTCAAGGGCTACCACATCGGCGATGCCTGGGTCTCCGAGAAGCACGCCAACTTCATCATCAATCGAGGCGAGGCGACGGCCGCGGACATCGAGCGGCTGATCGAGTACGTGCAATCCGAGGTCGAGCGCCGCCACGGTGTGCGCCTGGCTCCCGAGGTACGGATCATCGGGGAGCGAGCGGACGGCGCATCGGGGGGGCACCCCTAGCCATGTGGAGACGCGCCAATCGACTGAAGCGGACCGAAGCATCCCGGCGCTTGAGCCTGCCGAGGATCAACGTACGCCGCGTCCTGATCTCGGTGGCCGGGATCGCCGCGGTGGCCGCGTGCCTCGCCTTCGGCATCTCCGCGCTCAATCAGCCCATCCAGTCGGTCGCGATCGCCGGCCGCTTCCAGCGCGTGTCCCCGCTCGACGTGGAGCGTGTGGTCAGGGCGAGCGTGCGCGGCGCGGGGCTCGTGAGCGTGAATCTTGCCGCGCTCTCGGGCGCGGTCGCGCAGCTGCCGTGGGTCGACAGCGTTGCGATCGAGCGCAGCTGGCCGCGCGGCCTGACGGTGCATATCACCGAGCAGGTGCCCGCGGCGCGCTGGGGAGAGGCCGGCCTGATCAACGTGCGCGGAGAGCTGTTCAATGGCGACGCCCGCCACATACCGCTCGAGCTGCCGCATCTGTCGGGCCCCGACGGCAGCGAGCCGGCTGTCGCGCAGCGCTACCTCGCGATGCAGGGCCGTCTGGCCGAGGCAGGCATGCGCTTGACGGCGCTCCGGCTCGATGCGCGCGGCGCCTGGGAGCTCGACCTCGACAACGGTGTCACGGTGCGGCTCGGCCGCAAACGCGTCGATGACCGCTTCGATACGTTCATGGCGGTGGCTTCGAAGATCGTCGCGCAGCGAGCGGGCGACATCGCTTACGTGGACATGCGCTACTCGAACGGCTTTGCAATCGGCTGGCGCGGGGGCAGCGCATGAAAAAGACCGACAGAAACATTGTCATAGGGCTAGACATCGGCACCTCGAAAGTCGTCGCACTGGTCGGTGAGGCGAGCGGCGATTCGATCGAGGTGCTCGGTATCGGGTCGCAACCCTCGCGAGGCCTGAAGAAGGGCGTCGTGGTCAACATCGAGTCGACCGTGCAGTCGATCCAGCGCGCGGTCGAGGAAGCCGAGCTGATGGCCGGATGCGAGATTCATTCGGTGTACGCCGGGATCGCGGGCAGCCACGTGCGCAGCCTGAACTCCCACGGGGTGGTGGCCATTCGCGACCGCGAGGTGACGCACGGCGACGTGGAGCACGTGATCGATGCAGCCAAGGCAGTCGCCATTCCCGCCGATCAGAAGATCCTGCACGTGCTGCCGCAGGAATTCATCATCGACGGACAGGAAGGCATCCGCGATCCCATCGGGATGTCCGGCGTGCGCCTCGAGGCCAAGGTGCACATCGTCACCGGCGCGGAGAGCGCCGCGCAGAACATCGAGAAGTGCATCCAGCGCTGCGGGCTCGAGGTGGAGGACATCGTCCTGGAGCAGCTCGCATCGAGCTTCGCGGTGCTCACGGACGATGAGAAGGAGCTCGGCGTGTGTCTGGTGGACGTGGGCGGCGGCACGACCGACATCGCAGTCTTCTCCGCCGGGGCCATCCGCCACACCGCCGTGATCCCGATCGCAGGGGATCAGGTCACCAACGACATCGCGGTGTCCATGCGCACGCCGACGCAGCACGCCGAGGACATCAAGGTGCGTTACGCCTGCGCACTCTCGCAGCTCGCAAATCCGGACGAGACGATCGAGGTGCCGAGCGTGGGCGAGCGGCCCGCGCGGCGCCTCGCGCGGCAGACGCTCGCCGAGGTGATCGAGCCGCGCTACGAGGAGCTCTTCGGGCTGGTGCGCGAGGAGCTGCGCCGCAGCGGCTTCGAGGAGACGATCGCCGCCGGCATCGTGCTGACCGGGGGCAGCGCCAAGATGGAAGGCGCGATCGAGCTCGCCGAGGAGGTGTTCCACATGCCCGTGCGGCTCGGGTTGCCGCAGCAGGTCGAGGGCCTCGCGGAGGTGGTTCGCAATCCGATCTTCTCAACCGGCGTGGGGCTGCTGCTCTACGGACGCGAGAACACCTTGCCGGCGCGGCAGCGCCGCTCGCTCGCCAGCGCCACGACCATGCTCGAGCGCATGCGGGCCTGGTTCCAGGGCAACTTCTGAGCAATTTTTTGACAGACGCAGATTTGAGAACGCTGACAGACACTGGGGATCGATCGAAGCTGACACCAAGGCCCATCGAAGCTGACAGGCAACGCTTGAGAGCATCGCGGGGAGATTTCCACCATCGTTTTTGGAAGAGGAGCACAGAACAATGTTCGAATTAATGGATGCATACAGCCAGAGCGCCATCATCAAGGTGATCGGCGTCGGCGGCGGCGGAGGGAACGCCGTTGCGCACATGGTCACGAGCGGCATCGAAGGTGTGGATTTCATGTGCATCAACACCGATGCACAGGCTCTCAAACACTCGAAGGTGAAGACGGCGTTGCAGATCGGCTGCAACATCACCAAGGGGCTGGGCGCCGGGGCCGATCCGGAGGTGGGTCGCCAGGCCGCCATGGAGGATCGGGATCGCGTGATCGAGCTGGTCGAGGGATGCGACATGCTGTTCATCACCGCCGGCATGGGTGGGGGAACGGGTACGGGGGCTGCGCCGGTCGTGGCACAGGTCGCCAAGGAGCTCGGCATCCTCACGGTCGCCGTGGTGACCAAGCCCTTCGAGATGGAAGGCGGCAAGCGCTCGCTCGTCGCCGAGCATGGCATCGCAGAGCTCAGCAAGTACTGCGACTCGCTGATCACCATTCCCAACCAAAAGCTGCTGACGGTGCTCGGACCGCAAACGACGCTGCTCGATGCTTTCAAGTCCGCAAACCACGTCCTGCAGGGGGCGGTTCAGGGCATCGCCGAGCTCATCACCCGTCCGGGTCTCATCAATGTCGACTTCGCCGACGTGCGTACGGTCATGGCGGAGACCGGGATGGCCATGATGGGATCGGGTGCGGCAAGCGGCGAAGGTCGCGCCCGCGAGGCAGCCGAGGCAGCAGTCTCCTCGCCGTTGCTCGAGGACATCAACTTGGCCGGTGCCCACGGCATTCTCGTCAATGTGACGGCCGGGATGGACCTTTCCATCGGTGAATTCCAGGAGGTCGGCAACATTGTGAAACAGTTCGCATCGGAGGATGCGACGGTCGTCGTCGGCACGGTCATCGATCCGGATCTTACAAACCAGGTGCGCGTTACAGTGGTAGCAACGGGACTTGGCCGTCCTGCGACGGCAGTGCGGCATCCGGGGCTGCGCGAGTCGCCGCAGCGCGAGACAGCCGCACGCGAGCCGGCCGCGCGGGACACCTCGATGCGGCTCGTCCGGCGGGCGCAGCCGATGTCGAGCAGCGACTACGCCGCGCTCGACAAACCCACGGTGCAGCGCCAGCGTGCAGTGGGCGATGGTCTGCGCCAAGAGCAGGAGCCGGAGGAGTTGCTGGATATTCCGGCTTTCCTGCGTCGCCAGGCCGACTGAGTTGCCGGGCGCAAATTGAGCGCAGAGCCGCGCGAGGCTTGAGGCCCGCAGGGCGTCAACGCCTCGCTGCGGACGGCGTTCTGGCAACGGAAACTGGGCGCCGGCTCGCTTGCCGGCGCTCGAGCTTGCTGTAAGCTTGGAGGGTCATGGTCGGGCAACGCACTTTGAAGAACTCTATCCGCGCAACGGGCGTCGGGCTGCATACGGGAAAGAAAGTCCTGATGACCCTGCGTCCCGGCGCACCCGATACCGGCATCGTGTTCCAGCGTTCAGATCTTCCCTCGACGCCTGAGATCCAGGCGCATGCCGAGAACGTCGGAGATACCGTAATGGGTACGACTCTGGTGAAAGGCGGCGTGCGGGTCTCGACGGTGGAGCATCTGCTTTCCGCGTTCGCCGGTCTGGGCATCGACAACGCGGTCGTCGAGGTGAGCGCGGCCGAGGTGCCCATCATGGATGGCAGCGCCGGGCCGTTCGTATTCCTGCTGCAGTCCGCCGGCATCGAGGAGCAGCGCACACCCAAGCGCTTCATCCGCATCATCAAGCCGATGCTGGTGGAAGAGGGCGACAAGTGGGCGCGGTTCGATCCCTTCGATGGATTCAAAGTGAATTTCGAGATCGAGTTCAACCACCCGATCTTCAAACGGCGTGCGCAGCGCGCTTCGATGGACTTCTCGACCACCTCGTTCCTGAAGGAGGTCAGCCGCGCGCGCACGTTCGGCTTCATGCGCGATCTGGAGATGCTGCGCTCGCGCAATCTCGCGCTCGGCGGCAGTCTCGATAATGCGATCGTGCTCGATGAGTTTCGCGTGCTGAACGAGGACGGCCTGCGCTACGAGGACGAATTCGTCAAGCACAAGATCTTGGATGCGATCGGCGATCTGTATTTGCTCGGCCACGGATTGATCGGGGAGTTCAGCGGGCACAAGTCCGGTCACGCCCTCAACAACAAGCTGCTGCGGGCGCTGCTCGCCGATCGGACCAGCTGGGAGGAGGTCGTGTTCGAGACCCCTGCCGAGGCGCCGATCTCCTACATCGAGGCCGCAGCCCTCTCGAACGGGGCTTCCCTCTGACAACCCCGCGGCGCCTTCACGGTGCCGGCAGCACTCGCACCGCGATGCGCTCGATCTTGGGGTGCGCGGCGCGCAGCTCGCTTTCGAGCTCGGCGATGGCATAGCGCAGCCGCACGCCCCAGCCTGCGGAGGCCGCAAATAGCACCAGCTCACCGCCCGACTCGACGATCCCGGTCAGCCGGCCGCGAAGCTGGGCAGGCAGGCGCAATGTGAACCAGTTCCGCCAATATTGCTGCCGGGACGCCTGCTCGGCGATCGACGCGAGCATCGGGCTGCCCCGCCCGATCAGGCTCTTGACAGAATCCGCACCGGGACGGATTCGTGCTACGGAACGTGAAGCGGACCGAATTTTCTTGTCTCGTCGTGGCGTATTCGGCATAGTCGGGCTGCTGAGTCGCAATAGACTAAGTCGGCAGGGACTGAGCCGGAACGAACCGAGCCTGGGGTTGCTGCTCCGCTTTTTTTCCGCGGATCCTTTCGGGGGCGCGCAGCATGAACATATTCATATTCTCGCAGGGTCGAGACGGGCGGTCGCGACAGTTTGCTCTCGGGCATCCCGTCGCGCTCGGGGCGATCGGCGCACTTGCGCTCGCCATTCTCGGCACGGCCTTCGCGATCGGAATGCAGCTTGGCCAGCGCAGCGGCCATGCACTCGGAACCGTCCAGGTGGACCGTTGGTCGAGCGCCCTGACCGAGCAGAAATCCGAGATCTCGAGCCTCAAGCGCCAGCTCCAGGACGAGGCGAACGCGCTCGCGATCCGCATTGCACGGCTGGATGCGCACGTCGTACGCATCGATGAGCTTGGCAAGCGCCTGACGAGCATGGCGCACATCGATCACCGCGACATCAACTTCGATGAGGAGCCGCCGGTGGGCGGTCCCGAGGGTGAGGACGACGGGGTCAGTCCCGGGCTCTCGGACCTGTCGAGCTCGTTGAGCCAGCTCGAGCAACGGGTGGAGCTGCGCGATGCGCAGCTCGCCGCGCTCGAGAACGTGATGCTCTCGCGCGACCTCAATGCCTCGATCCGCCCGGAAGGCCGCCCGGTCACGCAGGGCTTCATTTCATCGTATTTCGGCGAGCGTAACGACCCGATCACCGGAAAAGAGGAGTTCCACAAGGGCGTGGACTTCGCAGGCAACGAAGGAGACCCCGTGGTCGCCGTGGCCGCCGGCGTGGTCACCTGGGCCGGGGATCGGACAGGGTGGGGCAAGCTCGTCGAGATCGACCATGGAAAGGGCTACTCCACGCGGTACGCTCATAACGAGCGCACGCTCGTGACCGTAGGCCAGACGGTGCGGCGCGGTCAGGAGATCGCGCTCATGGGCTCCACCGGGCACTCGACCGGACCCCACGTCCACTTCGAAGTGCTGCACAACGGCCGACAGGTCAATCCGCTCGCCTTCATCGAGCAGACCAAGTCTCAGCCCCCATCGGCCTCCGGAGCCGGCTGAGCCCCGGCGCGAGCTCGCGGCCGCCTCCTTGCAATCGGCGGCTCCCGCCAGCATATGAGCGGCTCGGCCGGGCCGAGGTAGAACCGGTTGGGCTCGATCGAGTCTACTTGAGTACAATAGCGGGCTTCGGCGGGCCGGTTCGGTCGCATAACTATTTGGCCAGGCTCGTGTTTTGATCAGGAATTTTCGTGCTCAAGCTGCTCACGCGCGTCTTCGGCAGCCGTAATGATCGGCTGCTCCGCACCTACACCCACCTCGTCAGGGCTGCTAATGCCTTCGAGAAGCCGATTCAGGCCCTGAGCGATGATGCGCTGCGCGCCAAGACCCAGGAATTCCGCGACCGGCTGAAGTCGGGCGCCACGGTCGATTCGCTGCTCCCGGAGGCCTTCGCGGTCGTGCGCGAGGCCTCGCAGCGCACGCTGAAGATGCGCCACTTCGACGTGCAATTCATCGGTGGTATTGCACTGCACCAGGGCAAGATCGCCGAGATGCGCACGGGCGAGGGCAAGACGCTCGTTGCAACCCTCCCCTGCTACCTCAACGCCCTGAGCGGCGAGGGTGTGCACGTCGTCACCGTCAACGAGTACCTCGCGCAGCGCGACGCGGACTGGATGTCGCCCATCTATCGCTTTCTCGGCATGACTGTCGGGGTGATCAAGAACGCGCAGTCGCATGAGGAGAAACGCGAGGCCTACGGGTGCGACATCACCTACGGCACGAACAACGAATTCGGGTTCGACTATCTGCGCGACAACCTCGCCTTTCGGCTGGAGGATCGCGTGCAGCGCGGTCTCGCCTTTGCGGTGGTGGACGAGGTGGACTCGATCCTGATCGACGAGGCGCGCACCCCGCTCATCATCTCGGGGCCTGCGGAGGAGAGCACGGAGCTCTACGTGCGCATCAACGCGCTGATCCCGCGCCTTACGCGCCAGAAGGAGGAGAACGGTCCGGGCGACTTCAGCGTCGATGAGAAGCAGAAGCAGTGCCATCTCACCGAGGAGGGGCACGAGAAGGTCGAGAACCTCATGGCCGAGGCGGGATTGCTGCGCGAGGGCGAGAGCCTGTACGACGCGGCGAACATCCGCCTGATGCACCACCTCAACGCGGCCCTGCGCGCGCATGCGCTCTACAAGCGCGACGTGGAATACATCGTACGCGGCGGCGAGGTCATCATCGTCGATGAGTTCACGGGGCGCACGATGCCCGGACGGCGCTGGTCGGATGGCCTGCATCAGGCCATCGAGGCGAAGGAGGGCGTGCGCATTCGCGAGGAGAACCAGACCGTCGCCTCGATCACGTTCCAGAACTACTTCCGGCTCTACAAGAAGCTCTCCGGTATGACGGGCACCGCCGATACCGAGGCGCCCGAGTTCATGCAGATCTACGGGCTCGAGGTGGTGGTGATCCCCACTCACAAGCCGATGGTCCGCAAGGACATGCCCGATTTCGTGTACCTCACGCAAAAGGACAAGTTCGCGGCGATCATCGAAGACATCAAGGACTGTGTGCAGCGCGAGCAGCCCGCGCTCGTCGGTACCACCTCGATCGAGACCTCCGAGTTCCTGTCGGAGATGCTGGAGAAAGAGGGCATCCCTCACCAGGTGCTGAACGCCAAGCAGCACGAGCGCGAGGCCTTGGTGGTTGCGCAGGCGGGCAGGCCTGCAACCGTCACGATCGCCACGAACATGGCCGGCCGCGGCACCGACATCGTGCTCGGCGGCAATCTCTCGGCGGAGCTCGCGCAGCTGCCGCCCGAAGCCAGCGATGTGGATCGTGCGGGTGCCCGCTCCAGCTGGCAGGCGCGGCACGAGCAGGTCGTCGGATCGGGCGGCCTGCACATCATCGGCACGGAGCGCCACGAGTCCCGCCGCATCGACAATCAGCTGCGCGGCCGCTCGGGCCGCCAGGGCGATCCGGGCTCCAGCCGCTTCTATCTCTCGATGGAAGACAACCTGATGCGCATCTTCGGCGATCCGAATCGCACGAAGCGCCTGCTGCAGATGGCCGGGATGAAGGAAGGCGAGGTGATCGAGAGCGGCATGCTCACTCGCCAGATCGAGAAGGCGCAGCGCAAGGTCGAGGCCCACAACTTCGATATCCGCAAGCAGCTGCTCATCTTCGACGATGTGGCCAACGACCAGCGCAAGGTGGTCTACCAGCAGCGCACCGAGCTGATGGCGGCCGAGGACCTGTCGGCGCCCGTGCGCGGCATCCGCGAGGAGGCCATCGGCACGCTCATCGATCAGCACCTACCGAAGACGGCGGCCTCGTCGGACTGGGATCTGCAGGGTCTCGCGCAGAGCATCTCGCGGGAATTCAACGTGCGGGTCGATCCGAAATCCTGGCTCGAGCAAGACCCCGAGCTGGAGGAGTCGGTGCTGCGGCAACGCATCGTCGAGGCGGTGGACGCGGCGTACGACCAGAAGGTGGAGCGCATCGGCGCGCCCATCATGCGGCACCTGGAGAAGGACGTGATGCTGCGCACGCTCGATACGCACTGGCGCGAGCATCTGGCCGCGATGGATTACCTGCGCCAGGGCATTCACCTCCGGGGCTATGCGCAGAAGGACTACCGCTTCGAGTACAAGAGCGAAGCGTTCGAGATGTTCTCGGCGATGCTCGATCGGGTGAAGTTCGATACCGTCTCGACGCTCTCGAGAATCGAGGTGCGTACGCAGGAGGAGATCGATCGCGAGGAGGAGGAGCGGCGCGAGCGGCTGATGCGCGCGCTGCAAGCACAGCACCTCGAGGCGCAGTCCGCGCTGACCGCTGCGGAGGAGGCTGCTGCCGCGCAACAGGATCCAGCGCAGCGAGGCGCCGGTCCGTTTGGCAGACCTGCGGCCGGGATGGGTGCGGCCGGCTCGCTGGGACTGCCGCCGGGTCCGCCCGTGGATGCTCAAGGCACCTTCGTGCGCAGCGAGCGCAAGATCGGGCGCAACGAGCCCTGCCCGTGCGGATCGGGCAAGAAATACAAGCACTGCCACGGTCAGCTCTCGAGCGTGGAGTAAGGCGGCCGCGCCGCTGCGCCCGATGAGCGAGCTCCGCATTCGCGTGGTCGCTGCGGCGCTGTTCGACCGCGATGGTCGCGTGCTGATCACCGAACGTCCCCCCGGAAAGCACATGGCGGGTCGGTGGGAGTTCCCGGGCGGGAAGGTGGCCCCGGGGGAAAGTGACGAGCAAGCGCTCAAGCGCGAGCTCGAGGAGGAGCTCGGCATCGAGATGCTCTCCGGAAGCCCCCTGCTCGAGCTTGCGCACGAGTATCCCGATCGCAGCGTCGAGCTCGCGATGTGGGCGGTGGCCCGATACGAAGGGCAGCCGCGCAGCCTCGACGGTCAGCGCCTGAAGTGGGTGGCCCTCGAGCATCTCCCCCGGGAGGACATTCTGGAGGCTGACAGACCCTTCATCCAGGCGCTGCTGTTGCGCGGCGCACCGTCCCCCAGAGTCGGCGCAGAGGCTCCCTGATACAATTGCCGCACTTGCACGTGTGAATGGAAAGCTATGGCATCCCCACCCGACATACCCGAGATCAAGCTGGACCCCAACGGCTTGTATCGCGAGGAGATCCTGACCGACCGCAAGGCGGGAACGCTCCGCCGGCTGGTTCCCGTCAAGCTCGACGGATCGCCCGACACCACCCGGGCCGTGCTGTTCTCCGGCCAGACTCAGCTGCTCACCCCGGCCGGAGTGCTGCCCCTCTCCTTCGACATCGAGGCTGCCACGCTCGAGGATGCGCTGAAGAAGTTTCCGGATGCGATGAAGCACGCGCTGGACGAGGCGATCGAGGAAGCCCGCGAGTATCGGCGCGAAGCGGCCTCGCGCATCGTGGTGCCCGAGGTGGGGGCGGGTGGCCTCGGCCCCGGACCGGCGCCCGGCGGTGGGGGGAAGATCAAGTTCCCGTAGGCGGCTCCTCCGAATCGGGGGGTGGCTTATCGCCCGGGATTCCGCGCTGCTCGCTGAACCATCCCCCAAGATCGATGAGCTTGCACCGCTCGCTGCAGAACGGTCGAAACGGGTAGGCGTCGGACCATTGAATGGGCCGGCCGCACGTCGGGCACCGGCTGGCAGCTGCCCTCACGAGCAGCAGCAGAGCATGAACTTCACGTCCCCTTCGGCCTGGGTGGGCCGAGCCGTGAGTCCATTCCAGGTCAGGAAGCGAATGCTGCACCGATAGTGGCTGCCGCTGATCTCCGGATAGAGCCCCAGCGAGGCCGGCAGCGAGATGCGCAGCAGCTGGGACGGCGAGTCCCGATCGAAGGTGATGTGGAACACACCCGCCTGCGCGGTTTCCTCCCGCGCCCGACCGCTCTGCCGTGTGAGCCACAGGAGCTCCGTGATCGCATCACACATGGGTCGCAGCATCGTCAGCCACTCGCCGAAGGTCTGCATCCGCGTCTCCGCGGGCTGGCTCAACCAGAAGAAGTAATCCGGCAGGTCGAACTCGCACGTGCCCCCGGGAATGGCGCTGCGGTGCTTGATGGCGTTCAGGAATTCGGAGTCCCGCAAGGGCTGCAGGAAGGACGTCCCGGCATTGAGCAGCTCGGCCCGCAGCCGCACCAGGTTCGACATGAGGGTGCGCAGACGGCTGCCATCCACCCCCGGCTTGGACTGAAACTCGCCGAGCATCGAGAGATGTCTCTCGAGCTCCTTGAGCACATCCGAGCGGGTGTCGCTGCGCGTGGTGATCGCAAGCACATCGAGCAGGCTCGCCATGGCAGCCCGGCTGCCCCAGCGGCTCGGGGTCTCGTTGTGGTACAGCGCCTGGTTGTAGAGAAAATCGAGCCGTAGGAACGTGCGCATCCGCTCGTTGAGCGGCTGCTCGAAGATCAAGACCTGATCTTGATCGGACGTGGTCTCAAGCTCGTGTTCCGAAATCTCCGTCATCGAGCTATTTTGCTCACATCCTCGGTGCGCGTAAACCGTCAGGCGGGCTCGGCGAGCATGTCAAGGTGGCGCTTGGGCCGCCAGCTGACGGTAGCGCGCATGGAGCTGCTCGACCGCGACGCGAAGGGACTGAAGATCGCCTTGATTCTCGATCACATCATCGGCCGAGCGCAGCCGCGCTGCGCGCGGGGCCTGCGCCGCGAGAATCGCGCGCGCCTCCTCGAGCGTCGAGCCGTCACGCGCCTGTAACCTCCGCAGCTGCAGGTCCTCCCCGCAATCGACCACGAGGACGCGGTCCACGGACCCGGCGTGCTGTTTCTCGACGAGAAGGGGCAGGACGATAATCTGGTAAGCCCCACCGGCCGTGGACGATCGCTCGTCGATACCCTGAAGAATTGCCGGATGGGTGAGGGATTCCAGATCGGCTCGCGCCTGCGGATCGGCGAAGACCAGGTGACGCAGCGCGCGGCGATCGAGATCGCCGTCCGGCCCGATGAACTGCGGCCCGAAGCGCTCGGCGATGCGGGTGAGGAGCGGACTTCCTCGCCCGGTGACCTCATGGGCAATCTCGTCTGCGTCGATGACGGGGACGCCGAGGGCGGCGAACAGCCGCGCCACGGTCGTCTTGCCGCTCGCGATGCCGCCGGTGAGGCCGATGCGCAAAGGTCGTGCCCTCGGGGTCATGGAAGGGGAGCTTACATCGACCAAGATGCGCCAGGCGCCCGACCGAGTTCGCGCCCGAGCGTTGCCGGGAGGGTGATCTCTAGAGCCGCAGGTCCTCGAGCCCGAGCAGCGGCCCGATAAACCTCTTGTAGGGACGCCACCGTTCAACCGAGCTCGTATAGATCTTCTGTCTGACCTGCCAGCGGCTCGCGGTCAGCACTGGGCGATCCGTCTTGCCGAATTCCAGGCAGCGCGGATCCCATTCCAATCCCAGAAAATCGATGATCCTTCGCGACCAGCCCTCCGCATCGCTCACGAGATCCTCGTAGGGCACTATGAGCAGCGTCTCGGGGGGAAGGACGGTGCGCCAGTGCGAGATCAGCCGATGATTCTCGCGGTAGTAGTGGGACAGGTCGGATAGATCCATGGTGAACGTCAACGCCGGCGACAGCTCCTGAAAGAAGCAGGACAGGCAGGTGTCGATCGGGTTGCGCTGCACATGGATCATGCGCGCCCGTGGAAACGTCGTGTGGATGATACCGAGGTAATCCAAGTTGATCGCGGTCTTGTCGACGACGCGCAATGCACCCGAAGAGCAGCGATCGAGGATCTTGAGGTACGCGTCGCTCAATTGTCCTCGCGTTTGCTCCGACAGCAATTCACGTTGTGCGGCCGGCTGGCGCTTGCGGACGGCGTCGCTCCAGAACGGCATTTCCCCCGCGCCGGCCGCAGCCGGATGTGAGGCGATGATCTGCTCGACGAGGCTCGTCCCCGAGCGCATCATCCCGACCACGAAGACCGGCTTGGCGGAGTCCGATGAGCCCGGGTGCGCGCGCGAAAGCCTCTCGCGCGTGTAGGTCCGTGTGATGTCATCCACGAATGCGGTTCGCAGATCTTTTCTGTAAGGTGCTGCCGCGAGCTTGTGCAGCTCGTTGGCCCGCTCATAGCTGCGGAACGCCTGCGCAAACTCACCTATGTCGTCGTAGTATTTGCCGATCGCAAAGCGAAGTTTGGCTTCTTCAAACGGTGCGACACTGCTGCCTGCGATGCTCTCCGCTTCCTGCAACCAGGCCGCATCGAGCCGGGTCATCTTGCGAAGTGCAGCAAGCGAGGCCCACGCGCCCGCAGATCTCGGCTGGAGCTCCGACGCCCGTTTGAACAGCGTCTCAGCCTCCTCCATGCGCCCTTCGGCGGCTGCAATGTCGCCGAGACCCATCAGCGCATGAATGTTCATTGGCGCAACCGCAAGCGCCTTTCTGAAAGCCTCCTTGGCTTCGTGAACGCGACCGAGAGCAAGTAACGTCCGCCCCAGAGAGACCTGTGCATCGAGGTGCTTGGGACTCAGTTTCAGAGCGCGCCGGAGCGGCGCTTCCGCCTCCGACACCTGGCCGCGCCAGAGAAGCACGGTCCCTACGTTGGAATGCGCATCCGGGGAGCGAGGGTTGAGCACGGCCGCCCTACGGAAGTGCTCTTCAGCTTCAGCATACCGCCCCAGTTTGCAAAGCATCGCCCCGAGCATGATCCGTGCATTGGCATGGCGCGGATTGAGCTCGATAGCCTGCATGTAAAGAGCCGCCGCTTGGGCGTAGTCGTTCTGCGTGACGTATCCGTCCGCCTGAGCGAGTAACGCTTCGGCTTTGCGTGGGCTCGTGTGCTTCCTGTCGGTCCGGGCCTCGGATGCTTCAGCGGCCGGCTGCGCTTCGGTCTCCTCGCCGGCGAGCCTCAGAATGAGCATCTGGGTCAGGCGGTCAACGGTTTCTGCTGCGATGCCCTTCTCGAGCAGTTTCCACTTGAATGAATGCACGAGTCTCGATCTTCCGTACAGCCCCAGCTGCAGCGGACGCGCTTCCCGATCGATGCTTTGAAAGAAGGCCTGCAGACGCTGCTGGGGCTGACCGGGTCGCTGGGTGGGAGGCACGGCCGAGGATGGGGCCGCAGGCCCGGAGGCGACGAACTCATCCGCCAAAGCCGTCCCGACTTCGACGGCCCTCTTTGCGGTGAAGAACTTGGACAACATGTCGTGCCGAGACTTGTCTTGCTCTGACTGCCGACTCTACCCCCGCGAACCAGCAAAGGGCGTGAATCCGTGCGCGGTTCTCAAGTACGGGCGCCGAATAGGCCCAGATATCGGGCGACGACATCGTGCCCGAACAGCAGCATCAGCCATCCGGCTGCGGCGAGAAACGGTCCGAAGGGAATGGGAGTGCCGCGGTCTGCGCCCTTGATCGCGATCATGATGATTCCGACCAGCGCGCCGACCGCTGCGGCGATTAGAATCGTCGGGAGCAGCAATTGCCAGCCCAGCCACGCGCCGAGTGCGGCGAACAGCTTGAAATCACCGTGCCCCATGCCCTCCTTCCCTGTCGCGAGCCGAAACAGATGATACACACTCCACAGACTCAAATAGCCCGCGACGGCGCCAATCACACCCGAGCGTAACTCGAGAGGGACGGGACCATCCGTCGAAGGGATCCAGAGACTTACCGTCAGGCCTAGCCAGAGGAGTGGAAGCGTCAGGTCGTCGGGAAGTAGCTGGTGATCGATGTCGATGAATGCGAGCGCGATCAGGAACCACGTCATGATCAGCGCTGCGAGGAGAGGCCAACCAAAGCCAAATCTCCACGCGACCAGGAGCGACAGCACACCCGTGAGCGCTTCCACCAGAGGGTAGCGGACGCTGATCGGGGCACGGCAGGCGGCGCACCGGCCCTTGAGCGCCACGTAGCTCAAAATAGGGATATTTTGCAGCGCGGAAATCTGAGCTCCACAGGCGGGGCAGGCGGAGCGCGGGACCATCAGATTGAAGCGTGCGCGCGGCGCTGCCGTGCGCGGCTCACGCGCAGCCCGATCCTCGCGCGCAAGCTCCTCGCATTGGTCCCTCCACTGCCGCTCGAGCATGATCGGCAGTCGATGAATCACGACATTGAGGAAGCTTCCGACGACCAAGCCGAGGACCAAGCAAAGCGCGAGCAGCAACGCAGGATAAGCGGACAGGATGTCCACGACAGTCATGGGGCCGCCGAGGTCAGGAGCGAGAATGACTCACTGGGGCCCGACAATGGCCTCGAGCCGCATGGTGGATCTGTCGAACACCGCGAGAACGGTCCCAACTCGTCCGGTAAGAAAGATCGTCGTGGGCTCGTCGGTCGCCAATCCCAATTGCCTCATTCTTTCCTTGAGCCTGCTCTTGTCGTTCTTGGAAAATATCCCCAACGCATCGACCTTCTTGAGGCTCCTTTTCAGCTCCGGGATCGCCTGGTTCCACGGCTTGAAGTACCGAGGCATCTCGGTCACGTCGGTTCCGCCGAAGATTGCCGAGCTCATGATTTTCTTCCGGACCTCGGCGTTCTCCGGTAGAGGCGCCCACACCCAGCGCGGGGTACTGAGCCACGAGGGGGCAAGCGCGGGATTCTGACGTCGACCCAACGCAATCTCAGTCGGGCTCAGATCATACGCTTGCACCATTTCCAAGCGATCCGACGAGAAAGCGTAGTAGAGGGGCCGGCCGCTCCAGAGCGTGATGCTACCGTAGACGAGCGCGGCGATCTGGACGGCCGCGATGACAGTTATGTCGCGGGCCAGCTCCCGTCGCGGCTTCTTCGGGCTTGCGATGACCAGGGTCAGCAGGGGACCCAGGGCCACATCGACGCCCACCAGGACAGCAGCGACCTGCCGCATGCCTGCCAGATACCATCCCGGCCAGCGATACCAGCCCAGATACATGCCACCGAGCACCGCCGTGAGTAGTACGGTGCTAACCAGCAAATGAAGCCCGAACGCTTTCAGGCGAAACGGTACGCGGGACTCACGCCGAGATGCCGAGCAAACAGGCGCGACGGCGCCCGAGTTGAACTGTGTCACGGCTGCCATGGGACAGGGCTTAGCCCACAGCTTCTCCCATCTTGAAGATGGGCAGGTACATGGCGATGACCAATCCGCCGACCAGGACGCCGAGTATGGCCATGATCAGCGGCTCCATGAGACTCGACATCGAGTCCACCGCGTTATCTACCTCCGCTTCGTAGAACGTCGCGACCTTGCCAGACATCGTGTCGAGCGCGCCTGATTCTTCACCCACTGCGATCATCTGAACGACCATGTTGGGGAAGAGGCCGGTGTTCTCCATCGCACGCTGCAGACGCTGCCCCGTCGAGACCTCATCGCGCATTTTGAGAACAGCTGTCTCATAGACGATGTTGCCGGTTGCGCCAGCGACCGACTCGAGCGCCTCGACGAGAGGCACGCCGGCGGAGAACATCGTCGAGAGCGTGCGCGCGTACCTCGCGATTGCAGCCTTGTTGAGAATGGGCCCGATGATGGGCACCTTCAGGCTCAATCGATCGAGGAGCATGCCCATGGCCTTGGATCGCTTCTTGAAATACATGAACGCGTAGACGCATGCCCCGATCAGGACTCCGACATACAAGCCGTCGTGCTGCACGAGGTGCGAAAGGTTGACCACCATCTGAGTGAACGCGGGCAACTCGGCGCCGAATCCCTTGAAGAGCGCCTCGAATTGCGGGATCACGTACACGAGAAGAACGACGGACACGACCACCGCAACGACGAGAACCGCGGCCGGATAGAACAGCGCCTTCTTCACTTTCTTCTTGATGGCCTCGGCCTTCTCCTGGTAGGTGGCAACCTTGTCAAGCAGGCTCTCGAGCGCACCAGCGTGCTCACCTGCCTCCACGAGATTGACGTACAGATCATTGAAGTGCAGGGGGTGCTTCGAAAGCGCCTCGCACAAGGAGCTTCCCGCCTCGATGTCCGCCTTGACGGCGAGAATGAGCTTCTGAACCGACGCTTTGTCGTGTCCCGAGCCGATGATCTCCAACCCTTGCACCAGTGGAATACCGGCAGCGAGCATGGTGGCGAGCTGCCGGCTGAATACCGCGATATCCTCTGGCTTGACGCTGCCGCCGCCGCCACTGAAGGCCGAGGATTGCTTGCGAATGCGCGAAGGCGCGATGCCCTGCCGGCGGAGCTCGGCTCGCAGCGCCTGCTCGTCGGGGGCAACGCTCTTGCCCTTCACGCGCTTGCCCTTCTTGTCCCGGCCCTCCCACGCGAAGGCACTGTCCCGCCGGATCCCCTTTACGGTTTGCGTTGCAGCTGCTGCCTGAGCCATGCGTTACACCCCGCCGTCCATCATTCAATGGTGACGCTGTTGATCTCTTCGAGACTCGTAATCCCGGCCTTGACCTTCTCGAGCCCGGAGCGGCGCAAGTCCCAGACGCCCATCCGGGCAGCCTCATCGCCGATATCAACGGCACTACCGCCAGCCAATATGATGCGCCCGACCGCCTCGGTGACCGGCAGCACCTGGTAGATGCCCGCGCGCCCCTTGTAACCGTCTGTGCAGGCAGAGCAGCCTTTCGGCCCAAAGATCCGCATACCAGCCTCCGCGTCGGACTCGGAAAAGCCCTCCTTGAGAAGCGCTTCCTTCGGAATCTCGAGTGGCTGCTTGCACTGGCTACACAGCCGGCGGCACAGGCGCTGCGCAATGATGAGACTCACCGAGGTGGCGATCGCGTAGGGCTTCACGCCCATGTCTATCAGGCGGGTGAGGGTCTGAGGCGCATCGTTGGTATGCAACGTGGAGAGCACCAGGTGGCCGGTCTGCGCGGCCTTGATGGCGATCTCGGCGGTCTCGAGGTCACGAATCTCGCCGACCATGATCACGTCGGGGTCCTGGCGCAGAAAGGCGCTGAGGGCCGCCGGGAAGGTGAGGCCCACTCGCGGATTCACGTTGACCTGGTTGATCCCGGGGAGATTGATTTCAACGGGATCCTCGGCGGTGGAGATATTCGTATCCTCGCGATTGAGGATCTGCAGTCCGGTGTAGAGCGACACCGTCTTGCCGCTACCGGTCGGGCCGGTCACGAGGATCATGCCCTGCGGTCTGGCCAGGTTCTTGAGATACAGCTCCTTCTGGACAGACTCGTATCCCAGGGCATCGATGCCAAGCGAGGCCTGCGAAGGATCGAGAATACGCATGACGATCTTCTCGCCGAACAGCATCGGGCAGGTGCTGACGCGAAAGTCGATGGCGCGATTCTTCGAGATGCGCATCTTGATGCGCCCGTCCTGAGGCACGCGGCGCTCGGCGATATCGAGCCGAGCCATCACCTTGAGTCGCGCAGCGAACTTCGTGGAGAGCTGCACGGGCGCCTGAGTGATCTCCTTCAGCACGCCGTCCATGCGATAGCGGACGCGATAGGTCTTCTCGTAGGGCTCGAAGTGAATGTCGGAGGCACCCCGGCGGATGCCGTCGATCATGATCTTGTTGACGAAGCGGACGATCGGCGCGTCCTCGACATCATCGCGCGTGATCTTGTCCTCGCTGACCTCATCGCCGCCGGTGACCTCGAGGCCCTCGAGGTCGACACCTTCCTCGTCTCCGAGCGAGGGCATCTGGGTATCGGCCTGCTCGATCGCCTTGTCTACGGCCTTCTGCAGCTTGTCATCTTCGACGACGACGGCCTCGACGCCGAGCCCGGTCTGGAACTTGATCTCATCGATGGCCTGATGCGTGGTCGGATCGGACACCGCGAGGAACAGCCGCTTGCCGCGCCTGAAGAGCGGCAGCACGCGGTGCTTCGCGAGCAGCTTGTCGCTGACCAGCTGTACGGTCTCGAGGTCGAGGTTTACGGCGTCCAGGTCGAAGAGCGGCACACCGAACTCGGAGGAGGCGGCAATGGCAATGTCGCGCGCGTTGGCAGCCGCGCTGCTGACGAGGAGCGTCACGACGCTCGTCTTGCGCTCCTGGGCGGCGCCGAGCGCCTCGAGCATCGCGGCCTCCTCGATCAGGCCGTCCTGAACGAGTCGCTGGGGCAGCCCCCCCAGACCCGGGCGAATGCCCGTCACCGCCAAAGAAGCGTTATCATTCATGGAGTTAGATAAGCAGCGTGCGACCCGGTGCGCGACTAGTGTGTACCGAAGGAGGCGGTGCGATCAATTGTCAAAACCCCGTCCCCGGAGAATGCTCGCATATCGGCGCGTCATGCCTGCGTGATTCGGCTCGCACAAAAGAAGAAGCCCCTCCTGAGAGGGGCTTCGAGATGCCTCATTCCAAAGAATGAGCCGATTACGGATGACAGCTGGCGGGCAGGTAGGCGGACGTGATGTTGGTCCCGTTCGCGCCACCGGACAGCGTGGTGCCGGACGGCGTGGTCGCCGTACCGCAGACCCAGATGATGTCGTTGTTCGCGTCGGTACCGGGGACGAGCGCCAGGATGTAGCCGGTCAGCTTGGCATTCGCCTCGTTGCCGTAGGTGATCGTCACGACGCCACCGCTCGTCACGGTGAGCGACTGGACGTACTTGCCGGTCGAGGCCGCGCCACCCGGCATTGCGATCGTTGACGCACTGCCCGAGGTGCTCACGCTTGTGGGCCAGGTACCGTTGTTCGAATAGAACTCTGCGATTGCGGTCTCCCAGCTGTCGGCCATGTTCAGGCCTTCCGATACCTGGGCGCGGATCGTGTAGTTCATGTAGGCCGGGATCGCGATCGCGGCAAGGATGCCGATGATCGCGACCACGATCATCAACTCGATCAAGGTAAAACCCTTTTGGAGAGATTTCATTTGGACCAGACTCCCGTAGTTGCAAAAGAACTGTGCTGCCAGAGCCAGTGCAATGGCCGTGCCACGGGGCCGGCAGGATCGTAACCGGCTGATAGTGCGTCGGTTTCTCCGGGTTACGGTCGCCGAATTTACTTAACACCGACGGCGGCCGACGACACGCCAGGCCGAGTCGCGCACAGCTCGTGTCAGTAGCTGACGCAGTTCGTCACCCACGATCCGCAGCGCGCTTCGTGCCTTGTCGTGTCAGGCTGCCGCGGCTTTCGGGCTCAGCGGCCGCCCCGTGAAGGGAAGATCAACGGCACGATGTGACGGGGGTGTCACTTGGCTCACCGGGTTACACGCTAGCATCGATTGCATGAAGTCGAGCCCCAGCCCGAATCACCCGGACGCGAAGCCGTCGATGGTGCGCTCTCACGGCGGGGTCCTTGCAGGCTTCGCGATCCTGCTCGCGCCCTATCTTGCGCTGGGAGCCTGGGTGGCTCGGCACGAACGGGCGCATAGCCTCGCGGCCTACGTCGCGACCGTGACGCTCCTCATGCTCTTGATCGCATTCGCCATGCAAACCTGGCGGCGATTCTTCCTCCTCAATCTGCCGCTATGGCTGCTCAGTGCAGCCTTCGCTGCGTACACCATCACCTACAACAACCCGCCGGGCTATGCGATCGCGTACGTGATTGCGACGAGTTCCATCGAGGAGGCATTGGGCTTCTTCACGATCTGGCAGGGAGAGCGCATCCTTCTCGCGGCTGCCATTGCCGTCGCGCTCTACTTGGCACTCGCGCTGCGCATTGCTCCGCGGCCGATGTATTCGGGGGCCCGGACGGGGCCCATTCGCTGGGGCGTGCTGGGAGGCGTGTTGCTTCTGAGCGCATACGCCGCGCGCAGCTCGGCAGACTTCATGGACGGCATCGCCGCGAATCCTGCTGTGGGCAGCGTGCTATTCGTCACCGGCCCGCTTTCGAACGTCACGGCTACTTTGCATGGAGCAGCGCTCAGCAAGGTGCCTTACGGCGCATCGCGAGTGAGCAGTGATGAGGTTCATATTCTCATCGTCGGCGAGAGCGCCCGACGAGACTCCTGGTCAGTCTACGGCTACTCGCGGCATACCACTCCGTACCTCGAGAAACTCAAGAGCTCGGGCGAAGCGGTCTTTTTCGCGAACGCAATAGCCGATGCAAATCTCACGGTGTATGCCGTGCCGATCCTGCTCACCGGCATGAATCCCGATTCGTTCGATCTGGGTACGTTGCATGGCAACCTGGTGGATCTTGCCAAGGAGGCGGGTTACTCGACGGCTTGGCTCATGAACCAGGACATCGGCGTCTCGTTGCTGGTCGGTATCTCAGCTGACCGCATGGTGTATCCCCAGGCGCTGGCCGCGTTCGTGTCGAAGCGGATGCCGCTCGATGGCGTATTGCTGCGGCCCCTCGAGGCTCAACTCGCGCACGTTCGTGGGCCGCAGTTCATCGGGCTTCACGTCATCGGATCTCACTGGGAATACTACGCGCGCTATCCACCCCAGTTCGAGCGCTTCGGGTCGGGACGAGGACTCGATCTGCTCTCGGCCTTCACGGACAAGACTGATCGACGCGTAGTGAATACGTACGACAATAGCGTGCTCTATACGGACTGGTTTCTCGAGCAAGTCATAGAGCAAGTCCGCCGGCTCACCGTGCCGGCGACGGTCACCTACATCTCGGACCATGGGGAAGATCTATATGCGCTCGATGGTCAGGCCGGGCACGGTACCCCTACGTACTCTACCCATCAGTTCGAGATTCCAGCCTTCGTCTGGATGAATGCGGCCTTTCGCAGGGCCCATCCCGACAAGGTGCAGGCGGTGGAACAGAACGCCAACAAGTTGATTCGTAGTCACAACCTTTTCTACTCGCTGGCGGACCTCATGGGCATCCATTGGCCGGGAGCCTCGCCGACAGAGTCGTTTGCGTCGCCTCGCTTCGTCCCGGACCGCAGCTCGAAGCACATCGCGGGTGGGCAACTGGTGGCCGGTCACTGATCGTCAGGGCTTGAGCGCAGAACACCGGATCACTCCGTACGCATCACCGACCGAGACCCGCCCCCAGATGGTCGGGTCGGGAGTCGGCTCCACGGGCTCGCCAGTGATGCCCGCGAGCGCGAGAAACAGCCTGGTGACATCGACGTGGGCGATTTGTTGGGCGCTCAGGAGTTTTGCCAGGAGCCGCGCGGGCCTTCCGGTCTGCGCCATGGCCTTGTTCCAGAGCACGAAGCTCGGGACGAAGCCATCCTCGGTGCTGGTGCGGGGTCCCAAGTGCGCCCAGAGACCGTTGTGATCCCGCGGAAGGTTCTCTCCGTGATCGCTCGTATAGACGAGAAAGGCTGGCGCCGCGCTGTGATCGAGGATCGTCGCGACCTGCAGGATCACATGAGCTCCATACTCGAGGGAGCGATCATAGCGCAGGTCCTTCAGGTCATCGCTCGAGAGTCCCGCGGGCTCGGGGGGGAAAAAGGTCGGCGGATAGCGCCACTCGTACGGGAAGTGACTGCCGATCGTGTGCAGGATCATCGCTTCGGGCCTGCTGACCGCCCCAGCGAATCGCCTGGCCGGCTCTATCAGATTGTCATCATACTTGGACACCTCGAACGAGGCGGGTCGGAGACTGTCAGGATTGACTACGAAAGCGCCGGCGTAGAGGTCGTGCCCGGTTTCGCGCGCGTCCGGCCCTGCATCATTGTTCGCCAACCAAGCAGTCCTGAAGCCATCTGCCTTCAGGATGCCGAGAAAGGTGGGCAGACTCGGTGCCTGATCTCTGCGCGCTGGCGGTGTCGCGGTGAGCAGCATCGGGACCGACAGCGCGGTTCCGTCTGAAGAGGCACATGTAACGGGCAACCACGAGCCGAGCCCCGCATCGACCCGTTCGGCGAGTTGCCGGCTTGCGGCACCGCGACCTCGCAGGTTCGGTCCGTAGCCATCCGCGCGTGCGCTCTCGCCAATGATGAAAATCGCGAGTATCGGTGTCGTCACCGCCATGGTGGCCGGTGCACGCGCGCGTCGGTAGCCCATCTCCCTGTGAAGCTGCAGGATCCGCACTCTCATCGCCGCCATCTCCACGGCGGATCCGAGCGGCGATGCCAGCGTGGCTACTCCGAAGAGCGGGCTCGTGCGATACATGAATCCCGCGGGATCCATTGCAAGCCACGCGCAAAGCCACAATGGCAGCAGCGAGGCGAGGAGGCACAGATGCACTCGCCGCTGCGCCGCGGACTCACCGCCTGCCGCCGGCCTCGGGCGCAAGACCGCCCGTAGTGCGAGTGACACCAAGAGTAGATGCAGGATCGCAGCAAGGTCGAAGGACGGACTTTGCAGCACGAACCTCAGGGCGCCGAGCGCTTCTCCGGAATTCGTCTCCAGGGCTGCGACCGCCTGATCGTATCCAGGGCCAGCGCCACCGATGGCAGCGGCGCCGCACCACCACAGCGTGAATGGGATTGCTGCTAGCGTGAGCCAGCAGGCGGCTTTCCAGAGCAATCGAGGCAGAAAGGCAACCACGCCCGCCAGCCCTGCAGCCACAGCGACTGCAGCGATGATCTGCACCAAGCCCGCAGCATGGGGGACAGTGAGGATCGCCGGGCTCATCCATGCGCCCCACAGGAGCGCGCGACCCGTGAAGGAGTCAGCGGTGCGGCTGCCAGCGATGCTGGGCGATCGGGATGTCGAAAGGCGCGGACCCGAAACCGGCTGTAGAGAGGGGTTCATGGGTCATCGAACTGAAATTCTGCCGGCTCGGGCGGCAGCAAAGCCTGAAGGAACCGAGGACCGAACCGCCGACCGTCGCGGTACTCCGAGAGCAAGTTATCGTCGGTTATCAGCCCAGCGCTCGCCTTGCGTCGCTGGAGGAACGACGCGACAGGCTCGAGCCGTGCGCTCGAAAGAGTGGCCGTCACGCTTCCCGGATGAACCGTATCCTGCAGAGCAAAGAGCTTGCCATCCGGTCGCCGGATGTCCGCGAGCCTTGAGAAGTCGGGCCTCAGGCCTCGGTCCGAGCCATACACGAAGTTCTTGTAGCGGTAGGCATGTGCAAACACAGAGCCTGCGGTGGCGAGCACGTCGAATGAGAACGTCGTATTGGCCGCGAAGACTCCACCTGGGTTGAGGTGTCGTCTGACCTCGCGGAAGTATTCCTGTGAAACGAGGTTGCCCACGTTGGCGCGCCAGTGATACGTCGTGTTCTGGACGATCAGGTCGAAATGCGCGTCGGGGTTGCGCTTGAGCCAGCGACGCCCGTCGTCGATGTGTATGTGTACGCGCGGATCCGTCAGCAGTGGAGCAAGTCGAGGGTAGCTCTTGATCAATCTAAGGTAACCGGGATTGATCTCCACCACATCGATGCTTTCGATCGTGGTGAATCCCTCCAGCGCCCTGACCCAGGCGCCAGTGGAAAGTCCGATCGCAAGCACCCGCTTGGGATTCGGGTGGACCAGCCCGAGGATATAAAGTCGATCCAGACGGTTTTGGTTGAAGTCAACGTTGACAGCCGCGATGCCATCGTAGACGTTTCCGCCGAAGACCAGATCACCGGCGGTCGTCCGCATCGTGTGAATGATGCCATGGCTATTCGCGTAGAAGTGTGACATCGAAAGGCGGGGGCCGCCCTTCACGAGCGCAGCGAGGGATCCGGGGCCAGGCCGCGCCGTATGCATCGCGACGAAGCTGAATGCGATCGCAGCTGCTAGATTCACGCCGATCAGCTGCCAGCGTCCGCTCTTCAGCACGCACGCCACCGCAATCAGCAAGCACGTGGCGGCGATCAAGGCGAAGCATTCGTCCGTGCCGAGATAATCCAGTGCCAGGAAGCCCGTCACGATGGGCCCGAGGGTCGCTCCGATGATGTTGGCACAGTAGATCCGGGACATCGATCTACCGACTCGTGGCCCACTGTCAGTGGACCCAAGATGGTGCACGATGGGAAACAGTGTGCTCTTGAGCGCTGCCGTTGCTGCAATCAACACCGCGGGCGGCCCGATGCTCGACGGACCTCCCGAAACCAGGCTCATGATCAGAAGAGGTGTTGTCACATCAAGCAAGGCGGCAGCGCATAGCACAAGCGCCGCTGCCGCGTACAAGTTGGCTACTCGCGCGCACAGGTGCTTGCCGAAGGCGGCGCCTGCGGCGATGCCGACCAGGTAACACGCCAGGACGAACGAGAACGCGGGCGGGAGGGTTTCGTAGCCGAACCCGATCACCCGCACCCACAGAATCTCCTCGCTGAGGCTGAGGAAGCCGATGAGCAGCGACAGCCACCAGGCAAAGCTAAGCACGCGAGCCTCGCAAGGTAAGCCATACAGTGATGCTCACGAGGACGTTCAGGGCCGCGGCAAGGTAGATGGTGGCCGTGAGACCTACGTAATACAGAACCACCAAGCCGGTCGCCGCAGCGCCGAGCGCCGCGCCGAGCGTGTTCGCAAAGTACAGTACACCGACCGAGACCCCAACGTTGTGGTAGAGCCGCAGGACGTGCCTCACGAGAATAGGCAGAGTTGCCCCCATTAGCGTGGTGGGCACCAGCAGGAGCAGCAAATTCGCGACAGCGATTGCCGCAAGGGAGTCCTGAACGGTCGCCGCAGCCACCACTCGAATGAGCCATGGGCTGCCCAGGCCGAACAGCGCGATGCCGACCTCGGTGAGGGCGAAAAGTGTCGGTGCGTGATCAGGATAGCGATCTGCAAGCTCTCCGCCCACGAGCGCCCCGATACCCAGCCCGAGCATGAAGGTCGAGACGATGATCGTGACGGAATCGAGATCGACGCCGAAGTCTTCGAACAACAGCCGCTGCCAGCACACCTGATAGATGAGCGCCGCGACGCCGGAAACAAGGAACAGCGCTGCCAGGCGTCCGTGCACTGCGCGGCCGCGCCCATCCGCGCGGACTTTGAAGGTGAGCTCCGCAGCAGCCTGGCTTTCCACGTTCATAGTCGCAAGACGATAGACGTTATGACCGCCCGGATTCTAGCGGTCGCGCAATGTGAGCCGCGCGAGTTCGGTCACAGTTATCGAGCGCTGAAATGTGTCCAGTTTCGCCGCGAGAGAGGTTCTAACGACCCAAACGGCTGCAGGGAACCGCGCCGACCTGGTCAGTCAGCCGGATCTTGCCGAGGATCTGCGGATCGAGCGTCGGCGAGAGCTCGATCCCGAGTCCCGCGAAGTTCATCCAGATCTTGTACACATCTGCATGCGCGAGCGACGGTGCCGCCAGCATCCGACGTAGACGATCGATCGGGTGGAAGGCGCGCAAGAACGCAGAATTCCAGAATACAAACGACGGGACGTAGCCAGCCTCGGCCGTGGTGCGCGCGCCAATGTGGTAGTGGATACCGTTATGGTCGGAGAGCAGATTCTCGCCATGATCGGACACGTACACTGCGAATGCCGGGATGGGTAGTGTGTCGATGAGAGCTGCGATCTTTCCCAGGAATCTCCCGGTGTGGTCGTTGGCCCGGTGGTACTCCAGTAACTCTTGGCGTTCAACGCCGAGCCCAACCGGCTCCGCCATCGCCGGATATCGATCGATGTAAGCGGCGTGAGAGTCCATCAGGTGGAGCACCAGTGCCTTGTTTCGGGCGTCTTTTCGAGCGAGGAATTCGGTGGCGATCGGCAGCAGGGCGTCGTCGTACTGATTCGCGTAGCCCTTGGCCAGCCACACGAGGTCGCGGTGCTCATCGTTGAAAAATGCATCCGTCTGATTCGATATCCATGCCGTGGCGTATCCTGCTGCCGCAAGTCGCGTTAGACCGGAGGGCGCCGTTGCGGCGTCGGCGCTGTGCGCAGGTGAGGTACCGGTGACGAGCATGGGGACGCTGCGCATGGTGGCGTCGGCCGAGGCACAAACCTTCGGTAGCACCACACCGAGCCCTGCGCGCAAGCGTCCATTCAGAGCACTCCAGGCCTGCGGGTCTCCGGCCTGCCACTGACGCTCATAGCGAAAGCTCTCACCGACCACGAATATTGCGTCGATGGCATCCGCCACGTGTGCTTCGTCGACAACGGGGCTGCGGTGGCTGATCGGCGGCCTCAGGAGAGAGGGGTTGTCCACCAAGGCGCTGACGACGTCGGCTGCGGATCCGTAGGGGAAGTTCTGCCAGTCATCGCGCCCCGGCAGGAACGCAGGGGTGCTCGCCAGCAGGCGCGGGATCCAGCCGTCCAACATCAGCAGGCTCAGCAATATCGCCAGCGCTGCGCGGGAGTGCCGCAGCTCGCGAGCTGGGGGCAAGACATAGGATGCGGCGAGCAGCAGTGACTGGGTCAGACCCAAGCCGATCGACTCGGAATTGCAGAGTAAGCGCAAAGCGGTCAGGGTCTCGGATGGGTTGGTATTGGCCAGCGCGCCCGCAGCATCGATTGCAGTAGGGCCCATGCCATTCAAGGTGACGTAACCGATCCATAGCCAGGACAGCGGCAGAAGCGCGGCGGTGATGACACGCGCGATGCGAAACGCGCGCCACGGCAGGATGCAAAGCAGCGCGCCGGAGAGACCGGCCGCGCCGACGGAAGCGACGATGCGGCTCGCGGGCAAGCCCCCGCCGATCAGCGCGACTGTCGGGCATATCCAGGCGGCAAGAAATAGGAGGCGCACGAGCATGCAAATCGTTCCGCTTGGGCCCTGTATCCTGCGTATTGCTCACTCGATCCCGAGCTTCTTGATCCGGTAGCGCAGCGCCCGGAAGCTCATCCCCAGCAGCTTCGCTGCTGCAGTCTTGTTGTAGCGCGTCTTCTCGAGTGCTTTGACGATCGCCTCCCGCTCGATCCCTTCGAGCTGGTCGCCGAGCGCGACGTTCCCGTTCACAGGGGCGAGGGCAGCCTGCTCCGCCGCGGCAGCGACCGGACGCGTCGTGGCGCGCAGCGTGATGTGATCAGGTGTGATGACGCCTCCGCTGCTCAAGGTCAGCGCCCGCTCGAGGATGTTTTCCAGCTCACGCACGTTGCCGGGAAAGGGGTATTCCTGCAGCATCTGCATGGCCTGGGGACTCAGGCTGGTCGACTCGATCTTCATCTTGCGGCACAGCCGCCCGAGGATCGCATCGGCGAGCATCGGAATATCCTCGGGCCGCTCGCGCAGCGAGGCCACACGCAGCTCGATGACGTTGATGCGGTAGTACAGATCCTCGCGGAAGCGTCCCTCGGCGACCAGGTCCGAGAGATTCTTGTGGGTTGCAGACAGGATGCGAACATCGACGGGCTCTTCGCGCGCCTCGCCGACCGGACGCACGGTCTTCTC
This sequence comes from Steroidobacteraceae bacterium, assembly GCA_035524075.1. Classification (GTDB taxonomy): domain Bacteria; phylum Pseudomonadota; class Gammaproteobacteria; order Steroidobacterales; family Steroidobacteraceae; genus JASHUC01. The sequence continues at coordinate 31,064 of DATKPP010000029.1, read as the reverse complement.
CTGCACCAGACGCAGCAGCTTCACCTGCATGTGCAGTGGAAGATCGGCCACCTCGTCGAGGAACAGCGTGCCGCCCTCGGCGCTCTGGACGAGGCCCTTCTTGTCGGCGACGGCTCCCGTGAAGCTGCCGCGCTTGTGACCGAAGAGCTCGCTCTCCATGAGCTCGGTCGGAATCGCGCCGCAGTTGACCGGCACGAACGGTCCCTCGGAACGGGGGCCACTCTCGTGAATCAGGCGCGCAACGAGCTCCTTGCCCGTCCCCGATTCCCCATAGATGTGCACCGGCGCCTGACTGCGGGCTACACGGCCGATCATCTCGCGCAGCTGCTGGATCACTGGCGAGGTCCCGAGCAAGCGTGGCGCACGTGTGGCGATCGTCGTCGCATCGTCCACGCCGCGGGCGCCCAAGCGGATGGCACTCCCGACCAGCTTGCGCAGCACCCCGAGATCCAGGGGCTTGGAGACGAAATCGAAGGCCCCGAGCTTCAGCGCACGTACGGCCGATTCGACGTTGCCGTGGGCGGTGATGACGGCCACGGGCAGATCGGAGCGGTGCTCCTGAAGCCAGGCCACGAGGTCGAGCCCATCGCCGTCGGGCAGACGCATGTCGGTGAGGCAGAGATCGAAGTGCTGTGCCTTCAGCAGTCGCTGTGCAGAGGCCACATCCGCAGCGGTGCGGGACTCCACGCTCATGCGGCTGAGCGTCAGGCTCACGAGCTCGAGCAGATCCGGCTCGTCATCGACGATCAGAACGACGGGCTTGCTCATGAGACCAGAACGCCCCCGCTGCGGCTCGCATAGTCCTCCCAGCGCTGCGGGTCGGCGAACACCAGCCGGAAGGTGCTCCCTCCGCCGACACGCGGCTCGTACAAGAGTGTCGCTCCGCTCGTCTGGGCCAGCTCGCGCGCAAGAAACAATCCAAGACCGGTGCCGCCCCGCTCCCCACTGAAGAACGGCTCGAAGATGCGCTCCAGATTCTCCGGTGGCACACCGGGGCCGCGATCGGAGACTTCGAGGAAGGGTCGGCCCATGGCAGACAGCCGACCATAGCGAATCTCGATCAGCCCGTCTGCGCGGTCCCTCACACCGTGCTTGATGGCGTTGTCGCAGAGATTCCAGAGCACCTGGCGCAGCTGGCCGGGGTCGGCGCGGACTTCGACATGGTTTTCCGCTCGGGGGGCGCCAGTGGCACTCGAAGGGTGCACCAGCAGCCGCGCCGCGGGCCATTGCATCGTGTCACAGAATTCACGGTGGAAATCCTCGATCCATTCCCGCAGCGAGATCTGCTCGAGCCGGGCCGCCTCGCGCCGCGACAGCTGCAGGACGTTGTTGATGATCGTGCTCACGCGGTCCGCGTTGTTGCGGATGATCTCGGTCAGGCGCTTGTCGCCGGCTGCGAGCTCCGGGGACTCAGCCAGGAGCTGTCCAGCGTGGCTCATGGCGCCGACGGGGTTGCGGATCTCGTGGGCGATGCTCGCACTCAGGCGCCCAAGAGCGGCGAGCTTGGACTGCTGGACTTTCTCTGCAAGGACGCTCGTATCCTCGAGAAAGACGAGGATCGGCGCCGGCGCGGTACCGCCAAGCGGTGCGAAATGGGCCTGGATGATGCGCGCACCATCGGCGGCGACGAGGGACTGCTCGGACTCGGGCTGGGCCGCTGTGCTCTTGCGCCAGCTCTCGAGCAGGAACAGCAGGCGTGGCGAGGCCTCCCCGAGGAGGGCCCCCGGATAGGCCGCTCGGTCGCCCAGCATCTCGGCGGCGGACTCGTTGATCAGGCGGATGCGGTCCTCCGGGTCGATGACGAGAATGCTTTCGCGGAGGTGTTGCACCACATACTGGGAGAGCTGCGCGAGGTTGGCGAGGTCGAGCTCCTGCCGGCGCACCAGGGCCTCGCTCTCGCGCAGACGGTTGGCGATCGGCCAGACAGAGAGCGCGACGATGAAGAGCATCGCGCCGAGCACGCCGGCGGTCGTGTAGTCGACCGAGGGGGCCTCGCCCTGTACGGTGACAACGATCTGCTGCACCAGGACACCCACGGCGCCGAAGGCCGCGATGAGGAACACATCACGGCTGCCGGCGAGGATCGCCATCGCGCCCACCGGCAGCACGAGCAGGACGCCCAGGCCGCTTGCGACCCCTCCGCTGGCATACAGGATGAGCGAGATACCGGCCGAATCGACCACCGCGTTGACGAGCGCGAGCGCACGCAGGTTCGCCCAGCCGAGGCCCTTGGCCAGCATGAGCAGCAGGCCCGCCACGAAGTAGCACACGCATACCGTCATCAGCAGGTCGAAGCTTTGCACCCGCAGGAAGAAATCGGGCGCCGTGAGCCACTGGATCACCATGAGCGTCGGCGGGATCAGGAGCCGGTAGATGCTCGAGAGCGTGATCACGCGCCAGGCAAGGCTACTGGGGGTGGTCGCCCCAGGGACCGGGGGCGCATGCAGGGTCGTCGCCATCAGCTCACCGTGGCGAGTGCATCGAAGGCACGGGGGGGTGCGCGCAGAAGAGCCTCATGACTGCGGCGGACCGCCGCTGGGTGAACGGCGGCGAGCCACAGGCGCAACTGTAGCATCTTTGGCAAAATAGCACGTTTAACCATGAGGTACTCGTCAGCATGAACTTGCACGAATACCAAGCGAAGGACGTATTTCGCACGTATGGCATTCCGGTGCCGGCCGGACGCGTCGCGGCAAGCCCCGACGAGGCGGTTGAGGCAGCTCGCAGCCTCGGGGGCTCGCTCTGGGTGGTCAAGGCGCAGGTGCACGCAGGCGGGCGCGGCAAGGCCGGCGGGGTGAAGCTCGCGCGGGACTTCGACAGCGTACGCGCGGGGGCGCAAGCCATGCTCGGGCAGCGGCTGGTCACGCATCAGACCGGCCCGGAGGGACTGCCGGTCGAGAAGGTCTACGTCGAGGTCGGCTCGGAGATCGAGCGCGAGATCTATCTCTCCCTGACCCTCAATCGGGATAAGGGCCGCATCGCGCTGATCGCATCGAGCGCAGGCGGCATGGATATCGAGGAGGTCGCGGCGAAGACCCCCGAGAAGATCCTGTCGGTGAGTGTGCATCCGGCGGCGGGACTGCAGCCCTACCAGTGCCGGAGGCTCGCGTTCGGCCTGGCTCTCAAGGCGGATCAGGTGCCGCAGTTTCAGGCGATCGCGCTCGCGCTGTATCGGTTCTACCTGGAGCGTGACGCAAGCCTCATCGAGATCAATCCGCTCATCGTCACCCGCTCCGGGCAGCTCCTCGCGCTCGATGCCAAGATCAACATCGATGCGAACGCGCTCTTCCGGCAGAAGGAGATGGCGGCGCTGCGCGATCCCGCCCAGGAGGATCCGATGGAGCGCCGAGCGAGCGAGCATGACCTGAACTACGTCTCGCTCGACGGGGACATCGCCTGCATGGTCAACGGCGCGGGACTTGCGATGGCCACCATGGACCTGATCAAGCTGCACGGTGGCCGGCCCGCTAATTTTCTCGACGTGGGAGGGGGAGCTACCAGCGAGCGCGTGACTGCGGCATTCGAGCTCATCCTCTCCAACCCCAGAGTGCGAGCCATCCTCGTCAATATCTTCGGTGGCATCGTGCGTTGCGACCTGATTGCCGAAGGGGTCATCAACGCCGTGAAGAATGTCGGCGTGCGGGTTCCCGTCGTGGTGCGCCTGGAGGGGACCAATGCCGAGCGAGCTCGGGAGATGCTGGCTCAGAGCGGGCTCACCATCCATGCGGCCCGCGATCTCACCGAGTCGGCGCGCAGCGCGGTGTCGCTCGCACGCACCGCGCCAGGCCAGAAGTGAGGAGCCCTGCATGAGTATTCTGGTCGACAAGAGCACGCGCGTGATCTGCCAGGGATTCACCGGCAAGCAGGGCACGTTCCATTCCGAGCAGTGCCTCGCGTATGGGACGCAGCTCGTGGGCGGAACCACCCCGGGGCGAGGAGGCGCACAGCACCTCGGCCTGCCGGTCTTCGATACGGTCGAGCAAGCAGTACGCCAGACAGGCGCCACGGCCACCATGATCTATGTGCCTGCGGCTCACGCCGCCGATGCGATTCTCGAGGCGGCCGACGCCGGCCTCGAGCTCATCGTGTGCATCACCGAGGGCATCCCCGTGAACGACATGGTGCGCGTCAAGGCGACACTTGCCGGAGGCGCCTCGCGCCTGGTGGGGCCGAATTGCCCCGGCGTGATCACCCCCGGGGGCTGCAAGATTGGAATCATGCCCGGATTCATCCACAAGGCGGGCGCGGTCGGAATCGTCTCGCGCTCCGGGACGCTCACATACGAAGCGGTGTTTCAAACCACCAACGCAGGCCTCGGCCAGAGCACCTGCGTCGGGATCGGCGGCGATCCGGTGCGCGGCATGAATTTCATCGAGGTGCTGGAGCTCTTCCAGAGCGATCCTCAGACCGAGGGCATCATCATGGTGGGCGAGATCGGTGGGGGGGACGAGGAGGCTGCCGCCGCCTTCATCCATCGCGCGGTGACCAAGCCCGTGGTGGCCTACATCGCGGGGGTCACGGCCCCGCCCGGCAAGCGCATGGGCCATGCGGGTGCCATCGTCGCCGGAGGCAAGGGAACGGCCGCAGACAAGTATCGAGCGCTCGAAGCCGCGGGCGTGCAGACGGTCAAATCGCCCGCCGAGCTCGGATCGACCATGGCGAAGCTGTTGCGAAGAGGAGCCTGAGCCTCGCATGGTGAGGCCCGCGCCATCGTGAGCACCCCCTCGCGGCTTCGGATTGGACTTGCGCAGCTCGACTTGCTCGTCGGTGACGTCCAGGGCAATGCGTCGCGAATCATCGAGACAGCGCAGAACGCCCGGGCGGCACTTGCACCCGACCTCATTGCATTCCCGGAGCTTGCGCTCTCGGGCTATCCACCCGAGGATCTGCTGTTCCACCGCGGGCTGCGCCGGCAGGTCGAGCGCGGCCTCGATGCCGTGCGCCGCAGCGTGCAGGGCGTGTGTGTCTACGCCGGCTACCCCGAATACAGTGGGCTCAATATCTTCAATTCCGGCGCGTTCCTGAGCGAGGGCCGGATCCTCGCCAATCATCGCAAGATCGAGCTGCCCAACTACAAGGTCTTCGACGAGAAACGCTACTTCCGCGCGGGCAGCGAGCCGACGGTGGTCGAGTACCGCGGCTTCAAGCTGGGACTGCTCATCTGCGAGGACATCTGGGAGGCCCAAGCCGCTCGCGCGGCGCGCGAGCAGGGCGCCGAGCTCTTGCTCGTGATCAATGCCTCCCCCTATGAGAATCACAAGCAGCGCGAGCGCGAGCGGATTGCGCGCGACCGGATCGCCGAGGTGCACCTGCCGCTTGCGTACCTGAACATGGTCGGCGGGCAGGACGAGCTGGTGTTCGACGGCAACTCGTTCGTGATGGACGCCGCGGGCCAGGTCGTCATGCGCGCTCCGCCCTTCGAGGAAGGGACCTACGCGGTGGAGTTCGTCCGCGACGGCTCGAGGGTCATTCCCGAGCCGGGTTCGGTTGCTGCGGAGCTCTCCGATGAGGAGAGCATCTATCGCGCGCTCGTGCTCGGTGTGCGCGACTACGTGAACAAGCACGGCTTTCCGGGCGTCGTAATGGGGCTCTCGGGCGGCATCGATTCGGCGCTGACGCTTGCGATCGCCGTGGATGCGCTCGGCGCCGAGCGCGTCCAGGCGGTGATGATGCCCTCGCGCTACACCGCACCGATCAGCCTCGCGGATGCGGCCGAGCAGGCGCGCTCGCTCGGGGTGAGCTACAACGTCATCTCGATCGAGAGCATGTTCGAGGCGACGCTCGCCGCGCTCGCCCAGCCCTTCGCCGGCAGGCCTGCGGACACCTCCGAGGAGAACATCCAGTCGCGCTGCCGGATGCTCATTCTCATGGGCATCTCCAACAAGACCGGTCGCATGCTCCTCACGACGGGCAACAAGAGCGAGATGGCAGTCGGCTATGCAACGCTGTACGGGGATATGGCCGGGGGCTTCGCACCCATCAAGGACTGCAGCAAGCTGCTCGTGTACCGGCTGGCCGAGTACCGCAACCGCAAGGGGCCGGTGATTCCGCAGCGCGTGATCGATCGGCCGCCATCGGCGGAGCTGCGCCCCGATCAGAAGGACTCCGATTCACTGCCGCCCTACGAAGTGCTGGATCCTATACTCGAGGCCTTCATCGAGGAGGATCTCTCGGTGGACGAGATCGAGGCGCGCGGCTTCGATCGCGCAACCGTCGGACGCGTGCTAGACCTGGTCAAGCGCAACGAATACAAGCGCCGTCAGGCGCCACCGGGGGTGCGGGTGAGCCGGCGCGCATTCGGGCGCGACTGGCGCTATCCCATCACGAATGGGTATCGTCGATAGTCAGCGGATCTCCGTCATGAGCGAGCGGGGAATCGACGTGCCTTCGGCCGCAGCTTGCCTCCAGAGGTCCGCGTTGAGGTTATTCGGCGCAGCGTGCGCCAGCAGCGGGTGGGCCGTGACCGCCGAGGCGCGTCCGGTGCGGATGAGCTGCAGCTGGCGCCGACGCTCCATCGGTGCGCTCGCATACGGGGTTTGTTGCAGCCGATCGAGGAAGCCAAAGGACGGATTATTCGCATCGGCGAAGTAACTCGAGAAGACGAACCACGACACGATCGCCTCGATTGCCGATGCGACGATGAAGCCGGCCGGGTCGCCCGCGACGGTTAACGTGTCGAAGCGCGCGCTCGCCGGCCAACACGGCTCGGTGATCTGGAGCTGCCCGCGAGAGGCCATCGCCAGGAGCCTGCCGAGGGCTGCGACTGCAAGCTCGCGACGGGCGGATTCGAAGGCAACCCGCGCGAGCATCGAGAGGGTCGCGGCCGATGGCGTGCGTTGCAGCTCGGGCTCGAGCTCGGCGAGAGCCCGCGTGAGACCTGCAACGCGCTCGAGGGGGGTAGCGCCGGCGAGCCACTGAGAGTACGCGCTGAGCGCACGGCCCAGAGCGGCACCCGGCACGCGTGCCCCCCGGGGCCAGGAGGAGGCAAATGCCTGTGCCTCGAATGCCGCAATTCCGTCGGAGACCTGTGTCGGCGCCGCGGCGTGTGTCGGGCCGTGCACGAGCAGGCCGCGCTGCGCGAGCGCCGCCGCGCATCCGGGCTTGCAGGCGAACAGATTGAGCTCGAAGCGGTCCAGGCGCTCGCCGGCGGGCGATGGCACGAGAAGGCGCGACGGACCGACGAGTCGGAAGAGACCAAAACCGCGTTCGCGGAAGGCATCGGGCAACCCCGCGTTGGCGGTCGTCCCATGGGTGACCTCGAACATCACCAGCGGGTCCTCGGACTCGAAGAAGCGTGGGGCGCCCTGGATGATTCCAAGCTCCGCACCCTCGGCGTCGAGTTTCACAAAGTCGATGTCCCTGATGCCGAGACGCTCGGACTCAGCATCGAGGGTGGTGACGGCAACCGGCTCGGTTCGGTCCGCTTGCGTTGCCACCAAGCTGTTGAGCTCGGAGCTCTGCTCGATTGAAAGCTGTCCGGTGCCCTCAAAGTCCGACAGCGCGCACGCCTGCGCGTCGACCTGCCCGAGTTTGTTTTGCGAGAGCGTCTGCAAGAGCGCGCGGTGCGTGACGGTCGAAGGCTCGTAGGCCCAGACTCGTCCGGCTGTACCGACAGCACGCGCGAGCGCGACCGAGTAGACACCGTAGTTGGCGCCGATATCGACTGCGCGCATGCCAGGCATGATGGCGCGGCGTACCCACGCGATCTCCTTCTCGAACCAGTCCTCCTGCTCGAGTAAGACGTAGGTCGTGAGGCACGTGAGCGAGGCGGGTACGCTGACGAGGTTGTCGCCCGCGATCCGAACCCGTAATGACTGCATCGTGAGCCCGGCGAACTACCAGAGCTTCCACCAATGCTTGACGTGGGTCTCGCCCGCCTGGGGCGAGCCCTTCGGGAAGTTATAGTCGTAGACCGCCCGCACCTGGGCTTCGCGCTCCTTCAGGCCGAGCTTGTCGTAACCCCGGACCATGATGAGCAGCGCCTGGCGCACGGCGGGCGCTCCGTCGTAGTCCTGGATGCATTCGTTGGCGCGATTGATGGCACCCACGTAGGCGCCCCGACGCATGTAGTATTCGGCAACGTGCACATCGTAGTCGGCCAGGCGATTGCGCAGGTAGATCATGCGCTGAAGCGCATCGTGCGCGTACAGGCTCTTCGGGTATTGCTCGACGACCGTGCGGAACGCATCGAAGGACTTGCGCGCCGTGGTCGGGGGCCGCTTGGTGAGATCGGAACGGAAGAGCACCTCGATCGGATTCGGGGACTTCTCGAAATTCACGAGCCCCTTGATGTACCAGGCGTAGTCCACGCGCGGATGCGTGGGGTTCTCGCGGATGAACGTGTCGGCGGCGTCGGTCGCCGATTCGGACTCGCCCTTGCGGTAGTACGCATAGATCAGATCGAGCCGTGCCTGGCGCGCCTCGTTCGTGAACGGGAAGCGTGCAGTGAGCTGCTCGTAGATCTTGATGGCGCCGTTGTAATCGTAATTGTTGAGCTTCTTGTGCGCTTCGCGGTAAAGCACCTCGGGACTTGCCTTGGCGAGCCTCTTCTCCTCGGAGTGGCAGCCGGTCGCCAGGATGCAAAAGACACTGAGCAGGAGCACGGCGATGCCCATCCAAGCGCGGCTGCCGAGAAGCCGCTCGGGCCATGCCCCAGGGGCGGCAGCCGAGGACCGGTGCGGCGGGTGGGCCCAGCCGGCCACGTCCGCAAATTGGGCATCGTCCATTCTGAGCATGAGATAGCGGCCTCGATGGATTCTGGTCGTGCGAATGCCGCAGTATATCGAATCCACTGATTCGTTCTCCGACCCCCACGTGAGCGAAGAGTTCCGAACCCACGACATGACGCTGCCGGAGACGCTTGCCGGACTGCGTCTCGATCAGGCGCTTGCGCAGGCCCTTCCCGCTTATTCACGCGCGCGGCTGAAGAGCTGGATCGACCTTGGCGCTGTGCACGTGGACGGCCGCATCCCGCGCCCACGCGACAAGGTGCTCGGCGGCGAGCGCGTGCGCATCCAGGCGCGGCTCACGGCCGCATCGACCGTCGAGCCGGAGCGCCTGCCCGTCGATGTGGTGTTCGAGGATCGCGCGATCCTCGTGATCAACAAGCCGGCGGGGCTGGTCGTGCATCCGGGTGCGGGCAACCGAGCCCACACCCTGCAAAACGCCCTGCTCGCGCTCGATCCGGCGCTCGCACGGGTGCCCCGGGCCGGCCTGGTTCATCGGCTCGATCGCGACACGAGCGGACTGCTCGTCGTGGCGCGCACGCTCGAGGCACACACGCATCTGGTTGCGGCACTTGCGGCGCGCGAGATCGAGCGCAGCTATCGTGCGATCTGCGTGGGGGTGATGACGGGCGGGCGCAGCGTGCAGGAGCCGATCGGCCGCCATCGCACGCAACGCACGCGCATGGCGGTGCGAAGCGACGGGCGCCCCGCCGTCACGCACCTGAGGGTACTCGAGCGCTTTCGCGCTCACACGCTTGTGCAGGCCACTCTCGAGACCGGGCGCACGCATCAGATTCGCGTACACCTCGCGCACATCGGCTACCCGCTCGTCGGAGATCCGCTCTATGGCGGAAGACGGCGTGTTCCCCCGGCGAGCGGCCCTGCCCTGCTGGCCGCGCTCGCGGCATTTCATCGGCAGGCGCTGCACGCGGCGCACCTCAAGCTCGCGCACCCGACGAGCGGGCGCACGATGCAGTGGGAGGCGCCCATGCCCGCCGACATGGTCGCATTGATTGCAGTCCTGGAAGAGGATTTGCGGGAGTCTCAGGCAGCGAGGCAGGGCACGAGGGGGCGTCCGCCGGGGTAGCCGCATCGATGGAATTCCTCACTCCGGATTGGCCCGCGCCGCGCGCTGTGCGCGCGGCCTTCACCTTGCGGCATGGAGGCGTGAGCGACGGCTCCTTCGCCACGCTCAATCTGGGGCTGCACACGGGCGATGCGATGGAAGCCGTGAAGGAGAACCGGCGGCGCGTGCGGGGCATGCTGGGGCTTCCCGGCGAGCCCGCCTGGCTGGACCAGGTCCACGGCACGGAGGTGCTCGTACTCGGTCCAGAGACGGGCGCCGAACGGCCGGGGCAAGGCCTGCGTGGCGATGCGGCAGTCACTCGGGCGCCCGGGCGCGTCTGTGCGATTCAGGTCGCCGACTGTATCCCGGTCCTGCTCACCGCGCGCGATGGCTCCGTCGTGGGTGCAGCCCATGCGGGATGGCGCGGTCTTGCCGCAGGCGTGATCGAGGCGGCCGTGCGGGCACTTGCCGTTGAGCCCCGCGAGACCCTGGCGTGGCTGGGTCCGGCAATCGGCCCTGCACACTTCGAGGTCGGTGACGAGGTGCGCGAGGCGTTCCGCGGTGCGCCCGACTCGGCCTTTGTCCGGAACGCTCGGGGGCGTTGGCAGTGCGATCTGCCGGCGCTTGCACGGGGGCGACTGCGGGCGCTCGGCGTGCAGGATGTCTACGGGGGGGGCTGGTGCACCTATGCCGATGCAGGGCGGTTCTTCTCGTACCGGCGGGATGCACGCTGCGGGCGCATGGCCGCGCTCATCTGGATCGAGAGCTGAAGCGGTGCCCCCCGTCCGGCCCGCCAGAGGTCCTTCGGCCAGCACGCCACCCCGCCTCTTTTGGCCGCAGCCCGGGGCGGCCCAAAAGCCCTTGAACGTCAAGGTAGTGCCCCCACTTGAGGGCTGAGCGAGCCCCTTCGAGGTTCTCCCCATGCGACAAGACAAACTGACGAGCAAGTTCCAGATGGCGCTGGCGGATGCCCAGTCGCTGGCCGTGGGACGCGATCACCAGTTCATCGAGCCGGCGCACGTCATGCTCGCCCTTCTGGATCAGGAGGGCGGCACCGTGCGCCCACTGCTCGGGAAGGCGGGGGCCAACCTCAACAAGCTGCGCTCCGAGCTCATGGGGCTCCTCGATCGGCTGCCCACCGTACAGGGCACGCCGGGCGAGGTGCACGTCTCGAACGATCTGGTGCGCCTGCTCAACGTCGCCGACAAGCTCGCGCAGCAGCGCGGCGATCAGTTCATCTCGAGCGAGCTTTTCGTGCTGGCTGCGTTCGAGGATCGGGCGAATCTTGCGCGTGTGCTCAAGGATGCAGGGGTGGCGCGCGGTGCCGTCGAAAAGGCGATCAACGAGGTGCGCGGCGGCGAGAAAGTGAGCGATCCGAACGCGGAAGAGCAGCGCGGCGCGCTCGAGAAGTACACCGTCGATCTGACCGAGCGCGCCTCCTCGAGCAAGCTCGATCCGGTGATCGGACGGGATGATGAGATCCGGCGCACGATTCAGGTGTTGCAGCGCCGAACGAAGAACAACCCCGTGCTGATCGGCGAGCCGGGCGTCGGCAAGACCGCGATCGTCGAGGGACTTGCGCAGCGCATCGTCAACGGGGAAGTGCCCGAGAGCCTGCGCAACAAGCGCATTCTCGCGCTGGACATGGGCGCCCTCATTGCCGGGGCGAAGTTTCGCGGTGAGTTCGAGGAGCGCCTGAAGGGCGTGCTCAACGATCTTGCCAAGCAGGAAGGCAACGTCATCCTCTTCATCGACGAGCTGCACACGGTGGTCGGGGCGGGCCGCGCCGAGGGCTCGATGGACGCAGGCAACATGCTCAAGCCCGCTCTGGCGCGCGGGGAGCTGCATTGCATCGGGGCGACCACGCTCGATGAGTACCGCAAGTACATCGAGAAGGATGCCGCTCTGGAGCGGCGCTTCCAGCGGGTGCTGGTCGATGAACCCTCGGTCGAGGACACGATCGCCATCCTGCGCGGACTGCAGGAGCGCTACGAGGTGCACCATGGCGTTGACATCACCGATCCGGCGATCGTCGCGGCGGCGACGCTCTCACATCGCTACATCGCCGACCGGCAGCTGCCCGACAAGGCGATCGACCTGATCGATGAGGCCGCGGCACGCATCCGAATGGAGATCGACTCCAAGCCGGAGGTGCTCGATCGGCTGGAGCGGCGCATCATCCAGCTCAAGATCGAGCAGGAGGCCCTGAAGAAGGAGCAGGACGAGGCCTCGCGCCGGCGGCTGCAGACGCTCGAGGAGAACCTGCGAGGCCTCGAGAAGGAATACGCCGATCTGGAAGAGGAGTGGAAGTCCGAGAAGGCGACGCTGCAGGGCGAGGCGCAGATTCGCGAGGAGCTCGATCGTGTGCGGACCGAGTTCGATGCGGCGCGCCGCGCGGGTGATCTCGGACGCATGGCGGAGCTGCAGTACGGCCGGATCCCCGAGCTGGAGAAGCGTCTGGTCGAGGCGGCCGCGGCGGAGAAAAAGGAGGCTCACCTGGTGCGCAACCGGGTGACGGAGGAGGAGATCGCGGAGGTCGTGTCGAAGTGGACCGGCATTCCCGTCTCGAAGATGCTCGAAGGGGAGAAGGAGAAGCTGCTGCGCATGGAGAGCGAGCTGGAAAGGCGCGTGGTGGGCCAGGACGAGGCCGTGCGCATCGTCTCGGATGCGATCCGGCGCTCGCGCGCCGGGCTGTCCGATCCGCGGCGGCCCAACGGCTCGTTCCTGTTCCTGGGCCCCACCGGGGTCGGGAAGACCGAGCTTTGCAAGGCGCTGGCTGATTTCCTCTTCGACACCGAGGACGCGCTCATCCGCATCGACATGTCGGAGTTCATGGAGAAGCACTCGGTTGCACGCCTGATCGGGGCGCCCCCCGGGTATGTCGGTTACGAGGAGGGCGGCTACCTCACCGAGTCGGTGCGCCGCAGACCCTACTCGGTGATCCTGCTCGATGAGGTGGAGAAGGCTCATCAGGACGTTTTCAACGTGCTGTTGCAGGTGCTCGATGACGGGCGACTGACCGATGGCCAGGGCCGTACGGTGGACTTTCGCAACACCGTGATCATCATGACCTCCAATCTCGGATCGAACGTGATCCAGGAGCATGCGGGCGCGCAGAACTACGCGCGCATGCGTACCGCCGTGATGGAGATCGTGCAGCAGAGCTTCCGTCCGGAGTTCATCAACCGCATCGACGACATCGTCGTGTTCCATCCGCTCGGCACGGAGCAGATCCGCAAGATCGTGGACATCCAGCTGGCCTATCTGCGCAAGCGCCTGAGCGAGCGCAACATGGACCTGGTGCTGGACGATCGCGCACGCGACCTGCTCGGCGAGGCCGGGTTCGATCCGGTCTACGGCGCACGCCCCCTCAAGCGTGTGATCCAGCAGCAGATCGAGAACGCGCTTGCCACGCAGATCCTGAAGGGCGACTTCGGTCCCGGGGATGTGATCCAGGCCGCGGTCCGCGACGGGCACCTCGCCTTCAAGAAGGCCGTGCAGAAGGCGGCGTAAGGGGCGCGCCGCAGGTATAATTTGCCCAGCGTTACAAACAATTCCCAAAGCCAGACGATCCCCGAGAGACCATGCCCTTCTACGAATACGAATGCTCGAGCTGCAAGTTCTACACCGAGGTGATGCAGAAGATCTCGGACCCGCCGCTGAAGAAGTGTCCTTCGTGCGGCAAGAGCACCCTGAAGAAGCTGCTCTCGGTGCCCAATTTCCGATTGAAAGGCAGCGGTTGGTACGAGACCGACTTCAAGTCGGAGAAGGAGACCAAGCGCAATCTCGCGGAGGCCGAGAAGGCCGAGGTGAAGGAGAGCCCCACCAAGGAGGGAGACGCCAAGGAAGCAAAGCCCGCCGAGGCGGCCGGGGCCCGCACCCCGGAGAGCAAGCCGGCGGAACCGAAGTCCTCCGTGCGCAAGCCTGCGGCGGAGGTCTCGAGCTCGCGCCGCAGCGCTGCCGCCTCCCGCAAGGCCGCCCCGCAGCGGGCGGCCAAGGGGCGCGGTGTGCGCCCGGGCGCCCGGGCGAAGGCCCGCGCGCCACGCAAGGGCCGTAGGTGAGCCTGCGCCGCTATCTCGTTGCCGGGATGCTGGTGTGGCTGCCGATTCTCGCCACCATCTGGGTGGTGGGGTTCATCGTGGACATGATGGATCGGACGCTGCTGCTGCTGCCGCAGCACTACCGGCCGGAGGTGCTCTTCGGCGTCTCGATCCCCGGTCTCGGCATTGTCTTTGCCTTCGTGGTGTTGCTGCTGACGGGGCTCGCGGTGACCAACCTGGTCGGGCGGCAGCTCGTCGCCTACTGGGAAGAGCTCCTGCAGCGCATCCCGCTCGTGCGCTCGGTATACAGCGGCGTGAAGAGCTTTGCCGAGAGCGTGCTGTCCTCCAGCCAGTCGTTTCGCCAGGTTGTCGCCGTGGAGTACCCGCGCGCGGGAATCTGGAGCATCGGTTTCGTGACGGCGGAGGACGTTGCGGAGGTGAGCGCCAGGACCGGCGAGTCGCTCATCTGCGTGTTCATCTCGCCGGCACCGAATCCCACGGCGGGATTCATCATCCTCGTGCCGCGCTCGCAGGTGATTCCCCTCGACATGAGCGTCGATGCGGCGATGAAGATGATTGTCACGTGCGGCGTCGTGACTCCGCCCTTTGTCCCCGCGCAGCGGCACCCGTCCCCACCCCCACCTGTTCCAGGGTCGGCGCTGCAGAGCGCATCGCAAGGCGGCCATCCACGTCGGGTATAGTGGGCGGCCATGCGCACCCACTATTGCGGAAACGTCAACCAGACGCTGGCCGGTGAGGAAGTCACGGTCGCAGGCTGGGTTCACCGCCGGCGCGATCATGGTGGCGTCATCTTCGTGGACCTGCGCGACCGCGCGGGACTGTTGCAGGTGGTCTTCGATCCGGACCGGCCCGAGCTGTTCCGCGAGGCTGAGCGGCTGCGCAACGAGTTCGTGATTCGCGTGACTGGGCGAGTTCGCGAGCGCCCCACCGGCACCGTCAATCCGAACCTCGCCTCCGGGCGGGTCGAGGTGCTCGCCACGGCCCTCGAGGTGCTCAACCGCTCCGAGCCTCTGCCCTTCCAGCTCGATGAGCAGGTGAGCGAGGAGGTACGCCTGAAGTACCGCTACCTCGATCTGCGGCGAGAGGTGATGAGCGAGCGGCTGCGGCTGCGCCATCGCATCACGCGCGCGATGCGCGCGTATCTCGATGCGAACGACTTCGTGGATATCGAGACGCCGATGCTCACCAAGGCGACACCCGAGGGCGCGCGCGACTACCTCGTGCCGAGCCGCACGCACCCGGGGAAGTTCTTCGCGCTGCCGCAGTCTCCGCAGATCTTCAAGCAGCTCTTGATGGTGTCGGGCTTCGACCGCTACTACCAGATCGTGCGCTGCTTTCGCGATGAGGACCTGCGCGCCGATCGGCAACCGGAGTTCACGCAGCTCGACATCGAGACGTCCTTCTTGAGTCAGGAAGACATCATGCGTCTGATCGAGGGACTGCTCCGGCACGTATTCCGTGAAGTGCTCGACGTGAGTCTGCCGGATCCCTTCCCGCGCCTGACGTTCGCGGAGGCCATGCGGCGCTACGGCTCGGACAAGCCGGATCTGCGCATCCCGCTCGAGCTGGTGGATGTGGGCGACCTCGTGAAGGACTGCGACTTCAAGGTGTTCGCGGGGCCGGCCAACGATCCAGCGGGGCGAGTGGCCGCGCTGCGCGTGCCCGCCGGCGGTGCGCTGTCGCGCAAGGAGATCGACGACTACACCGCCTACGTCGGCCGCTACGGCGCCAAGGGCCTTGCCTACGTCAAGGTCAACGAGCGCGCGAAGGGTCGCGATGGTCTGCAATCCCCGATCATCAAGTTCCTGAGCGATGCGGCCGTGCGGGGCATCCTCGAGCGCACCGGCGCGGACGATAACGACCTCATCTTCTTCGGGGCAGGCACGGCGAAGGTCGTGAACGATTCGCTCGGGGCGCTGCGGATCAAGATCGGACACGACACGGGAAGAGTCGAGCCAGGCTGGCGTCCGCTCTGGGTGACGGATTTCCCGATGTTCGAATGGGATACGCAGGAGAAGCGGTGGGTGGCGATGCACCATCCATTCACCTCGCCCAAGAGCGACGATCCCGAGGCACTGCGCGCGAATCCCGGCGCGGCGCTCGCCAAGGCCTACGACGTTGCGCTCAACGGCCTGGAGCTCGGCGGTGGCTCGGTCCGAATCCACCTCGAGAGCATGCAATCGACGGTATTCGGGCTGCTCGGCATCAACGCGGAGGAGGCGCAGCGCAAATTTGGCTTCCTGCTCGATGCGCTCAAATATGGCGCTCCGCCCCACGGTGGCATCGCCTTTGGTCTGGATCGGTTTGCCATGCTCATGGCGGGCGCCGACAGCATCCGCGATGTCATTGCATTTCCTAAGACGCAGACCGCCGCGGATCCGCTCACGGATGCGCCGACCGAGATCGGGGAGGCACAGTTGCGGGAGCTGCACATCCGGGTACGGCTGCCGCAGCCGTAGCGCGGCGGAGCGGGCACCGCGCAGGCGCTCGATGCAGGGATGACTGGGGCGCCGCCTCCCGAGACAGTGATCTACGTGCATGGCCTGTGGTCGCCTCGCGCAGACTCACTGCTGCTTCAGGCGCGGCTGCGCCGCGCTTTCAACTTCGACGTGCGCACGTTCCGCTACCCGGCCGTGTCGCGTTCGATGGGAGAGGTGCTCGAGCTTCTGGCGGGCTTCGCCGCCGGATTGCGGCCGCGAGTTCTGCACCTCGTGGGGCACAGCCTGGGCGGCCTCGTCATCTATCGTTTTCTCGAGCGCTTCCCGCAGCAGCCCCCCGGGCGCGTCGTGTTTCTCGGCACCCCGTCCGTGCGGTGTGGTGCGGCGGTCGGACTTGCGAGGCTGCGCTGGGGCGCCGCACTTCTCGGGAAATGTGTCGCGGAGGAGTTCCTGGTCGAGCGCGAGAGGCGCTGGACGCAGGCTCGTGCGCTCGGAATCATCGCCGGTTCCCGGGCGTTCGGTCTGGGTCATCTCGTCGCGCGCATCCGGGGCGAGAACGACGGCACGATCGGTGTGAGCGAGACCCGGCTGCCGGGAGCGACCGAGCACATCACCGTGCGCGCAAGTCACACGGGAATGTTGTTCTCAGCGCGGGTGGCGCATCAGACCGGGACCTTCTTGCGGTCCGGTCATTTCGCGGCTTCCTCGGATCCGGATGCATCGCCATCGAGCAGCGCACGCAGCTCATAGATTGCAGCCAGTGCCCCGCGCGGTGAGAGCTCATCCGGGTTGAGCGCCTGCAGCGCCGCGCGCAATGTCTCCGCCCGGCGATCGCGCGGAGGGGTCGCCAAGGGAAGCTCGGCCTGTGCACCTTGCGAGCGCTGCTCGTCGCGTTGCGACTCGAGCGCGGCGAGATACTCCCGGGCCCGCGCGATGACCTCTCGTGGCACACCTGCGAGCTGCGCCACCTGCAGCCCATAGCTGCGGTTGGCGGGGCCTTCCTTCAGGGCGTGCATGAACACGACTTGCTCGCCGTGCTCCGTCGCATCCAGGTGCACGTTGACGCAGGCGTCGACCTCCGCCGCGAGCGCGGTGAGCTCGAAATAATGGGTTGCAAAGAGCGTGAATGCCTTGATCCGCGTGGCGATGTGCCGCGCCATGGCCCAGGCCAGCGACAGCCCGTCGAAGGTGCTGGTGCCGCGGCCAATCTCGTCCATGAGGATGAGGCTGCGCGCCGTCGCGTTGTGGAGGATGTTCGCGGCCTCGGTCATCTCGACCATGAACGTCGAGCGCCCGCCCGCAAGGTCGTCGGCGGCCCCGATGCGCGTGAAGATCCGATCGAGCGGACCGATCACCGCCCGATCGGCAGGCACGAAGCTGCCGATGTGCGCGAGAATCACGATGAGGGCGGCCTGGCGCATGTAGGTGGATTTCCCACCCATGTTCGGCCCCGTGATGATGAGCATCCGGCGCTCGGAATCGAGCCGCAGGTCGTTCGGCACGAACGCTCCGGAGAGAAATCGCTCGACGACGGGGTGGCGCCCCCCCTCGATCGTGAGCACGGGGCGCTCGGTGAGCTCCGGAGCGGTCCACTCGAGCATGCACGCCTGCGCGGCGAGGCTGGTGAGCGCATCGAGCTCGGCGATCGCGCCCGCAGTGCTCTGCAGCGCCCCCAGACGCTCGGTGAGCTGCGTGAGCACGCTTTCGTAGAGTTCCTTCTCTCGGGCCAGCGCGCGCTCGCGCGCGCTCAGCACGCGATCCTCGAAGCTCTTGAGCTCGGGGGTGATGAAGCGCTCGGCCGACTTGACGGTCTGCCGGCGCAGGTAGTCCTTGGGAACGCGCTCGGCATCGCGCCGCGAGACTTCGATGAAGAACCCCTGGACGCGGTTGTAGCCGAGCTTCAGGCCTGCGATGCCCGAGCGCTCGCGCTCGCGCCGCTCCAGCTCGAGAAGGAATTGATCCGTGTGAGTGGCGATCTGGCGCAGCTCGTCGAGCTCGGCGTCGTAACCCGGCGCGATCACATCGCCTTCGCGTAGCAGCGCGGGCGGCTCCGCCGCAATGGCGCGCTGCAGGAGCTGCAGCGCCTCGGGATGCTCCGCGATCCGCCCGTGCAAGCCCTGCAGCAAGGGCGAATCGAGGAGAGCGATCGCCCGCCGCAGCGCAGGCAGCCCCGCGAGTGCGGCACGCAGCTGCGCAAGATCGCGCGGCCTTGCGGAGCGCAGCGCGACGCGCGCGAGAACCCGCTCGATGTCCCCGATCGCGCGCAGATCGCTCGTGAGCGCCTCGAAACGCCGGCGGTCGATGAGTGCTGCGAGTGCCTGGTAGCGCGTGCGCAGGAGCAACGAGTCTCGCAGAGGCCGGTTGAGCCAGCGGCGCAGCTCGCGTGAGCCCATCGCCGTGGCGCAGCGGTCGAGCAGCGCGAGCAACGTCGCCTCGGGTCGCCCGGACAGGCTCGCATCGAGCTCGAGGTTGCGCCGCGTGGCCGCATCGAGCAGCAGCGCATCGGAGCGCTCCTCGACGGTGATGCCGCGAATGTGCGGCACCGCGGCCTTCTGCGTGTCGCGCACGTACTGCAGCAGAGCGCCCGCGGCGCCGATGGCGAGCGGCAGCTCATCCACGCCGAAACCCTTCAGGTCGAGCGTTCCGAGCTGGTCAGTGAGCAGTCGCGATGCGCTCGAGAGCTCGAAGTGCCATGGTGGGCGCAGGCGCACGCTCGCTGCGCTGCGCGGCGCCAGGCGGGCGAGCATATCCTCGGAGATCAGCAGCTCCGCCGGCTGCAGCCGCTCGAGCTCGGCTCCCAGGGCGTGATCGCCCTCGCTCTGGAGCAGCGAGAATCGCCCCGCCGCCAGATCGAGCCACGCAAGTCCGAAGCGCTGCGCGTCGCACGCGAGGGCTGCGAGCAGGGTGTCTTTCCTCTCATCGAGCAACGCATCGTCCGTGACCGTCCCCGGTGTCAGGACGCGCACCACCTGCCGATCGATCGGTCCTTTGGATTTCGCCGGATCGCCGAGCTGCTCGCAGATCGCGACACACTCACCCTTGCGCACGAGCCGCGCCAGGTAGGTCTCGACGCTGTGTACGGGGACGCCCGCCATCGGAATGGGCTCGCCGGCGGAGTGCCCGCGGGCGGTCAGCGTGATGTCAAGGAGCGCGGCGGCGCGGCGCGCGTCGTCGTAGAACAGCTCGTAGAAATCCCCCATCCGATAGAAGAGCAGCGTATCGGGGTACTGCGCTTTGACGCGCAAGTACTGCTGCATCATGGGCGTATGAGCTAAGTCTTTGTTTGACAAAGGCCTCTGAATCCCCATACTCGGCGAATCGTGAAAGCAACACGGCAGCATTCCAGCGCGGCGATTGTGCCTCACGTGGGGCGTCCACCCAACCGCATCTGCAACGCGCCGCGCTACACCCTCGCCTACAAGCTCCAGCCCGTAAAGCCGGGCTGAATCAGGTTGGGCTCCTGAATGGACGATGCAGCACTATCGCGGCTCGCCACGAGGGTGGGGCGAGCATTGTTGCGCGCCGGTGTGCGCGTGGTGACCGCCGAGTCCTGCACGGCCGGCTGGATCGCGAAGGCGCTCACCGATACGGCCGGCAGCTCGGGATGGCTCGACAGCGGGTACGTGACCTACTCGAACGCAGCCAAGAGGCGTGCGCTGGGGGTCTCTGCACGCACGCTCGAGCGCTTCGGCGCGGTGAGCGAGCCGGCAGTTCGGGAGATGGCGCGCGGCGCGCTGCGCGCCTCCGGCGTGGAGGTGGCCGTGGCCGTGAGCGGAATCGCCGGACCGGACGGAGGCACACCCGCGAAGCCCGTCGGCACGGTGTGGTTCTGCGTGATGCGAAAGCGCGGTCACGCCATGGCGCTGACGACGGCGCGCTCGAGATTCCGCGGTGACCGGGATACGGTGCGGCGCAAGGCGGTGGCGCGCGCTTTGCGATTGCTCGCGGGACAGCTTCGACGATGAGGGCGCGGGGCGAGCCGCGCTTGCGGCTGTTCTTCGCTCTCTGGCCCAGCTCAGCCATGCAGGAGCAGCTGGCCGCTGCCGCGAGCCCGGTGATCGGGGCGTTGCGAAGCGGACGCCCCGTGCCTCGCGAGAATCTGCATTTGACGCTCGCGTTCCTGGGGTCGGTGTCCGAGGCGTCATTGGCGATGCTCGAGCACCTCGCGCACGCGGCCAGTCGGAGTGCGGCGGCACCCGCCCTGGAGCTGATGTTCAGTGCGCTCGAGTACTGGCCGCGCGCGCAGCTCGTGTGCGCCGCCGTTAGATCCTCTCCGGATGAGGTGGCCGCCTTCGCCGAGGCGCTGAAGCAGCGCTTGACGAGCCACGGATTTGCCCCGGATCTCAAGTCCTTTCGTCCGCATGTGACACTTGCACGTCAAGTGACGCACCGGCCCGTGGAGCGAACGCTGCCGCAGGTGCGGTGGAGCTTTCGCGAGTTTGCGCTCATCGAGAGCCGCAGCAGTCCGGGCGGTTCGCTGTACAGCGTGCGTGCTTCCTGGCCACTGTATAGCGCCTGAGCCTTCGCGCGTGAAATGACCAAGTCGCATGAAAAATCACGCGAACGGACCTCTTTCGCTGCTCCCTCGTCAAGCTCGTTGTGGGATAATTCTCCTCGACAATCGCGAGGGCTTCCCAGAATGGACGACAACCGCAAGAAGGCGCTCACCGCAGCGCTGGGCCAGATCGAGAAGCAGTTTGGCAAGGGCTCGGTCATGCGCCTCGGCGATGCGCCAGCATCGTGGGACGTTGAGGCCATATCCACCGGCTCGCTCGGGCTGGACATTGCGCTGGGCGTGGGTGGCCTGCCGCGGGGCCGGGTCGTCGAGATCTTCGGCCCCGAAGCGTCGGGCAAAACCACCCTCACGCTGCAAGTGGTCGCGGAGATCCAGCGCAACGGTGGCACCGCGGCCTTCGTCGACGCCGAGCACGCTCTGGATCCTGCCTATGCCGCGAAGCTCGGCGTCAACGTGAGCGAGCTCCTTGTCTCCCAACCGGACACGGGCGAGCAGGCGCTCGAGATCACCGACATGCTGGTGCGCTCCGGGGCGGTAGACCTCGTCGTGATCGATTCGGTCGCCGCACTCACACCCAAGGCGGAGATCGAAGGAGAGATGGGCGAGATGCAGGTTGGCCTGCAGGCGCGCCTGATGTCACAGGCCCTGCGCAAGCTCACGGGCAATATCAAGCGCTCCAATACGATCGTGATCTTCATCAATCAGATCCGCATGAAGATCGGCATCATGTTCGGCAACCCCGAAACGACCACCGGCGGCAATGCGCTCAAATTCTATTCCTCCGTTCGGCTGGACATTCGCCGTATCGGGGCCATCAAGAACGGCGAGGAAGTCGTGGGCAACATGACGCGCGTGAAGGTCGTCAAGAACAAAGTCGCCCCGCCGTTCCGCGAGGCCGAGTTCGAGATCATGTACGGCCAGGGCATCTCGCGCGAAGGCGAGATCATCGAGCTTGGAAGCCAGCAGGCCATCATCGAGAAATCCGGCACGTGGTACAGCTACGGCGGCGAGCGCATCGGACAAGGCAAGGACAACGCGCGGCTCTACCTGCAGGAGCACAAGGAGGTGGCACGCGCGATCGAGGAGCAGATCCGCTCGCGGCTGCTTCCGGTGCGCCAGTCGCGCAACGGCGATCAGGCGAACACCGCGTAACCCTCGCGCCTGCGCTCCAGCGACCTCTGATCGGGCACGGAGCTCGTAGGCATGCCCATCGGAGGCCGCAGGGCGGGCAAGCCGAGGTCAATTGCAGGTGAGTCTGCGGCGCCCCTGGGCCCCTCGGGCTCTCCGGGCCTCGCGGCGGCCTACGCCGCGGCGGTCGCGTGGCTCGCACGCCGCGACCTCGCCAGCACCGAGCTGGGGGTGCGGCTCGAGCGGCGCGGCTTCGAGCGCTCAGTGGTGGACGCCGTCCTGGGCCAGCTCGTCGATGAGCACCTGCTCGATGATGCGCGCTTTGCACATCACTACGTCGCACATCACGCCGAGCTTGGCCGAGGGCCCGTGCGCATTGCCGCCGACCTGAGGGCGCGCGGCCTTTCCGCGGAGATGGTAGATGCGGCCCTCGAGACCGGGCCGGACTGGCACGCGCTTGCGGCCCAGGTGCGCAAGCGCAAGTTCGGTGCAGAGATCCCGGGGGCCGCGGCCGAGAAGGCGCGCCAAGCGCGTTTTTTGCAATACCGGGGATTCTCATTCGAGCAAATCCGGTCGGTTTTCGGCAGCGATCTCGAAGCTGCAGGCTAAAATCCGTAGCCGGCCTTTTGTTAGACTCTCGACGTGCTAGGTCGCATTTCCAAGGCCTTCCGCTCCAAAGCCGCCGGTCCGACCGCACGAACGGAGGCGCCATCCGCGGTGCTCGATCGGGCGCGCGCCCACAAGGAGCGGGGCCAGCTAACCGAAGCGGCGGCCCTCTGCGAACAGATCCTCGCGTCGGAGCCGGACCGGATCGACGCCGTGTTGCTCCTCGCCGAGCTCGATGTGGCCAGGTCAGACCGCGAACGCGCGCTCGCTCTTTACACTCGCGCGATAGAGCTGAAGCCGGACATGGCGTTGCCGTACTACAAGCGCGGCAATCTACTCAAGGATCGAGGACAGCTCGAATCCGCGCTCGCCGACTACGACCAAGCCATCGCGTTCGATGCGCACTACGCCTACGCGCTGTGCAACCGCGGCGTCGTGCTGGCGAGCCTCGAGCGCTTCCAGGCCGCACTCGCCAGCTATGACCGAGCGCTCACAGTGGCTCCGGACGATGTGCTCACACTCTTCAACCGCGGCGCGGCTCTGCGGGCGCTGGGTCGCCGGGCCGACGCTCTGGCCAGCTACGACCGCGCTCTGGCGCTGAATCCGGACTACATCGAATGCCACTGCAACCGCGCGCTCCTGCTGGTGGACCTGGGGCGGACGGAGGAGGCGCTGACCGCCTACGGTCGTGCCATCGAGCGGGGCCCCGGGTTTGCTGAAGCACATTTCGGTCGCGGCAATCTCCTGCGCAGCCTGAATCGCCCGCGGGAGGCATTGACCGACCTCGCGCGCACGGTGGAGATCGACTCTGCGCGGGGAGATGCGTGGCTGATTCATGGCTTGCTCCTCGCGCAGCTCGGGCGGAGCGAGCAGTCCCTCGCCAGCTTCGACCGTGCCACGGCGCTGCGGCCGGACGACCCGATCGCGTTCTCGCACCGCGGCACCATGCTCCTGCAACTCAAACGCCATGGCGCTGCGATCGCGAGCTTCGACCAGGCCATCGCATGCGATCCACACGTTCGCCTCGCCCGTGGCCTGCGCGTCTTTGCACGCATGAGCATCTGTTCATGGTCCGGCCTCGACGCCGAACGTGATCGCATCGCCGCCGATCTCCGGGCCGACCGGGCTGCCGCGCCGCCATTCACGATCCTGCCGCTGCTCGAGGATCCGTCCCTGCACCGCAGAGTCGCTGGCATCTGCACGCGCGAGGATTGCCCACCCAATGAGGAGCTGGGAGCGATAGCGAAGCGGTGCACCTCGGACCGGTTGCGTGTCGGCTACTTCTCCTGCGACTTGCACGACCACCCCGTGGCTCAGCTGATGGCGGGCGTATTCGAGATGCATGATCGGTCGAGGTTCGAGGTGACCGCGTTCTCGTACGGACCTCCCGCGCGCGACGCGGTGAGGAAGCGCCTGGAGGGCGCGTTCGATCGCTTCATCGATGTGCGGGAGCAATCGGACCGGGCCATCGCGTCGCTGGCGAGGAGTCACGAGATCGATATCGCCGTTGATCTCAATGGATTCACAGGCGACTGCCGCCCCGGAATATTCGCGCGGCGCGCGGCACCACTCCAGGTCAATTATCTCGGCTATCCCGCCACGATGTCGGCGGACTACATGGACTATTTGATCGGCGACCGGACGATCATTCCACCGCAGCATCGGCTGCACTACAGCGAGAAGGTTGTGTACCTGCCTCATTGCTACATGCCGAGCGACGCGACGCGCACGATCGACGAGGCTCCCGGCGATCGCGCACAGCATCGGCTACCGGCCTCTGGGTTCGTGTTCTGCTGTTTCAACAGCAGCTACAAGATCACGCCGGCCGTCTTCGATGCCTGGACGCGCATTCTCGCTCGCGTGCCAGGCAGCGTACTCTGGCTATCGCAAGGTGACGCCGCCGTCACTCAGAACCTACGCGAGGAGGCGATACGGCGTGGGACCGATCCGGAGCGCTTGGTGTTTGCCGAGCGCGAGCCGTCCCTGTCGGCACATCTCGCGCGGCAGCGCCTGGCAGGTCTGTTCCTGGACACATTCCCCTTCAATGCCCACACGACCGCAAACAATGCGCTCTGGGCCGGATTGCCGGTGCTCACCCTCCTTGGCCAAGCGTTCTGCGGTCGCGTGGCCGCAAGTCTGCTCACCGCGGTGGGCATCCCGGAGCTCATCACCACGACGGTTGAGGAATACGAAGAGCTGGCCGTGCATCTCGCAACCGATGCGCAGGCCCTCTCACAGGTCAGCGGAAAGCTCGAGGACAATCGTCTGAAGATGCCCCTGTTCGACACACCCAGATTTACCCGCAACTTGGAGAGTGCCTACACCCGGATGTTCGGGCGGTATCAGGCGGGACTGCCCCCGGAGCATATGGACATCGCGTCCCCGTAGGGCAGCAGCCCACGGGGAGGGCTGCCCGCAGCCCACGGGCCCGCCCCCGCTTTGCGCTCTTTGCAGCCGGCTGTCTTTCATCGGATCATATCCGGCCGGCCACGGGCCGAACTTCGACCGGAAACACCATCTTGAGCCTATCCCGTCCCACCCGCGCAGCCGACCTGCGCCGGGCGTTCCTCGAGTTTTTCCGCCACCGTGGACACACGATCGTGCCCTCCAGCTCGCTCGTGCCCGCGAACGATCCCACGCTGCTCTTCACCAATGCCGGAATGGTCCAGTTCAAGGACGTGTTTCTGGGCAAGGAGAAGCGCGGCTACGTGCGCGCCGTGTCGAGCCAGCGCTGCGTACGCGCCGGCGGCAAGCACAACGATCTCGAGAACGTCGGCTACACCGGACGCCACCTGACGCTGTTCGAGATGCTCGGCAACTTCTCGTTTGGGGATTACTTCAAGCGCGAGGCGATTCGCTTCGCCTGGGACTTCATCACCGCTGACCTGCAGATCGATCCGGCACGGCTGTGGGTGACCGTCTTCCGCGACGACGACGAGGCTGCGCGGATCTGGCTCGAGGAGATCGGAGTTCCCGCAGCGCGCTTCGCACGGCTGGGAGAGAAGTCGAACTTCTGGGCGATGGGGGATACGGGCCCGTGCGGCCCGTGTAGCGAGATCTTCTACGACCATGGACCGGAGGTTCAGGGCGGTCCACCCGGCTCGCCCGACGAGGACGGGGACCGCTACGTCGAGCTCTGGAACCTGGTGTTCATGCAGTTCGAGCGCTCCGCGGACGGCAAGCTCACGCCCCTGCCGAAGCCCTCGGTGGATACGGGCATGGGCCTGGAGCGCGCCGCGACGGTCTTGCAGGGCGTGCACTCCGTTTACCAGATCGATCTGTTCAAAACGCTGATCGATGCAGCCGCGGAGCTTGCCCGCACGCACGATCGATCCTCGAGCTCGCTGCGAGTGATCGCCGACCACATCCGCTCGTGCACGTTCCTCGCCGTCGATGGCGTGGTGCCCTCGAATGAGGGTCGAGGCTACGTGCTGAGGCGCATCATCCGGCGCGCCATCCGTCATGGATACAAGCTCGGCATTCAGGAGCCCTTCTTCTACAAGCTCGTTCCGGTGCTCGAGCAGGTGATGGGCACGGCCTTTCCGGAGCTTGGACGCTCGCGCGCACACGTCGAGCGGGTGCTCAAGCAGGAGGAGGAGCGCTTCGCCGAGACGCTCGCCAATGGCATGACGGTGCTCGATGCGGCGATCCGGGATTTGCGCGGCAACGTCATCGATGGCGCAACCGTCTTCAAGCTCTACGACACCTACGGCTTTCCGGTCGACCTGACGGCCGACATCGCGCGCGAGCGCGCTTTGACCATCGATCAGGCGGGATTCGATGCGGCGATGGAGCAGCAGCGGGAGCGCGCTCGAGCAGCCAGCCGCTTCGGGGTGGACCTGCGTGGCGGCCCGACGGTCGAGGCACGATCGAGCTTCGAGGGTTACGAGGGCTTGAGCGCTGAAGGGCGGGTGGTCGCCCTCCTCAGGGACGGCGCTTCGGTGGAGTCGTTGCGCGCGGGAGAGCGCGGAGAGGTGCTGCTCGACCGGACACCTTTCTACGCGGAGGCCGGAGGTCAGGTCGGCGACACCGGCGAGCTCACCGCCTCGGGTGTGCGATTCGAGGTCGAGGACACGCAGAAGCGCAGCGCCGCCCACGCGCACATCGGTCGCCTGGTCGAGGGGGAGATCAAGCTCGGCAGTGTGCTCACGGGCCATGTCGATGGCGCTCGGCGTCGCGCCATCACCCTCAATCACACGGCCACGCACCTGCTGCACGCCGCGCTTCGCGAGAGGCTGGGCAAGCACGTGCAGCAGAAGGGCTCGCTCGTCGCGCCGGATCGCTTGCGGTTCGATTTCTCGCATTTTCAGCCGATCACGGCCGAAGAGCTCAGGGACATCGAGCGCCTCGTCAACGCAGAGATCCGGCGCAATGCTCCGGCCGAGACTCGTCTCATGGACTACGAGCAGGCCGTGGCGTCGGGCGCCATGGCGCTCTTCGGGGAGAAGTACGACCAGAACGTGAGAGTGCTTCGTCTGGGGGAGTTCTCGATGGAGCTGTGTGGAGGCACGCACGTGCAGCGAGCCGGCGACATCGGCCTCTTCAAGATCACGAGCGAAGGCGGCATAGCGGCCGGTGTGCGGCGAATCGAGGCGGTGACCGGGGAGGCCGCCATCGAGCACATCGAGCAGGAGGAGAGCTTGCTGCACCAGACAGCCGAGCTGGTGCGAAGCGGTCACGGGGACGTTCCAGTCAAGGTGCGCGAGGCGCTCGAGCGCATTCGGCAGATGGAACGGGAGATCCGCTCGCTGAGGGAGCGCCTGACGACGGGTTCCGGCGTGGATCTCGCCGCGGGGGCCGTGGACGTGCAGGGTGTGAAGGTCGTCGCGAGCCAGGTCCAAGGCGCCGATGCCGGAGCGCTGCGAAGCGCGGTGGACCAGCTGAAGAGCCGCCTGAAATCGGCAGTGATCGTGCTCGCCTCCGTGGAGAGCCCGACCAAGATCGTACTGGTCGCGGGCGTCACGGATGACCAGACAGGACAGATCCGTGCCGACGAGCTGATCGGAACGGTCGCCGTGAAGGTCGGCGGCAAGGGGGGCGGTCGCGCCAACTTTGCCCAGGCCGGCGGGAACGATCCGGCCGGGCTCGAAGCCGCGCTAGGCGGTGTCCCGGACCTGGTGCGCGCGAGGCTGGCCCACCCGTCACGCCTGTGAAGCTTGGGGTTGATCCAGGCAGATTCAGGGTTTCTCTGATTTGTCTTTTTTGTGACACTCGCTAGATTCGCTGAAATTTTTGCCGCAGTTCCAAGGGGGGCGGCAAAACAAGGAGGAAAATAATGCTCATACTGACGAGGCGAGTGGGGGAGACGGTCATGATCGGCAACGAGGTGACCGTGACGGTGCTGGGGGTCAAGGGCAACCAGGTGCGAATTGGAATCAACGCACCCAAGACTGTTGCCGTGCACCGCGAAGAGATCTACGAGCGCATCAAGCGCGAGCAGCAGGGCGAGGAGGTTCAAGAGGGGGAGGGGGACGCCCCGCCCGCCGTGGAGCTCGCCTCGGCTTAGGGCCGCGCAGGACGCGGCGGGTCACCAGCCCCCCGCTAGGCCGCGGGCCCAGCCCCCGCCCCGCCCGGCGGCGTTGTTCCTTTACCCCGAGCGACCCGCCCCAGTATCATCTCCGACCTGCTTGCAGGGCCGATCTGGCGTTGCGGGCGTGGTAGCTCTCGCAACCGCACCGGCGGTTGCCTTCCTCGACGAAACCGCGATCGGAGAGATGGCCGAGTGGTCGAAGGCGCACCCCTGCTAAGGGTGTAAGGGTCAAAAGCCCTTCGAGGGTTCGAATCCCTCTCTCTCCGCCAATTACCTGCCTCGAAATTTCTCGTACCGCCTCACGTCGCGCTGAAGTGCCTGAATTATAGGGGTTTTCTGTCTCAGGCGGTCTCGCTGGGTCTCCTGATGTCTCGCGGGCGTGTGGGTATAATTGTGGGTATCGAGGGAAGACGCCCGGCAGGTACCCACAAAATGCTGACGGATACCCAAATACGCAGCGCGAAGCCCTCGGCGAGCGCGCGCAAGCTGTTCGACCACGGCGGTTTGTACTTGCTCATCAAGCCGAATGGCGGTCGGTATTGGCGTTACAACTACCGCTTCAAAGGGAAGGAGAAAACGCTGGCCCTCGGCGTCTATCCCGATGTCTCCCTCGCAAAAGCGAGAACACGCCATTTCGAGGCTCGCCAGCTACTCGCAGACGGCGCTGATCCGTCTTTCGAGAAACAGCAGTCCGGTAAGACCTTCGAGACCGTGGCGCGTGAATGGTACGCGCACTGGAAGACTGGCCGGAACGAACGTCATGCAAAGTACGTGCTCAAACGCCTTGAGGCCGACGTTTTCTCCGAGATCGGCGCGCAGCCCGTGTCCGAGATTCCCACGTCGGCTTTTCGTGATGCCGTCCAGAAAATCGAGCGACGCGGCGCCTCGGATATTGCCAAGCGCGTCCTTCAGAACTGTAGCCAGATCATGCGCTATGCGGTCGCCAACGACCTCGCCAAGCACAATCCCGTTGCAGACGTGAAACCCGGTGATGTCCTCAAGCCGCACAAGCGGCGCAACTATCCCCGCGTCGGAGCCAAAGAGCTGCCCGATCTGTTGCATGCGATTGATGCTTACGTGGGCGGCGAACATACCCGCCTGGCTCTACAACTGATGGCGCTGACTTTCGTTCGCACGTCCGAACTGATCGGAGCGCAATGGAAGGAGTTCGATCTGAAGGCGGCGCGGTGGTACATCCCCGCCGAGCGGATGAAGATGAAAACGCCGCATATCGTGCCATTGAGCAAGCAGGCCGCGGCCGTGATCGAAGCGTTGAAAGCGATCGCGTTTGGTCGGGATCTGGTGTTCCCCGGCGACGTTAATTCCGCCAAGCCAATGAGCAACAACACTCTGCTGTTTGCCTTGTACCGAATGGGCTACCGCGGGCGGATGACCGGCCACGGCTTCCGGGGCGTTGCCTCGACGATTCTGCACGAGCAAGGCTGGCCACATGAGCACATCGAATTGCAGCTCGCGCACCAGGAACGAGACGATACGAGCGCGGCTTACAACCATGCGCTGTATTTGGAGCCGCGTGCAAAGATGATGCAGGCATGGGCTGACCACTTGGACAGCCTGCGTCGGCTGAAGGATCAAGAGAGACCGGCCCTGGCCGCATAATCGTCGGCTCAGAACGTGTATTTCCGCGGACGACCGCGCTTCCGCGGAGTAGCCGTGCTGGACGTTGGCGCCGCGCGGTAGCCCTCCGGGTCTTCTATCCAAGATTTGAGCGCTGCGGCGGCCCAACCGCATGCACGGCCGCCGAGATGAATCGGTGGCGGGAATCTTTGTGCTGCAATTCGGCGATAGAGCGTTGGCCGGCTGAGTGATGTGATGCGAAGGACATCGCGGATTCGGAAGAACGCTGGCGTCGAGGACAGTAAGAGGCTACTTCGCTCCGCGCTTTCTTCAGGGCTTCCCAGCGTCACGTTGTCGGTCCGGTTCGCTCGCATCCGCCAGTCTCTCTAATGCGCAAATGGCGGCCGACAATTCATCCGCGCCGACCTCACTGCGACGTGGACAGGATGCCGAAGATGCCGAGCATGTGGTACCGGCGGGGGCGGGTCATGGCGTAGTCAGAGACGATCAAGATGTTGCACATAGCCTCAATAGAAGATCGCGGTTGCTCTGAGGCTATCGGCACAGGCATCGGTCAGTTATTTCTACTCGAATCTCGGGCAACTATAAGATGGGCGGCATGAAGTCGTACCGGCGCGTGCGTCGATACCCGTCGTTGTTGTTATCGATCCTGGCTGTGCGTTGAACGGGCGTCCCGGCGTTCCGCCGGCGGGCTCGCGGGCTGCGCCCCGCGCCTCGTGCCGAGTCGCGGCCGTCCGGCTTTGATCCCTGACGCCTCCGGCCCTTGAGGGCCTGCGCGCTGCGCTTGCCCATGAAGGGGAGAGGCGGTCTTGCTGTGTCCCTTCACTGTACACGGCGGTCGTTGCTGTCAAGGGCGGCGCGTGCAAGGCACGCTTGCGTCCGTGCGGCCGTCTTTGACCCCTGACTGCTCCGCTGCGCCGTGTCGCGCCGGCTCCGGGCAATTCCGCCCGAGAAACCGGAGCTCGTCATGAACGAGAAATCGCATGTTTCGCTCGAACAGCACGTCTGCCTGGTCTGCGGCGTGACCTTCGACACCGGCGCCATCCTGCTCGATAAGCGCCTGCGCGCGAGCATGGAGCGCTACACGACGACAGGCTGGGGCCTGTGCGTCGAACACCAGAAGTTGTCGGACGATGGCTTTGTCGCGCTGATCGAGTGCGACCCGCAGCGCAGCGGCTCGCCGTCCGGCACTGAGGGCATGAAGCCTGAACAGGCGTACCGGACGGGTCGCCTGGCACATCTGAAACGCGACGTGTTCGCTCGCGTGTTCAACGTGCCGATCGCGGCCGTCCAGCCGTGCGTATTCGTTGAACCCGACGTGATCGAGCGGCTTCAGTCGATGGTGGTGCCGGCGACGGATTGATCGCGCGTTGCAGCCATCCGGTGCGTCGCCC
>DATKPP010000028.1:0-82881 GCA_035524075.1 Steroidobacteraceae bacterium | reverse complement strand
CCCGGGCATAGGGTGCTGCGTTGCAACATAACGGCCGCCCACCAAGGGGGAGCGCAGGGGGGCCTCACCCCTACCTAGGGGGTGGCGCCCCCGGGCCCGTTACCCCCGCCCGTAGCAGCTTGGCGGACCTGTTTTAGGGGTGGGCTGCCTGGCCCCGGCCCACCCGGCGGGTGGCTGCGGCAACGGTAAGGTGGGGTGCGGCCTTGGGCCGTAAGCCGGGCGCAAGCTTGCCCCCGCTACCACACGCTCGAAGCGCAGCAGGGCGGCTCCATTCTGGTTCCAGTGAGCCATGAGGCCTCCGCCTGCCAGCGGCTCGAGCCGTATCCTCCCGCCGAACCAGTCCCGCAGGAATACGCGCGCCTTCAAGGCCTCGCGAGGATTGCCGTCTAGCCCGGCGAGCACCTGGCGACGGTAGAGCTCGGCCGCCTTCGGTAATACCGAGAACACTTTGGCGGAGGCCCTCGCGGTGGGCTGCTGCTCCTCAAGCTCTCGACGCTTCATCTCCGCCCGCTCGATCGCCGCCGCGATCTCGTCGGCCGTCATGTCAGGATCACCGGTGCGTAGCCGCTCGCGCAGCCGTCCGATGCGGGAGCTGAGCTCGGCGAGCTCCCTGGGCACCTCGGCCGTGCGGTCCTGCATGGCTCGCAGCCGCTCCACGTAATAGGTCTGCATCTCCTTCGCCATGAGCGCCGCGCGCTGGGGAGCGAGGAGCCCGGAAAGCCCAGACTCCTCCCCGCGCAGCAGCACGTCCTCAATGTGGCGTCTCACAACGCGCACGGCGTTCGAGCAGGCCTCCCCGTCAAAGTGCGAGCTGCATCCGTATGTGCGGCTGTCACGGATCGTGTAGTGCGCATCACACACATCGCACCGCAGGAGGCCCGAGAGCAGGTACTTCCTTGAGACGACGATCTCGCCGGCGCGCGTCTTCCGCTCGCCCCACCCACCGGGCCGCAGCTTCTCGTCCCCGGGTGCCGCTGTGATGCGTCGCTGAACTCGGGCCCAAAGCTCCTCGGGGATGATGCGGAGGCTTTCATCGGCGTGGCTGATCCACGCACCGCGCGGGCGCTCCACGCGCCTGCGCTTGCCAGAGTCCGGGTCCTTGCGCCACTCACTCGTGTTCCAGTTAACGACACCGCGATAGCGCTCGTTTCGCAGGATCACACGCACGCCCGAGCCCATCCAGCCCTGTGCACGGCGCTCGGTGCGCTTCCACGTCGAACCGGGCGATGGGATGCGCCGCCCGTTGAGCTCAGCCGCAATCGCGCGGCAGGAGGCGCCATCGGCAAAGCGGCTGAAGATCTCCAGCACGATCCGCGCCTCGGTCTCGTCGATCTTGCCGTCACGATAGCCGTACGCGCGGCCGCCCGTGGGCCGCCGGTCCTTCGCCCGCGACTCAAGCGCCGCATAGGTACGATCCTTCACCATCTCGCGAAACGCCTCGCCGATAATCCCGGAGAGCCCTGCCTGGAGCTTGTGGCCGCGTCGCGCGCTGTCGTAGCCGTCCTGCACGCCCACTACCCGCACACCCTTGGCAACGAGTCGGTCGATCATCTTCGACAGATCGCCTTGCGAGCGCGATAGTCGTGACAGGTCCGTCACGAGCAGCACGTCGAAGCGTCGACCGAAGGCTGCCTCCTGCATACGCAGCACGCCCGGGCGGTTGCCCAGGGCCGCGCCGCTGATACCCTGGTCGCTGTAGTGCTCGGCGATCTGCCAGCCCTGCCGCTGCGCGTACTCAGCGCAGACTCGGTTCTGGTCGTCGATGCTCGCTTCGGTCTGCTTATCGGTTGAGTACCTCGCGTATGTGACGACTCTCATTGGTGGTCTCTCCTCGGTGCCTTGAGCAGCTCGCGTGCGTATTCGACGACTTCCTTCACGGTCTTTGCCTCTGGGTGTTCCTTGCTCGCCCGTTTGACGGCAGCCGATGCGCGTTTTCGGCCCCATCGCCCCTCAAGAAACTTCCGTGCACGGGCTCTGCGCTGGCGCTCGGCCGAGCGCGCCTCGTGTTCGGCTGAACCACAACCGTCAGGACAGTATTTGACGACGTACTTTGTGTGACTCAGGAAGAACCGTCCGCAGCGCATACAGCGGCGCAGATCCGCGCGGTGCTCGACCAGCACGCTCACGAGGAGCACGTAGAAGGCGTCCGGACTATCGGCGATGGCCTGATGTCGCCAGCCGAAGCTCCCGTCGGGAGCACGCACGGGCGCATGTTCCCATTTCACCTTGCGCGCGTCGTTCCGCACGCGGTGGTACATCCCAATCAGCTTGTGCTCCTGCTCGTGCGCGGAGCCTGTCGCGAGTGACAGCACCTCCTCGAGCAGTCGCATGAGGCGCGCGCGCTCTGCTGCACGCTGCTCGTCAGTCACCTGGCTGAAAGCGCTCCATCCGGTGTCTCCCGGGGCGCGTCCGGACAGTGCTACCTCGCACTGAATCGCCTCCGGGCGCATCGGCGGTGCGGCCGTCTCCCGCCCCTCAGCAAACCGGATCGCGTACGCGATGAGGCCGACATCATCGTGCGGGTCGGTTCGGTCTGGCAGCCCGTACATCAGTTCCACGAACGGGCTGATGACCCAGGAGATGGTTTTCCGCTGTTCTGTCACCAAAGGTTGTGATTATCGGTGGTGTCTGGTGTGGTGACACTACCCGCGTGCATGCTCGCCGTCAATCGCGAGGTTCTGACCGTATGCAAGATGAACCGTTCATTGAGACGACCAACCTGATCGCTGCGCGGGTCCCGTGCGATCCGAAGCTCGTTCGCTGTTACGCGGCGTGGGGATGGATCGAATGCCGCACCCTTGCGAGCGGCATGCGGCTGTTCCGCCCGTCCGTCGCCGAGAAGGTGCGCAGGATACGCGCCGAGCGAATCGCTCGGCGTGGTCGATATCTGCGCAACGCGCGGCCGGAGACTGGGGCCTCAGCCTAGATGGGGGATCGCGAGCTATTGCTGGATGAGCTCGCCCGGTGCTTTGCGCGGGCGGCCGTCGACGCATACCTCGCGCAGCAAGACTCAGCCTTAGAAACGCCGAAGGCCCGCGGCAAACGGGCCTTCGAGCGTCATCAACAGCAGCAACACAGTAGCGGGGATCAAACGCGTGACTACTTTACCAACCGCGCACACCAGCGCGCAACCCACCAAGACGAAGACTGATCTTTCGGCAATCGCGCAACGGATCGACGCCGAGCACACACTGGCTCTTCGATCAGCCGAGTCAGCCATCGAGCACGCCCTCGGTGCCGGCCGCTTGCTTCTTGAGGCGAAAGCTCGGCTCGGGCGCGGCGATTGGCTCGAATGGCTGCGGGCGAGCGTGAACGTGAGCGAACGCCAGGCGCAGCGCTATATGCGCGCCGCCGCCAATGCGACACGCGTGTCGGATTCGCGGAGTCTGCGTGGGCTTCTCGCGGAACTCGCAACGCCGAGACCGCCAACGCAGCCCGAACCGGCATCCATAGTCCCCTCACGCCCCCTTCCTGTAGTTGTCGAGAACGGTTGGCTCACAGTCGGGTCGCTCGACGGGGAACCTACGATCCTCTTCGAGGAGTCTCATCGTCATCCGGGCTTCTTCTACTGCCACGATCTGCGCGATGGCACCGTGAATACCCGGCCGATCCGGGCCGACTTGGCGGGCTATCTTCTCGACGGCATCCCCGGCGCGGCTTCTTGCGAATGGCACCGCGTGGATGGTTGGGCCGCTGACTGCCTCGCCGAGCGGGAAGAGCCAGTGAGCGGCCCATGAAGCAGCAATTGCCGTACGGCGTGGTTTTCTTCGGCGATTTCTTGCGCGCAACGATCGGTTGGACGCTGCTCGAGCGCGGAGCGCTCCTGATGTTGATGCTCACCAACGGACACAACGGTCCGCTCCCTGATGACCCGCCCCGGCTCGCCGCAATCTGCGGGCTCTCGCTCGATGAGTTCACGGCGATATGGCCCCGGCTCGCCTCGCAGCTTACCCAGACTGCGGAGGGCCTTGTCCATGAACCCACGGAGGCTCACCGCCTGAAATATCTTACCTACCGCCAGCGGCAGTCCGAGGGTGGCAAGAAGGCAATGATGGGACGGTGGGGTTGCCCGGAATGCCGTCGCAAGCCATTTGATGGTCGCTGCCTGAGCTGCGGATACGAAACCCCAAACAACAACGTCCTCAGGATCTCTGATAAGTCACTTAATAACTGACCTTCTAAGTCACCAAGTAAGTCGGAGATAACCCGCGCGTTGGATATGGATATGGATATGGATATGGCCGTGGATATCTCTTCTCTTCTTCCTACTGAAGTAGGTATACCTAGATGCCCGCGCCTCGCGTCGTGCTGATGGCGGAGTCGGCCGTGAGCGCTGTGGTTGCCGAGCTCGTCGCAGATCACAAGCAGCGTCGCCGTGACTATCGTCGCGAAGCGCGCGCGGTGTACGACTGGCAGAGCGCCGTGCTCGCTGAGCATCTCGGGTACACCGATACGATTCTGCGGCGGCGCTATCGGGGTGACGACCTCGTGCCGTGGCCATTCCCAGCGAGCCTGGCGGGCGAGCTCAAGGTGCGCAGTGTTGCACTCAAGTACCTCGAGGAGCTCTGGTCACGGCACGTCGGCCGCTATGCCCCCTGGCATACCGAGGTGCCGAAGCTCACGATCGGCTTCCGCTGTTGCCTATCCGAGCGGCCACGGCTGCGGCGCCGACGCGCGGCGGCACATGCGAGGACCTACAGCCACGCCATCTACCTTCCGCTCGACCTGTTGAACCGGACGACGGTGTTGCACGAGGTCGCACACCTGCTCGTCCCAGGCTCCAATCACGGACCCGGATTCTGTGCGGCGCTGATTGATCTGTGGGAACGCGAACTCGGCATCGACCGTGCCCATGCGCGCGAAGTGGCCGTGCGATTCGGCGTTGAGATCGCACCGGCCGAGGTCAGGACATGAGCGCTCCAGGGATGACCGAGCACGGGTTTCGCACACGCTGCGGCTTGCTGCTCAACTGCTGCTGCACGCGCTGCAAGGTGTGGCTGTCGGAGGAATTCCTGGAGTTCGACGGGATGCCCCACGCGTGCCACCCGCCCAAGCCCCCGACGATGAAGCCCCGCAACCGCGCCAGATCCACACAGCAGGCTCAGGCTCAACTGTGGCCCTGACCATTCAACTCGGAGATCATCACCAATGACCGAACTGACATCCGGCCAGCCGAAAATGCTCACCGACGCCGAAGCTGCCATGGAAGCGCTCATCCAGGCAGCACCCGAACCGCTCAGGTCACACCTGAGAGATTCCCCGCTCACCATCGCCGAGAAAGGCGAGATCCTCGAGGAAGTATTGCGCCAGAAAGCGGCTCACTGAGCCGATGGCCCCCGTTAGACTTCCAGCAAATTCAGGCCAGCCACAATTTGCTCCCGTTTCCCCCCGCTTCCCGCCCCCCAGCCGCGAAGATGAGCGGGGCGTGTTGCGGTCAGCTTCAAACAGTTTTCAGCTTTAAGTCACTGTCGTGGCCAGACTTTCCGACCTCTTGGCCGGCCGTGCGTACCGCGACGCTTTTTGCGGTACCCAAATGGAGCTCCGACAGCGGCAGGACTCATCAGGTGAGCCACCGCGCGCCCCGCACCCTTGCCCGAGTAAGCCTATACGGAAAAGGTGCCAGGATAATCGCGCTCGACGCTCAAGCGATTCAGCGGGTTACGGAGCCACCAGGGTGCATGCGGAAAACAGTTGTCAACCGTATAGACCAGAGCTATGCTCTGAGCCTCAATTTTCCGAGGTTTCAGACATGGGCAAGGGTAAGCGCGTCGCGTTCTATCTGCGGGTCTCGACCGGCTCGCAGACCGTGGAGAATCAGCGGCTCGAGCTGGCAGCCGTCGCTGAGCAGCGCGGATGGACGGTCACAGAGATCTATTCCGACAACGGGTTCAGTGGCGCCAAGGGCCGCGAGCAGCGCCCGGCGTTCGATCGGCTGTGCCGGGATGCCATCGCCGGCAAGTTCGACGTGGTTGCGGCGTGGAGCGTTGACCGGCTCGGCCGCTCGGTACTGCACCTTGCGCAGTTCGTCGAGGAGATGCGCGCCGCCAACGTGGGCCTCTACCTGCACAAGCAAGGCCTCGACTCGGGCACTCCGACGGGCCGCGCCATGCTCGGGATGTGCTCGGTGTTCGCGGAGCTCGAGCGCGAGATCATCCGCGAGCGCATTCACGCGGGACTCGCCCGGGCGCGCGCGAAGGGTAAGCGGCTCGGCCGCAAGCGGGTGCCGGCGAGGACCGAGGAGCGTATCCGCGAGCTGGCCGCCTCTGGAGTCGGCAAGCTCAAGATTGCTCGCGTGCTCGACTGCGGCGTGTCGGTCGTGCAGCGCGTGCTCGCTGAGACTGCTACCGCCTGAAAGGCCGCAGCGGTGGCGCCACGGACGGCGTTTCAGACATGCCGACGTAGCTGGTAGCGGCTGCCACGCTGTAATCGGATCCTGCGCGGTTTTACGCGGTGGGCGCAGTGGCGTGCTGCTGAGCGGTGCTGCGCTCGGGCTGTCGGGGCATGCCGTGTGAGCGCACGCTACCGCACCGCATTCGAGCGCATCCGGGCGATCCTCGTGGGTCGTTCCCAAGCTGAACCATTGCTCCAGGCCGAGGAGATCCGCTCGCAACTTGGGGGCTGGCCGAGCACGCGCACCATTCAGCGATACATCGAGCGCATTCGCGCCGATCAGATTGGCGTTCAACGTCAGACATCGCCGAGCGACGTTTGATAGTGTCGTCTCCCATGCGAACCGATGTCTGTTTGACGTTGCCTGATCGAGTGAAGAGCAACCTCGACGCGTATGCGCGAGAGCGCGGCTTGCCGCGCAGCTACGCGGCGCAGGAACTGATCGAGCGCGCGCTGGCGGCAGCGGACATCGGATTTGCCGCCGACGGAAGAACCGGGCGCGGCTCCAACGAGGAGAACCCGGAAAAATGCCACCAAAACTCGCCGCCGCGCCCCGCGTCCAGCCCGAACGCGCCCTGAGCGACACCCCGACATCGCCGGAGCCGAGCACGGCTCCGACGCCTTCCCAAGCGGCCCTGCGTGAAGCGCACCAGGCGAAGTCCGATGCGGTCCGTGCCCTTTCGGAGCACGACAGTCACGCTGCTGGACGGCGTGCCGAGCGGCAACGCCTCGAAGAGCAGATCGGGGCTCGGCAGCAGCGGATCGCCGACCTGGAGGCTGACAGGCGCGCGTGGGCGCAGGCGCCGTCTGGTCCCATGCCGGAGTTGCCGCCCGAGGCGCGCGCCGAAATCGACGAGCGACGAGCGGAGGTCGCCTGCCTGCAGAGTGCAATCGAAACTATCGACCGGGAGTTGAGCGAGCTCGAGGAGCGGCGCAGTTATGCCGTACGCCGCGTGGATGCCGCAACCGAGGGGGTGCGCCAGGCCGCCTTGAGTCTGCTCGCAGAGCGTTTGTACTCGGCAGCCGACTACACGGAGGCTGCAATCATCGAGTTTGAGCGCCGGCTGATTCACACGAGCGCGATCAAGGCGGTGCTCGATGCGGAAAGTTGGGACCGCGTCCGTAACGGCAACGTCGCCGAGGCGGGTTTTCGGGCGTATGCCGTCGCGAATCGGGTGACTTCGCTGCGCAGCCGACTGCAACGTCCGACCGCCAGCGAGGTCCTCGAAGTCGCAAAGGAGGAAGTCGAGGCGTTGCTCGCGGCGCTTATCAACCAGGAGAAATCTGAGTGACAACGACAATTTGGCCAGCGGGAAGTGATCCGCGCGACCTTGCGCGATCAGCGGGTGCCTTGGCGCACGGCAAGATGCTCCTGAGGGCGGGTGCCGCGCCGGTGCAGCGGATCGGCTCGGCTCCGCACGGTCGGGCGCTCGTAAAGGCGGTCGAACGCACCGTCGCCGACGACTGTCTACGAGCCGCAGGATCGGGCCGGCTCACGCCGGCGAGGGCGGATCTTCTGCGCCGCTCAGCCGCAGTACTCGAGCTTGCGGAGCAGGCCGAGGATGCGCGAAACCCGTGGGTCGCAATGATGCTGCGCAAGGCGGCCGAGCGCGCGGCCGACGGCATGAGCGCACCGGCGGGCCGAGGGCCGCCCCGCACGAATTACCCCTATGTGTCGCAAGGGCTCGATGACGATCGAACTCCGACGGAGCCACATGCCGATGCGTCAGTTTTCGATTGGGAATCGGTCATCAAAAATCCAGACTTCGATGTCGCCAACGATGCCCGTGCGCTGTCTCTGGAATTCACGGGGGCGAATCATGCCCTCAATACCAGCGGGCTCAGCGGGGCTTCTCGTCAGTCTGCGTTTCAATCTGCAACCTTCGTGTCGCTCCGTCGCCTCATCAACCGCATGGAAAGCGTCCACGGGTTCGATGTGACGCCGCTTTATCGGCAACTCGGCGTGAAGCCTCCGAAACCGTCCGAAGGCCATGCCGACGACGAAAGTGGCGGTCAGGATTTCGGGCCACAGCACCAGTTCACCCGACCCGGCTTTGGCGATCTTAGCTGGCATCCCGATGACGGGATCAGCGACCGGTCTCGCTCGAGCATGACCGAAGGCGAGGTTCCGCAATATGCCGCGGACGAGCCTTACAAGAGTGCGCTCGCACGGTGGCGGAAGCGACTCGGTCACGCACCGACGACCTACGAGATCAAGAAATTTCTCGAAGGATATCGCGAGGCGCAGACCGGCCTCACCCGCGCGGCCACGAGCGTTGCGAAGAGCATGGACACGGCGCTCATGCACAAGCACGAGCTCGGGGATTCATTGTTTCGAGACTACATCCAGATGCGCACCAATCTGCACGATGCCCGCAATCGCCGCGACTGGCTACGCTCCCGGGAATACCAGCAAGTCATCGAGCGCCTCGAGGGCGCGCCGCTGACGGCTGAAGCCCGAGGCGAGTTGATCGAGGACCTGCGCCGGGCCACGATGTGAGTGAGTGCCGCGCGCTTCCGAACCGCGCGGCGCGTGGCGCTCTCGATCGACGCCACCTGCCAACATCGACGAGCCCCGGCGGTGGGCTTCCGGGCGGTGCAAGAGTGAAATCTCTCCGCACAGCCCGACTCCTCCTGCGCGGCCGGGCGGCTGGCCATCGAGATAGGCCTCGGTGCGGCGTCCGGTCCGGTGCGGACGCCGCGACCGACTTTCATCGAGATCGAGTTCGCTCGGGCCGATCCTCCCCGAGCAAACAGCGGCGGCGCGGTTGCGTGACGTTCCCGCGCCGGCCGCTTCCTTTGACTTGAAGGGATCGTCGGCGCTGCGCGTATGACGAAGTGCAAAATCTGCCGGGCGCCGACTGGCCTTCGGCACGAGATCGAGCGCGAGCTCGCGGGCGGTGCTCGCGTGGGGGGAACGAGCCGCAAACACTCCGTGCCCTACGATTCGCTTTGGCGCCACTGGCGCGATCACGTGACCGCAGAGCAAAAGGCGCTCCTACGCTTCAACGATGTGCCACGTGAGCAGCTCGTCGGCAGGGTCGCAGCCGAAGAGATTCGCGTGATCGACGATCTGAACTTTGCGCGGAATGCGACGCTCGAGGCCCTCAGAGCGACCCCGCCCACCGATCCGGAGATGCGCGATCGGCTGGTCGGGCGCTATCACGAGAACATTCGGATCCGCGGGCAACTCTCGGGCGAACTGGCGAAGAGTCCGTTCGTTCAGCAGATCACGAACATCTTCATGAACGACCCTGGCTTTCTGAGCTTCCAGGAGCGGCTTTTCCGCGTGCTTCGCCGGTTCCCCGAGGCCTTCGAGGCGGTTGCGCAGGAGTTCGAGGGGTTCAAGGCCGCGACGCTCCCAGCGCTCGAGCATGAGGAGCCTTATGCCGACCCCTGAGACAGACAAGCTCTTCGCGGATCGGCTGCGCACACACGGAGATTTCTATTTCTTCGTGCGCTGGATGTTCTCGCGGCGCACGGGTCACAAGTGGCTCCGCGGCCGCCATCACGAGCGCATCTGCAACGCGCTGGCCGCAGTCTACTCCGGTGCCTACTCGCGGCTCGTCATCAACGTGCCGCCCCGCTACAGCAAGAGCGAGATCGTCGTCAATTTCATTGCGTGGTCACTCGGCCACAATCCAGACGCGGAGTTTATCTACACCTCCTACAGTGGGACTCTTGCCGAAGAGCATGCAGGGAAGATTCGCAACATCGTGACGCACCCTGCCTACCGCGATCTCTTCCCCGCGGTACGCCTCTCGAAGGAGTCGACGGCGCACTTCAAGACCACGAAGGGCGGCGTTGTCTATGCGGCCGGCTCTGAAGGTTCGATTACTGGATTTGGTGCCGGCAAGATGCGCACGGGCTTCGGCGGGGCGCTGGTCATCGATGATCCGATCCCGCCCGACGAGGCCCGTTCTGAGGCGGCACGGCAGAACGCGATTCGGCATTTCGAGGAGACGCTCGCGAATCGGCTCAACTCCCCGCGCACCCCGATCATTTTGATCATGCAAAGGTTGCACGAGGATGATCTCTCCGGATGGCTCCTGCGCGGCGGAAGCGGGGAGCGATGGGAGCACTTGTGCTTGCCGGCGCTCGATGCGAATGGCGAGGCCCTGTGGCCGGAAAAACACGACCGCGAAGCGCTCTTGAGGATGCAACAGGCGGCGCCGTATTCGTTCAGCGGCCAGTACCAGCAATGGCCCGCGCCTCCGGAGGGGAACGTCTTTCGCCCCGATGCGATCGAGATCATCGATGCGGTTCCCGCGGATATCGAATTCGTGCGTGCCTGGGACCTTGCGGCGACGAGCTCGGATGGCGACTGGACGGTCGGCGGGAAGCTCGGCCGCCTGCGAGGTGGGCGTTACGTGATTGCGGACATTCGCCGCTTCCAGGGTGCCCCGCACGAGGTCGAGGCCGCAATCGTGAACGCGGCGAAGTCTGACGGCGACGGCTGCAAGGTGCGCTTGCCGCAGGACCCAGGGCAGGCGGGCAAGTCGCAGATCGCGTATCTGACGGGCCAGCTCGCCGGCTACAGTGTGAAGAGCTATCCGATCTCGGGCGACAAAATAACACGCGCCGAACCCTTCGCAAGCCAGGTCAATGTCGGCAACGTCTCGATGGTGCGCGCTGATTGGAACGATGCGCTCATCTCAGAGCTACGGATGTTTCCGAACGCCTCGCATGACGATCAGGTCGACGCGCTCTCAGATGCATTCGCGGAGCTCGCGGGCGGTTCAACTTTCGACCAATGGATGCAATACGAGGCTGAGCAGGCCGCTCGCAGCCAGGCGCCCGAGGTCCGGGTGCGCGACGTACGCCCCGAGCTGAGAGTTCCGGTTCCCGGCCAGGAGGAGCGTCGCGCGCAGCGCAGACAGGCGCGAGAGAGCGCTAATCCTTTGGTTGATGACTATTGGAGATATCGGCGCGGCTTTGAGTCACGCACGAGTCCCTTCCAGATGTTCGCAGGAATGGTGTGCGGGGAGTGCACGGAGGCGATAATTCCGGGAACCAAGTATGTGGTACAGGGCGATCAAAAATTCCACGAACGATGCTGGCGCCCTGACTCCTTTGGGAGAATGTGAAGATGCTATGCCCCTGCTGCTGCGCCGCTTTGTTCGATGAGGCGCCGGAGAGCGTACGTAAGCTCGGCATCGCCGCGATGGATCGTCGCACTCGCCGACTGCCCCTCGAGCGCCGGTGTCTCCGTCGAGTGAGGCTGCCCGGTGCCGGGCATGGGAGCGAGCAGTGCTCGGCGAAGATCTGCACTCTCCGGTGCCTACGCTGCCCTGGGAGACCGCAGCGGAGGCTGCCGAACGCATCGGCGTGCATCTGTGGCGCCGACACAGCAGGATTTTCGGTCATGCTGGCGAGCCCGCGCCGGCCGTGCTGCTCGGCGAGACCGACCGCCCCGACACGCTGGGAATCTACATTCCCGAGGCGCGCGCCATCCTATTGCGCCCGGATGCGCTGACGCTTCACCTGCTTGTGCACGAGACCTGCCACGCACTGGTCGGACAGCCGCATGACGCCGATTTTGCGGGCGGCATGGCCTACATGATCAGTCGGGTGTGGCCGAGCCTGGATCGGCGAGAACTGGTCAAGCGGGCGCAGGCAATGGGCGTGCAGATCAATCCGGCGATGCCTTGGGATCGGTGGGGCTCGCGTCGGTTGCCGAGCGCCAGCGCACATCCTGAACGGCCTGCTGCATCGCACTCAGCGAGCAGCGTGAGCGAGTCAACAGAACGCCCGCAGCGCGGCTGCTAGCGTGCGCAACCTGCAGGGGTTCGCGCTGTTTCCGGGGAGGGTGTGCAGCCTATGGCTCTCGTCCAATGCGTGGAATGCGGCAACGGTGTATCAGACCGTGCGGCCAGCTGCCCGAAGTGTGGGGCGCCCAGAGCCTCGAGACCTCCGGGCACGGATCCACTTGCGGCGACGACGGCACCGCGACAGCCGCAATGGCTCCGAGCCATCGCGGCGGTGCTCATCGTAGTAGGCGCGATTGCCTCTTGGCACGCACTCAGTGACGGGTCGCTGTCTCTGCCGTCAGGCCTGTTCAAGCAGCTACCGCCGATTCCGGTCACCGTCCAATTCAGGCCGGCTCTGCTCGGCTCTGGCCTTGTGTTGATTTTTCGGAATCAATCCTCTGAGCCGCTGCCATTCGTTGCGACCCTAAAGCATCAGGCAACCGGGACAACCCGACGAGTGGAGATGTACCTGGGACCTGGGGGCAGTGCGGAGATTGGTCACTTGCAGGGCTGGATTGGCCAGCATGGCGATGCCATCACGCTCGAGAACTCCAACTTCAAGACCTGGAGCGGATCGATCTAAGATCTGCGCGGGGCTCGCAATCGGGCATTTCAGAAGTCCCCCTTGAAGCTGCCATCAGGGAGCCTTCGAGCCACCTTGAATGGTTGACACACCAGCAATCAAGAAGCGCCGCTCCGGCATCCCAACCGGGAATGCAGGCGAATACTTGGTCATGGGGGAGTTGCTGCGCCGGGGCTACGACGCGCAACTCGCCGACCGCAACACGAAGGGTTACGACCTACTGGTCGGCATTCCGGACGATGCGACTGGCATGCGCAGGGTGCAGGTGAAGAGCGTGCGAGCAGCACCGTGGTATGTGAATCCTCGCAGCTTCGAGGGAGACGCCGCAGAGCAAGTCACGGTGTACGTCCTCATTGGAGCAGAGACCAGCCAGGAGCACGTGCGCTATTTCATCGGGCGTAATCGCGACCTCGCGCCACATGTGCATGTGCCGGCGGGTTGGACAAAGGCGGCGTTCCTCCCGCTGGTGGCGCTTGAGCCTTACGAGGTGAAGAGGGCCGAAGATTGGCGGCAAGTGTTGGGCAAGCCCTGATATCCTCGCGCCCGTCGTGCTCCCGCAGACGCCCCATCGCACCGTC
Organism: Steroidobacteraceae bacterium; assembly: GCA_035524075.1. Lineage (GTDB taxonomy): Bacteria > Pseudomonadota > Gammaproteobacteria > Steroidobacterales > Steroidobacteraceae > JASHUC01. The sequence goes on along the minus strand of DATKPP010000028.1, from coordinate 69,580 downwards.
ATGACTCTCGTGGCCATCGAGTCGTGCCCCTGCGACGACTGTCCGCTCGCACAGCGCTGCCGCGCGGATCTGCTCTGTTGCGAGGCCTTCAGCAGCTTCGTTCACGGTGAGAGCGAGCGGCGCTGGCGCGAGGCAGCGCGAATGCCTACTTCGGCTCGGTTCGCGGCGCTGTCCGCTCGGCTCTGAGCTTATTGATCGCCTCGGCGATCTCCTTGGCCGTCGCCCCGCGCGCGAACTGGAACCGCACAAGGCGCGACTTGCCAGAGGCAACGGTACCCATCGTCTTCTGTTTCTCCTCGCCGCTCACGGTTTCTTCTACAGCTTCGGTCAGGCCTCCGTCGGTGCGCTAGCAACCGGTCGGGGGCCCCTTAGAAGCTACTTGCGATCTTCGAGCGCCCTGACTCGATACTCCAGCTCTTTGACCTTTTCCTGGAGGGTGAGGCCCCTGAGATCTAGTGTGAACGTAGGCGCCTGCATCTGTTGAAAGGCCGTCGCAAGCTCAGTGATTCGCTCGTCGAGGCCCCTCAGGCGGTGGTAAACGGACACATCGATGATCTGCTTCAAGTATTCGACCTTAGCCTCCAGCGTCGATTCTTCCCACGTGGACATGGATTCTCCCCTTTGCTGGTATTGATAGCTCCCGCTACAGCAACCTTACAAGCAACTGTACCCGCTCAGCTTGGTCTCCGGTGGTCTTCTAAAACACGCGCTGCTGCGGCAGTTCACGCTCGGACACCGCTTAAATCCTACTTCACCCGCACGCTGCAAGGAGTGGAGAAAGTGGCTTCGAGGGTGGCAAATCCTGCCCCCGCTACCATTAATACTTGCCATCCCTCCGACGGCCCTCTTGAGGGCCACCTCTACCGCGTTTCGCTCGCTGTAGAGCCGCATGCGTGTCGGCTCGGCCACGACCCGGATCGACCCCAGATAGCCCTTAAGCTCCTGGCGCGCGAGGTCCACGTTCCCGGCAGCCAGCGTCTTCGGCAGCTCCCGCACTGCGCGCTCTAGCTCCTCCGCGAGCTGCGGGATCAGCAGCTCGATGTCGGCGTGCCGCTGCGCGCTCGCCTGGGCCTCCAGGCTCGCAAGCTCCTCCTCGGCCTCCCGAAGCTTCGCCGCGATCGAGGGCGAAGCCCGCAGCGCGCCCTGAGCGACAGCGTCAGCAAGGTTCTCGATCCGCGCCTGAAGTTCACGCCTGCGCTGCGCATCCGGCTGCGCTGGCTGGGCAGTGCGCGCCCGAATGAGCGCCCGCGCCCGCCGCTTGGCCTCCTCCAGCACGGCGGGGTCTAGAAACAGCCGCTGCACGCCGGCGAGCACGCCCGCCTCCGCTTTCTCGCGGTGCAGCCGGGCGCTGTTCGAGCAGCCTCCTGTGCCCCCGTGCAGGTACGTCGAGCATCCGTAGTGCGCCGCTCCGGCGATTGTGTAGACCGCCCCGCATTCCGAGCAGTGCAGCAACCCAGAGAGCAAGTACCGCGAGGGCGATCGCCCGGTATGGTTCGCCGCCGAGCGCGAGAGCCCGCGCCTCACCCGCTCGCCGACCTCGTGCGCCCGCTCGCTCAGCCGACCGCGCACGCGTTCCCACAGCGCCCGTGGCACGATGCGCAGCCGCTCGTCCTGGCGCACGATCCACTCGCTGGGCGGATTCGGTATGCACCGGCGCTTCTGCGAATTGGTGGCGGACCTCACCCAATGCGTGCGATTCCAGATGACCTGTCCCGCGTAAATCGGGTTGCGCAGAATCCCCGTCCCGCCCGCCTTGCCGTCGCCGTTGAGCACGCTCGCCACCCAGCCCTTCCGGCGCCGCTCGGTGCGCGCCCATGAAGAGCCGGGCGCAGGAATGCGATCGCGGTTCAACGCGTCGCATATGCCGCGCGGGGACTTGCCCTCGGCGTACATGGTGAAGATTCGGCGGACGACCTCCGCCTCAGCCTCATCGATCTCGACCCGGGCCGTGGTGCTGCGCGCTGCGGGAACATACCCGTATGAGTGGCCGCCCGCCGGCAAGCCCTGACGTGCGCGCCCCTCCAGGCCACGGCGCGTGCGGCGGCCGATCTCCTTGCGATACGCCTCCGATGAAGCGCCCAGCACCGCGCTGATCATTCCAGCAGACTCCGTGCGCGTGTCCAGGTCATGCGTCACCACATCGATGCCGAGGTCTGCCAGCTCCGCCAGCCGCGGTGCCTGCTCTGCGAGGTTTCGCCACAGGCGGCTCGTGTCCTCGGCGACGATGACATCGAACTCATGCCGTCGGGCTGCAGCAAGCAGCGCTTGGTAGCCCGGCCGCTCGGCCGTGCCACCACTGATAGCGGCGTCGCTGAAGCGGGCGACTACCCGAAGCCCGTGACGCTCGGCGAGCCGCGTACACACGCGGTGCTGATCCTCGATCGACGCGCCGGATTGTTTCTCTGTTGAGTACCGGGCGTACAGGACGGCTTTCATTTGTGCCTCGCCTTGCCGGCAGCGGCGGCTACTTTTCGGTCGAAGGAGTTGTGATGCTCGTCGCGATGCGCTGAATCGCAGTAGGTGCGGTTCGCGGGGCCGCCCTTGGGATTTCTTTTCGCCAGATAGAACTTGCGGCATCTCGGAAGCTTGCAGCGGCAGAGCGCTCGCTGATACGGCGCCTGCTCCTCGGCCAGCAGGAGGAGGGCGTAGGACAGCCTAGCGTGGGTGTCCCTGAAGATCGAGTGACGCACAAGCGTTTGCTTACCGCTGCTCTTTAGGCGCGCCGAGCCGAGCCAGATAGAGAGGCCGCCCTGCGTCAGCTCCGCAAGCCGTGGAGAAAATTCCTGCCTCTGTAGCTCCTCTGGCGCGTCGATCGCCATTTGCACGAGAGGCTCGAATTCCGCCTGCAGCCGCAGCGCCTCTTCGCGCTCGAAGTAAGGGAGGAAGTCGGGCCCGCTCGCCACGCGCAAGAGCAGATCGACACTCGGGTCGTCCCTTTCCTCGGGTGTCTGGCTGGAATTCCTCCGCTTGCCGGGCGTGGCCATCCCATAGTCCTCGCAATCTGTGCCCCGATCTTGGGCGCCCACGAAGTCTGGCAGTCTCTGGGCTACGGCGCAAGCGGCATAGGTGGGTTTCAAACATGGCAGATGAGATGTTCTCCGAGACGCCGAATAGCATCGCAGGCGCCGTGCCGTGCGACCCAGGCCTGGTTCGAGATTATTGTGACTGGGGACTGCTGGAGTATCGGCGGCTCAGGAACGGCACAAGGCTGCTCAAGCCGAGCGCCGTCGAGCGGGTGCGCAAAATCCGGGCCGAGAGGCTGGCTCGCTGCGGGCGCTATCCACGGGCGGTTAGGGCCTGACTCTAAATGCGGCTCGAACCTCACCTAGATCGTTTGCTCGACGCGTTAGTGGAGGCGGTCGTCGCCAAGCTGTTGCGCGGGCCCGAGCGGGAGGAGGGGGCGCCGGTGGATCGACAGTCCGACCGGCGCCAGGACTCAGAGGAACACCATCACGATCACGAGGCCGTTGACAGCGGCCCGAGGAGCACCGATGTTAGGCGACCCGCCGCCCGACCCGCAACCGCTTCCTGAAGCCGCCGTCGTCCCCTTTCGCGCGCGGCATCGACAAACGGCACAGCCGCGCTGCGCCAACTGCGGCGCCGCGCTGAAGCATTTTCACCGGCTGTGCAGCTCCTGCCGATGGTACAAAGCGCTCAAGGCCGTGCTCGGGCTGAGGCCGCCGGCATGAGCGCCACCGCATGATCGAGCTCGCCTTGCATTACGCGAAGAGCGGCTGGCCCGTGTTCCCGCTCGCGGCCGGCGGCAAGGAGCCTGCGATCCCGAAGGAACGCGGCGGCCATGGGTGCCACGATGCAACGCTTGACTTGAATCGCATCGAGCAATGGTGGCACGAGTACCCGAGCGCGAACGTCGGCATTGCGACCGGGCGGCGCTCTGGTCTGCTGGTCATCGACGTGGACCCGCGCAAGTGTGCGAGGTGGCTCGAATCGCTGCACGCGCTCGCGCTGCCGCCGACCTTCACCGTCAAGACGTGGTCGGGCGGTTGGCATTTGTATTTCAAATTCTCGGGCGATCCGCGCATCACGATCGGCACAAACCTATTGCCGGCCATCGATTGGAGAGCAACTGGCGGTTACGTAGTCGGCGCTGGCTCAACCGTCGAGGGCGTCACGTATGAGATCGCGAAGAATCTCCCGATAGCAGTGGCGCCCACCGCGCTCCTCGAGCGCATCGCCAAGCACCGAAAGTGTGCCCGTCCCATGAAGGACAAGTCCGGCCACATGGTGATCCCGGACGGCGCGCGCAATGAGACGCTGTTCGCGCTCGCATGCCTCCTGCGCCGCTTCGGAATCGAGTACAACGCGATCTACCAATCGCTGCGGGCGACAAACGAGGATCACTGCAATCCGCCCACCGACGATGAGGAGCTGCGCCAGATCGCAGCGTCCGCCATGCGGTACGCGCCCGAGAACTCGCCGAAGGAGTCCGCGTGAACGCGAAGCCTGAATCTCTCGTGGAGTTGCCGCCCCTCGAGCCGGTACCAAACCCGGCCGGCGAGCCAGTCCTGAGATGCGCGAGCGAGATCAAACCGCGCGAGATCGAGCACCTATGGCCCGACGTGCTCTACATCGGCAAGCCGACTCTGTTCGTCGGTGATCCGGGGCTCGGCAAGTCCATGGTCACGACTGACGTGGCCGCACGGGTCACTCGCGGCACGGCGTGGCCGCTCGGCCGCGAGAATCCAGGCGCGGGCGACGTGCTCATGTGCTCGGCCGAAGACGACCCCGAGGACACTATCGTGCCACGCCTCATCGCAGCAGGCGCCGACCTCGCGCGGATCGAGTTTTGGGAGGCAGTCACCGAAAGCGACCCGGAATCCGGCGCGGCGGTCTCCCGCGCCGTCTCGCTCGACCGGCACCTAGGCCAGCTCGCCGAGATCGCGCGGCGCAAAGCCGGGCGGCTCCGGCTCGTCACGGTGGACCCGATCGCGGCGTTTCTCGGCGAGGCAGACTCGCACAAGAACTCCGACATCCGCACCTTGATTGCTGGACTTGCGAGGATCGCGGCCGAGCACCGCTTTGCTCTGCTGATCGTCTCGCATCTGAATAAGGGCTCGGGCAACAAAGCCGTCTACCGCGTCATGGGGTCGCTCGCGTTCGTGGCGGCAGCGCGCGCCTGTTTCGCCGTGATGCGCGACCCGGAGAACGGCGAACGGCGGCTCATGCTCCCCGTCAAGAACAACCTGGCCGTGGACACCGACGGGTTTTCGTTCTGCCTGAACGTTGCCGACAACGACGCGCCCTATGTCGCCTGGGGCGATGAGCCCGTCTCCCAACAGACTACCGACCAGATGCTCGAGGGTGAATCCCTGAGCCCGCGCGAGCAGGCCGTCTCGGCCCGCGTGCGCGAGGTGGCCGAATGGCTCAAAGGCGAGCTTGCCCATGGACCGGTGGCCGCTGCGGACCTATGGCTGCACTCGGAGCAGAACGGTTTCAGCAAGCGCGACGTGAACCGTGCGAAGAAGCTGCTCGGTGTGCGCGGCGAAGTGAAAGGCTTCCGCGGCGGCTGGCAGTGGTCGTTGCCGCGAGCCAAACCGTGACGGCGCCGCGCGTCCAGAGAATTCGCTTTTCTGGGCTCTGTACTTCTGTGTCTCTCTGCCACTCTCTGACACTCTCTGTGCGTCCCTCTCACCCCCGCCAGAGATGCACACAGAGTCTCAGTGACTCTCAGAGACGTACAGAGAGAGCACATTTTTTGGTGAGCATCTCTGCAGAGTCGGCCCCAATCCGGCGCCCCGGCCCCTCCGGCTCCGCGCCTCGGCTCTCGTCGGCTGGCGGTGGTACACGAGCTCGGTTGTACGCGTCGTTCTTGTTTCTCAAGAATACGGAACATGCTAACCTGCAATCCTCTGATTCAGCGGGGATAAGCAGCCATGAAGAAACCAGCCGTTGCCTACCTGCGGACCAGCTCGGCAGCGAACTGCGGCGAGGACAAGGATTCGGCCAAGCGTCAGTACTTGGCGATCAGGGCCTATGCGAGCCGCGCCGGCTATCGGATCGAACTGCCGCCGTACCTCGATGCTGCGGTGAGCGGCGCGGATGCGATCGACGCGCGCCCGGGCTTCCGCACCATGCTGGCGTATCTGGCCGAGCATCCGGACGTGCGGACGATCCTGGTCGAGAATGCCTCCCGCTTCGCCCGCGACCTGACGGTGCAGCTGACCGGGCACGACATGCTGAAGGCTCGCGGCATCACGCTGGTCCCGGTCGATGCGCCGGACTACTTCACGGCGGAGACGCCGACGGCCGTCATGGTGCGGCAGATCCTCGGCGCGGTCAGTCAGTTCGAAAAGGCGATGATCGTGCACAAACTGCGCGTGGCGCGCGACCGCAAGCGCGCTGCCGGCCAGAAGTGCGAGGGTCGCAAGTCTCACGCGGAGTTGCATCCGGAAGTGGTCGGGATGGTGCGCGACCTATACCGCAAAGAGCGCGGGCGCAAGCGCCGTTCACTTCGTTCAATTGCCGCGCTCCTCGCCGAGCAGGGCCACAAGGCTGCATCTGGCAAGGCGTACGGGCCGAGCGCCATCAGGTCGATGCTGCTCAAGGCCTGACTCCTGCCGCGGCGCCCTCAGGCAGCGCCGCGCACTCCTCGCTGGCGGCCTATCTCCGCGCCCCCCGCGGGTGCTCGGCGTGGTGGGCACGCTATGCGTGTCTGCGTGGCCAGGCGCTCGTCGGTGGCCACGCATGACCGACCGTCGCGCCGTCGAGCACTCGGTCCGGCTCCGCGCTGAGATCCGCGCGATGCTTGAGGCGCATCCGCCGCTCCGGTCGCCGCTCACCGCGAAGGAGATCCGCCAGCGATTGAAGTGGAGCCACGCGCCGTCGCTGCGCACGGTGCAGTGGCACATGGCCGCGATACGTCTGGAGGCCGAGCTTGCGGCGCTCTCAGACGATTCGTTGCGCTCGGCGCAATTCATCAAATGACCGCGGCGCGCAATGATAGGTGCGGGTACGGCGGAAATTTTCCGCATCAATTCTCTGTAGCAACCATGGCGGCCAGACGAGGCAATCCACACAACCAGTGCAGCATATGTATGCATGCCGACGCCGCTCGGGCGAACCTGCTGTTGGCTTCGGGCAAGCGGCCTGCGGAAGTCGCTCGCAAGTTCGGTATGTCCGACGATGCGCTGCGGAGGCACTGGGCCAATCATGTGTCTGAGGAGCAGCGCGCTGCGCTCGTGCTCGGCGGGCGGGCGTTAATCGACCGGGAAGGCCTCGCCGCGGAGGTCGCCGAGCAGTCGCAGAGCATCATCGAGAATCTGCGGGGCGAGGCTGCAGTGCTCTGGCGGCATCTGCTGAGGGAGCAGACGGGCACAAAGGCTGCGATGGTGGCGGGTGCGCTCACGAAGGTCTATTCGTTGCTCGGGCATTTCACGGGTGAGCTGTCGCAGTCGCCGCTCATCTCGCATCAGCACGTGCACCTGCACTTCAGCGAAAGCCCGGAGTTCGTGCAGTTCATAGAGCGCATCGGTCAGATTCTTGAGCCGTACCCGGAGGCGCGCGTGGCCATCTTTCGGGCGGTCGAGGCGCTTGAGCACGGAGGGCAAGCCGAGGTGATTCCGGAGCCGAAGCGTGCGGCGCTCGGGCTTGAGCATGCGCCGCCGGAGGAGCGCAGTGCGCCCCTCCCCTGAGGGTGCGGGGATTCTGCGTCGGCTTACGACCGCGCTGCGCCGTCGTGAGGCGCAGGGGAGTCTCATTCAATTCTGTCGGCTCACGCACCCGGACTATCGTCCGAATTGGCATCACAAGTTGCTGGCCGCGAAGCTCGAGGACGTAGCCGCCGGGCGCAGTCGTCGGCTCATCGTGTCGATGCCGCCGCGGCATGGGAAGACCGAGCTGGTGACGATTCGGCTTGCGCCGTGGGTATTCACGCACCGCGAGCGGCTCAGCATCATCGCATCGACGTACTCGGGCGATTTTGCCGAGGAGCTCGGGTTGCGGTCGCGTCAGGTGATGGAGCAGCCGGCTTACCGGGAGTTGTGGCCGCATGCGGTGCTCGCCGGGGACAGCCGCGCGATGTCGCACTGGGGGACGGCGAGCGGGAGCCATTTCTACGCGACCGGCGTGGGCGGTCCGATCACGGGCCGTGGTGCTGACATTCTGCTGATCGATGATCCGCACAAGTCTCGGGAGGAGGCTTCGAGCAAGGGCATTCGCGACAAGATCTACGATTGGTTTCGCTCCACTGCGTACACGAGGCTGGAAAGGGGCGGTGTGATCGTGATCGTGGCGACTCGCTGGCATGAAGACGATCTCATCGGACGGCTGCTGCTCGAGGGCGGTGAGCCGTGGGAGGTCCTGAGTCTGCCAGCGGTTGCAGAAGTGGCGGACGGCCATCGCGAGGTCGGCGAGGCGCTGTGGCCGCAGAAATTCGACCTCGCGGCGCTCGCCAACATCAAGGCGACCATAGGCGAGCTGGAGTGGCAGGCGCTCTATCAGCAGCGGCCGGCCCCGCTGGAAGGTGCATTGTTCAAGCCCGATGCGATCACCGTGATCGAGGCTGAGCCGGCCGACGTGGGCAGATGGGTGCGTGCTTGGGACTTGGGCGCGACCGCGCAGGGTGACCCCACCGTCGGCGTGCGCATGGGCGCGTGGGGCGCTCGGCGCGTGGTGGCGGACGTCGTGCGCCTGGCAGGCTCACCGGATCAGGTCGAGCGGGCGATTCTCGCGGCGGCGAGCCGCGACGGTGCGGGCTGTGAGATCCATCTGCCGCAGGACCCGGGGCAGGCGGGGAAAGCTCAGATTCAGTATCTCACCTCGAAGCTCGCCGGCTACAACGTGAAGTCGTCGCCGGAGACTGGCAGCAAGGTGACGCGCGCGGAGCCGTACGCGAGCCAGGTCAACGTCGGCAATGTTGCTCTGGTGCGGGCGCCATGGAACCGCGCCTATGTGGAGGAGCTGCGCACCTTCCCGAATGGCGCGCACGACGACCAGGTTGACGCGTCCTCGCGGGCGTTCGCGGCCTTGGTCAAGACCTGTCGTACCGTCTTCGACATACCTGTTTCGACTCTTGCCGCCCTTGCCCGCGCGCCGTCGTCGCCGTTCCCGCTCCCGCCTCGTCGCGGTGGCGGCTGGCTCACGTGATCCGTTGATGAGGAAGCTCAGCGCCGAGCAGCGCCGCGAGATTCTCGCTGAGATGCAGCTGGTGCATCGGCTGTTCAACCCGAAGCGGTGGGCCGAGCGCTTCCAAATAAGCCCACGCCAGGTGGAGCGGCTGCGTGCTGAGGCGCGCTTGGGCCCGTTGGCGGAAAGACCGCCAGACACGCTGCACGTGGTGTGCTTCAGTGCGAACAGGCCAGCAAAGGTGAAGGCATGAGCAGACAAAGCGATTACGACGCCGGCTATTTTGCAGAACTCGCCCGACAGGTCTCCAAGGGCCTCGGCCGCGACAACGCAGTCAAGGAGCGCATCGTGCAGCGCTCGCCGCACGTCTTCTACGGGATGGATGCCGAGGCGGCTGGCCAGGCGTCCGCCGCGGAGCTTGCGGCGCGCGAGCTGCGTGAGCTTGGGATCACGCCGAGGAATTCCGACCCAGTTGAACTGCTCGACGCCCATCATGCGGGCCGCGACTACGCGCGGAACGCGGGCGATGGGCGGCGCTCGCTCTCCGGAGCACGGGACTCGGCCGGCGATTCGTTTGTCGATCGTTACCTGAAGGAGTGAAGCATGGGACTTTTCAAGACAGCGCCGGACGCTCCCGCAGACTCCGCGGAGGAGCAGGCGCCGCCGCGCAAGGCCTCTGGCCCTCCGACACGCCACGAAATCGTCGCTCTCAAGCGAATCCTCGCGTTGGCGGTCATGGCGGTTTCCGACGCGCTCGCAAACCCAAACACGGCCGGCAACGCGCCGCGCGCGCGCCTCGAGAAGATCGCCAGCGCTGGCGACCTGTTCGGGCTTTCCACGCTTGAGGTGAAGGAGCTGCGCCATTTCCTCGACGCGATCGATGAGGCAGCCGCGTCGCAAAGCCGGCTCGAGTTTCGCGAGGCACAGCGGCGCAGCGCTCCGCCAACCTTTGATTCCTTCAAACCGCCCTCTTGGCGGGGCTGAAGAGCGGAGCGTTCTGCGAAGCCTTCCCATGACCGCCGCGCCCGACAACGAGCCGCCCCGCACGCGCTGGTGGCGCGTCTCGAATCCAGGGCGCCCAGGCGACCGGCTCGTGTTCGCGGCGCTCACCGCATTCCGCGGCGCCATCGCGGCGCAACGGTTCGAGCTTCACCCGCACGCTCGCGAGCGCATGGTCGAACGCTGCATCACCCGCGAGGAGTTGCTCGCCGCTGTACGCGACGGGCGCATCATCTCTCATTCCGAAGTGCGCGCCCGGGAGGAGGTCTGCGGCGGCTACCTTGCTGGCGAGCTGATGGTGGTCGTCGGGGCGCTGTGCCCGCGCGGCGTCGATTTCCGCGCCCTCACACCGACAGTAAAGACGCTGTACAGAACGGAGCCGCTCGACCCGGCGCAGCCGCTCACCATGCCGATACGTGAGCTCGCGAGCCTGGAGGCCGTTTGAAGAAGCACCGCTCCGTCTTGGACTCGCTCCTGCGCGCCCATGCCGCGGACAGGCCGCGGATGGCAGCTGGCAAGCCGGCGCGCGCCGCGCTCATCCTGCGCGGCGTCAAATACGTGGCCGGTCAGGCGCCCGTGCGCGTGTGCCCGGGGACCGCCAGAAATTTGAATGTCTGAACGTGCCGGCTGGTGAGCCGCGGGCGCAAACGCGGGTGGGGCTGGGCAAGGCGCGTCGCTCGCCGGTGGCGTTTGTTCTTCGAGCGACATCCGCCCCCCGAACACGCGCCGCGAGAGCGACAATGGGAAGGCTTCCGCCACTATGAGCGCCGAAGGGATTGAGACAGGCCGGCGGTCGTCGCCGTGTAGCGGCTGCGCCAGGTGGCCACGGTGCGCGACGGAACTGCGGATGTGTTCCTCGCAGTCCGCCTACATGCAGGGAGCTCCGGCGGAGCGAATTGCCCTGCTCCCGCGGGTCGATGCCTCGCACCAGATCTACGTTAGCGTGATGGCGCTCACAGGCGGAATCCCCCGCGCGCCCAGCCGGGCGGAGGCGCGCCCCGGGGCGACGCCTTCTCCTGGCCCTTCACACCCCGAGGTATAGAATCTCCCTCCGAACATGAGCGAAACACCGAAGTTCTTCGTACCGGGGGCGGATACAGCGGAGTACGAAGCTGTCTTTGCGGAACTCGCTCGATCCGCTGGTTGTGCCGTCCCGGACCTGCCCCAGCGCGTGTATTCGATCGTTTTTGAGGACCGCCTGGAGGAATGGACCGCGACGGTCGGTGAGCAGCTGCGCGGAGTCAGTCGTAAACAGACTCGATCGAGAGGGCGAACGACTGAGCGAACTTATCCCCGACGCGATCCGGCGCTCGTGCTCGCTATATTCCCCGGCCCCACATTCACCGTCGTCACGGATCACTTTCCGCCGGTGCACAGCGTGAGGTCGTCGTGGGAGAACCCCTTTTTCCCGGAGCTTGTAAAGTCCGTGACTTGCTTTCGGGAGTAACCTAGCACTGCGCCCGCCCGCGGCCGAGCGCGCGCGGGTATCTCCGGGCTTGCAGGCGCGGGATGTCGGCAAGTAATGTCGGGAGCGTGCCCCCGCTACCAACGCAGATAGACCTGGCTGACTAGCCAGATCGCCGACCGCCAGCCACTCGAGGAGCGGCATGTCGCCACCCTCGAACGTGGCGTGCAGGTGGCGACTCGACCCCTCGACCGTTGGCCGGCAATGCACCACGCCCAGCGTACGCCGTAGCGCATCACGCAGGGCATCGTCGCGGCTGAGACCAGCGCCGCCCGTAGACGCTCTACGTTCGCCTGGAGCGAGGCTGCATCGGTCGTGACGTGTGAACGTGAGCTCCGCTCATGCTTAGCCCGTAGCGCCTCGCAACGGGCTCGAGCCTCGCGCTGGGTAAATGCACCGACCGCCGCAGCCGACTCGATCGCGGCGAGCTTGGAAGCGAGTAGCGCATCGGCTTGTGACGGTGACCGGTCACCCTCCGCAATGCCGACCATGCGACCCTCCGGAGGAAACGCCAATCCGGCGGCGCTAGGAGAAGGCATCCCCCAAATCGGATCTCGGCGCGCGCTCCCAACCACGCACGAAACTAGGCTGGAATTTTCGGCGGCCTGATTTTTGGGCGGTTCCTTTTCCAGCGCCCGGAGCGCCCCGAGAAAATTTTGATCCTCGAGAAGCCGCGCCCGGATCGGTTCGATAATCAACTCCTCAGCGGCCAACCGCGATACGCTCATATCGTTCGAGCATCCGAGGTGCTCCCGGTAATTCGGGCACACGTAGCGCTGTGAGCCGTACCCGCGCGAGTTCGTGCCACCGGAGAGGGTGGGGATACTTCGGGCGGGCGTTGTGGTGGCCGGTCGTCAAGGCATCACGAGCGCGGACCCTCTCCCACGTCGCATCCGAGACGAGCCGGAGCGATTCGTCGGTGTGGGTGATCCATTCCGACCGCGGGCGCTCTACGCACTGTCGCTTGCCCGTGTCGGGGTCCTTCCGCCACATCGTGCGATTCCATACGAGCCGCCCGAGATAGCGCTCGTTACGTGTGAGCTCATGCAGCGCCGAGACGTACCACAGCCGCCCCCGCGGTGTGGGTACACGGCGCGCGTTCAGGTCCCGCGCAATCGCCCGTAGGCTCTCGCCGTTCGCACGGCGCTCGAAGATCTCAGTAACGATGGGCGCCTCGGACTCCACGAGCTCGTTCTTCGAGGTGTAGCCGAAGCAGCGTCCGCCCGTAGGCCGTCCCGTCTTCGCCCGGGACTCGAGGGCGGTGTGCGTCTTCTTCGCCGTCATCTTGCGGAACTGCTGACCCATGAGCCCGGACAGCCCGAAGTAGAGCTCCAGCCGTCCTTTGCGGTGTCTGCTCCGGGCTCCTGCACGGCGAGGATGCGCAATCCCTATGAACACGAGCCGGTCGGTGATCTTCGACAGGTCCGCAGAGGCGGCTCGTGTCCATGACGAGAAGCACGTCGAACGCGCGGGCCTTGGCAGCGTCCAGCATCGCGACGCATCCCGGCCGGTTGCCGATCGCTGCACCGCTGATGCCTTGATCCTCGAAACGGCTGACGACGGTCCAGCCTTGGGAATTGGCGTATTCCGTGCACACGCGCACCTGGTCGGCGATGCTCGACTCGGTTTGCTTGTCGGTGCTGAACCGGCTGTAGACGGCTGCTCTCACTTGGGCTTCTCCTGATGGATCTGACCATCTTCGATTACACAATTTACATCTGCGAGATGAAGATGTTCATTGTAATTCCTGAGACCTACTGTATTATGTGTCGCCTAACCGGAGGTGACACTGAACGTGGACGCTGACTACTCGAAGGCTGCGCTGATGCGCTTCCTTGACCTGCTGGTGCCGCAAGGCCTCATGAAGCCCAACACGGTCGCCGGCCTACGCGCGGCTTGCGGGCGGATACTCGAAGATGTGGCTGACGGTGACGATGTGCGCAAAATCGACGTGGGCACAGCGATTCGCAAGTATCACAACCGGCATCCCGGCGAGCTGAAGGGCACAGTGCTCGCGGAGTACGAGCGCCGCCTCAAGCGCGCGCTCACCGACTTCGTGCAGTACACCGACAATCCGAAAAGCTACAAGGGTCGCGGACGCGGGCCGGGCGCGAGCGGTGAGGGTAAGGCGGCTCGCAAGGCGAAAGTCACGGCCACGGACACCAACATCATTCCGGGCACCGGAGCGCTTGCTATCAAGGGCGACCCGCCATTTGTTGCCGCTGTAGCGGGGCTCACATTGAGCTACCCACTGCGCGCCGATTTCCTCGCGCAGGTGGTAGTGCCACGGGATATGACGAGCGCGGAAGCACGGCGCCTCGCGAGTTTTATCATGACATTGGCGGCCGACTACGCCCCGACGGAGTTCAGGATGTAGGGCAGAACTCGGGCAACGGCCCGAGCGTGTACGAGGAGGCGAGCAGACGAATCGCCGTGCAGCCGGGGCTGACCTCCAAGCTCGGTCCCGTGGCCGAGTCGCCTGCATCGCCGGGACGGGCATCCAACACCCGTCCTTCGTACACCTTTTAGAATGCCTGACTGCGCGCGCGGATTCAAATGGAGTCCGTCACGTCCGGAGTCGAGAGGATCAGTCACGATGAAGTGCAGACACTGCCTAATCGAGTTCCATGATTATTGGAACGTTTCCCAACCATTCCTTCGCGATAAGGAGGGGCACTTCATCTTGCTGCACACAACCTGCCCGGCGTGCGATCGTCTACACGTCGCGTATTCCCGCCAGCAGGGAAACCTTCAGGCTATTCCGAAAGTATTCTTGTACCCTCGCGCAGTGTCGCGGGAACCTCTCGACCGCGCCGTGCCTCCCGAGTTCGCCAGCGACTACGTTGAAGCGTGTAACGTCCTCGATATCAGTCCGAAGGCTAGCGCCGCCCTGAGCCGCCGCATCATGCAGCACGTGCTACGCGAATGCGCCAAGGTGAAGGCACCGAACCTCGATCAGGAGATACAGAAGGTTCTCGACGGAAACATGGTTCCGGGTCACATCGCGGAATCGTTGGACGCTGTGCGTACCATTGGCAATTTCGCGGCGCACCCGATCAAGAGCACGTCATCCGGCGAGGTCGTAGACGTGGAGCCCGGCGAGGCGGAATGGAACCTCGATACGGTGGAAGCGCTGTTCGATTTCTATTTTGTGCAACCTGCAAAGACTAAAGCCAAGCGTGATGCACTCAACAAAAAACTTACCGATGCCGGCAAACCGGCGCTTAAGTAGAGCCAGCTCACGGGAAGGGGAGGTCATCGGAATGAAAGTTCTGATGCTGACATTCGCGGCGCTCTTGACGGGCTGTGATGCGCAGCTAGGCTCCAATGCCGCAACACAATCTGAACTCGCGTCTATCAATCAGCACATGGCGGCGCTCGACGGGCGTATGTCAGCGTTGGAGCAGACGATACACGCGCAACCGCAAGCCGCGAGCGACTGGATTCTGTGGCAAATAGCGGAAGTGCCGAACGGTGGGTATCCGCAAGCGTGGAGCGGCTATTCATCTAAGAGCGAATGCACGATCGCCGCAGGAACTTGGAGCTTTCCTGGCGGCAAGCCGATGTCTCAAGACCCGGTCATCTTTCAGCTAAAAGGTGGTCGTGTCAGGCTCGAATGTCTGCCCGTCGGCGTTACGCCATACGCTCATTGACTTGCGTCGCCCCCGCGCTGGGAGAGATAAATGACCAACGCCCTTTGGCGCGCTCCGTCGTGTTGGTACTTCGTGGTTGCAGCACTTTTCGTGGTGTTCCACGTCGGTCGCGGGGCCCTCGGCCAGACCTTTGCTAACAAGGCAGTGATTCAAAACATAAAACCTTGGCAAGCGGCGTGGCTGATCTATGCTCCCGACGCGCTGCTGCATCTGTGCTGTACGGTTTTCGGGTTTGTCTGCCTGCTGCTCGTTTACAGGCTTGCGGAATGCGGCGGCACTTCAGAATTGGCCGCACTGGTGCTGCTCGCCGTGGTCGGTCTCGCAGGGGCGACCGGTCAGCTAGCCGTTGCGCTGTCGCTGGGAAATTTCCCCACTCTGAAGTAGTGCACCGCGCCTCCGGTGTGGGGCGCTTCTGCCTCGCCCCGAGTATCCGGAGGTTTCGTTACGAGAAGCTAATGGTGTACTGATCGCCGTTAGTGAAGCTTCCGACGCCACCGCCGAACCACTTCCAGAACGAGTAACCGTCGCTCGTGGTGAAACTCGCATTCGCGGTCAGGAAGCTCTGGGCGCCGGCGGTGTCGGTGTACTGCACCTCCGTGAACTCGGTTTGTGCGAGCACAGCCACCTCCCGCTCTAATCCCTCGCGGATCATCGGGCGCGACTGGTTCGCTGCGTCCTGGCAATAGATCTGCGCGAGCGCACAGCAGCCCGCGGCGGCGCGTGCCAGGTCGTTCAGGGAGAGAGGCATGCGCCGAAGGTAGCGGTACGACTCGGCGGCCGTCCATCCAGCACCTGGTCTGGCACTGAGCTGTACGTCACGGTTCGCGACGCAGTGCGCCGCCGCATGTGACCGCCGATAGGCGTATCGCGCATACACGGACTCGGCCATATTCATCCGCTGGTTATCGTCACTGTCTTGGCGTACGTGGCCCCTGCTCATTGCGTGGCTTCGCGTACGTCGGAAGCGCTCGCGCCGCCAGCGCGCGCCACAGGCCCCACCGGGCACAGTGATCCGGCGGCCCTATCCTGCAACCCCTTGCGGCCGGCTCAGGAGCATAATCGCGACCGGACGACGCCGAGCTGAGCGGCGCAGGCTGTGCCGCCGCTTAGGGCCTTGAAATGGCGCGGCAATACGTAGCAGATATGGACAATAGAAGAGGGCGGCCCACACCTTGGATGGCGTCAAGTTCTTGTTTCCGCTAGAATATCCGCGTACATGACTGACGGCGGCCCAAGGGCGGCAGCGGAAACGCGTGCATCTCATCGCAGCGTTACGCTTGTACAGCTTGTCACGTTTCGACTGTTCGAGTTCCTCACCGCGGTACGGTGGCCAGCTGCGGTTACGATTTCGGTTTGGCACTCCATTCCGTACCTTGCTGGGCGAGACACAAATGCCGTTTTTATCGTCTGGACGAAGGAGCTGGGAACGCGCGATGCTGTTCCCTGGGTGGTAACGGTCGTCTTCGCTTTTTGGGCATTGGCTGAACGTCAATTGCGTCGCCGCAAGACTGCGTATCTCGCCAATCGCGTGACGGCCCTTGAGGCGCAAATCGACCCTAGCCGCACGTCAAGTGGGCTCACACATACCGGTGACACGAGACCGAGAAGGTAACGCAGATGGGTGCTGATCGCGCAGCGTTCGTAATTGGATTTGTTGCTCTCGCTGCTGTCATCGTTTGGTTCTACACGGCTTGGCAGACCTTCGTGGCCGCATGGACGCGCCAGGGTGTCTTTGAGCTTCGAGACGCGTGGTTCGACGCCGTCTCCTTCAATGAGAATACTCGCGATCTGACAGGCGCTCGTCGCGTCCGAGCGTTCTGCAACGGCGTCATCGGCATGGCCCAAGCATTGACTTGGCCGAGTGCCCTAATGGTGCATTTCCTTTTGACGACGCGCGACCGGGACCGGAACGCGACCGGGGCGATGCGAGCGGACATTGACACCCTGCCATCGGTGGGATTGAAGAGACTCGCGTGGCGCATTGTTGACTGCGCAGCGCTCTATGTGGTGGCCGGAGTCCTTGCGCGTTCCGTTTTCGCGTTCCCGGTTGGTCTCTACCTCATGCATCGCGCGAGATGCAAAGCCGATTCGATTTGCCAGGGGGAACCGAGGGATCTCCCGAACCTCGATGTGACAAGAAAGAGAACAGTTGCGAGAGATTTGATCCGCATTGAAGTTGAGCTTTCGGCGGAAGAATCACGGAATCCACTATTTAGGCGGATCATTCAGCGCGGGATGGCGGCTTAGGCTGACGCTTCCCGGTGGACAGCGCGGACCGGGGCTGCAGGAGAAAGCCGCTCCCGCGATCGGGGTTCCGCTGCTTGGGGTTCGCAGTTCCTTGCGCTCCGCATCAGTCGGCACGTGGTCTAGTCTCCTATCGACCGTCAGACTGCAGGTTGCTCGGTAGCCTGGGGCGTTATCGTCATTGCTAGCGACGCCATGAAGAATGAGCGAGGCGGACCCGAACTCCTTCTCCGGGACGTCCTCGAAGTTGATCATGAAAGGTGGGTGGTACTTAGTCGGGTCCTTAAGCCTTGCTATCTCTGTTTGCTCGTTCGCGTCGGTAACTGAGCCGTAGCGCATCGCCTTCCCCGTGGTCTTGTTGCGCCAGCCGACTAGCTCACCCACATATCGGTCCGACTGGGTAACGTGATCCTCTCGGCACGTACCCTGTACCTCAAGCCAACCCAGGAGTTCGGGTGTAGGTTGCTTGTCGGCCTGCTGGCAACCTGCGATGGCACCCGTTAGAGCAACGAGCAGAACGGCTTGAAGTTGTCTACGCATGGGACGGCCCCCCACGTCGCGCCCGGGTGCGGTCACACGCGCACTACGCTCCCGTTCAAAGGCTGCAGCGAGCGCGTCAACTTCCGGTGCCTGCACTTGAAAAGCTCCGTGGATCATGCGCGCCAAGGAGGAACTGCATGCCAAAGTCGAGCCGGCCGGCGACGACCTTCGGATCGTACTTGCCAAAAAACGAAATGAGCGGCGAGCCATCCTCGCGCTCGCTCACATGACGCTCGGCGAGCGCAGAAGCGGTGTTGTGTGTGTCGAGGCAGAACAGAGCGTAGAGGCTGGCATATTCGTCGCTCCGCTCCACCGCGGCGCAGCGCTTACATATCTCTAGCGATGCTCTTCCGCCGTCCTCGAGCTCGGCGAGCCGGGCGCTCAGCCGGTCGTAGTCTCCCTTGCGCCCCGCCTGAAAGGCCTCCCGCAGTGGTCCGCTCCTCATGATCTTGAGGGTCTGCTTGATGTTGGCATGTTCGATTCGGCAATGGTAACTCGCATCGTGCAGCAGGTTGTCGAGGTCCACCAGGGCCTCGTACATCGAGCGCAGGATGATCGGAATCGTGGTCGGCTCACCGAACTGAGCAAGCAGAACGCAGGCCGAAAACTGTTCGATGATCGATCCATACAGGCCAAGGGCGTAGATCTGGGCGATGCCGTCCTCGCGCGGCTGAGGAAGCTGGGCAGCCGCGTTGAGCACCAGAGAGACCACGGCAGAGGCGGCGCCGACGCGGCCACGAAGCTCCGGGTCAAGATCCTGATCCACGACAATCATAGGCGGGTAAGTCTAATCCATCGGGATTGGAACCCCCGCGGAGGCGGAGTCGTGCCTACTTCACGCGGCGCTGCTTGCGCGGGATGCGCATCAAATCGACGCTGAATCCTGCCCCCGCTACCAACCTCAGTCATGCGGCGCGTTCCGCGCCTTCCGCCGCATACCTGACGCCTCCAGCAGGTACCCCCCAGCGCACGAACTTGACCGCGCCAGCAAGCGCTGCGTGGTCTTCCGCCGGCGATACGACGATCCTGCCACCCTCAAGCAGCTCGCGCAGGGCGGATCCAAAAGATCGGTCTCGAGATTCGTGCGGATAAGATCGGCACGCTCTTGACGGGGGTGCTGGTGGCTGCGTGCTTCGGGTATATCGGGTACGCAAAGGGCATGACACTCGGCAGCCAGCTGCTCGTGCAGGCGACGGGTCAATCGCCGTCGTCGCGTGATGTGCGGCGAACGCGGCTACGGCGACTGAGGCTCGGCCCAGGCTGTTCCAGGTGACGGAACCCAGGAGTAGGGGGCCTGCTTTCTGATGCGGCGACCGGGTCGATGCTCCGGTTGAGCCGCAAGGGGAAATGACATGAAGGTGCTGACTTCCGTCCTGGTCGGTGTATGGCTCCTCGTGCTGACTGACCCGGCAAGCGTCGCCGGGGAGGGCTTCTGGCCGCTCTCGAATCTGCCGTTCGCGACGCTTCAGCAACGGTTCGGCTTCAGGCCCTCGAGCGAGTGGATCAACCACGTGCAGCTCGCCTCCGTGCGGCTCGCACAAGGCTGCTCGGGTTCCTTCGTGTCTCCTCACGGTCTGGTATTGAGCAACCATCACTGTGTGGTGGAATGCCTCGAGGGACTGTCGAGCCCGACCCACAATCTCATGGCGCACTACTTCTACGCTCAGGGGCGGGAACAGGAGCTCAAATGCCCGGCGATGGAGGTCGAGCAGCTCGTGGAGCGCACCAACGTAACTGCCACGGTGGATGAAGCGACGGACGACAAGAGCGGAGCCGCCTACGCGGCGGCGCTGCGGGCGGTCGACAGCCGTATCGAGACGGGCTGTGCAGGAGCCCACTCGGATGAATGGCGTTGCGAGGTCGTCTCTCTCTATCAAGGAGGGCAGTACTGGCTCTACAAGTATCGACGTTACCAGGATGTGCGGCTCGTGTTCGCACCGAGCCAGCCGACCTCGTTTCTGGGCGGCTATCCCGATAACTTCAACTATCCGCGCTACGACTACGACGTGGGCATCGTGAGGGTCTACATGCACGGCCACCCCGCCCAAACGCCCGACTATTTCCGAATGTCGCCCAAGGGTCCGACGGCGGGCGAGCTGGTCTTCACCTCCGGAAACCCGGGCGAAACCGAGCGCAACGATACGATGGCCGAGCTCGACGCGCTGCGCTACCCGATGTTTCCGTCCGATCTACAATACCTCGGCCACTACCAAGGGCTGCTCGAGGCGTTCGCAGCGGAGAACGCAAACAATGCACGCATCGCTCAGGGCACTCTCTTCTTCGTTGACAACGATATCAAAGGCATCGACGGGGAGTTGCAGGCGCTCAACGATCGGCAGCAGTTTGCCCGAAAGGAGCGGGACGAAGCCGAGCTGCGAGCCAAGGTCGCCGCCGAGCCCGCGTTGCGCAGCAAGTACGGCGACCCATGGGGCATGATCGCCGACGCCGAGAACAAAGCTGCGACCATGTACTTGCCCGAGAGCATGATCGTGGGGCGCGAAGGCTTCAGTGCCCGGCTCTTCGATATCGCGTTCACGATCGTGCTCGGCGCTCACGAGCGCACGCTGCCCGACACCGAGCGGTTCGCCGATTATCGGACTGCGAGTCTCCCGCTCCTCGAGGAGCAGCTCTTCTCGCGCGCCCCCATCTACCCCGGCTACGACGCCGTGCGTCTCAGGTCCTCGATGACCATGCTCGGCGACCTCCTGGGCTGGGACGCCCCGATCTGCAAAACCCTGTTCGCAACGGCCTCACCGGAGGAGGTGGCAAAGCGCGCCGTCGAGGGGACCAAGCTCGCTGATCGCGGCGTGAGGCAGGTCTTGTGGAAGGGCGGGCAGACGGCCGTTGCGGCCTCGCACGATCCCATGATCGTGCTTGCGCGTGAGGTTCTGCCGTACTACCTCAGGTACCGCAAGGTCTACGAGGATGAGGTGACGGCCCCCATCGAGGCGAATACCACGAAGATCGCGCGGGCCCGCTTCGCGCTCTTCGGCACGAGCATCTACCCCGATGCGACCTTCACCGCGCGGCTCTCGTATGGCGTGGTCAAAGGCTGGGTCAAGGACAGCAAGGAGGTGGCGCCCTTTACCACCGTGGCGGGACTCTACGCGCGCGCCCGGGGCTATGCGCCTCTGGCGCTCAGTGAGGCCTGGCTGGCGGCGAGGCGCGAGCTCGACCCCAAGACGCCCGTGAACTTCGTTTCCACCAACGACATCGTCGGCGGCAATTCCGGCAGTCCGGTCATCGATCAGGACGGTGCACTCGTGGGCCTGATCTTCGATGGTAACCTGCCCTCACTCGGCGGCTCATTCTGGTACGACGAGGCGAACAATCGCGCCGTCGCAGTCGATAGCGCGATCATCCTCGCGGCGATCGAGCACGTGTACCATGCGCAGCCGCTGGCGAAAGAGCTGACCTCGGGTGGCTGACGAGGCGATCGATTCCGGGCTACAGTACCGTCAGATTAGCCGTCGTCGCCTTTCGAACCGCCGCGAAAGGAACGCCGGTGTCGAACGTGACGAACCTTGCTTCATTCGCAACGGCAAGGGCGAGAAGATAAATGTCGGTAAGCTGCCGCGGGCCGTGAATTCGCGTCGAGTCGACAACGCCGGGATTCAACAGGCTGATTTCGTCCGCCCAAAACTCGTGGACGTCGTCCTCACAGGCGTCCGCAATGCGCTTCATGACAGCTTGGCCGAAGACCGTAGACTGCCTTGGGCTCCCTTGTGCGAGGCAGTCCCTGAGCAGCCGTCAGGCCACGTCGGGCGCATCACGCATCAGATGTCGAAAGGTGCTGCTGGACCGATCCTCGGGGACATACGCCAGACCAAACGCTAGTCACCACCGCCGATCGCGGTAGAGTGAGCGCCGGAACGCCGGTGACGCGCGATGCTTCGCCGCGACAGGAGCTACCATGGACATCAAACGAAACGGTTCACAGCCTTCGATCAAGGGGCCACCGGAGAACTTCACCGGCAGTGTTCGCATCGATCCCTTGTTTCAGGCCCCCGGGAGCGGCCAGTTTGGCGGCGCAGCAGTAACCTTTGAGCCAGGAGCACGCTCCGCGTGGCACACCCATCCCTGCGGCCAAACATTGATCGTCACCGCGGGTCTTGGATGGACGCAGTGCTGGGGTGAACCCAAGGAAGAAATCCGCCCTGGCGATGTCATTACGTGCCCGCCAGGCAAGAAGCACTGGCATGGCGCGACGCTCACCACCTCCGTGACTCATATCGCCATTCAGGGGTCGCTCAACGGCAAGAGCGTCGAGTGGCTGGAGAAGGTGACTGATCAGCAGTATCTGTCGGAATGCCAACGATGAGGAATGGGTTATGGAAATATCCTTCGATAGACGGCCGATACGACGCGGGAGGATTACGACCGCGTGATGGGGATCAATCTGCGTGCGTTGAAGGCCCCCATTGTCGAGCTGCCCGAAGGCGGTCTTTCGCAATGCGACCATGGGATGATGTTCCGTCTCGCCGGCTGACTGTACTCTCCAAGCCGGAGGCCGAACATGAGTGATGGTCGTGCAGCGTCCTATCGTCGGCTCGGAATCCCGGGCGTCGCCGAGGTCGTCGAGGGTAACGGCGGCCTGCCCAAGGTGCGTATCACGACGCCCGAGGCGATCGGGGAGATATACCTTCACGGAGCGCACATCACCTCATGGAAGCCATCTGGGGCAGAGGAGGCGTTCTTCGTCAGCTCGCAGTCTCGCTGGGAGGACGGTCGCGCGGTTCGGGGAGGTGTTCCCATCTGCTTCCCATGGTTTGGAGGCAAGTCGGACGATGCCAAGGCGCCGGCGCACGGATTCGTACGCACGAAGGCGTGGAGCCTCGAGTCGATCTCGCAGGTGGGGCGCGCAGTGATGGTGAGCATGTTCACCGAGAGCAATGAGGACACCCGCAGATGGTGGCCGGCGGAGTTTCGTCTGCTCTACCGTGCGACGTTCGGTCGAGAGCTGAGTCTGGAGCTTCTGACGACCAATACGGGAAGAACGAGGATGAGCTTTGAGGAGGCCCTGCATGCGTATCATCGGGTGGGGGATATCCACGCCGTGCGTTTGAAGGGTCTGGATGGCGTTCGGTATTTCGACAAGACAGTGTCCGCTCGCAAGGTGCAGGACGGTGAGGTCGCGATCAGCTCGGAAACCGATCGCATTTACCTCGGCACCACGGGCACGATCGAGCTCGATGATCCGGTCATGCATCGAGCCACACACGTCATGAAAGACAATTCACGCACTACGGTGGTGTGGAATCCCTGGATCGACAAGGCGCGGGCGTTGGCGGATCTGGGAAACGATGAGTGGACACGGATGGTCTGCATCGAAAGCAGCAACGTGTCTGATTTTGCCGTGGATCTTTCGCCCGGCGAGCAGCATGCGTTGAGTGTTCGGGTGCGGCTCGAGGGGACACGCGTGGGTGAGAGTACAGGCGGGTCGTGAGAGCTGCAGAGTTGCGCCACGCCTGCCGACTGGTTTCAAGCCAGGGGCCGGATCGCGACCACGTCGTAGATCTCGGCGGGATCGACTTGAGCGAAGAAGCGCTGCTCGGGATCGATGCGCATCACCACCTCATGGGTTCGCTCGCAGTAGGCCGTGAACAGGCTTGCACCGGCGCTGCGTAGCAGGCGCAAGCCCTCACCAGGGTCGATGCCTGTGCGCGACGTGACCTCCGGGTGAGCCTCGAGCTGGACGACGAAGCCGCTTGCGCGCCTGAGGGTGTTCGTGGCACCGCGCAAGACGTTGAGCTCCTCGCCTTCCACGTCGATCTTGAGGGCAATGGGGCCCGAGTCCTCGCCGAGGACACCATCGACGGTCTCCACCTTGATCCGCATTCCCGTCCCTGCTTGCGGTCCCAGATGCGCGCCATGGTCGTGATCCATCGTCCTGTCGACCGCGAGCCAAGCGGTACCCTCGAGGGCCGAGACTGCGCTTTGCCTGAGCTCGACACCGAGCCCCTCGCAACCCCGGAGGTTGCGCTCGAGCAGCTCGAACGGATCGGGGTTGGGCTCGAATGCGATCACGCGCGAGACATTCTTTGTCCCCGCCAGGACCAGGCGGGAGAATGCTCCGACGTCCGCGCCGCAATCGATCAGAGTCACTGCGGGGCCTAAACGAGCCGTGGCTGCCGTGAAGGCAGCGATGGCCTCCGGCTCATAGCCCTCCGTTCCCCGCCCCGTGACCAGACCGGGCCAGGTCAACGGCAACACGAGCGAGCTGCCATCGGCCAGGAGGAACGGCGCGGCCTTGCCTTTCACCCGAGGATGAATGACGGCCCGATAGAATCTCCAGGCACCCGGGATGTCGCGGCAGAGACAAGCCCGAGCGAAACGAAAGGGAAGGGAAGGGCGATCGAGCACCCGGTAGCGCGGCGGCATGGCCCGGCATCACTACGGCAGCGCGGCGCGGAAGGCAAGTCTCGCTCACCCGAGCTGTTACCGGGCCACGCTCTGCGAGAGCGCCCGAACGAGGACCGTCTGAGTCAGCGGGGCCTCCCGTCTGAGCTCATTGAGAAGCGCGCCGCAAGCGGCCGCGCTGACAGGCTTGCTGTACAGGAACCCTTGTCCATAATCGCAGCCAAGCTGCAACAGGAGCACCGCCTGCTCGGGCGTCTCGATCCCTTCTGCAATGGTGCGCAGCCGAAGCTGCTTCGCCATATCGATCACGGCGTTGATGATGGGAAGTCTTGCGACATCCTGTCCCAGGTCGCGAACGAACGCCTTGTCGATCTTCAGCACGTCCACGGGCAGGCGGTTCAGGTAGCTCAGGCTCGAGTATCCCGTCCCAAAGTCGTCGATCAGAATCCGCGATCCAAGCTTGCGAAGCGCCTTCAGGGCCGACACCAGGGGCCCGGTCTCGTTCATCATCGCCGACTCGGTGATCTCGAATCGCAGCCAGCGGGGGTCTACACCGGCCTCACGGGTAAGGCTCGAGACCTTGGCGGGGAAGTCCGATTGCTCGAGCTGCAATGGGGAGACGTTCACGGCGACAGGGACGAGGGGTATTTTCGCATCGGACCAGGTGCGAAGCTGCCGCACCGCCAATCCCAAGACATGCTCCCCGAGTGCGACGATCAGGCCGGCTTGCTCGGCGACGGGGATGAAGCGCGCAGGGGAGATGGGGCCTTCCTGTGGGTGGTGCCAACGCACCAGGGATTCCAGGGAGCGCATCTGACCCGTGCGGAGCTTCACGACCGGCTGATACTCGAGGAAGATCTGATCCGTCCCAAGTGCCTCGTGCAGCGCCTGTTCCAGTGCCACGCGCTCGCTGATCTTCTGATCCATCTCGGAGGAGAAGAAGCGGTGGCAGTTGCGCCCCGCGTTCTTCGCATGGTAGAGCGCGATGTCCGCCCTCTTGAGCAGAATGTCGGCGTCTACTCCGTCGTCCGGGTACACGACCACCCCGACACTCGCAGTGAGTAGAAGCGATTGCCCGCTGAGCATCACGGGGGCCGCGATGGCCATTCGCAGCCGCAGTGCGAGCTGCTCGATCGCCCGAACGTCGGGGAGCAACGTCGCGACGACGACGAACTCGTCACCGCCCATGCGCGCCACGACGTCCTGAGCAGCGACTGTCGCGCGAAGTCGTCTCGCCACGACCTGCAGCACCTGATCGCCCAGCGGATGTCCACGCGAGTCGTTGATGTTCTTGAAGCGATCGATATCCAAGTACATGAGTGCAAGCAGCCGGCCGGTACCGGCCATCTTGCGCAGCACCTGGGGCAGGCGGTGGCTGAGAAACGCACGATTGGGCAGCGTCGTCAGGGCGTCCTGCTGCGCAACCCGCAGGAGCTTGCGCCGATTGTCCCGCTCCACTCGCTCGGCCTCCTTGCGGTGGCTGATGTCGTGTCCGACGAGCGCAATCATGTGACGGTTACCCATTTGCGCGGCCGTCATCGCGACCTCGGCATCGACCCAGCCGCCTTCCTTGCGGCATGCACGCGAGTGCAGGATCTTGCGCGCGGTCGCCCCGGGCAGCTCGAGCATCCCGGGAGTGATATCGGGAAAGACCTCGCCCAGCTTGCGGTCACGCAGGCCTTGCTGGGTGCAGCCGAGCGCAGACAGAACGGTCTGGTTGGCATCGAGCATTCGGTAGGAGGTGGCATCGAGCAGTACGATCGCTTGCTCCAGCTGCTCGCCGATCACCCGATATCGCATCTCGGCGGCGTAGCGTGCGGCGTAGCTGCGTTTCAATCGCGCGAGAAACCAGACGACCGTCGCGGCGGATCCGGCTGCGAGCAGCAGGATGACGCCGAGGAGGTATGCGGTGGTCCGGTAGCCGAGTGCGTAGGTCTCTCGATCCGACTGTGTTGCAAGGAGGGCGACTGGGGTCTTGTCGAGATTTCGCAGGAGAAGGTACGCACTGATCCGTGCACGACTTGGAGCCCAGATGAACGTGCGCTCGATTGTGTTGCCGGCGGCGATCCAGGCGCGCACTGGCGCGGGCAGCTGTGCCAGGGCGCCGGGTCTTGCGACATAGCTGATGCCGACGGGCAGCTGGCTCGTTTCGGCCACACGGCGCACGTCGGCATCGGCAATGAAGCGAGCAAAAACGAGCACGGCTCCCGTGGGGCCCGTGCCGTCCGTGAGCTTGATCTCGCGCGCCGCCACGGCCGCCGGCAGGTCTGGGGTGCTGACGATCAGATCGGCAGGCGAGCCAGTCTCACGATTCCCTCGAAGCGCGGCAAACCGTCGTAAGGGTTCGATGTACTTGCGAGGAGCCGGCGAGACGACCTCGTTGCGAGTGCGGTCCAGATAGCACGAGTACACCTCGTTCCCGTCTCGATCCACCATCCAGACGACATCGACGCGCATACCGGTCAGGGTCTCGCGGGTGTAGTTCGCCGCGATGAAGGCTGGGTTGCGAGTGTGAAGATACGCGACCGCGTCGTCCCACTCGGCATAGTCGCGGTTGCTCATGTGCAGCTGACGCAGGTCCGTCTCGAGCGCCTGGAATACCTGCGTGGCCTTTTGGCGCGTCTCGGCGGTCTCGACCTGCTCGAAGCTGCTGAGCAGAATGCGCGCCAGGAGCACGACGGCGATGCACACCACCATCAGCGCGACTACGCATCCGATCAGCAGCGGCCTTAGGCTCCGGACCGAGCGTTGGTAGCGGGTGTCCGAGAGTTCCTGACTCAATTGCCGGCCCCGCAGCGCAACACCGTCACGGGTAGACGGCGCGGAAATCCTAAGCGTCGCAGCCTCGAGCAATCCGTGCCTGGACTCACAGTCCGTATTTCTACGGATTCGAGCCTTGAATGTGCGACCGCGTCGTACATTCATGACGGCAGATGCCATGCTTGAAGGCGTTCGGAATCGCAGCGCCAGCTTGTAAGCGCGCTGCAGGCACTCGAGCCTCGGGCGGGAATTCCCTATCACGTCCTCGGCGACAAGAGCGCCCGAAGCCGCCTTGCCGCCGAACTTGGGCTGGCGGAGCCTGAGCTGTGGGGGGCCCTCAACCAGGCCGGTCGGGGGACAGTTCGACCCTGGCGCGTGGATGAAAAGCTTGCGGCGGTTGGAGCGCTCTACGCGCTCTGCAGGTGCAAGGACCCCGACCGCAAGGCGGCTAAGGACCGGGACGCGCAGAAAGCCTGATCGCTCGTGCCTGCGATTTGAGCGAGAATGCGCGCCCGGCCCCTGCTCAGCGGGAGCCTCAAGGGGAGACTTCCGATGCGTCCATGGACTCTCAGGCTCTGCCTGATGGTGTTGCTCACGCTGTTCGGCTGCGCCGCTCTCGCGGCTCCCAGCGATCCCAAACCCGCAGCACCCGGCGCGGCTACCGAAGCGAGCAAGGCCGATGGTCGGTTCGAGCCCTTCAAGGCCGAGTCGGTGACGAGCAGCGGCAGTGTGACGATCGGCGGTCGAACGATCGCTTATCAAGCGATCGCCGGCACGCTCATCGTGCATCCGCGGGGCTGGGACGATGTGCCGCGCGATCCCAGCGAGAAGCCCGGTGGTGACCAGGCGGGGGAGGCACACAATCCAACGGCCGAAGCCTCGATGTTCTACGTCGCCTACTTCAAGACAGGCGCTGGCGTGCGACCGGTCACGTTCCTTTACAACGGCGGCCCGGGCTCTGCGACGATGTGGCTGCACATGGGCGCATTTGGCCCGCGTCGCGTAGTCACGCCGACGGACTCACATGCTCCCGGTGCTCCGTATTCGATCGTCAACAATGGCTCGAGCCTGCTCGATGCGAGCGACCTGGTCTTCATCGATGCTCCCGGCACCGGCTTCAGCCGCATCGCCGGCAAGGACAAGGAGAAGGCGTTCTGGGGTGTCGATGCGGATGCCTACGCCTTCTCGCAGTTCATCGAGCAGTTCCTGACGAAGTACAGCCGCTGGAATTCGCCCAAGTATCTCTTCGGGGAGAGCTACGGCACGCCCCGCTCGGCCGTGGTGGCCAATCAGCTCGCAGTGGACCGCTCGATCGACCTCAACGGGGTGATCCTGCTCTCTCAGATCCTGAACTTTGATCTGAGCCCTGATGGGCCGGCGGACAATCCGGG
This sequence comes from Steroidobacteraceae bacterium, assembly GCA_035524075.1. Lineage (GTDB taxonomy): Bacteria > Pseudomonadota > Gammaproteobacteria > Steroidobacterales > Steroidobacteraceae > JASHUC01. Next base: position 41,084 of record DATKPP010000028.1, on the reverse strand, counting down.
TATCGACATACCCTATGAGACCGCGCTGCCGACCTACGCAGCGACAGCCTGGTATCACCACAAGCTGCCTGGCGAGCACGCGAACCTCGAGGCATTCCTCACCGAGGTGGAGCAGTTCGCCATGGGCGACTATGCGCACGCGCTCTCGGCTGGATGGGCTCTTGCGCCCGAGGAGCGCGCGGCGATCGCCGCGAAGCTGCACGAGTACACTGGGCTCAGCGTCGACTACATCACCAAGGCGAACCTCCGGATCGATGGTGGGGAGTTCCGCCAGAGCTTGCAGAGTGCCAGCGACCTGACGACCGGCCGGCTCGATACGCGCTTCTCGGGACCCGACATCGATCCCTTGAATCAGCGCGCGGCGTACGACCCGCAGTCCGCGGCGCTCAGCAGCGCTTACGCTGCGGCCTTCAACGAGTATGTCCGTACCGAGCTGCATTACGGAGCCGGGCAGGAGTTCAAGCCGCATGTGCAGACGCACTGGAACTGGACGCACCAGTTGCCGGGAGAGAGCGAGACGCCCGCCACCTCTCGCCAGGGTACCAACGTCATGCCCGATCTGGCCAACGTCATGAAGCAGAACCCGAAGCTCAAGGTGATGCTCAACGCGGGCTACTTCGATCTCGCGACGCCCTTCTTTCAAGGCATCTACGAGATGCATCACCTGCCTATCCCGCAGAGCCTCTCCTCCAACATCGAGTTCAAGTTCTACCAGTCCGGCCACATGGTCTACGCCCGGGAGGACTCACTGAAGGAGATGCACGATAACGTCGCGGATTTCATCCATCGCACCGCGCAGCCGGGAAGCTGAGCGACTCCGGCCATGCAGGCCTCCTCGCCAAGGATCGGCAATCGGCATGCTACGCTACCGCGCCTTTTGGGTGGAGGTGTGCGCTCGTGAAGCTCGTCGGTCTGCTGCTGGTTCTGTTGCCCGGATGGGCGCTCGCCGGATCTCAAGGCTCGTCGGCGGAGGTCGATGCCGTGTACCCCATGGCGCGCGCCCTGTACGTCGATCTGCACGAGCATCCGGAGCTCTCCGGACACGAGACTCGCACGGCTGCGATGGTCGCCGCCGCGCTGCGCAAGCTCGGGTACGAGGTGACCGAGCACGTCGGTGGCACCGGGGTCGTTGCCGTGCTTCGCAACGGCCCGGGAAAAACGATCTTGTTGCGCACCGAGCTCGATGCGCTTCCAGTACAGGAGCGCACCGGTCTGCCCTATGCAAGTCATGTGCGCACCAAGGACGACGCGGGGAGCGATGTCTATGTGGGCCACATGTGCGGGCACGATCTGCACATGAGCGCACTCGTTGCGACCGCCGACATCATGGCGCATACGCGCGATAGCTGGCATGGCACGCTCGTGCTCATCGGCCAGCCGGCCGAGGAGACGATCGGCGGCGCCTCGGGCATGGTGAAGGCAGGGCTCTTCACGCGCTTCCCACGTCCCGATGTGCTTCTTGCGCTGCACGTCGGCAACGAGCTTCCGGCGGGGAAGGTCGGGGTCATCCCCGGGTTCTACAATGCGAACGCTGACTCGGTTCGCATCACGATCTTCGGCCGCGGGGGACATGGAGCCATGCCGCAGACGGCGGTGGACCCGATCGTGATTGCCGCGCGCACGATCCTTGCATTGCAGACGATCGTCTCGCGCGAGGTGCCACCGGGTGCGGTGGCCGTCATCACGGTCGGCTATGTGCATGCAGGAACGAAGAACAACATCATCCCCGATCAGGCGCAGCTCGGGTTGACGGTGCGCACCCGAGACCCGGCCGTGCGTGAGCAGGTTCTGCGTGCGATCACCCGCGTGGCGAATGCCGAGGCGGCCGCGGGCGCGGCCCCCCGTGCGCCGCTCATCGAGCACTACGAGAGCGCCGATGCGGTCTACAACGACCCGGCGCTGGCCGCGCGCATGCGCGAGACGCTGACCGCGGCGTTCGGGGGATCGAACGTGGTGGACGAGCCGCCGATCACGGCGTCGGAGGATTTCTCGGTCTTCGTCGAGCAGGGAATCCCCGGCTTCTATCTGGCGCTCGGGGGGGCCGACCCGGTGCGATACGCGGAGGCTCGGCACGGGGGCCCACCGTTGCCCTCGAATCACTCACCGCTGTTTGCTCCGGACCTGGACCCTGCGCTGCACGCGGCGATCAAGGCGGAAGTCGCGATGCTTCGCGCGCTTCTCTCAACGACCTGACAGGGCCTTCTGAAACTCCGCGCTCTGCAGCATCGAGCTTACGGTGTTGACCAGAGCGTCGGAGAGGACCTCGTAGTAATCCTCGAGCTCGTAGGAGCGACCGAAGCGCTTCGCATCGCCCGTTGCAACCCCACTCCAGAGTGTGCGGCCGTCGCCGGCGATCACCTCGACGTGTACCGCGACCGTTGCCTGGTACGTTGAGGTCTCACGAACGAAGAACTGCCGGACCTCTCCCTTGATCGTGACGGCGCCATGACTGTCGACGGTTTTCAGACCCGCCTGATCGAACAGCTCCCGCATATGAGTGCTCACGAAAGCTCCGACATCATCGTCGGTCGTGACCGGCTTGGGCGTGTCCTCCTCGCGGTTCTCCCCGATCGCCTTCTTGTCGTCGCGTACGTCCTGGAAGGGTGCGAACTGGACCGGCGCCTGCGACATCTGCATCGCCCCTAACCGCAGCTCCGATGTGGGCTTCCATCGCAGCGGCACATGCTCGAGCAACCGGGTCTTTGCGGAGGCACTGCTCGCCACGGCGAGCAATAGCATCAGAAGTGGAGCGCGCACGATAGTGTGTCCTTAACGGCCGTGTGGTGGCAGCCATCCGCTGGCCCGAGCGGCGGCTTCTGACTGTGCATCGAGGGGCTCGCCCGACATCTGGGCTTGAGCAGCCTGCGCGATGGCCGCGGGCAGTGCGGACGCGGCGCGGCGATACTGTCCTTCACCTTCGGGCCCCGATGCGCTCTGCATCAGCATCTGTACCTGCCAGTCCCGACCCTCGCGACAGGCGAGCCCTGCAAGGCCGCCACGATCCGCCCAGGTGAAGGTTCGACAGTAGGACCCATCCTTCGCAAGATAGCTGATTCCAACCTGCATGGGCGAGTGCGGATCCTGGGTGCTGGCGAGCTGCTGGTTCAGGGCCTCTGCGAGCGCGCCACGAGCGAGCAACTGACCGTTGCGCGCGGCCAGGGGATCGGAGGCGCCGCCCCAGCGGGTGAGCTGTCCGATCCCCAGTCCCACGAGCAGGCTCGCAGCCATCGCAGCCCACTGCCAGGGCGCAGGTCGCCTCCGCGGCGCGCGGGGCTGCAAGGCAATCACGTTGTCAGGCGAGCCGGCCGGCGGTTCGCGCGCCGCCGCGAGCAGGTTTGCCGGGATCGGCTCGCGGAGCACCGGATCGTAGGCCCTGTGCAGCCGCTCGCGCAGCGCCTTGTGCTCAGCGACGCGTCTTGCAAGGTCGGGGTCGCACGCCATGGCCTGCTCGACCGCGGCACGCTGAGCCGGCTCCAGCTCGTCATCGGCGTATGCCATCAGAATCTCATCGGACAAGCTCATTGCCATGCTCCGCCTGCTCAAGCAAGCATCGTTTGAAGCGTCGCGCGGCCGCGCGCCAGACGGCTGGTCAGGGTGCCGACGGGCACACCCATCACCTCGGCAGCCTCCGCATAGGAGAGACCTTCGATGAGCACCAGCGCAACGGCCGTGCGCTGCTCCTCCGGCAGCTGCGCCATCGCCTCCTCGATCGCAAGGGCGCCGGCGGCCGCGTTGCTCGAGGCCGGATCAGCGACCTGGTCGGCAAGCTCCGCGGGCGCAAGCACGCGGCTGCGACGCGAGCGTGCTCGCGACTCATCGATCCACGCATTGCGCAGGATTCCAAAGAGCCAGCTGGACGGTTTCGAGTCCGCGCGCAACTGCTCGGAGCGGGCGAGCGCCCGCTCGATCGTCGTCTGCACCAGATCGTCTGCATCATGGGTATTGCGCGCGATGGCACGCGCAAAGCGCCGCAGCCGTGGCAGCAGGCTCACGATCTCCGTGCGCAGCACATCGCTCACTCGTATGACCACTTATGTCAGAAGGACGATCCGAGCGCCCATTTTCTTCCATGCGCCGTCACATTCAACTATCGTGTGCGCATGCGCCGATCCCTGGTCGCTGTGCTGCTCATGTTCGGTGTGGTGGAAGTGGCCCGAGCGCAGCTCGGTCTGCCCACCCTGCGCGCACCCGTAGGGCTGCCCCTCACTTCGCTGCCGGGCGGCATTCTGCAGCAGAATCAGCCCGGTCTCAGCAACGGCCTGGATCCGGCGAGCCTGCGCGACTTGCGCCGCACGGCGATTCGCGATCTCGTACGGCGCTATCCGCGGCTGCTCGAGCGCGATCCCAGCGGGGAGGCCATCGTGCGCGGCGAGTTGCTCGCCCTTTCGCCTTCGGATGGGGCTCTGGCGGCGGAGCGTGCGGCGGGCTTCTCGGTGCTGCGCGATCAGGCACTCGTGGGACTCGGCGGCCGGATGGTCGTGCTCGCAGTACCGGCGCGCGTGAGAACCGAGCGAGCATTGCAGCGGGTGAGAGCGCTCGACCCGGCGGCGCAGTACGCCTTCAACCACATCTACGAGCAAGGCGGGGTGCTCAGGCAAGACCCTCCCACCGCGGAGAGCGGGCCGCCCTCGAGCGGTGCCGCACCCGTGGAGGGGACGAACGGGGTGCGTATTGGACTCATCGACGACGGCGTGGATGCGGCGCATCCGGTTTTCAAGGGTGCGGTGGTTCACTCTTATGGATGCTCGGGCAAGAAGGTGCCCGGCGCGCATGGCACGGCGGTGGCCTCTTTGATGGTGGGCGAATCGGCGCGCTTTCGCGGCGCCGCGCCGGGCGGGGAGCTCTTTGCTGCGGATGTGTACTGCGGACTTCCCACGGGTGGCTCCGTGGAGGCCATCGCGGCGGCATTCGATTGGCTCGTGCAAGAGCGGGTTGCGGTCATCAACGTGAGTCTGGTCGGACCTGAGAATCCGCTGCTGAAGAGCATCGTGCGATCGGCCATCGCGCGCGGGCACCTCGTGGTGGCGGCGGTCGGAAACGACGGGCCCGCGGCGCCGCCGCTGTATCCGGCGGCCTATCCCGGAGTCGTGGGGGTCACGGCGGTCGACTCGCATCGGCGCGTTCTGATCGAAGCCGAGCGTGGGCCGCAGGTGAGGTTTGCTGCCCCGGGCGCCGACATGGCGGCCGCAGAGCCGCCTCAGTCCTATGCGCTGGTGCGTGGCACGTCCTTCGCTGCGCCCATTGTCGCGGGTCTCTTGGCCGAGCGTCTGATGGCTCCGGATACCGCCGCTGCGGATGCGGCCGTCAGCGATCTGGCTCGCCACGCCATCGACCTGGGAGCCCCAGGGATCGATCCCGTGTACGGGTATGGGTTCGTGGGCGGAGACGTACGGCCAGCCCCGGCCTTGGCAAGCGCCCAGGGGCGGTAGCGTCGGGGCTCCTACATAAGTCAAATCAGGCTTCGACGTGTTCCCTGGAAGGATTGGGGACGCTCGGTCGTAGTTCCTCTCGAAGGTCGCAGATGACCTGCGATCACATCGGAAAGGAAGACGACCATGAAGACTCATCACGTCCTGACGAGTGCCGCGCTGGCCGGCCTTCTTGCCTGCTCGATCCCGGTGCATGCCGGCGTCGGCGGGGGGGTTCGAGGCGGCTTCGGGGGCGGCTTCGGTGGCGGCTTCGGCGGCGGCATGAGCCGGCTCGGCGGCTTCAATTCTCATGCCACGGCTGGTGCCAACGGCGGGCTCAATGCCGCGACCCGCATCCCCAGCAAGAGCAGCCCGACCAGTGTGGCGGCCAAGGGTGCAGTCGCGACGAATGCGAGTGCGAAGCAGACCACGACCGCAGCGGCTCATACGACGAAGGCAGCCGCGGGCGTTACTACCGCGACCCAGTCTGGTGGGTCGCTGAGCACCGCCGCCTCGGCGGGCGGCTCCGTCAGCGCCTCGACTGCGCAGTGACGGGCACGAGCGGCGGGACCACGAGGTTCCGCCGCTCGATTCTTACACCTGTGGGCTGGCAAGCGCGTCTCCGATCGCCACGCCGCCAGCTGCGCGAGCACCGCGCCCTCCTGTGGTCAATGCAGGGTAAGCTAAACTGCCCGGTGGCGGTTCCCGCTGTCACACAACTTTAACGGCGGATGCCATCCATCGGAGGTGGACCGTGAGCTACGAGACCATTCTGTTTGAGCTGAGCGAGGGAATCGCGCGCCTGACGCTCAATCGCCCCGAGAAGCTCAACAGTTTCAATGCGCAGATGCACGCGGAGATCCGCGAGGCGCTTCTTGCGGTTGCGAGCGGCGGGGCGCGGGTGCTCGTCCTGACCGGAGCGGGGCGGGCGTTTTGCTCGGGCCAGGACCTCTCGGAGCGGATTCCGCGGGAGGGGTCCGGGCGAATCGACGTCGGCGACACCGTCGGGAAGCTCTACAACCCTCTCGTGCTCGGACTGCGCAACCTCCCGCTGCCCGTCATTGCAGCGGTGAACGGCGTCGCCGCCGGTGCGGGTGCGAACGTGGCGCTGGCGTGCGACCTCGTGATCGCGGCTCGCTCGGCGAGCTTCGTGCAGGCCTTCAGCCGTATCGGGCTCCTGCCCGATTGCGGTGGCACGTGGTCTCTGCCGCGTCTTGTCGGGCAGGCCCGCGCGCTGGGGCTCGCATTGCTCGCCGAGAAGCTCTCGGCCGAGCAGGCCGCGCAGTGGGGGCTCATCTGGCGCTGCGTGGAGGACCAGGAGCTTGCGATGACGGTCGAGGCGCTCGCGAAGCAGCTGGCCTCCGGTCCAACGCGGTGTTTTGCCCGAACCAAGCAGGCAATGTACGCAACCTGGGGCAACTCGCTCCAGGCGCAGCTCGATGTGGAGCGCGATTTTCAGCGTGAGCTCGCAGCCGGAGATGACTTCATCGAGGGCGTCACCGCCTTCATGGAGAAGCGTGCGCCGCGCTTCAGCGGGCGCTAGCCGGGCGGGCGAATGAGCGAGGTCGTGCGCATCGAGCACGACGGCGAGGTCGCCGTCATCGTCGTGGATAACCCGCCCGTCAATGCTCTCGCGCAGACCGTGCGCGCGGGGCTCCTCGCTGCGATCGAGCGCCTCGATCCCGATCCTGCGGTGCGGGCAATCGTCCTGCACGGTGTGGGGCGAGCCTTCATGGCGGGCGCCGACGTGCGCGAGCTCGAAGCGCCGCCCAAGCCACCCCTGCTCAAGGACGTGCTCATGCGCCTCGAGTCCTGCGGCAAGCCGGTGATCGCAGCGCTCCACGGCATTGTGCTCGGCGGCGGGGCCGAGGTGGTGCTCGCCAGTCACTATCGATGCGCGAGCTCGGATTTGCAGCTCGGGTTTCCAGAAATCAAGCTCGGTCTGCTGCCCGGAGCAGGCGGGACGGTGCGCCTGCCGCGCCTGATCGGCGTGAAGGCGGCGCTCGACCTGATGACGGGCGGCGAGCCGATCGGACTTGAGCGAGCCGAATCCCTCGGTCTCATCGACCGCAGCACGAACGAAGATGTCCGGACAGCAGCCGCCCGGTTTGCTCGGGAGCTCATCGCACGGGGAGCCGCCGTGCAGCGCGTGCGCGATCGAGCGATCCCGGACCGCGCAAGGGCCACGGCGGCGTTTTTCCGTGATTACCGCGCGGCGCTTCCGCGCGCGGTGCGCCCGTCCCCCGCGGCCGAGCGCATCGTGCAATCCGTCGAGGCTGCCGTCGAGCAGGACTTCGAGCCCGCCCTCGAGCTCGCGCAGGGGCTCTTTCAGGAGTGCCGCACGTCGAGCCAGTCACGGGCGCTGCGGCACCTTTTCTGGGCCGAACGGGGCTCGAAGACCGCGCGGACGGGGGACCGGCCGGTCGCATCGATTGGCGTGATCGGTGCGGGGACGATGGGAAGCGGGATTGCCGCAAGCGTGGCGCGCGCGGGCTTCTGGGTGACCCTCGTTGACAGCTCGAACCAGGCGATCGAGTCGGGCGTTGCGCGCGTGAGCGCGATCCTCGACAGTGCGGTGGCGAAGGGCCGCCTGCGCTCGGATGAGCGAGAGCTCATCCAGGGGCGTGTTCGCACCTCGAGCGAGCTTGCGGCCCTGTCCGACGTCGATCTCGTGATCGAGGCCGTGTTCGAGGACCTCGGCATCAAGCAGAAGGTCTTCGACGAGCTCGGTCGCATCGCAAAGCCGCAAGCAGTGCTCGCAACCAATACCTCGACGCTCGATGTGCAAGCGATCGCGCGCGCGAGCGGTCGCGCGCGCGATGTCGTGGGGATGCACTTCTTCAGTCCCGCGCACGTGATGCGGCTCGTCGAGGTGGTACGTACCGAGGAGTGCTCGCCGGAGGTGCTGGCCACCGCGCTCGCCGTGGCGCGGCGGCTCGACAAGATCGGCATCGTGGTGGGCAATGCGTTCGGATTCGTCGGCAACCGGATGCTCTACGCGTACGGCCGCGAGAAGGAGCTGATGATGCTCGAGGGGGCAACCCCCGCCGACATCGATCGCGCACTCGAGGATTTCGGTATGGCGATGGGGCCGAATGCCGTCGGCGACCTTGCCGGTCTCGATGTGGGGGCCGCCGTGCGCCGGCAATGGAAGGACCGGCCCGACGATCCGCGCTTCTACCGTGTGTCGGACGTGCTGGTCGAGCACGGCCGATTTGGACAGAAGAGCGGCCGAGGCTTCTATCGGTATGTCGGACCTGAGAGGCGCCGGGAGAGCGATCCCGAGGTCATCGAGATGATCCGGGCAGAGGCGGCCCGGCTGCAAATTTCACCGCGGCAGATTGCAACCCAGGAGATCGTCGAGCGTTGCACTCTCGCCCTCATCCACGAGGGAGCGCGCATCCTCGAGGAGGGCATCGCGCAGGCGGGTGCCGATATCGACGTGATCTGGTGCAACGGCTACGGATTCCCTCGAATGCGCGGCGGCCCGATGTTCTACGCAGACACGCTCGGGCTGCCCGAGGTGCTGCAGAGCACCGATCGATATCGCCGCGAGCTCGGCGAGCGCTACTGGAGGCCTGCGGCCCTGCTCGAGAGGCTTGCGCGCGAGCACGGGCGGCTCGCGGAGTGGCGCGCCAACGAACACTGAAGCGAGGTAGACCCATGGCCATTCACAAGGCGAGGATCGACTGGAAGTCCTCATCCGGTGCGGGCTTCGTGAAGGGACAGTTCTCACGCGAGCACACCTGGACGTTCGATGGAGGAGCGGTGGTGCCGGCTTCCTCCTCACCGGCGGTCGTACCCGCTCCCAATTCCAATCCGGCCAACGTCGATCCAGAGGAAGCCTATGTCGCCTCGCTCTCGAGCTGCCACATGCTCACGTTCCTCTATCTCGCCGGCAGGCAAGGCTTCCAGATCGAGCGGTATGAGGATGAGGCCGAAGGCGTCACCGCGCGCGACGAGCGCGGGCGTACCTGGGTGAGCTCGGTGACACTGCGCCCGAGGATCAGCTACGGCGGCTCGAAGCAGCCGAGCGCGGCCGAGGAGGCGCAGCTGCACCACCACGCGCACGAGCAGTGTTTCATCGCGAACTCGGTGAAGACGGCCGTAGAGGTGAAGTGAGGGAGCACCTCGTGGCGGGCGTCATCCCGGCCGTGCCTACTGCGTTCTAAGGCAGTAGGTACTCGAGGAGATTCCCCATGAAGCGGCTGATTATGCTCGTTGCGTCGATGGTCAGTGTTGCGCTCTCCGGGTGCGTCGTGGTCCCTGCTCACGGCTATTACTACTACCATCCGCGTGCGGTTGTGTTTGCGCCCGCCCCGCTGATCGTGGCTCCAGCTCCGGTGATCGCGATCCGCCCGTGACCCGCAAGGGGTGCTACCGCGCCTCTTCGACCGGAACGAGGAGCAATGCCTGTCCGGTGAGCGTGGCGGCAGCGATGTCCCCTTCGTCGTCGATGTCGAAGGCCAGTGCGACCGGCCCGGTCAGAGCGGAGTTCGGCTCGACGAGATCGTTCAGATTCAGCGTTTTTCCGTCCTGCCGGATCCATGCGTGCTCGTCGCCGTTGGCATCGTTGGAGTAGCCCACGATCTGCCCGCGCTCGTTGATGCTCGTGGCTGCTCCTGCGATGTCGCCACTGAGCATCGGCAGGAACACCCACCCGCCGGCTCGGGTCCACAGGAAGGGCGGAGTGTAGTCACCGGCGGCATCGCCGGGCACACCGGCGAATCCCACCACATCGCCGCGCTGATTGATCATCATCGGCGTATTCCAGTAGGGTGCTTTGTTCGGGTTGACCAGTTCGATCGCAACACCGTTGTCCCACAGCACCGCATGCTTAGCACTCACACCGCCCACCGCGATGCCACACGCGCCCGAGATGCCCACGATCTGGCCACCGTCGTTGAGCGCGGTTGCGGCCCCGGATGAGTCACCATCGATGAGCGGCAGGGCATTGATCTCTTGCGGTGCCGGTCCCCACACCACGGGCTTGAACTGCAGCACCTGAGGCTTGACACAGCTTGGATCGTGCACGCGGGTTTCCGCCCACCCGACGGTTTGTCCAAGATCGTTGCTCCCGGTTGCAAATCCATTGGTCCCGCCGAGCGTGGGTAAGGGCCGCATCTTGCGGCTGATAGGATCCCATACGAATCCCAGGCAGACGTTGAAGTTCGGATTGGGAATGAAGTAGCTGCAGCTCCAACCCTCCTGGTTTGGATCGAGCGCATCGGTGAGGGAAATCCCCGCCAGGATCCCCTGGAAGTTCTTCACGGGCCACTGCACCGCGCTGCTCAGCCCGGCGCCCGTGCCGAGAGTCCCAAGGTCGAGCTGCTGTCCGAACCACCAGAGCGCAGCGTGCTTCGCTCCGCTTGCCAGAGTGTAGCTGCCACCGAGCACGCCTGAGTCCTGGATGGTATTTGCGCTCGCGCCGCTCGAGCTCAGCACCGTCACTCTATAGAGTGTGGCTTGCGGCGGCGCGGAACGCGCGATGGCCAGTGGAATGACGGCTGTACAGCAGGCGGCTGCCAGAACGATTCGTGTCGTGTGACGCATACGAAGCCTCCCATTCTGCCGAGGTGAGTCGCGGGAGACTCTAGCGATGCGGGTGCGCGGGGACTGGCTGTTTCCGGACCTCGAATGTCAGGCCGCGCGCGCAGCGAGGCCACGCGCAGTGAGGCCGCGCGGGCGCCGCAGGCGACCACCTTCGGCAACGCCCTGCCACAGATGCAGCACGGCGTACCCGCGGAAAGGACGCCAGCGATCGGCGTGTGCATCGAGCTCGCGATCCGAGAGGGGGCGAGTGCGCGGAAAGGTGCGTCTGCGAAGCAGCGGATCGCCCGATGGGAACGCATCCGGATCGCCCAGGCCGCAGAGCGCGACGTACCCGGCGACCCACGGTCCAACGCCCGCGATCTCGCCGAGTCTGTGCAAAGTCTCCGCGCTCGGCTCGTCGAGCTGCAGCGAGCGATCGCGAACGGCGACGGCCAGACGCCTCAGCGCCTGCGCCTGTACGGCGAGAATCCCGGTTTGCTCGAGGTCAGCCTGCGCGATGCGCTCAGGCGTGGGGAAAGCGTGCGTGATCCCGACCTCGACCCCCACCACGCGCTCGCCGGCACATTCGACCAGGCGTGCGAGCCGCGATCGTGCTGCGGGGGGCGCGGTTCTCTGACTCAGGACGGCGCGCACCGCGGTCTCGAAGGCTCCCCATACGCCGGGGATGCGCAGGCCCGGGCGTCGCGCCACGAGCAATCGCAGGCGGGGGTCACGCTGCAGGACTGCGGCGATTCGTGCGGGATCGGCCGCAAGGTCGAACATGCGCCGTGCCGCGGAGGCAAGCGGCAGCAGGTCGGATGCCTCGCCCCCGTGGATGCGCAGCTCCAGAGCATGCGCAACCTTGCTTTGGGCAACCTCCAGGAGAGCATGGCCCCGCGCGACGCGCAGCGCGCGCGTGTACGTGTCGTCCCGAATGCTCTCCACCCCGGGGATGGCGCGCTCGGCGAGAAACTCGAGCAAAAGCCCCCAGTCGTATGGGGGGCGATAGGTCAGTTGCAGCCGGATCTCGGCGTCCGCTGCCGGCCGGCGCTCGGTGTGGAAGCGCTTGCGCAGGTCGCGCGGCGGACGCTCGTACATCGCCTTGAACACATCGTTGAAGCGACGCACGCTGCGAAATCCCGATGCGAGCGCGATCTGCGTGATCGGCAGCTCGGTCTGATCCAACAGCTGCTTGGCGAAATGCAAACGCCGGGTGCGCGCAATGGCGGCGGGAGATGCACCCAGGTGCCGCATGAAAAGCCGCGTGAGGTGACGTGCTCCGACACCGAGCCGCTCTGCCAGACGCTCGAGCGAGCTCTCATCGAGCGCACCGTCCTGGATCAAGCGCAGCGCCCGACGCACGACCGCCGAGGTTCCCAACCACGCTGGGGAGCCGGGGGCCGCCTCCGGCCGGCAGCGCAGGCAGGGTCGGAAGCCGGCGGCGGCTGCCTCCGCGGCCGTCGCGTAGTAGCGGATGTTCGCGTCGTTGGAGGCCTTCGCCGGGCAGATCGGCCGGCAGTAGATTCGCGTGGAGGTCACGGCGATGAAGAACTTGCCGTCGAAGCGTGCGTCGCGGCTGCGGCGCGCCCGATCGAGTACGGCGCGAGGAAATCCCAGCGGCTCGAGCATGGGGTAAGAGTACTCCGGATGCGGGCCGGGTGGATGGCATCTGCCTCAGAGCTCGAGGTGAAGGCGCAGCGCCCACACCGAGGCCGGCCCGCGATCGCGGTTGTAGGCGGGGTTGTTCACATATTGATAATCCAGCGTCAGCTGCATTTGCCGGATGATCCCGAGCGCGTAATAGGTCTCCAGGATCTCCTCCGGCCCCGGATGCGGCAGCCGCCCGTCGCCGATCACGATCCCGAGCCCGCCGGCATTGAGGTAGCGCTCGAGATTCGCAGAGATGCCGTTATCGACCCACGCGAGCCCCACGGTGTCGCTCGGGCGGTTCCAGCGGGAGCCTTTGAGGGACAGTCCGGCCGCGACCGTCCGGTCGATGTCGGTGAACTCGTAGGTCTCGACGTTTCCCTGATCCTTCCCGAGCCGCACGAATGCGCCCAGATCCGAGGTGAGCTGCTGCTCGGCGCTCATCGCAATGCCCACTCGCGTGCGGTAGCTGCGCACCGCCGCGATATCCACCGGCTCGCCGGTCTGCTGCGAGAGGCCGACGGCCGCGTTCAATAGCCCCATGCGCGCGCGGCTGTCGAACCCCGTGAGCAGCACCTTCCCGGGCAGCGAGCCCAGCTGGAAGCGTCGCTCGAGCTCGGCGAGCATCTGGAACTCGTCGAATCCGGACTCGAGCTGGGGGCTGTTCGGGATGTTCGACAGATCGAATAGTCCGCCGCGCAAGGTCCACGGCCCCTGATACCACTCGGCCGCACCACCGACCGTGTAGCCCCACGAGTCGGCTGCGTAGTCGAACGTGCCCGTATCGACCACCGCCCAGTTGAGGAAATCGCGGCGCGCATCGTGCGCATAATCGCTGGCATCGAAGATGTCCACGACGCTGAGCTTGCCGATCGTGAGCACCAAGCGATTGGCGCTCGGCTGGGCGGCGAAGACGTTCGGGGCGCTCTCCAGGGTCTGCGAGCGGCCTCCAAGGTCGATCGTCTGGCGAATGAAGGTGCGCTGCAGGCGGAAGTACGGCACGTTGCGCCCGACCTTGTAGCCCTCAGCGCTGGTGAAGCCGGCAACCCCCGTCGCATCGTCGAGGCCGAAGCCCTGGTCCATCTCCGGGTTGACCCACAGCTCCGCTCCCGACCATAGGCGGGCACCCGCATACAGCGTCATATCGGTCGTTTCCCGGCCCGAGTCGGGCGTGAGGCTGTGGGGGCCCACATAGGGCGAGCGAAACTCGGAGGTCTCCTGCTCCGTATAGGTGCCTTGCCAGTACACCGCGAAGCGCTCATCGGCGTACGCGGCGGTACTCAGGACGCACAACAGAACGAGGCCGGCGCACTGCAGACGCATGTCCTCTCCAGGAAGCCCGGGCCCTCAGGGGGGCGGGGAGCATGTCCGCAGCCGTGCAGGGCAGTCAATAGTTCGCGCATGAATTTTTTATATACAATACCCCCTACCCCATGCAAACAAAATGGAGTGTCCCGTCGTGAGACATACCCTCGAGGAGAAAACCAAGCTGCTGCAGCGGGTGCGGCGGCTGCGCGGCCAGGTGGATGCGATCGAGCGTGCGCTCGAGGCGGATGTGGACTGCGCCAAGGTCATGCAGCTCACGGTCTCGGTGCGCGGCGCGGCGAGCGGTCTCATGGCGGAGCTGCTGGAGGACCACATTCGCATGCATGTTTCGGATCCCACGCGAGACCGCGATCGGGTCCGGGGGCGCGCCGCCAAGCACCTGATCGAGGTGGTGCACGCGTACTTGAGGTGAGCCGTAGCGCGGCGGCGCTCGTGCTCGCGGCCTGAGGCTCCCTCGTTTGCGCCGCTGGGCGCGCAGCGCGAGGATAACGATGGCAGACGACCCCAACCCTGGACAAGCCATGCATCTGAAGAGCGCGGCGGGCATCCAAGCCCAGCTCAGCACGAGCGGCTCGTTGCGCAGGCTCGATTGCGGCGCCGTCTCGCTCCTCCTGTTCGGCGGCAGCGAGCTCGAGGCGGGACCTGCGAACCTGTATCTGCGGCGCCGGGGAGGGCCTCTGGAATATACCCCGCTTCTGGGCCCGCGCAGTCCCACACGCTTTCAGGTGGGAGGGTCGACGGAAGCTGCGGTGGGCGCCGGGTCGTGGCGCGGAATCGAGTACTCGGTCGCGCTGGTTCTTGCCCGAAGCGCCGCGGCCTGGTTCTGGCACGTACAGCTCCACAGCTCGAGCGATATCGAGGTGCAGATCGACCTGACGTACGTTCAGGACATCGCGCTTGCACCGTACGGTGCCGTTCGCAATAACGAATACTTCGTCAGTCAGTACATCGACCATACCCCGTTACGGCACACGTCGGCCGGCGTCGTGGTGGCCTCGCGCCAGAACCAGAAAGTCGACGGCCGCACGCCATGGTGCCTGATAGGCTCGTTGCGCGAGGGCGCATCGTTCGCAACCGATGCCTTGCAGTTTCATGGCCTCGCCGCTCGTGCGGGCGCTGCGCCCCCCGGAGTCACGGGCGACCTGCCGGGGCGCCGGCTGCAACACGAGCACTCGCTGGTCGTCATTCGCGACCAGGCGATGTCACTCGCACCGGGTGCACGCATCGGCACGGGGTTCTTCGGTTTCTATCTGCCGGACCACCCCCGGGCAACTGCCGCCTCGGACCTGGCGCATGTGGCGGAGGCCTTGCGGCTACCCGAGGCTGCACCCCCCGCCATCTTCGTCCTGCCCAGCGGCAGGCCCGGTGCTGCTGCAAATCTCTTCAGCGCGGCACCGCCTCTACCTGCGCTCGATCTCGATCGGGATGCGCTGCTGGCGCTTTTCCCGGCGCCGTGGCGGGACGAGGAGCGCGACGAGCTCGGGGGCGTCCTGTCGTTCTTCCACGGCGTCGCGAGTCACGTGGTGTTGCGGGCGAAGGAGCTGCGGGTGCAGCGCCCCCATGGGCACCTGCTGCGCACCGGAAGTCACCTCACGCCGGCCGAGGCGGCGCTCACCTCGACCGTCTGGATGAGCGGTGCATTCCATTCGTTGCTGACCCAGGGGCATGTGAACATCAACCGCTTTTTGTCCACTGTGCGCAGCTACCTCGGCTTGTTTCGTTCGCAGGGGCAGCGCGTGTTCGTCGAGCTCGGTGGAACCTGGCACCTGCTGGATGTTCCCTCCGCTTTCGAGATGCAGCCCGCGGGTTGCCGCTGGATCTATCGACACGCGGCGGGGGTCATTCAGATTCGTGCACTCGCCCGCAGCTCGCCGCATGAGCTGGGTCTGTCGATCGAGGTGACCTCCGGGGAGCCGGCGCGATTTCTGATCACCCATCACGTGGCGCTGAACGGTGATGACGGCGCCGTGCCGATTCCGGCGCACTGGCAGCGCGAGGGAGAGCACGTGGTGCTGAGTCCGGCTCCCGGCACGGACCTCGCGCGGCGCTTCCCCGGGGGAGCCTTCCGCATCTCCCCGCAGGAGGGCACTCGTTTCGAGCGCATCGGGGGCGATGAGCTGCTCTTCCTCGATGGGCGCTCGCGGCAGGAGCCGTTCGTCTGCATCCAGACCGCACCCCTGCGCCAAGCCGGACTCACGATCCGCGGTGAGCTCATCCGCGCCGAGACGCAATCCCCGCTCCTTCTCGAGCCGGGTACCCAGCTCGATGCGCCCGTGATCCTTCACGCTCCGCAGGCGCATCCGCACGCCGCGCAGGCGCGACGGCTCACGGAGATCGCACCCTGGCTCCTGCACAATGCGCTCGTTCACTATCTTTCCCCACGCGGGTTGGAGCAGTACGCAGGCGGCGGGTGGGGCACGCGCGATGTGTGCCAGGGCCCCGTGGAGATGCTGCTCGCGCTCGGTCGCACGGCGCCGGTTCGCAATCTACTGCTGCGGGTGATGGGTGCGCAGAATCCGGACGGTGACTGGCCGCAGTGGTTCATGTTCTTCGAGCGGGAGCGTGCGATCCGCGCGTCCGACTCGCACGGGGATGTGATCTTCTGGCCGCTCGTCGTGCTGGCGCAGTATCTCCTCGCCTCCGGCGATGCGGGGATCCTCGAGGAGCGAGTGAGCTTCTTCGAGCCGCAGCCCTCACCCACGCCCACGGGTTGCAGCGTCTGGGAACACGTCGCGCGGGCGCTCTCGCTCATCGAGCGGCGAGTCATTCCCGGAACAGCGCTTGCCGCCTATGGTCATGGCGACTGGAATGATTCCCTGCAACCCGCCGACCCCCGGATGCGCGAGCACATGTGCAGCGCCTGGACGGTGACGCTGCACGCGCAGGCCCTCACGAGCCTGGCTCGAGCGCTGCGGGCGGTGGGACGCCCCGCGGAGGCACCGCGGCTCGAGTCCTGGGCCCAGCGAGTCCGTGCAGATTTCCAGCGGCTGCTCATTGCCGACGGGGTGCTCACCGGATACGCACTCTTCGAGGAGGGCCGGCCGCGATACCTGCTGCACCCGAGCGATGCGAGCACCGGCGTGCACTACAGCTCGCTCGCGATGATCCACGCCATTCTCGAGGACCTGCTGAGCCCTGCTCAGGCGCGCGAGCATCTGCGCCTGCTCGAGACGCACTTGAGCGCGCCGGATGGGGTGCGCCTGTTCGACCGGCCGATGCCCTACCGCGGGGGGCCGCAGCGTCTTTTCCAGCGCGCCGAGACTGCGACCTTCTTCGGTCGCGAGATCGGCCTCATGTACATGCACGCCCATCTGCGCTACGCGCAAGCCCTGGCGCACCTCGGCGAGGCCGAGCGCTTCTTCCGGGCACTGTGCCAGGCCAATCCCATCGCCGTGCGCTCGCTGGTGCCCGCTGCGACGCTGCGCCAGGCGAACTGCTATTTCTCCAGCTCGGATGCCGCGTTCGAGGATCGCTATCAAGCAAGCGCGGAATACGAGCGCGTCGCTCAGGGCACAATCCCACTCGATGGCGGCTGGCGCGTGTACTCGAGCGGCGCGGGCATCGCCCTGGGCCTCATCGTGCGGCGATTTCTGGGCCTGAGCGAGGAGCTGCTTGGCCTGCGGCTCGATCCGGTCATCCCGCCTGCGCTCGGCGGTCTTCGCGTGGCGACGAAGCTCCTCGGACGTGCGTTCGAGATCCGGTACGAGATCGGGGATGCCGGGTGCGGCGTCAACGCCGTCGAGCTGAACGGTGCCACGGTGCCGTTTGCGCTCGAGTCGAATCCGCACCGGCGGGGCGCAGCGCTCATCGCCCGTCAGGCGCTCGAGGAGCGCCTGAGCGAGGACCGCAACATCATGAGGATACAGCTCGGCTAGGGTGGCTCGGCGTGTGAGCGCTTTCCCCGCGCCCGCCGCATGAGCGCATAGGCGAGCAGGGCGACAGCCACCGAGGCAGCGCTCGCTTTGAGCTGGCTCGAAAGTCCGGGAGTCGCGGCCATTGCGATCAGCATCCCGACCATGGCTGCGATCGCAGCGTAGCTCAACCACGGAAACCACCACATCGGCAGCGCAGGCCGAGCGCCTCCGGCGCGCTCGCGCTGGCGCCGCAAGCGAATCTGCGACAGGCAGATCATGATGTACACGAACACGATGATGGCGCCCGAGGCATTCACGAGCCACGCAAACACCAGCCCCGGTGAGAGCTTCGCGGCGATGACGCCTGCCACGCCGGCGGCGGTTGCAAGGAGCACCGAGCGCGCGGGCACCTTGCGCCGGTTGGTGGCGACGAGCCATCGCGGGGCATCACCGCGCTCGGCGAGCACGAACAGCACTCGCGATGCGACGTAGAAGGAGGAGTTCAGGCACGACAGTACGGCCGTGAGGATGATGAGCGCCATGATGGTCCCGGCGAGCGCCACGTGCATGTGATCGAGTGCGAGGGTGAAGGGCGACTCTCCCGAGCGGATGGCGGTCCAGGGCACGACCGACACGATGAGCCCGACTGAGCACACGTAGAAGGCGAGAATGCGCCACACGACGCTCGAGACCATCCGGGCGACGGAACGGGCAGGCTCGGTGGATTCGGCGGCTGCGATGGTGACGATCTCCGCGCCCATCATCGAGAAGAAGACGGTCGTCCCGCCGGCGAGCACGGCCGCCCAGCCGAAAGGCGCGAAGCCGCCGTGCGCGACGAGATTTCCGAACGTGGGTCCGGCCGGGGAGGTGAGGCCCAGCGCGTACGCTCCGCAGGCGGCGATGAACACGATGATCGCCGCGACCTTGATGGAGGAGAACCAGAACTCGAACTCTCCGAAGGAGCGCGCGGAGAGCAGATTCACCGCCGCCATGGCCGCCATGAGCGCAAGTCCGATGCCCCAGTTCGGATAGGGGAGCCAGTGCTCGAGGATGGTGGCGCCCGCGATGGCTTCGACCGGAATGACGATGATCCAGAAATACCAGTAAAGCCAGCCGACCGAGAAGCCCGCCCACTCTCCGAGGCCGGCGCGCGCGAACTCGGTGAACGAGCGTACCGTGGGCATCTCGACCGCCATCTCGCCCAGGCTGCGCATGATGAGTAGCACGAGCACGCCGGTCAGGCCGTACGTGAGAATCGCCGCCGGGCCGATGTTCGTGATGGCGACGCTGCTGCCGACGAACAACCCGGCCCCGATGATCCCGCCGAGGGTGATCATCGTCACGTGCCTTGGCCGCAGGGCGTGCGAGAGCTCGTGGCTGGGTGCAACCGTGGTCATCGATTCCCTCAGGGTGGGGCGCGCACCCGCCTACGCTCGCGCAGCGCCTCGCCTTCGCAAAGCGGCGACTTTAACGCAGGAGCAATCGAGGAAGCATGACTCTGCGGGGCCGGGAGGGGAGGCTTGCGGCCCGCGGCGAGCCCTCGGCGCGCCGTGGGCGCGCGGCAAGCCCTCGGCGCACCGGCCATGACAGGCCGGTGCGGGGGCTGATCGGGACTACTTTCGGGCGATCGCCAGGTCTGCGGGGGTGGGCTGCATGCGCTGCTCGTAGTACGCCGTGAGGGGCGCCTGATTCACATGCGCAACGGCCTGTGCGACCGCATCCTGATAGCAGCTGGTGTAGACGCTCGACTGGGGGAAGCCACCCAGGTTGCGCGGCCCGCAAACCTTGTCCGCTGCCACGGCGATGCGGTGATAGAGCTTTGCCACATCCTGGGGTCGATCCAGGTTCAAATCTGAGAAATGCACGAGCGAGGCGTCCGGAAACTGCAAGGTGGCGGAATCGGCGAAGGCCGTGCCGCATGCCAGCGAAAGAACCGCGATGGACGCGCCTTGGAGCAACTTGCTGATCGACATGTCATCCCCTCCTGCGACGCGATGCGCCCGTGAGCACACTGGATGCTCCATTGAGGTGCGAGCGCTCGGTCAAAACGCACTGTATCAGGGCCATGGTCGTGCGGCTAGAAAAACCTCACAACTCGCTAACATTTCGATGAGGCTCCTCTCATGGTCGCACCATCTTGGGGCAGTTTTGGCCCGGCAACGCGCCCGGCGTGCGGCGCAGCAGCAAGACGGCTATGATTCTTCGCCCGTCCCGGTTGATGAGCCATTGCCGCCATGTGGTTGCAGCGACTGACGAGGAGCGTTGTCGTTCTACTGGCCCTCAGTGTGGGCGCCAGCTGCGCCACGACGCAGAGCATCGGCCAGAACATCCAGCGCGTGGCCAGCGGCCAGTCGATCGACCGGGCAGGCCTCAACCATGCGATGGCTTCGGACACGAAGACCATCGAGGCGAATCTCGTCGAGCTGCGCCGCAAGTTCGCACAGGCGGTGGCGCTGCTCAGGGCGAACGTCCAGAAGCACTGGGGTCAGCGCGATACCAGGGTCGCAAGCCGCACGGTGTACGTGAAGTACACGCAGGGCTATGCGAGCCGCGTGATCACCGACTTCGATCATGGATTCATCACGATCGAGACGGTGGATACGAACGATCCCCGGGCCAGCTTGCGAACTGCCATCGTCGCGGCGCTACTGACCTCCAACGACCCCGCCACGGTCGATCTGTTCACGGACAAGGACGTGGTGCTCGAGCCGGCTCGTCAGCCGTATCTGTACGGGCTGGTGCACGACAATCACGGGCACGGCATCCGCACGCGCCCGCAGGCCGAGCAGTTCGCCGCCTTCCTGGTGGAGCACCGCTTGCAGATGCGGGTGATCAAGGCCGATGAGGGCTCGCAAACGGCGCACTTCGTGAAGCTCTACATGGTCAAGAACTTCGAGGCGAAGAATGCGGAGCGCTATCGCGCGAGCGTCGACCGGTACTCTGCCGAGTACCACGTGAGTCCGAGCCTCGTGTTCGCGATCATGCGTACGGAGAGCAATTTCAACCCGTTCGCGGTGAGCGGTGCGCCGGCTTACGGACTGATGCAGCTGGTGCCCACCAGCGGCGGGCGCGCAGCCTACAAGCGAGCCCAGGGCGTCGATCAGGCGCCCAGCCCGGAGTATCTGTTCGACCCGGAGCACAACATCGAGCTCGGCACGGCGTATCTGAGCGTGCTGAGCAACGATGAGTTCCAGGCGGTCCAGAACTCGAACTCGCGAGACTACCTGGTCATCGCGGCCTACAACACCGGGGCACACAACGTCACCCGCACGTTTGCGCCGGACAAGGCCGCGGCATTCGCTCAGATCAACAGCCTCGATGCGGCGGCGGTCTTCGAGCGGCTGCGCACGGATCTGCCCTTCGAGGAGACGCGCCTGTACGTCGTCAAGGTGACGGGGTATCGCCGCCAGTTCGTGAGCCCCGGCGCACCGACGATCGAGCAGGCCGCGCAGTAGCTACCGCGCGGCGCGCGGCACCGCATCGAGCACGTCACCCACGGTGTGAAAATCCCCCGGGTGTTTCAGCAGCATGCGCGCCATGTGGAGCGCGCCGGTTTCGCAGCGTGCGCGCAGCTCCCGGCTCTCGATCGCATCGAAGTCGATCACGTGCGCAAACCCGACGATGCGCCGGATCATCTTGCAGGCACCAAAGCCGAGCATGTCCCGGAAGAGCGAATCCACGTACGCGCCGCGAGCTGCCTCGAGCGCGGCCGCATCCCCTGGAGCGCCGAACATCGCGACCGGGAGCACATCCCCACCCGGGTGCACGTGCCACAAGGAAAGAAATCGCCTGCGAAAGCTCTCCCAGAAGAGCTGCGCCTGCTCGAGGATCCATTCCCGGTAGGCCACCCGATCGTCGCCCGCACTGGCATGCCCGGGCTGGGAATACCAGCTGAGGAGGAGGTTGCCGAAATAGGCTCCAAGGTCGAAGCCGATCGGTCCGTAGAAGGCAAATTCGGGGTCGATGACGCGACAATCCTCCTGCGTCACCATCACCGAGCCGGAGTGCAGATCCCCGTGCACGAGTGCCTGAGCCTCGGTGAGGAACTTCTGCCCGAAGCGGGCCGCGGCGAGCTTGAGCTCCTCGTCGCGGCGCAGCTCCGCGACGAGTGGATCGAGCTCGGGGGAGGTGTGGCGGTTGCGCGGACTCTCGCAGTAGGGGTCGGTGAAGATGAGGTCCACCGTGATTCTGATGAGCGGTGTGTTTGCCGCAAACCTCGCCATGGCCTGCATCTTGCGCTCGAACGGCCATGCGAGGTCCGAGGTGAAGAATGTGGCGTGGGCGACGAACTCGCCCATGTCGCGCGCCAGCTTGGGATAGCGCTGTCCCGCGAGCAGGCCACGCCTGAGAATGATGTGGGGCGACAGCCGCTCCATCACCAGACAGTAGTTCTCGGGGTCATAGTGGTGCAGGCGAGGCATCCACTTGCCGGCGAAGGGGGCGACCGCCGCGTAATACGAGTGCTCGAAGAATGCGCGCTCCGGCGTCATCGGCCACGAGGGTCCGGCAACGCGCACGTAGGGCAGAGCCTGCTTCACGCACACCGCGCCCTCCGGCCCCTCCACGATGAACACGAGATTGAGGTTGCCGTCCCCGACCTCACGCACGCGCCACTCATCGGGACGAGCCCCCAGAACGGCTCGCACGTGATCCAGCGGCGCAAGCAGCGCCGGTACGCTTGCGGCATCGAGCACTCGATAGGTGGTAGGGGCGGCTTCCACGCTCACCAATCTTCGGGCAGGCTCCCGCCGTACACGAGCCCGGCCTCGCTCACATCCTGTCTCCCATAGGTCGCAAATTTCTCGATGACCCGGCCCATCTCCTGCTCATCGAGCAGACGCACCTCTCCGAGTAGCAGCGCGGTGCAGTACTGGGCGGCGAGGTTCTCAACCTCGCCTGCGAGCCCAAGCGCTGCATGCAAGGTCGTACCGACCGCAATGACGCCGTGGTTCGCAAGCAAGCAGGCTCGCCGGCCCTGGAGCGCGGTGATAACCGCATCGGACAGCTCCTGGGTACCGAACGTGTGGTACGGAGCGCACCGGATATCGGCGCCCCCCGCGACCGCAACCATGTAGTGGAAAGCGGGAATTCCGCGCCCCGTGCACGCCAGGCTCGTTGCGCGTGGGGAATGCGTGTGAACGACCGCGCCGACCTCGGGGCGGGATTGCAGGATATCCCGATGGAATCGCCACTCGCTCGAGGGACGCCGCCTTCCGAGCCAGCGCCCATCGAGATCCACGAGCGGAATGTCCTCGGGCTCGAGGGAGTCGTATGGCATGCCGGTGGGACTCACGAAGAACTGCCGCGCATCGCGGCGCACGCTCACGTTGCCCGAGGTCCCGTGAGACAGTCCGCGACGCGACAGCTCGCGACAGGCCGCAATGACGGCCTGCCGCAGCTCTGCACCGGCGGGCAGGCCCGCCGGCTCAGCGATCGTCATGAGGGTCATGATCCTTGATCTCATCCAGGGCGGCGCGGCTCGCGGAGCAAACGCCACGCTCCGTGATCAAGCCGGTCACGAGCCGCGCGGGAGTCACGTCGAAGGCAAGATTCAAGGCTGCGCTCCCCTTGGGAGTCACCCTCACGGTCTCGATCGCCCCGGAAGCGGTGCATCCCCTGACATGAGTCAGCTCGATGGGCGATCGCTCCTCGATTGGAATCGCCCGGCCATCCTCGATCGACCAGTCGATCGTGCTGGTCGGTAACGCTGCATAGAAGGGTACCCCGTTGTCGCGCGCGGCGAGGGCCTTCAGGTAGGTTCCGACCTTGTTGCAGACATCTCCTGTCGCTGTAGTACGGTCGCTCCCCACGATCACCATATCCACGCGCCCGCATTGCATCAGATGGCCCCCGAGATTATCTGCGATCACGGTGTGCGCAACACCGTGCGCGCCGAGCTCGAATGCGGTGAGCGCGGCGCCCTGGTTGCGAGGCCGCGTTTCGTCCACCCAGACGTGGACGGGAATACGCGCATCGTGTGCCATGTAGATCGGAGCGAGTGCCGTCCCCCAGTCCACGCAGGCAAGCCAGCCGGCGTTGCAGTGGGTGAGGATATTGACCGCTCGTGCGTCCCGCTCGCATCGTCGGATGACCTCGAGGCCATGCAGCCCGATGCGCCGGCACTGCTCAACGTCGGTATCGCAGAGGGTTGCGGCCTCGCGCCACGCCGCATCGGGACGAGCGCTGACCGCAACCTCCGCCACGGCGCGGCGCATTCTCTCGAGCGCCCAGAAGAGATTCTGGGCGGTCGGGCGCGTGGCGCGAAGGATGTGCAGGGCACTCTCGAGCTGGGCATCCGAGGAGTCCTTGCGCAGCGCCAGCGCAAGCCCGTAGGCGGCGGTTGCGCCGATGAGCGGCGCCCCCCGGACGATCATCGACCGGATGGCGTGCGCCGCGTCTTCGAGGCTCCTCAGGTCGAGCGTCGCAAACTCAAAAGGCAACCGGGATTGATCGATCACCCGTACCGCGCCGTCGGCGGTGGGCCAGATCGTGCGGTAATGGATCCCGGAGATTTTCATCCGCGGCAGCCGCGCGAGCGCGCGCGGGCTTCAGTCGTGTCTTGGATCGACGAAGATCATGCCGCTCTGGGCGGCCGCGCTCTGAACAGAGGGATCAGTCTGCTCGACGCAGCTGAAGGTCAGCTGATTGTCCGCATTGTACCCAAAGGGGCTCATGTAGCCGCTGGGGTTGTGAATGACCAGCGACTGGCCCCTGTTCGCGCAGAACTGGTTTGCGGCCTGAAGAACTTGCGAGGCCGAAGCGCACTTGAGGCAGACCTTCGAGCGCGAGGAGACCGTGTAGGTGTTCTTTCCGGCGGGCACGATCGGCGTGGACACCACGCATCCGGTGGCGAGCAGCGCCATGACCACAGCGCCAAGCTGCAGGTCGCCCTTCATCATGGTGCTGAGCTTACGTCATCGCGCATCGCAATAGACAGCTGCAGTTAACAGAACCCGGGTACCCCGAGCACATAACTCGACGGCAGCCGCGGTGAGGACTAGCGCCGCGTCGTCGTCGCGAGCCTCTCGCGCGCCTCGCGCAGCGCCCGATGATGTTCGCTGGGCTCGCGTGCGGCGATGCCGGACTTCACGGTGCCGTTGGGTAAGGGCACCGCGACGGGGGCGACAACCACCTTGGAGATACCCTTGCGGCGTGTGATGCCGATCTTGCGCGCCGTGGTGGGTGAGAGATCGACGATACGACCCTTCACGTAGGGCCCGCGATCCTGGATCGTCACGACGGCACTTTTACCGGTCTCGAGATTGGTGATCTTTGCCACCGTGCCCAACGGGAGCGTGCGGCTGGCAGCGTTGTTCCCGCGGGGGTCCATCGCGATGCCATTGGCCATCGTTCGACCGAAGAATGTGCTGGCGTAGAACGATGCGACACCCACGCGTGCGCGGCCCGACAGGTCGGGTTTGGCCTTCTCGTTCGGCGATATGCGCTCTGGGACATCCGCTCTCGAGCGAGGTGGGTGGGCGTGCGCGTTGGACAGGAGCGCCGTGCCAACAGCGAAGATGAAGAGCGAGGCGATCCGGTTCGGTGGCAATCCAAAGATTCCTGATCAACGTGTCCTACTCTGAACAAAGCCCTTGAACGCATCGGGTTCCTCGCGCGGCTGGGCCGTGGCTTTGAATGTCGCTCGCCGCCGACATGCCGGACCCCATCTGATAAGCTATCGCTGCATTCGTTGGTGACTGACGTAGCGAGGCGGCCCACAATGCTCTTGAGGCTTCAAGCGGGCGCAGTGCTCGTGGCCGGCTTGGCGCTGGTGCTGATCGTTGCAACCGGAGCAAGTCTTGCCGGCGCTCGCGCCGTCCAGCCGAGCGAGCCGCTTCGGCTCGCACAGGATCAGCCTCCTCCGCCGCCACCTGACCAGCCACCCCCTCCCGCTGATCAAGGCGAGGAAGGTGCCCCGCCGCCCTACGCGCTACAAACACCGCAGCAGTTGCAACAGCTCGTTGCGCCGATCGCGCTTTATCCAGATCCGCTGGTCGCTCAGGTCCTCGCAGCCTCCACATTTCCCGAGCAGGTCGTCGAGGCGGACCGCTTCGTGCAGGGCAACCCGAGCCTGACGGGGCAGGCCCTCGCGCAGGCAGTCGACTCGCAGCCCTGGGATGCGAGCGTCAAGGCGCTCACGGCGTTTCCTGTGGTGCTCGGAAACATGGACAAGAACCTGTCCTGGACGTCTGCCTTGGGCGATGCGTACTACAACCAGCCTCAGGATGTGATGAACGCCGTGCAGGCCATGCGCCAGCAGGCCCAGGCCGCCGGCAATCTGCAGAGCACGCCGCAGCAGGTGGTCACGACACAAGGCTCCGCGATCGATATCGAGCCGGCCTCCCCGGATATGGTCTTCGTTCCCGCCTACGACCCCTGGGCGGTCTACGGAGCTCCCATCGAGCCGTGGCCGGATTGGTATCCGTATCCCGGGATCTGGTTTGCCGGTCCATACCTATCGTTCGGGATCGGCTTCCCGATCGGGTTCTATGGCGGCTATGGATGGGACTGGCACCATTGGGGGTTCAACTGGCCCGGCCGCGAGGTGATCTTCAACCACGGTCGTTACGTCTCTCACAGCACGACGTTCTTCAATCGTAATCAGGCCTTCGGCGCTCGCGGTGTACCGGGCGCGCGGGGTGGCTTTGGCGCGGGGGGCACGTTCGGTCGCGGGGCACCGGCTCGCCCCGGCGGCTTTGGCCCCGGCATGGCGCCCCGACCCTTCAACGGGAACGCGCAGGCGGCTCGAGGCTACGCGGAGCCCCGTGGTCAGATCGGCACACGCTCGGGTGCGTTCAGCGGGTATAGCCGCGGTGCCGAGGAAAGGGGCTTTGCCGCGCGAGGCGCCGCAAGCTTCGGTGGCGGGGCTCGCGGTGGTGGTGGACCCCGGGGTGGGGGCGGCGGCCGCGGTGGGCGCCCCTAGCGCTCGGTTGATGGGCTTGATCATTCAATTGGGACGGGCTTCTCGCATGGGATCGCTCACTCGCGTTTTTTCGCCGCCGACCGTGCTTGCCGCGGTGCTGGCATCGGGCCTTTGCCATCCCGCTGCGGCTCAGCAGCCGGGCCAGGAAACCTTCTCCTCACCCCAAGGCGCCGTGACGGCGCTGCTGAGGGCAGTGGAGGGCAACGACGAGGCTGCCATGCTGCACATCCTGGGTTCGGACGCGCGACGCATCGTCTCGTCCGGCGACCCGGTCGAGGATGCGAGCAACCGCGCAAACTTCGTGCAGCGGTATCGCCAGATGCATCGTCTGGTACGCGAGCCGGATGGAACCACCGGCTTGTACGTCGGCGCGGAGAACTGGCCGATGCCCATCCCTCTCGTCCGCACGGGCCGCTCGTGGTACTTCGATACCGATGCGGCCAAGCGCGAGATCCTCTATCGACGCATCGGGCGCAACGAGCTCTCGGCGATTCGCGTCTGCGAGGAGCTCGCCGTGGCGGAGAAGGAGTACCACGGCCTGCGTGGTGTGTACGCAGAGAAGATCTACAGCGATGCGAACCGGCGTAATGGGCTTTACTGGCAAGCCGCGCCAGGCGAGTCGCGAAGCCCGATTGGACCGCTGGTTGCATCGGCGGTATCCGAGGGGTATGCCACGGACCGAAGCGGTGCGCCCACGCCCTATCGAGGGTACTACTACCATGTGCTCCTCAGACAGGGATCAAGCGCTCCGGGTGGGGCACGGCCCTATCTCACCGGCGGCAAGATGACAGGCGGGTTCGCCTTCGTTGCTTATCCCGCCGAGTATCGTTCCTCCGGCGTGATGACCTTCGTAGTGAGCGCGGCGGGCGTGGTCTACCAGAAGGATCTGGGCAAGAAGACCGCGCAGATCGCGGCAGCGATGAAGAGCTACGATCCGGACTCGAGCTGGCAGAGGGCCGACGCGGAGGCGCCGGCTGCAGCCCTTCAGCCGCACGGCTGAGCGCGCCAAAACCCGAGCCCGAGCGCTCGCCCGAGCGGATCGCTCAGAATGCGCTCTTGACGACTCCACCATCCACGCGCAGCGCCGCGCCGGTTGTCCCCGAGGCGAGCGGACTTGCAACGTAGGCGATCAGCGTGGCGATCTCATCCGGACGCTCGAAGCGCTGAATGAGAGATGTCGGCCGTCGCGTTCTGAAGAAGCTCTCCTGCATCTGCTCGAACGACTGGCCGGAGCGCTTGGCGAGCTGCGCGATGCGCGCGTCGCTGGGGTCGAGGGTCGGGCCGGGCAGGATGCTGTTCACGGTGATCCCGGTGCGCGCTACCGACTCGGCGATGCCGCGCGCGACGGCGATCTCCGCCGCCTTGCTCATGCCGTACTGGACGCCCTCCGGTGGAATCTGCAGCGCGCTCTCGCTGGAGATGAAGATGATGCGCCCCCAGTTGCGGGCCCTCATCCCGGCCAGATAGAACCGGGAGAGCCGCACGCCCGACATGACGTTGAGATTGAACGTGTCGTACCAGTCCTGATCCGTCGTTTTCTCGAAGGGTCTGGCGATGAACGTTCCGACGTTGTTCACGAGGATGTCCACGCTCGGGAAGGTCCGCGTGAGCCGTGCGATGTCCTCCGCCTTGCTCATGTCGCCTGCGAACTCGAGCGGCCGATTCCCCGTTGCGGCCGCGAGCGATTGGGCCGCCCGGTCGACCGAGGCTTGCGTGCGGCCGTTGATGATCACCTGCGCACCCTCGCTCAGCAGGCGCTTGGCGGTCGCGTAGCCGATACCTGCGGTGCTACCGGTGATGAGCGCTGTCTTCCCGCCCAGCTGCAGATCCATCGCATGAGCGTGCGAGGCCGACACCACAGTTGCGAGTGCCACGATTCGCACCCAGCCCATTCGCGTGACGCGCTTCATGAGAGACCCCTATTGCCGTGCCGATGATGCACTCTAAAGGAGTGCTGCGATTCGCTCCACGTCCAGGTGTTGCTCGAGGGTGTCCGCCAAGCGCTCGATCGATTGCTCCCGCACGAGCGAGTAGTCGGTCACGGTGGGCTCGGCGAGGCCGGCCCACTTGAGCAGCGCGGCGCATGCGGTGGGATCCTCGAACGCGCCATGCAGGTAGGTGCCCAGCACCTGACCATCCTCCGACAGGGCTCCATCCATGCCTCCATCGTCGAGCACGGCGAAAGGCCGCGCCAGTGCGGCGCCGTGCGTCACGCCGGCATGGATCTCGTAGCCGCGAATGCCGGCATGCTCCAACGCGAGCGTGCCTTGCACGCGGCGCAGCTGCTTCTCGCTCGCGAGCGTGGTGTGGATCTCGAGCCAGCCGAATCCGGTGCTCTCGCCGGCCGCCCCCTCGATGCCGTGTGGATCGGCAATGCTGCGTCCGAGCATCTGAAAGCCACCGCAGATCCCCATGAGTCTGCCGCCGAATCGCAGATGCCGCCTGAGATAGCTCTCCCATCCTCTGGCACGCAACGAGGCGAGATCGGCGCGCACGCACTTCGAGCCGGGCAGCACGACCAGGTCGGCGGCGGGCGGTGAATCCTCCGGGCCCACGTAGCGCAGATCCACCTGCGGCAACACGGCGAGCGGCTCGAAGTCGGTGTGGTTGCTGATGTGGGGCAGCACGGGCACGACCACACGCAAGGCGGCGGCTCGCCCGGGATCGGGCTGACACCGGATGGAGTCTTCGGCGTCGAGGCTGAGCCCATGCAGGAAGGGCACTACGCCGAAGATCCTCTTGTGCGTGTATTGCTCGAGCCACTGCAGACCGGGCTTCAGAAGGGCGAGCTCGCCTCGAAAGCGGTTGATCACGAAGCCTTCGACCCGCTGCTGCTCGCTCGGGCGGAGCAGGGCCAGCGTTCCGGTCAGGTGCGCGAACACCCCTCCGCGCTCGATGTCCCCCAGCAGCAGCACGGGGCAATCGATGGCCTCGGCAAAGCCCATGTTGGCGATGTCCCCCTCGCGCAGGTTGATCTCCGCTGGAGAGCCTGCGCCTTCTGCGATCACGGCTTCGTACTGCGCTGCCAACCGGGCGTGAGAGGCGAGCACGGCTTCGCGGGCCTGCGCCCGGTAGCGCGGATATTGATCGGCGCGAACGACGCCCACGGGCCGGCCGTGGATGATCACTTGGGCGCCCAGCTCGGATTGCGGCTTGAGCAGCACGGGATTCATGTCGGTGGTCGGGGCAACTCCTGCAGCCTGCGCCTGCAGCGCCTGGGCGCGCCCGATCTCGCCCCCATCCTGGGCCACGGCGCTGTTGAGGGACATGTTCTGTGGCTTGAAGGGAGCCACGCGCATGCCGCGCCGCTTGAGCACCCGGCACAGTCCCGTGACGAGCGTGCTCTTGCCCGCATCCGAGGCGGTGCCCTGGATCATCAAGGTGCGTGCTGTCATTGCACGGAGGCGGCGCTGGTCGTCACGTAGCCGATCGCCCGGCCGCCCAGAGCAACTGCGGCCCAGAGCAGGATCGAGACGACCGCGGTGGCGCTGCGCCAGAAGGGGGAGATGCGCGCCTCCTCGGAGGTGGTGACCTTGAGATGAATGGTGAAGGTGAACGCAAGGGCTGCAAGCAGAGCGCACATCTTGAGCTGGAACGCCCAGTTGCCGTACATCTTCACGGCCTCGGTCGAGAACAGCAGAAACCCGGAGATCAGCATCACGGCGATGCTGCCGATCATCCAGGGACGCACCTCGCGCGCCAGGGCCGCGACGGGCGCGCCACGAAAGCGTATCCCGAGCAGGCGCATGTTCAGAAGCAGCACACAGCCTCCGAGCATGCCGAGCGCGACCAGGTGGAAGATCTCGACGAACGGAAAGAGCCACACGGAGTCGCGAATGCCGTGGCCGAAGAACGACCCGTTGCACCAGCGGCAGAATGCGAGCAGCAGCGTGGCGATGCTCTTCATATCACTCGCAGGATGTGCGCGTTCGTCAGGGAGATCTCAGGCACGCACACGAGCACTCATGGAGGTGGCAGGGCGTAGGCGATTGCGCGCCCGGCGGCGACGATGCCAACCCACAGCACGAGCGACACGATCCCCGCGAGCTTCGCGCCCCGGGGGGTGTGCGATCCCCGGTCCCATTCGGGGAGCCGCCGCCCGAGGGTGGCATTGAAGAGCAGCACGTTCACCCCGGCGAGCACCAGCATGATCATCTTCAGCTTGAAGAAGAGCGTGCTGTAGAACGCCACGGGATCTCCCGAGAAGAGCATGAGGCCCGTCACGACCATCACGGCGAAGCCGCCGAAGAGGCCGGGACTGAGCTCATCGAAGAGCTGCGAGACGGGCCTCTGACGCATTCCGAGATCGAGCAGCCGCAGATCGAGCAGCAGCACGAAGCCGAGGAAGACCGACAGGGTCAGCACGTGGATGGTCTCGACGATCGGCTCGGCCCAGGTGGACTCGCGCATCACCGTACCGAAGGCCGTGTCGTGCAGCCACGCAAGGAGGCTCATCGAGCCTCGCACGGGGTTGGATGCCAGCCGGCGCCATCGGGAATCTTCTTGAAATGCGAGCTCGTGACGAACGGCTCGTTGAGGTACTCGGGGTCGGTCACGATGGCGGTCACCACGAGCCAGCGATCCCCGTTCGGCTCCCGGAAACTATCGAAGTACTCCTCGAGGCTCGTCTGCGCTCCGTAAGGCACACCGTTCTTGCGCAGATAGCCAGGACGCAGTTCGGTGGTGAGGACCTTCAGATAGCCCTCTCGCGCCGGTTGACCTGCCTGCTGCATGCCTCGGGCGACCGTGCCCATGCCAGGTCCCCGAGGCCTGGCTCCCTCCCAGCTCGCAACCGAGTAGCCCTGCCACGTCGGGGAGGCGCCCGGTGGAGGCGTGCCCCCGAAGTGAAAGAGTCGAGCCTGCTGGCCCGCATCGGTCTCGACGCGCAAGGTGTTGTCGTCCGACCAGGCGATACGCACCCGTGTGGGCACGCGCATGATCGCGGGTGCGCCGTAGGACCTGCACTGCTCCCCGCGTGCCTCGTCCCGCGCCGGGTCCCACTCAGTGGCGAGCTGGCGTCCGGCGGCATTCAACGGCACGCCCGGAAAGTCGCCGCGATCCGGCGTGATCATTCGGTAGCGCCAATCCTCCGTGACCAGCGAGACCCAGTATCCCGTGAGATCCTGTGGAGCTGCCGCGCGCCCGCTCGGGGCTGCGGCGGAGGCGCGCGGAGCGCTCTGGGCAGGACTGCGGCCCGGCAGCACGAGCGCAAGCGGCACGAGCAGCGCAAGCAGGCAGACCCAAGCGGGGGCGCGCCTCACATGATCACCCCTTCCCACTTCCATCCATCGGCCGGTCGCACGATCTTGTGAAGCCGAATGCGGTGCTCGGCCGGGTCGCGGCCGGGATTCCCGGTCACGACCACGCGGTCGCCGGGCTTGAGGGTGAAGCGAGTGACGTGCGACTGCGTGAGCTGTGCACCGCCGCCCCATTCCACGGACCAGGTCTGCATCCGGCCGCTGCCGTCCGCGGCGACCAGCTTCACGAACGAGTGGGGATTGCGGTAGAGGAACTGCGTCAGCGTCCCCTCGACCGTGATCTCCCGGTCAACGAAGTAGGTTGCGGCGAATGAGTGGTGCGCGGCAATGCGGCCGGCCGCCAGTAGCGCAGCGGCGCTGAAGAGTGCGGAGCAAACCGTTCGCTTCATCGAGTTCTCCTGCTTCGCGGCTCACCGCTTGAGGCTCTGGTACACCGCCGCAACGAACTTCTCGGTCGTCCATAAGCCGGTGGTGGAGCCGTAGCGCGGGTCGTAGTCTCGGGTGGGGCGGGCAGCCTCGACCTGATCGAGCGTCATTCCCCTCTTCACCATGTCGGCAACGCGATCGCGGATGATGGTCACCATCTCCTGATAGAAGACCACATCGGCCACGTCGCACAGCCGCCCGTGCCCCGGAATGATGAGCGTGCCGTCCTCCTGCTCATCGGCGGGGATCGCGATCTCGATGATCCGATTGAGCCCCGCGATCACGCCTTGAATGTTGCCGCCGCGCGCGAGGTCGACGACCGGATAGCCGTTGGTGACGAAGATGTCCCCCGCGCTGATCACATCCGAGCGGCGGAAGAACACCATCGTATCTCCGTCGGTGTGGGCCGCCGGAATGTGCATCATCTGGATGCCCTCGCCGTTGAAGAACAGCTTGCGCTCGGCGGTGGTGTACGTCTCGGTCGGCCAGGCACCTTGCGGCGCGCCTGCTTGCCCAGTGCTCGGAGAGGCCATTCGGTCCAGGACTGCCTGAAAGGCGAGGATCGCCGCCTGGCTCCCCGCGCTGGCACCGATATTTCCCACGACGTTGCCGCCGGCGATCGTGCTGCCCGCTTGAGCGATCACCTCGTTGCCCCCCGTGTGATCGGCATCCACGTGCGTGTTGATGATGTAGCGGATGGGACGCTCGGAGAGCTTGCGCACGGCGGCGAGCACCTGGCCGCTCATCCGAGCAAGTCCAGTATCCACCAGCAGCACACCGTCGTCGCCGATCTGTACGGTGATGTTGCCACCTGCGCCGACGAGCATGTAAACGCTGCCTTGCACCGCAAGTGCGTGCACCTCGGAGTGCGCCAGGTCGGTGGCCCGGGTGTTCGTCGTGGCGCGCACAGCACGAGGTTGCGCCGCGGCCGCCGAGGGCTGGGCTCGGGCGATGCTGCCCGCCGAGCTTCCGAGCACGAACAGAGCCGCGGCGGCGAGCAGTGCAGTGCTCGATCGGCTGGGCTCGATCATGGCTGCGCCGCGCCTCCCGCGGGCCGCGGCAGTCTCGGTAGACGCTTCAGCTCGAGCATGTACTCGGGGTACATGGTCGGTGCTCCGCCGCGGGCCGCTGCGGGTGGGATTCCGTATTTCGCCGGATACTCCTCGAGGAAGGGATTCTGCCCGGGCAGGTGACTCGGCACGATCCCCGGCGCGCGGTCCACCTCGTCGACCACCTCGCACGGCCAGGGGGCCATCTGCTGCTGCGGATCGAACACGAAGTCGGTCGTGCGCATGAAGGGCTCCGTCAGATAGACGGGGTCGTAGACGAGGACCGCCACGGTCAAATAATTTCCGTGCCGCATGAGGTGTACGCGGGCGGTGGCAAGGTCGCTGCGGGGAATGCCATTACGCCGGATCCAGTTCTCCTTCAGATGAGTCGTGGTCACGACGAGGCTGTCACCGTCCCATTCTCCGGTGGAGAAGCCGGCCCACGTGTGGCGTGCATAGTCCGGTGGGTGCGCCCTGCCATCCATCCAGATCGTCTGTTCCGCGCCGTAGGCGGAAAGGTGGGTGTGATAGGCGATCACCCTTTGCGTCGCCCGGTCCACCTCCGGCCAGATGCGCAGATTCGAAGGGCCGCGCCAGCCGTAGTCCGAGCCATGCGCCCGGCACTGGTTCTCGGGCAGCTCGATGAGCGTGGCATCCCAGCTGTCGCCGCGCAGGCGAGCAGCATCGTTGATCGGCAGGCCGGCGTAGTCGCCGATCTCGGGGCCGGGTATTCTCTCCAGCCAGTCCTCGTGGAATCGGGGGGACCAGCTCCCGCTCGGATCCTCTTGGGCCCAGGCGGGGAAGCAGGCGAGTCCCGCCCCAACGAGCGAGGCGCACAGCGCGGCGGTGTGGGTGCGGCGGATGGGCTTGCGCATCGCGTGCTCTTGAGGGTGGAACGCTCGCAGGAAGATCGCCGAAGCGGCAGGTTGTATCACATACGCGCGGCGCATTGACAGATCAACGGAGGAACACCGTGATCGATCGACGACAGTTCATGGGCATGGGAGCGCTCGCCGGATTTGCAGCCGGAGGAGCCGCTCGTGGAGGCTGGTCAAGCGCTCGTGCCGAGGAGGCTGGCGCTGTGCCCGGCGTGACGGTACACACCGACTGCGGCAAGCTGCGGGGGCTTGCGCAGAGCGGCGTGCAGGCCTTCAAGGGGATTCCATATGGGGCCTCCACGGCCGGCGCGCGACGCTTCATGCCGCCCGCACGACCGCAGCCCTGGCGGGGCACGCGCGATGCGCTCGTGCTCGGGCCGCGCGCTCCGCAGCTGCTCTCGGCGTTCCACGGAGTGGTCCCCCCCGAGGTGGAGGTGATGGACCGCAACGAGCCGATGAGCGAGGACTGTCTCAGGCTCAACGTATGGACGCCGAGCGTCGGTCGCGGGCACAAGCGTCCGGTCATGGTCTGGCTGCATGGGGGAGGCTACACGAGCGGTTCCGGGGGCTTCATCTGCTACGACGGTGCGCGGCTCGCGGCGCGTCACGATGTGGTCGCGATCACCGTGAATCACCGGCTCACGGCGCTCGGCTACCTCTATCTCCAGGGGCTCGGCGGGGAGCGCTACGCCCATGCGAGCAATCTCGGCAACCTCGATATCATCGCGGCGCTCGAGTGGGTTCGCGACAACATCGCCGCCTTCGGTGGCGATCCGGACAATGTGACGATCTTTGGACAGTCGGGTGGGGGCGGCAAGGTGAGCTCCCTCATGGCGATGCCCGCGGCGAAGGGCCTGTTCCATCGCGCAATCGTTCAGAGCGGGGCGGCGGTACGCGGACTGACAACCGAGGCGGCATCGCGCAGCGCCGAGATGTATCTCGCACGGCTCGACCTCAAGCGCACGCAGGTCGAGCACCTCGAGCGCATCCCGGTCGAGCAGTTGATCGCGGTCACCGCGGCCAGCGCAGGTCCACCGCTCAGTTTTGGGCCGGTCGTCGATGGCAGCTCGCTGCCGGTCAATCCGTTCGATCCGGTTGCGCCGGAGCTCTCCGCTCGGGTGCCGCTGCTCATCGGCACGGTCGAAACCGAGGTCACGTTCTTCCCGCATCAGATCCTCGACCCGATCGACTCTGCAAGCCTGCATGCGCACGTCAAGCAGCTCGCTCCTCATGCAACCGACGCACAGGTCGACCAAGTCATTGCGGCCTATCGCGCCGGTCGTCCCGGCGCATCGAACACCGATCTTTACTTGATCATGGCCTCGGATGCGACCTTCCGCGCGGGCGTCCTCACCGAGGCGGACCGCAAGGCGCTCGAGGGGACCGCCCCGGTGTATCAATACTATTTCACGTGGCGCTCGCCGGTTCGCGAGGGGAAGCTGCGCTCCTTCCACACGGTCGAGATTCCATTCGTGTTCGACAATGTGGATGCCTGCCCCTCGATGGTGGGAACCGGAGAGGACCTGCACGCGCTGGCCCACAAGGTGAGCAGCGCCTGGGTCGCCTTTGCCCGCACCGGCAACCCGAGTCACTCCGACCTGCCGGACTGGGCGCCCTTCGACACCCGGCGGCGTGCCACCATGATCCTGAACGACGAATGCAAGCTCGTTGACGATCCGCACGGCAAGGAGCAGCGCCTGCTGCGGTCGATCGCCCCCGCGCGCGCCTAGGTCGCAGCCAGGCGCGGAGCGGTCCTGAGGGGAGGAGGGCTGCTGCTATGTGGGCAGGGGTGGAGCTGGGTGGCACACGGTGTCGCTGCATTCTCGGAACCGGACCTGCCGACATTCGCGCCGAAGAGGAGATCCCAACGCGGGACCCTGCGTTGACTCTCCCAGCGATCGCGGAGGTGCTGCAGCTGTGGCGCACACGCTTTGGTGCACCCGCGGCACTGGGGCTTGCATCATTTGGTCCGATCGATCTGCGTCGCCACTCACCTGCGTTCGGGCAGATGGGGGCGACACCCAAGCCCGGCTGGCAAGGAGTCGATCTGCTGCGTTTCTTCACCGCGCGCTTTGGCACCCCGGTTGGAATCACCACCGATGTGATCGGAGCGGCGCTCGCCGAGGGCCGCTGGGGCGACGCGCAGGGTCTTGCCGACTTTACCTATGTGACCGTCGGCACCGGCGTGGGGGTGGGGCTCATCGTCGGGGGTCGCGCGGTGATCGGGTGCCACCATCCGGAGCTTGGCCACATCCGCATCGCCCGTCTCGCGGGGGATGCGTGGCCGGGCAGCTGCGCCTTTCACGGGGACTGCGTGGAGGGACTTGCGAGCGGACCCGCGATCGAGGCGCGCACGGGCATGCGCGCAGAGCAGCTCGCCTCGAACAGTCCGGTGTGGGACACGGTCGCGCATGCGCTCGCGCAGCTGGCCCAGGCCGTGGTGCTCGCGGTTGCTCCCGTGAAAATTATAATGGGTGGCGGTGTTTTATCTGCGCAACCTCACCTATTTCCGAGGATCAGAAGGGCCCTCGTCACGAGCCTGCACGGATACCTCGAGCTGCAGGAGCTCGCAAGCGGGGTCGACCGCTACATCGTGCCGCCGGCTCTCGGGGCGCGTGCAGGGTCGCTCGGTGCGCTCGCGATCGCAGCCGACACCTCGGTCGCCGCTTGAGGCGATAATGCGCGCACGATGCTCAAGTGGCTCTACGTCCTGTGGGTGCTGAGTGCTGCGAGCGTCGCGGTTGCGGCGGAGGATCTTGAATTTCATGCGCCCGCGAGCGCGGAGGGCGCGGCGACCGAGGCGGCGATGCGCAGCCTCGCCATCCGGGCGCTCCCGGTCTATCAAAACCCCAACCGGGCGCAGTTCCTCACGAATCTATCCGCATTGCAGATGGTCGCGGGCGAATCCGTCGCGGCGGATGCGACGCGGCAGTCGCTCGAGGAAGTGCGTGCGGGCGGCAAGCCGCCGCCGCCTCGCATCGACATGGCGCTCGTGTATGACATGTATGTGCGGGCGCGCGCCACGGCGACGAAGACCCATGTGCCCTTCGATCAGGCGTTCGCACGCGTCTTCAGCGTCACCGTCACCCCGCTCAGCGATCGCGACGCGTTCACGCTCGCGCAGTGGCTCACCACGCCCCTGCCGGTCTTTCGGGAGAATCTTCAGGGCGCCCTCGATCGGCTGCGCAGCGTCAACCGGATCTCCCTCGGGCAAGCGGTAGACCTCGCCTGGACGTACCTGTCCTTCGAGGCCTTCCAAAGCTTCGCACCGCTCGTCGGTCCGCTCATCGCCCAGGACGACAGCCGGCGCTACGTCATCGATGCCGACGTGAAGGTGAGCACGCCCGATCACGCGAGCATCTCGGTGCTGCTGGTGCGGCCGCGGGGGATCGCGGCTCCTGTCCCGGCGCTGCTCGAGCTCACGATGTCGGCAGGTCCGCGCAATGACGCCAAGGAGTCGGCGGCGCACGGTTACGCTGGTCTGATCGCCTACGCGCGTGGCACTGGCGGCAGCACGGGCAAGAGCCCCGACGTGTCGGTTCCGTACGAGCACGACGGCGATGATGCTCGGGCCGTGATCGATTGGATCACGCAGCAGCACTGGAGCGATGGTCGTGTGGGCATGTATGGCACGGGGTACAGCGCCTTCGCGGCGTGGTCCGCCGCCAAGCGCGCACCGGCGGCTTTGAAGGCGCTCGTGGCGGCAAGCCCCGTGCTGCCGGGCCTCGATCAGGAGACGGCGGCAGCCCCGGCGGACAACGCGGCGGTCCGACGCCGCTGGCAGCGGCACCCGACGTTCGATCAGTACTGGCAGCAGATGGTGCCCTACCGGAAGGACTTCGCGCGGATCGACATCCCCGTGCTGACGGTCACCGGCTACTACGACCCGCGCGAGCCGGCCGCGCTTTACTATTTCACGCAGCATTACCGCTACAACCCACACGCCAACCAGACGCTGCTGGTCGGCCCTTACGATGGGGACGCGATGCGCAGGGGGCCGCTCCCGGTGCTCGAGGGTTACGCGCTGGACCCCGCGGCAATCATCGACTTGCACGAGCTGCGGTATCGCTGGCTCGATCACGTGCTCAAGGGAGGTGCCACGCCGGATCCCTTGAACGGGCGGGTGAACTTCGAGGTGATGGGCGCCAACGAATGGCGGCACGCCGAGTCGGTGCGGGCGATGGCCAATCGAGCCGCACGGCTCTATCTTGCCACCCAGCGCATCGAGGGGGAGTATCGGTTGTCCGGACACGAGCCCCCCAAGAAGCGCTTCATCGAGCAGAAGATCCGCGCGAACGCGCCGGCGAGCCCGGCGGCGCCTCCGGCCATCGTGAGCCGCACACTTACGTCCCGCGATGCCGTCGCATTCCTGAGCGGCCCTCTGCACCGCCCGCTGCAAGTGAGCGGCCTGCTCGCGGGACAGCTCGTCATGGGCAGCGGCCGCAGCGATCTCGGCCTCTGCGTTGCGTTCTACGAGCTGCTGCCGGGTGGGAACTACTTCCAGCTCTTCGCTCCGCCCTACACAGTCTCGCTCGCGCAGACTCACCGTTCGGTGCCGCTCAAGATCGATCGCTTGACGAGCGTCGAGCTCAAGACCGGCAGCCGCCTGGCTGTGGTGATCGGCGTCACCTCGCCGCAAGCGCACCTGAAGGCGCCCCTCGATGTGCGATGGTACGGGGGCAGCTTCATCGAGATGCCGATCGCACGATGAGCTCACTTGCAAGCTGTCTTGCTGCCATGGCGGAGATGAAGCCCGCGTAGCTCCACGCCAGCTGCTTCGCGGAGGTCTGCTCGCCCGTGTTGCGGTCGAACTGCTCCGCAAGATCGCCACTGGACGGGGTAAAGGCACGAACGGTCTCGAGAAAAGCGTCCCCGCGTTGCAGAAAGGCGCTGGCAGCCGATCCTTCGGTGGCGCTCGCCGCCGCGCGGAAGCACAGCTCGGCGGCCCCGAGAGTCGAGAAGTAGTAGGCTCCCCCCGAGTAGTAGACATCTCCCGCATAGCGCCCGAGCGCAGGTGCGCGCTGCGCCCCGCGCTCGCGATTGATCGCATAGTCCCGGTCGAACAGCGCGGCCAGGTGCGCGAGGGTCGCATGCACTCTGGGGTCGCGCGATGAGTGGCTCGTGCGGCCGCCCAGCGCATGTATCGCTGCGAGCACCACTGCGATGTCGAGCTCCTTGGAGGATCGCTCCCCCGAGGGCAGCACGCGCGAGCGGTAATAGCCCTGCTGCTCGAGCCAGTAGCCATCGAGCATGGAGTAGATCGACTCCGCTTCGGTTGCGCAGCTGTGCGCCGCGGCGCGCTCGCCCTGCTCATCCAGCCATCGCGCGCCCTGTTCGAGCGCCGCGGCACTCACGCACAGCGTGTAGTAGTGCAGCCCCAGCTCCTCTTCCCAGATATCGAAGCAGGGAACGCGCGCGTGGTGCAGGGTGAAGGCGAGATCGGCGCGCAGCAGGGTCCAGGCCGCGGCGCTGAGCTCACCATCGAGAGCCGTGCGCTGCATCCAGCGCAGCACGGCGAGCGCTCTCAAGGGCGGTCCGTCGTGCTGCGGCCGGCCCCACTTGGAGATATCGAGTGTGCCGTCTGCATTGACACGCGTCTCCGCGGGGACGGCATCGCCGTGGACGGCTGCGAGCTCGGCGTCGGAGCGCACGAACTGCCTGAAGTCCTCGCGAACCCTGGCACGCCACTCGGGCGCGGCGACAAGGGCGCGACCGTCGAGCCGTGCCAGTGCGAGACTGAAGCGCACGAAGTCCGCGAAATGCCCCAGCAGTGCTGCGGCTTCGGAGCCAGGCGAACCAGGCGCATCGCGGGCGGCGTGCGCACGCTCGAACAGCAGACCGAGCGCATCCACGACGACGGCGGAGTCACGGTACCAGTGGAAGAAATAATCGGGGTCCGGATCGTAGGCCGCGAGCACCGGCGAGGCGACGATTGCACCGCGCTGGGGATGGATCGTCTGGCCGAAGCCGGGACGCCTCTTCAGGATATCGAGCGGCGAGACACTTCGCAGGATCGCAGCCGCCGCGTGGCGATACTCGCGTTCGACCCACGCTGCGAGCGGTTCCACGCGGGGGCTCGATCAGGGCGCGGCAGCCGCGAGGTGAGGGCTCGTGAAGCCCAGGCGACGCAGGCCCTGCTGAACCTCCGGCACGCTCATGAATAGCCTCCACAGCAGGCCGCTGCGATGGTTCTCGATCATGATGATGATCGGTCCTTGGTCGATCGCGAGGAACGAGTCGGCGTACCAGTTGCGGCTTTCGCAGAACGCATCGATGAATCCGTACCGTCCCCACAGCCGCTCGCTCGGGTGCGTGAGGAAGTGCCGCAGGGCTTGCATCGATTCGTGGGGAGCGTACGGGAAGCTTGCAAGCGATGCGGTGGGCGAGATCGTACCGTTGTCATCTCCGGGCGCATGCGCCGCGTAGCCCTCGGGGTCGTCGCTCGCCGTGAGACCCCAGCACGCCGGTCCGTAGCCGGTGTAGCCGCGCGGGTTCTCGCTACAGTAGGCGTGCTGAATGTGGACCTGGCGCAGGTTCTGTTGCCAGTAATCCGCATAGCGATCCTCGAGCCCATGGGGGTCGAGTGCGCAGAAGGAATAGTGCGCGAAAAACAGCGGTCCCCCATAGGTAGGCCCGAGCGGCAGCTCGATGCCATGGTAGGACTTGCCGTTGACGAACTGGCGCCCCGCGGCAAAGCCGTCGTGATACACGCGAGGGTCCACTGCGTAGCGCGGTGCGGACGCCGCAAGCACGTAGGTGATGAGGCACTCGTTCCAGCCGCGG
>DATKPP010000027.1:0-280377 GCA_035524075.1 Steroidobacteraceae bacterium | reverse complement strand
GTCCGATTGCGATGGA
Organism: Steroidobacteraceae bacterium; assembly: GCA_035524075.1. Taxonomy (GTDB): domain Bacteria; phylum Pseudomonadota; class Gammaproteobacteria; order Steroidobacterales; family Steroidobacteraceae; genus JASHUC01. The sequence goes on along the minus strand of DATKPP010000027.1, from coordinate 280,361 downwards.
GGAGGGGCTGCGCTTTGCCATCCGCGAGGGCGGCAAGACCGTCGGCTCCGGGGTGGTCTCGAAGGTTCTCAAGTAGGCACAGATATCAGGTATCGCCGGCACCGCCGCAAGCGGCTCCGGCCAATGGACAAATCATGGCTAACCAGAACATCCGCATCCGCCTGAAGGCATTCGACCACCGGTTGATCGACAACTCCGCCCGGGAGATCGTCGAGACCGCCAAGCGCACCGGCGCCACGGTCCGCGGTCCGGTCCCGTTGCCGACCAAGATGGAGCGCTTCACGCTCCTGGTCTCCCCGCACGCTGACAAGGATGCCCGGGACCAGTACGAGCTGCGCACCCACAAGCGCCTGATGGACATCGTCAACCCGACGGACAAGACAGTCGATGCGCTCATGAAGCTCGAGCTGCCCGCCGGCGTGGACGTGCAAATCAAGCTCAATTAGGCGTCGGGCGGGCGCCTGCGCCCGCCTTGCGCAGCCACGGGCCGGCGCTTATACTGCGCGCCCTTTTCGGCCGCCGGGCATAAGGTCCGCGGCCCTGAATTCTCCGCGTAAGCGGTAGTGCCGGGCGAGGTTGAGACGGACTTCTCGTCTCAAGACCACTCGAGCATCCAACGGCCCTCAACGGCCGGGTGCTCTACCGTCAACCCCTCCCGCATAGCTCACTGGAAGCGAACCATGGCTTTAGGTCTGGTCGGCCGCAAATGCGGCATGACGCGAGTGTTCACGGACAGCGGCGAGACTGTGCCCTGCACGGTCATCGAGGTGCTGCCCAATCGCATCACGCAGCTCAAGTCGCAGGAGGTGGATGGGTACCGTGCCGTCCAGGTGACCTGGGGCGAGCGTCGGCCGCAGCTTCTGCCCAAGGCCCTCGTGGGCCACTTCGCCAAGGCGAGCGTGGCCCCCGGGCGCGGGCTGCTCGAGTTTCGGCTGAAGCATGGGGAGAGCCCCGATGTGAAGGCCGGCGCGGAGCTCAAAGCCGACCTGTTCAAGGCTGGCGAGGTCGTCGATGTGACCGGGACCACGATCGGCAAGGGGTTCGCCGGCACCATCAAGCGCCACCACTTCGCAGGCGGCTACGCCTCGCACGGCAACTCGCTCTCGCACCGCGCGCCCGGCTCGATCGGGCAGCGCCAGACGCCCGGCCGCGTCTTCAAGGGCAAGCGCATGTCGGGCCATCTCGGCGTCGTCCGCCGCACCACCGAGAACCTCCGGGTGGTCGAGGTCGACCTCGAGCGCAACCTGCTCCTCATCCGCGGGGCCGTGCCGGGCGCCGAGGGCGGCAACGTCGTCATCCGTCCGTCGCTGAAGGCGGCTCGCCGCGCCACGCGCAAGACGATCGCCCCCACCAAGAGCGCGCCAGCCAAGCCCGGTGCGGCTCCGGGGGCCAAGCCCGCTGCGGCGAAGCCCGCCGCGGCTGCGAAGCCCGCCAAGTAACCGCGAGAGTCCCATGAACCTGAAGATGGTCAACGGTGCAGGCGAGCTGACGGTGTCCGAGGGCGCCTTCGGCCACGCGTTCAATCAGGCGCTCGTGCATCAGGTCATCACGGCCTATCGCGCCGCAGCTCGCTCGGGCACCAAGGCGCAGAAGTCCCGCGCGGATGTGAGCGGCGGTGGCAAGAAGCCGTGGGCGCAGAAGGGCACCGGCCAGGCGCGCGCGGGATCGAACCGCAGCCCGCTGTGGATCGGCGGCGGCAAGACTTTCGCCGCGCGGCCCCGGGATTTCACGCAGAAGGTCAACCGCAAGATGTATCGCGGCGCCATCCGCTCGATGCTGTCGGAGCTTGCCCGCCAGGAGCGCCTGGTGGTGACCCCGCAAATCGCGCTCGACTCCCCGAAGACGAAGCTGCTCGTGAGTCAGCTCAAGTCCTGGTCGCTCGAGGATGTGCTGATCGTCGTGGAAGCCGCGGATCCCAAGCTCGATCTGGCCGCGCGCAACCTGCCGCACGTGGAGGTCATCCCGGCCGGCGCGCTGAACCCCTTGAGTCTGGTGCGGCACGAGAAGGTTCTGATGACGGTCGCGGCCGTGAAGATGATCGAGGAGCGCCTGCAATGAATCGCGAGGAGCTCATGAGCGTGGTGCTGGCGCCGCACGTGACGGAGAAGACCTCCCTTGCGATGCAGAACAACAACCAGTACGCCTTCCGCGTGCGCCGCGAAGCCACGAAGACCGATATCCGCAAGGCCGTGGAGCTCATGTTCGAGGTGAAGGTCCAGGGCGTGCAGGTCGTGAACGAGCCCGGCAAGCTGCGCCGTTTCGGGCGCAAGGTCGGGCGGACGCAGGACTGGAAGAAGGCCTACGTGCGGCTCGCTCAGGGTCAGACGATCGACTACGAGACCAAGTCGAAGGCGTAAGCGCTCGCGGGACAGAAAGATCATGGCACTCATCAAACTGAGACCGAGAACTCCGGGCACGCGGGCCCAGGTCAGGATCGACCGCTCCCACCTGTACAAGGGCAAGCCTTACACCCCGCTCACGGAGAAGAAGCCCAAGACCGGCGGACGCAATCATTTCGGCCGCATCACCACGCGTCACATCGGCGGCGGCTCGCGCCAGAAGTACCGGATCGTGGACTTCCGGCGGGACAAGGACGGCATCAAGGGTGTGGTCGAGCGCGTCGAGTACGACCCGAACCGCACCGGCCACATCGCCCTGGTGCGCTTCGCCGACGGGGAGCGGCGCTACATCATCGCCGCGAAGGGAATGACCCCGGGCGATGAGGTGCGCAGCGGCGCCGATGCGCCCATCAAGCCCGGCAATGCGATGGCGCTGCGCCACATTCCGGTCGGGTCGCTCGTGCACAACGTCGAGCTCAAGCCCGGCAAGGGCGGTCAGCTGGCACGCAGCGCAGGAAGCTCCGCGCAGTACACCGCGCGCGAGGGTGTGTACGCGTACCTGCGCATGAAGTCCACCGAGATTCGGCGCGTGCACATCGATTGCCGCGCAACGATCGGCGAGGTGAGCAACGACGAGCACAACCTGCGCAGCTACGGCAAGGCCGGTGCCATCCGCTGGCGCGGCGTGCGTCCCACCGTGCGCGGTCTTGCGATGAACCCCGTCGATCACCCGCACGGGGGCGGTGAAGGCAAGTCCGGCCAGGGCAACCCGCATCCGGTGTCCCCGTGGGGCTGGAACACCAAGGGACTGAAGACCCGCCACAACAAGCGCACGGACAACATGATCGTCCAGCGCCGTCGCAACAAGGTGCGTTGACATGCCGCGTTCAACCAAGAAGGGCCCGTTCGTCGATCTGCATCTGGCGAAGAAGGTGCAGGTCGCGCATGCGAAGAACGACCGCAAGCCGATCAAGACCTGGTCGCGCCGCTCGATGGTCGTGCCGGACATGGTCGGGCTCACCATCGCCGTGCACAACGGCCGCCAGCACATCCCGGTGCTCGTGAGCGAGAACATGGTCGGCCACAAGCTCGGTGAGTTCGCACCGACACGGACCTTCAAGGCCCACTCCGGGGACAGGAAGGTCGAGGCGGCGGCAACATGACCGAGGTCACCGCAGTGGTGCGTTACGCGCGCATCTCCCCGCAGAAGTGCCGGCTGGTCGCCGACACCGTGCGCGGCGCGCCGGTCAACAATGCGCTCAACACCCTGAAGTACATGCCGAAGAAGGGCGCGCGGCTCATCTACAAGGCGCTCTGGTCGGCGATTGCGAACGCCCAGGAGAACGCCGGCCTCGACGTGGACGATCTCAAGGTGGCGCGCATCCAGGTGGATGCGGCCCCGCAGCTCAAGCGCTTCGCGGCAAAGGCCAAGGGGCGCGGCACACGCATCATCAAGCGCAACAGCCACATCACGGTGGCCGTGAGCGACGGGAAGAAGGACTAGGCATGGGCCAGAAGGTCAATCCGATCGGCATACGGCTCGGCATCACCCGGGACTGGATGTCCAAGTGGTACGCGGTGAAGAAGCAGTTCCCGCAGCACGTGCACACGGATTTCCGGGTGCGCGAGTTCCTGCACGAGCGCCTGGGGGATGCCTCGGTGAGCCGCATCCAGATCGAGCGCGCGGCGAAGAAGGTGAACATCACCATCCAGACGGCGCGTCCCGGCATCGTGATCGGCAAGAAGGGCGAGGACATCGAGAAGCTGCGCCAGGAGACTGCGAAGCTCCTCGGCATGGGCATCAACGACGTGCGGCTCAACATCTCCGAGATCCGAAAGCCGGAGCTCGATGCGCAGCTGGTCGCCGACGGCATCGCGCAGCAGATCGAGAAGCGCGTGATGTTCCGGCGCGCGATGAAGCGTGCCGTGATGAGCACCATGCGCAGCGGCGCGCTCGGCGTGAAGGTGCGGGTCTCCGGACGCTTGAACGGAGCGGAGATCGCTCGCACCGAGTGGTACCGCGAGGGCCGCATTCCGTTGCATACCTTCCGTGCCGATATCGACTACGGCCTGTCCGAGGCGCGCACCACCTACGGTGTGATCGGCGTGAAGGTGTGGATCTTCAAGGGTGAGGTGTTCGAGAAGCCCGAGCTGGAGCAGCCGCAAGCGGTTGCCGGCGAGGGAGACGGCGCCGCCACTGCCGCCCCTGCCGCCGCCGCACCTGCGGCCCCCGCTCCGGCCGCTCCCGCGGCCTCTGCGGCGTCCGAGCAGGCGCAGGCCTGAGGCACTAGGACGGATCGCGAATCATGCTGCAGCCCAAACGAACCAAGTACCGCAAGCAATTCAAAGGCAGCAACGGCGGCCTCGCCACGCGCGGCAGCAGCGTCGCCTTTGGCGAGTTCGGACTCAAGGCGACCAGCCGTGCGCGCATGACCGCGCGCGAGATCGAGGCGGCGCGCCGCGCGATGGCGCGCTACGTCAAGCGGGGCGGCCAGATCTGGATCCGCGTGTTCCCGGACGTGCCGATCACCAAGAAGCCGCTGGAGGTGCGCATGGGCAGCGGCAAGGGCAACGTCGAGTACTGGGTGGCACGCGTGCAGCCCGGCAAGGTTCTCTTCGAGATGGAAGGGGTGGATGAGGGTACCGCGCGCGAGGCGTTCAGGCTCGCAGGCTCGAAGCTCTCGGTGTCCACCTCGTTCGTGAAACGGCAGGTCCGGTGATGGAAGCGAAGGAGCTTCGAGGCAAGTCGCAGGAAGAGCTGCTCGATGAGCTCTTGAAACTGCGCAAGGAGCAGTTCGCCCTGCGCATGCAGCGGGCGACGGGCCAGACCGTGAAGCCCGATCAGTTCGGGACGGTGCGCCGGAACATCGCGCGCGTGAAGACCGTGATGCGCGAGCACTCGGGCGGAGGCAAGTAAATGAGTCCCAGGAAGAAGACGAGCCCCGGGGCAACCCCGGAAGCAAGCGCGGCCCCGGCCGCGGGTGCCGGTGAGTCGCAGAGCCAGAGCGCCGCGCCGGGCACGGCCGAGGTGCGAGGCCGTCGCACGCTCACCGGTCGCGTCGTGAGCAACAAGATGCAAAAGACGATCGCCGTGGAGATCGAGCGGCTGATCCGGCATCCCGAGTACGGCAAGTTCATCCGCCGCACCACGAAGCTCCTGGCGCACGATGAGAACAACGAGTCGCGCGAGGGCGATACGGTGACGATCGCTCCCTGCCGCCCGGTGTCGCGCCGCAAGTCGTGGCGCTTGATCGCTGTGGTCGAGCGCGCGCCGGCCCGCTGAACGCGAGTACCACGTCCATGATCCAGTTGCGCACCATGCTCAATGCCGCCGACAACAGCGGCGCCCGCACGCTCATGTGCATCAAGGTGCTGGGCGGCACCCGGCGTCGCTATGCGAGGGTCGGCGACGTCATCAAGGTGAGCGTGAAGGACGCCATTCCGCGCGGCAAGGTCAAGAAGGGCGAGGTGTACGACGCCGTGGTGGTGCGCACCCGGCGCGGCGTGCGCCGTCCCGATGGCTCGCTCATCCGCTTCGATGGCAATGCGGCGGTGCTGCTCACCAACAAGCTCGAGCCGATCGGCACGCGCATCTTCGGGCCGGTCACGCGCGAGCTGCGCACCCAGCAGTTCATGAAGATCATCTCGCTCGCGCCGGAGGTCCTGTGAACAAGATCCGCAAGGGCGATCAGGTGATCGTGCTGTCGGGCCGCGACAAGGGCGCGCGCGGCACGGTGATTCAGGTGCTCGAGGGCAGCCGCGTGATCGTCGAGAACGTCAACCGCGTGAAGAAGCACCAGAAGCCCAATCCGCAGCTGAATCGTCAGGGCGGGATCATCGAGAAAGAGATGCCGCTGCCCGTCTCGAAGGTCGCCGTGTGGAACCCCGCGACCAAGAAGGCCGATCGCGTCGGCTTCAAGAGGCTCGGGGATGGACGCAAGGTGCGCGTGTTCCGCTCCAACGGGGAGATGCTCGAGGCATGAGTGCGACCCCTCAAGCGCCGGTGAGGCAAATGGCGAGACTCCAGGAGTACTACCGCGGGACGGTGGTGCCGCAGCTGCGCAAGAACCTCGCGATCGACAATCCCATGCAAGTGCCGCGGATCACGAAGATCACGGTGAACATGGGTGTCGGAGAGGCGGTGGCCGACCGCAAGGTGATGGATGCGGCGGTTGCGGATCTGACCAAGATCACCGGCCAGAAGCCCCTCATCTGCAAGTCGCGCAAGTCGATCGCCTCCTTCAAGCTGCGCACCGGGCTTGCGGTGGGCTGCAAGGTGACCCTGCGCGGGGCGCGCATGTACGAGTTCCTGGACCGGCTGATCAACATCGCGATACCGCGCATCCGCGACTTTCGCGGCGTGTCGCCGCGATCGTTCGATGGCAGCGGCAACTACAGCCTCGGTGTGAAGGAGCAGATCATTTTCCCCGAGATCCAGTACGACCAGATCGATCAGCTCCGTGGCATGGACATCACGATCACGACGACGGCCCAGGACGATAAACAAGGTCGAGCTCTGCTCGAGGCTTTCAACTTCCCGTTTCGGAGGTAAGAGGGAGCATGGCGAAGACGAGTATGGTCGAGCGCGAAAAGCGCCGCGAGAAGATCGTCAAGCGATACGCGACGAAGCGCGCGCAGCTGAAGGAGCTCATCAGGAGCCCGAAGACCTCGCCCGAGGACCGCATCGCCGCGCAAGCGCGGCTGCAGTCGCTCCCGCGGGATGCAAGCCCGTCGCGCAAGCGCAATCGCTGTCAGATCACCGGGCGATCGCGCGGTGTGTATCGCAAATTCGGCCTCGCGCGCTCGAAGATCCGCGAGGTCGCGATGCGCGGTGAGATCCCGGGGCTGACCAAGGCGAGCTGGTAAGGATAAGCCGCATGAGCATGACCGATCCTGTCGCCGATCTGCTGACCCGTATCCGCAACGGCCAGACCGCGCGCAAGTCCGAGGTGAGCGTCGCCTGCTCGAAGCTCAAGACCGCCATCGTGCGTGTCCTGAAGGAAGAGGGCTACGTCGCGGACTTCCGCGTCGATAGCGAAGGCGAGAAGCCGCGTCTGACCATTGGCCTGAAGTACTACGAGGGCCGGCCGGTCATCGACCGCCTCGAGCGCGTGAGCCGTCCCGGCCTGCGCATCTATCGCGGCAAGGATGAGCTGCCCAAGGTGCTGGGTGGAATGGGGACGGTGATCGTCTCGACGCCGAAGGGCGTCATGACCGACCGCCAGGCCCGCTCGATCGGCCAGGGCGGCGAAGTGCTGTGCATCGTCGCGTGACCTCATGAACACGGACTTGCGTATGAACGATTGCATGATGGGCCGCGAGCCATGAGCCGGGTAGCCAAGGCTCCAGTGGAGCTGCCGCAGGGCGTCACCGCGACGGTGACCCCCGATGCGGTGACCATCAAGGGCGCCAAGGGCACGCTCAGCTTCGCTCTGAAGCACGGCATCACGGTGGTGCAGGAAGAGAAGAAGCTCTCCCTGAAGTACGAGCAGGGCGATGGCATTGCGATGCAGGCGGGCTCCGCCCGCGCGCACCTCGCGAACATGGTGCTCGGGGTCACGAAGGGCTACGAGCGCAAGCTCGAGCTGGTGGGCGTCGGCTTTCGCGCTCAGGTCCAGGGCAAGGCGTTGAATCTTTCGCTCGGCTTCTCACACCCCGTGACCTTCCCGATCCCCGAGGGGATCTCGATCGAGACACCGAGCCAGACCGAGATCATCATCAAGGGCGTGGACCGGCAGAAGGTCGGGCAGGTCGCAGCCGAGATTCGCGCCATCCGTCCCCCCGAGCCCTACAAGGGCAAGGGTGTGCGGTACGCCAACGAGCAGATCACCCTCAAAGAAGGCAAGAAGAAATGAGCGCGAGCATCGGCAAGAAGACACGACGCCTGCGCCGCGCGGCAAAGACCCGCGCGCACATCCGCGCGGTGGGTGCCGTGCGCCTCACGGTGCATCGCACGCCGCAGCACATCTATGCGCAGCTGACCGACCCCAAGGGCGGCAAGGTGCTCGCCTCGGCCTCCACGCTGCAGGCGGCGGTGCGGCAGGGCCTGAAGGGCACCGGCAATGTCGATGCCGCCAAGGCGGTGGGCCGTGCGATCGCCGAGCGCGCCAAGGCCGCCGGGGTCACCCGGGTGGCCTTCGATCGCTCGGGTTTTCAGTTTCACGGCCGCGTGAAGGCTCTGGCAGAGGCTGCCCGCGAGTCCGGGCTCGAGTTCTAAAGGACAAGGCATGGCTAGACCGGAAAAAGCACAGGCAGCGGACGAGCTCGTCGAGAAGCTGGTCGCCGTGAACCGCACGGCGAAGGTCGTCAAGGGCGGCCGGCAATTCGGCTTCACCGCGCTCACCGTCGTGGGCGATGGGGCGGGCCGGGTGGGCTACGGCTTCGGCAAGGCGCGCGAGGTTCCGGTCGCCATCTCCAAAGCGATGGCTCAGGCGCGCAAGAACATGATCAACGTGGCACTGCGCAACGACACCCTGTACTACTCGGTTCAGGGCGAGCACGGGGCCACGCGGGTACGCATGCAGCCGGCCTCCGAGGGTACGGGCGTCATCGCCGGCGGCGGCATGCGGGCCGTGCTCGAGTGCGTCGGTGTTCGCAACGTGCTCGCCAAGAGCTATGGGTCGCGAAACCCGATCAACGTGGTGCGCGCGACGCTCAATGCGCTCTCGAGCCTGCAGTCGCCCGAGGACATCGCCGCCAAGCGCGGCAAGACCCTCGAGGAGATCACGGCGTGAGCCCCCAGGGCACGGATCGTTTGCGAGTGACGCTGGTCAAAAGCGTGCACGGACAGCTCGCGCGCATCGCAGCGTCGGTGCGCGGGCTTGGCCTGCGCAAGCCTCACCAGACGGTGAGCGTGGCGAACACCCCCGAGATCCGCGGCATGATCCGCACGGCCGGGCATCTGCTGAAAGTCGAAGGCGGTGAGCCGCAAAGCGGCGAACGCACGCGCAAGGACGGGCGGGCAGCAGGATCGCGCCGCGCGGAGGAGGCACGATGAGACTCAATACGCTCAAGCCCGCACCGGGAGCCAAGCGACCGCGCCTGCGAGTGGGACGCGGCGGCTCCGCCGGTCAAGGCAAGACCTGCGGCCGCGGCGTGAAGGGCCAGCGCGCGCGCAAGGGTGGCTATCACAAGGTCGGCTTCGAGGGCGGCCAGATGCCCCTGCAGCGCCGCCTGCCCAAGGTCGGGTTCCGCTCGGCCATCAGCCCCACCCGCGTGGAGGTGCGCCTGCACGAGCTCGAGCGGGTGACCGCCGAGGTCATCGACCTTCAGGCGCTCAAGGACGCAGGCGTCGTCTCGCCGCTCACCGAGCGCGTGAAAGTCATTCTGTCCGGAGAGCTGAAGAAGCCCGTGACGCTGAAGGGAATCGCGGCGACCAAGGGCGCCCAGGCGGCCATCAGCGCCGCGGGCGGCAAGGTCGAGGCGTAGGAACAGCCGTGGCCAATACGACACTCACGAACCCGGCTGCAGCGCTTGGCGAGGCGGCCCGCTTTGGGGAGATCCGCAGCCGGCTGTTCTTCCTCATCGGGGGCATGATCGTCTATCGCATCGGCACGTTCATCCCGGTTCCGGGCATCAATCCGGCGGCCGTGGCGCGCTTCTTCAACGATCAGTCGAACACGATCTTCGGCGTTGCCAACATGTTCTCGGGCGGGGCGCTGCAGCGCCTGTCCATCTTCGCGATGGGCGTCATGCCCTACATCTCCGCCTCGATCATCATCCAGATGATGTCGATGGTCGTCCCGACGCTCATGGAGCTGCGCAAGGAGGGCGAGTCGGGCCGGCGCAAGCTCACCGAGTACACCCGTTACGGCACGGTGATCCTCGCCGCCTTCCAGTCCTTCGCGGCGGCAGTTGCGCTTGCGAACAACGGGATGACGCTCGTGACCGGCGTCCAGTGGCTCTTCACGGCCACGGTCACGATGACGACCGGCACGCTCTTTCTCATGTGGCTCGGGGAGCAGATCACCGAGCGCGGCATCGGCAACGGCATCTCGATGCTGATCCTCTCGGGCATCGTCGCGGGCTTGCCCACGGCGGTGGGCAACACGATGGAGAATCTGAGCAACGGGGAGATGTCGGGTCCCTTCGTGCTGCTGCTCGGCATCATCGTGGTGGGCGTGACGTTCTTCGTGGTCTTCATGGAGCGGGCTCAGCGGCGCATTCCCGTCAACTACGCCAAGCGGCAAGTGGGCCGGCGGCTGTATGCCGGTCAGAGCAGCCACCTACCCTTCAAGCTCAACATGTCGGGGGTCATCCCACCGATCTTCGCCTCGAGCCTGCTGCTTTTCCCGCAGACCATCGCAAGCTTCGCCGGCACCAGCACCAAGGGGTGGGTGGCCGACACGCTGCAGACCCTCGCCACATCGCTGGGCTACGGCCAGCCGCTGCACCTGGTGATCTACGCGGTCCTCATCCTGTTCTTCTGTTTCTTCTACACGGCGCTCGTCTTCAATGCGCGCGATACTGCCCAGAACCTGCAGAAGTCCGGTGCGTTCATTCCCGGCATCCGCCCCGGCCAGCAGACGGCGGAATACATCGACAAGGTGCTCACGCGCCTGACGCTCTGGGGCGCGCTGTACGTCGCCGGGGTGTGTCTGCTGCCCGAGTTCCTCGTGTCGTCCCAGGGGGTGCCGTTCCAGTTCGGCGGAACCTCCCTCATGATCGTCGTGGTGGTGGTGATGGACTTCATGTCGCAGCTGCAAGCGCACCTGATGTCGCATCAGTACCCCGGACTCCTCAAGAAGGCGAACCTGCTCAACTACGGCAAGAGCGGGCAGGGAGGTTAGCGATGAAAGTGCGTCCCTCGGTGAAGAAAATCTGCAAGAACTGCAAGATCGTGCGCCGCCGCCGCGTGGTGTACGTCATCTGCTCGGATCAGCGCCACAAGCAGCGCCAGGGATAGCCCTGGGATACGATTTTGGACTCGAAGTACTTGAATTGACGGACAAAGGCACCATCTAGGCAGGTTGCACCATGGCTCGTATCGCCGGCATCAACATCCCGATGAACAAGCACGTGTGGGTCGGTCTGACCCACATCTATGGCGTGGGCCGTGCACGCGCGCTGCTCGCCTGCGAGGGCGCCGGCGTGAAGCCGGAAACCCGGGTGAAGGACCTGACCGAGCCCGAGGTGAATGCGCTGCGCTCCCAGATCGCCAAGTGGGCGGTCGAGGGCGATCTGCGCCGCGAAGTCTCCATGAACATCAAGCGCTTGATGGATCTGGGCACCTACCGCGGGATGCGCCACCGGCGCGGACTGCCGGTGAGAGGACAGCGTACGCGCACCAATGCCCGCACCCGCAAGGGCCCGCGCAAGCAGGCCGTCAAGCTCAACGCACCCGCAGGCAAGGCATAAGGGACCGATACGATGGCAGATCCGAAGCAACCTCAAGCAGCAGCAGCGGCACCCGCGGCGGCTGCGGCCGCGGCGGCGAAGAAGCCCAAGAAGGCGCGCAAGAACGTGCTCGATGCCATCGCGCACGTGCACGCCTCGTTCAACAACACGATCATCACGATCACGGACCGGCAGGGCAACACGCTCTCGTGGGCGACCTCCGGAGGCTGCGGCTTTCGTGGCTCGCGCAAGAGCACGCCCTTTGCGGCCCAGGTGGCCGCGGAGAAGGCGGGCAACGCTGCGCAGGAGCACGGCGTGAAGAACGTGGAGGTGCGCGTGGCAGGCCCGGGCCCGGGGCGCGAGTCGGCGGTGCGGGCGCTCAACAGCTGTGGCTTGAAGATCACCAGCATCGCGGACGTGACGCCGATCCCCCACAACGGCTGCCGGCCGCCGAAGAAGCGCAGAGTCTAAGAGCGACAGCGGAGAGATACTCGAATATGGCTCGATACATCGGCCCCCGGTGCAAGCTCGCTCGGCGCGAAGGCACCGATCTGTTCCTGAAGAGCGGCGTGAAGCCGCTCGAGAGCAAGTGCAAGCTCACGGTGCCCCCCGGGGGCGTCAAGGGCGAGCGGCGCACGCGCCTGTCCGACTACGGTCTGCAGCTGCGCGAGAAGCAGAAGCTGCGCCGCATGTACGGCGTGCTCGAGCGGCAGTTCGGCAATTACTACGTCGAGGCGGCCCGTCACAAGGGCGCAACGGGCGAGAACCTGCTGAAGATGCTCGAGTGCCGGCTCGACAACGTCGTGTATCGCATGGGCTTCGCCAGCACGCGCTCCGAGGCACGCCAGCTGGTGAGCCACAAGGCGATCACCGTGAATACCATCGTGGTGACCATCCCGTCGTATCAGGTGAAGGCCGGCGATGTGGTCGCCATCCGCGAGAAGGCGCGCAAGCAGCTGCGCATCCAAAGCGCGCTCAACGTTGCGCAGCAGGTGGGGTTGCCGGACTGGGTCGAGGTGGACGACAAAGAGATGCGCGGAGTGTTCAAAACGATTCCGGCCCGCGAGGACATCCTGCCGGACATCAATGAGAACCTCGTGGTCGAGCTCTACTCGAAGTGATCGAGCTCGCAGGGTCGTCCAGCTGCATGGAATTGGGAATTGGCGGCCGGCGCAAAGCCGGCAAGGTGAGATCGTGATGCAGGGTTCCATCGGAGAGTTCTTGCGGCCGCGCGTGGTGAAGGTGCATCCGGTTGCCCCTCGCCAGGCGCGCGTGGTCATCGAGCCGTTCGAGCGCGGCTTCGGGCATACGCTCGGCAACGCGCTACGGCGCGTGCTGCTGTCCTCCATGCCGGGCAGCGCCATCACCGAGGTGGAGATCGACGGCGTGCTGCACGAGTACACGAGCATCGAGGGCGTGCAGGAGGATGTGGTCGACATCATGCTCAACCTGAAGCAGGTCGCCATCCGCATGCACACCCGCGACACGGCCGAGCTGCGCCTGCACAAGAAGGGCCCGGGTCCCGTCACCGCAGGCGACATCCAGGGCGATCACGATGTGGAGGTCGTCAATCCCGAGCTCGTGATCGCCAATCTGACCAAGGCGGGCGAGCTCAGCATGACGCTGCGCGTGGAGCGGGGCCGAGGCTACCGTCCGGCGGCGCAGCGCGCAGCCTTCGAGGAGCAGACCCGGCCGATCGGCCGCCTGCAGCTCGATGCCTCGTTCTCCCCGGTTCGCCGCGTGACGTACTCGGTCGATGCGGCGCGCGTCGAGCAGCGCACCGACCTCGACAAGCTCGTCATCGACATCGAGACCAACGGCACGATCGATGCGGAGGAGGCGATTCGCCGCGCGGGCGGGATCCTGAAGGATCAGCTCTCGGTGTTCGTCGATCTGCAGGGCGAGGAGGAGGCCGCAACGAAGGTCTCCGAGATGCAGTTCGATCCGATCCTGCTGCGTCCGGTGGACGAGCTGGAGCTGACCGTTCGCAGCGCGAACTGCCTGAAGGCGGAGAACATCCACTACATCGGCGATCTCGTGCAGCGCACCGAGGTGGAGTTGCTGCGCACCCCCAATCTCGGCAAGAAGTCCTTGACCGAGATCAAGGAGGTGCTGCAGAGCCATGGGCTCATGCTCGGCATGCGCCTGGAAGGCTGGCCGCCTGCGGGGCTCAAGCACGAAGAAGAGCGGGACGTAATCTAAAATGCGCCACCATCTGACGGGCCGGCAGCTCTCGCGCAACAGCGCGCACCGCCGTGCCCTGCTGCGAAACCTGAGCGTCGCGTTGCTGCGGCACGAGACCATCCGCACCACGACGCCGAAGGCCAAGGAGCTGCGTCGGGTGGTGGAGCCGCTGATCACGCTCGGCAAGACCGACAGCGAGTTCAATCGCAGGCTGGCCTTCGCGCGGCTGCGCGACCCGGCGATCGTCGAGAAGCTGTTCACGGAGCTCGGCCCTCGCTTCAAGGCCCGCCCGGGCGGCTACACGCGCATCCTGCACATGGTGCCGCGGCCGGGCGACTCCGCGCCGATGGCGCTCATGCAGCTCGTCGAGCGCGCCGGAGAGGCTGTCGTTGAGGAGAAGCCCACCCGCAAGAAGCGGGCGGGCAAGAAGCAGGCGAGCAAGAAGGACGAGACGGCCGAGGCCGCCCCGCAGGAGAAGCCGGCGCGCAAGAAGAAGGCGAAAGCGGCCGCCTAGCAGGTCCGATCGGGGCGCGCCCGCAAGGGGGCGCACCCCATGGGGGAGACAGCATGAGTTTCGCTTCGGAATTCAAAGAATTTGCGATGCGGGGTAACGTCATCGACCTTGCGGTCGGTGTCGTGATCGGCGGTGCATTCGGCAAGATCGTCGCCTCCCTGGTCGCAGATGTGATCATGCCGCCCCTCGGGCTGCTCATCGGTCGCGTGAACTTCACCGAGCTCGCGCTGCGCATCGGCAGCGATCCGGCCGGCAAGCCGGTGTTGTTTCGCTACGGCGCCTTCATTCAAACGATCTTCGAGTTCCTGATCATCGCGTTCGCGATCTTCCTGCTGCTGCGGGGGATCAATCGGCTGAAGCGCCCGGCTCCGGCTTCCCCGGCCGCACCGCCGCCGCCGCCCACGAAGACCGAGGAGCTCCTCGGCCAGATCCGCGACCTGCTCGCGAAGAAGTAAGCCGCGGCGGGAGTCATCCGCGGCGGGAGTCATCCGCGGCGGGCCGGGGACTCTCACGGGTTGCGTCCCGCTCAGTCGTCGCCCACCGCAGCGAACGCATCGCGCGTGAGATTCTCCGCGGCATTGGCTTGCACGGCGAGGTCATCCTCGATGCGGATGCCGCCGAACTTCTTCAGCTGCTCCACGCGCGGCCAATTGATGCGCGCCGCGCGCGCATCGGCGCGAGCCTGATCGAGCAGCTGATCGATGAAGTAGATCCCAGGCTCCATGGTCACGACGAAGCCCTGCTCGAGCACGCGCGTGAGACGCAAATAGGGATGACCTTCGGGGCGGGGAATCTCCGCGCCCTCGGGCGATGCGAGCAATCCGCCGACGTCGTGCACCTCGAGGCCGAGCAGATGGCCAAGGCCATGCGGCAGAAATACGCTGGAGACTCCGGTCTCCACGGCCTCCTCCGCATCGCAGCTCGTGATGTCGGTGTCATGCAGGAACTCGGCGACCAGACGGTGTGCGGACAGATGAACGTCGCGCCAGTCGATGCCGGCATGCACGCTTGCGCACAGCGCCTGCTGCACCTCGTCGAACCGCTCGATGAGCGAGGCGAACTCCCGATCGTGGTGGGAGTGGGTGCGCGTCACGTCGCTCGCGTACCCGTGGGCTCCTGCCCCGGCATCGATCAGCAGCGAATGCAATGCCGCTGGAGGGGTGCGCTCGAGCACCTGATAGTGCAGCACCGCGCCGCCTTCGTTGAGCGCGATGATGGGGTTGTACGGGAGCTCCTCCTCGCGCAGCGCGCACGCCTGCAGAAAGGCGAGCTCGATGGCGAACTCGGAGGCGCCTTCGTGGAAGGCGCGGGCGGCGGCCCGGTGGCCGCGAGCCGCCAGACGGCTCGCCTGGCGCAGGCAGGTGAGCTCGTAGGGCGTCTTGATGGCCCGGTCGTAATCCAGCCGGTTGAGCAAGGGCCGGGGATTGCACGCGCCGAGACCCCAGCCTGGGAGCTCCGTGAACGTGTCGCCAATATACGCGATCTTGCTCAGATCGGTCGGTAAAGCTCCGCGTGCTGCGGTCCGGTCCGCGACTGGCTTGAGATCGACATGTCCAGTCCAGAACGCTCGGGGGACATCCGCGGGCTTGTACCAGTAGTCGGTCGGGCGGTGAAAAAGGAGAACGGGAGTGTGCCCGGGCTCGTAGTAGAGAAAGCAGTCCGGCACATCCGTGAGCGGCACCCAGGCCTTGAACCAAGCGTGGGCCTTGAACGGATAACTCTGGTCGTCGAGGAAGATCGCGACCTGTGGGCCCGAGGACACGAGCACACCTGCATAGCCGCAGGCCGCGAGGGCTCGGTCGAAGCGCTCGCACTGCGTCCGAAGGTGCGCGGCATGAAGCTCCTCGAGCTCGGCTGCAGCATCGCTCATCGTCTGGGCCCCTTTGTCAAAGCGAAGTGATTGTAGACATGCTGGATGGCGGCCGAAGAGCTGGATATAATTACAGTGGGGCGCGGAAGCGGTGCGGGCGGCAAGCGCCACACGTGCAGAGCAGATCGTGTGCGTGGTCTTCGCGCGGCGTCGTGGCAGCAGCTGAGAAGGTTACAGTTCCTTCATTCAACGCTGGTTCAAAAGGGGCCGATGAGCCTATAGAATCCGGGACCGCGATAGGAATCGCCAGACAAACTAGTTTGTTTGACACCTGGGTCTCACACCGTTTGCATCTTCTTCGGGGTACCGCTTCATGAATACCAAACTCGCCCTTAGCGCTGTGGTTGCGGCGCTCATGCTCGCCGCCTGCTCCAAGCAGGAGGCCACGAGCCCTGCACCCGCCACGGAAGCCACGCCTCCGGCCGCGGCATCCTCCGAGTCGTCGTCCGGTCCAGCTGGCACGAGCGAAAGCAGCTCGTCCGGTCCGGCTGCGCCTGCCGCCGCTGGTGCGGAAAGCTCCTCGTCGGGTGCCCCGCCTCCGGCCGGTAGCCCGCCTGCGAATCCTCCGCAGCAATAAGCTCGAGGCTCATTGCCTCGAGCCGCTGAGGACTCGAAGCACACGGCCCGGACGGGCGCGCAAGCGCCGCGTCCGGGCCGTTTTACTTCCCGCGCCATCGAGGCCGATGTCGTGACGGTCAGCGTGCGTGATGCTCGGACGTCTGAGGCGGATCGCCTCTGGATCGAGCGCGTCTACCGCGATTATCTCGACGACCTCGCGCAGCCCAACACCGGCATCTTTCCCATCCTGCGCGAGGTCGGGCACCGGGAGCCGGATCAGATTGCCCGCTGGTTCGGCGACCCGAACGCTTTCCCGCTAGTCATCGTGAGTTCCTCCGAGCTGGTCGGATTTGCGATGGTGCTGCGTGCCACGGCGCGGGCCGGCGCTCACGCAGCCTACCGAATGGCCGAATTCTTCGTGTCCCGACCGAACCGCGGACTCGGTATCGGGCGCGGCGCCGTGCAGCTGATCCTCGACCGGTTCGCCGGGCGCTGGGAGATCATCGAGTACCTGCGCAATCCCGGAGCGGTGCGGTTCTGGCGCCGCGTCGTGTCGGGCTACACGAGGGGTCACTATCAGGAGCGCGTGACGAACGGTGAGGTTCACCAGGTGTTCGACTCGGGACGCGCGGAGCGCGAGGGCAAGCGCCGCTGACCGCGCTTACGGGTGGTGGCGCTTGGCCGTCCCCGCCGAGCAATTCGCACAGCCCGTCGCCCCCGCAGCGTCCGCGCGCTGCAATCGCGCGAGCCATCGGCCCCCAGCCGCGGGCGCAATGGCGGTCAGACGCTGCACCAGGTGCAGCCGCACGCGAGGCGTCATCAGGCGCCACGCCGCATACAGTGCGCTTGCAAGCACGATGAGTCCCGCGACGATCGTTTGCAGGGCAATCATGCCTGTCAACCCAGGCCGGCCCACACGGCCGCGTGGTAAGTGCCCCACGCAGCAACGTACGCCAGCACGAAGAGGTAGCCCACCATGGCGAGCGGGTACGCCCAGGAATTCGTCTCGCGCTTGACCACCGCGACGGTCGAGAGGCATTGCGGTGCGAACACGTACCAGGCGAGCAGCGCAAGTCCCGTGGCGATGCTCCAGCCGCTCGCGATCACCGGCAGGAGAGCGTGAGCCACATCCGGGCCCGCGGCGGACATCGCATAGACGGTCCCGAGCGCTCCCACGGCGACCTCGCGCGCGGCAAGCCCAGGCACGAGCGCAACGGAGATCTGCCAGTTGAATCCGATCGGAGCAAAGATGTGCTGCAGGGCATGCCCCAGCATGCCTGCGAAGCTGTAGGCGATCGCCGGCCCGCCCGCGCCCGGCGGGGGAGCGGGAAAGCTTGCGAGGAACCACAGCACGATCATCAGGGCGAGCAGAATCGTTCCCACGCGCGCGAGGAAGATGCGCGTGCGCTCCCACAGACCGAGCAGCAGGTTGCGCAGATTCGGCCACTTGTATTCGGGCAGCTCGAGCAGCAGGGGATGGTAGGCACTGCGCATCACGAAATGCTTGAGCACGAATCCCACGGCCATCGCCCCGAGCACACCGGCCCCGTAGAGCGCAAAGAGCGTGATGCCTTGCAGATTGAAGACACCGATCTGCTTGCGCGGAATGAAGGCCGCGATGAGCAGCGCATACACCGGCAGACGCGCCGAGCACGTCATGATGGGAGCGATCATGATCGTCGCGAGCCGGTCCCGCGCGGAGGGAATCGTGCGCGTTGCCATGATGCCGGGAATCGCACACGCAAAGCTCGACAAGAGCGGAATGAACGCGCGTCCGGAGAGCCCCACCTTGCCCATCAGTCGGTCGAGCAGAAAGGCCGCGCGCGGCAGATAGCCCGAATCCTCGAGCGCCAGAATGAAGGCGAACAGGATGAGGATCTGCGGCAGGAACACCAGCACGTTGCCCGCCCCGGCGATGACACCGTCCACGAGCAGGTGCCGCAGAGGTCCGTCGCTCAGGGTGTCCCCGAGCAGCGTGCCCAGGGAGGCAACTCCCGCCTGAATGGCATCCATCGGCGCACGCGCCCAGCTGAACACCGCCTGGAACATGAGGAACAGCACCGCTGCGAGCAGCAGCGGACCCCAGAGGGGATGCAGGACGAGAGCATCGAGCCGTGCGAGGAAGGCGACGCGCGGCGGTACGCGATAGTTGATGCTCGTGAGGATCCGGCGCACTTCGCGCTGCGTCGCTTCGATGTCCGCAGGAGTGCCCGGGGGCGGCTCGATACGGCCCACCTGAGCTGCGGCGCCCACGTGCCGATCGATCGCCGCGACCAGTGAGCGCTCGCCTCCCGGGCGGACGGCAACGGTCTCGACCACGGGGACCTCGATCGCCCGGGCGAGTGCCGCGGCGTCGAGTCCATAGCCGCGCTGGCGCGCGATGTCGCTCATGTTGAGCGCGACGATCATCGGTCGTCCCAGGCGCTTGAGCTCGAGCACCAGCCGCAGGTTGAGCCGCAAATTCGTGGCATCCACGACGCACACGAGCAGATCGGGGGCTCGCTCGGTGGCGTGCCTGCCGAGCACCACGTCGCGCGTGATGGCCTCATCCAGAGTGGCCGGCTGCAGGCTGTAGGCGCCGGGCAGATCGAGCACCCGATAGGGCCGGCCCGTGTGCGGCCCGAGGAAGCGCCCTTCCTTGCGCTCGACGGTGACGCCGGGATAGTTGGCTACCTTCTGGCGGCTGCCGGTCAGGCGGTTGAAGAGCGCAGTCTTGCCGCAGTTGGGAACGCCGACGAGCGAGAGGCACACGCCCGGTGCAGGGGCGGCCTGAGCGCTCATGTGGCTTCCGCGGAGCTGAGTGAGACCCAGACGGACTCCACGTCCCGACGGCGCAGCGCGAGCGTCGTGGCTCCAATACGCACCACGAAGGGGTCACGGCCCGGGCGCGCCTCGGTCACCACCTCCACGCGCTCGCCGCTCACGAAACCCAGCTCGAGCAGCCGCCGCTCCGTGGCGCTCACCTCCCGATGACTGGCACCGACCGAGGTCACAACGGCGGTATCGCCCGGATGCAAGGCGCTCAGGCGCAGGGTGCGGCTCGTCGCGCCGTTCGCCGGCTCGAGCACCTCCCCGCCCCCGATCGCTGCGACACTCTCCATGACAAGATTATTAATGAGAACTGTTCGCATTTGCAATGAGCAAACCCCACCCAGACGTTGACCCGATTATGGGCAGTCGACGGTCAGGCTCCCGCTGAGGCCCGCGGCTTCTCCTGGCGGCGCTCCAGCAGCGGCTTGAGGTATTCCCCAGTGTAGGAGCGTGGGCTTGCCGCCACTTGCTCGGGCGTGCCAAAGGCGGTCAGCTGGCCGCCCCCGGCGCCCCCCTCGGGGCCAAGGTCGATGACCCAGTCGGCGGTCTTGATCACATCCAGATGGTGCTCGATCACGACGATCGTGTTGCCCTCATCGCGCAGACGGTGCAGGACCAAGAGCAGCTGCGCGATGTCGTGGAAATGCAGGCCCGTCGTGGGCTCATCGAGGATGTAGAGCGTGCGGCCGGTGGCGCGCTTGGCGAGCTCCCGCGAGAGCTTCACGCGCTGCGCCTCGCCCCCCGAGAGCGTCGTCGCGTTCTGTCCGAGCTTGACGTAGGTGAGCCCCACGTCCGCAAGCGTTTGCAGCTTGCTCGCGACCGCGGGCACGTTCTGGAAGAAGCGCTGCGCATCCTCCACGGTCATCTCGAGAACCTCGTGAATGTTGCGGCCGCGGTAGCGGATCTCGAGCGTCTCGCGGTTGTAGCGCTGGCCCTTGCAGATGTCGCAGGGAACGTAGATGTCGGGCAGGAAGTGCATCTCGACCTTGATGACCCCATCGCCCTGGCACGCCTCGCACCGACCGCCCTTCACGTTGAAGCTGAATCGTCCGGCGTCGTAGCCGCGCGCGCGGCTTTCGGGCACCGCCGCGAACAGCTCGCGCACGGGGCCGAGCAGCCCCGTGTAGGTCGCGGGATTCGAGCGCGGCGTGCGGCCGATCGGACTTTGATCGATGTCGATCACGCGATCGATCTGCTCGAGGCCCTCGATGCGATCGACCGGCGCACCGCCCGGGGGCTCGCCCTGCACGAACGAGGCGGCATGCTTGAAGAGCGTGTCGATGGCGAGCGTCGACTTGCCCGATCCCGAGACGCCCGTCACGCAGGTGAAGAGCCCGAGCGGAATATCGACCGTGAGGCTGCGCAGGTTGTTGCCGCGAGCGCCGACGATCTTGAGCGTGCGCTCGGGATCGTAGGGCGTGCGCACGAGCGGGAAGGGAATGCAGCGGCGGCCGCTCAAATACTGTCCCGTGAGCGAGCCGGGGCTCGCCATGATCTCCCTGGGCGTTCCGGCGGCCACCACTGCGCCGCCGTGGACGCCGGCGCCGGGGCCGAGGTCCACGATGAAATCGGCTCCGAGAATCGCCTCCTCGTCGTGCTCCACGACGATGACGGTGTTGCCGAGGTCGCGCAGCGCCGCAAGCGTTGCGAGCAGGCGCCGATTGTCGCGCTGATGCAGTCCGATCGAGGGCTCATCGAGGATGTACATGACGCCGGTGAGTCCGGAGCCGATCTGGCTCGCCAGGCGAATGCGCTGCGCCTCGCCGCCCGAGAGTGTCTCGGTGCTGCGATCGAGCGTGAGGTAATCAAGGCCCACATCGCTCAAGAATCGCAATCGGTCGACCATGTCCTTGAGGATCTTGGTCGCCACCGCCCCGCGTGCGCCCGGAAGCGAGAGCGTGCGCAGGAAGGCGAGCGCGCCCGCCACATCCAGACGCGCGATCTGCGGGAGGGTGTGCTCGGCGACGAACACCGAGCGTGCGGCTCGATTCAGGCGCGTTCCCTCGCACTCCGGGCAGGCCCGCACGCCCAGGTACTTCGCGAGCTCCTCGCGTACGGTGCCGGAGTGACTCTCGCGGTAGCGCCGCTCGAGATTGGGCAGGATGCCCTCGAAGCTCTGCCGCCGCCGCACGGTGCGCCCAGCCTCGCGATAGCGGATCTCGATCTCCTCATCGCTACCCTGCAGGACCACGCGCTGCACACGCGCGGGCAACTCGCTCCAGGGCTTCTCGATGTCGAAGTCGAAGTGCCGGCCGAGCGCCTGCAGCAGCTGGAAAAAATAGGTGTTGTGCCGGTCCCAGCCGCGAATGGCGCCTCCGGCGAGGGACAGATTCGGGTGCTCCACCACGCGCTTGGGGTCGAAGAACTCCTGAAACCCGAGGCCCCCGCACGTCGCACATGCGCCCGAGGGATTGTTGAAGGAGAAGAGCCGCGGCTCGAGCGGCGGAATGCTGTAGCCGCACACCGGGCAGGCGTGGCGGCTCGAGAACACGAGTTCCTCGCGCTGCGGCTCATCGAGGAACGCAAGCCGCGCAAGACCTCCCGAGAGCCGCAGGGCGGTCTCGAACGACTCCGCCAGGCGCGCCGCGGCATCAGGCTTCACGCGCAGCCGATCGACCACTGCCTCGATGGAGTGCTTGCGCTTGGAATCGCGCGGCGGCAACGCATCGAGCTCGTGGATGCGTCCATCGATGCGCACGCGCACGAAGCCCTGCGTCTGCAGGTCCGCGAGCACCTCGGCATGCTCGCCCTTGCGCTCGCTCACGAGCGGCGCGAGCAAGGCGATCGCGCTCCCCTCGGGAAGCTTCACGACCTGGTCCACCATCTGACTCACGGTCTGCGCGCTGAGATCGATGCCATGGTCGGGGCAGCGCGGCGTCCCCGCGCGTGCGTAGAGCAGGCGCAGGTAGTCGTAGATCTCGGTCACCGTCGCGACGGTGGAGCGCGGATTGTGCGAGGCCGCCTTCTGCTCGATCGCGATGGCCGGTGAGAGCCCCTCGATGGCATCCACGTCGGGCTTGTCCATCATCGAGAGGAACTGGCGCGCGTAGGCCGAGAGCGACTCGACGTAGCGGCGCTGCCCCTCCGCGTAGAGCGTATCGAACGCGAGCGAGGACTTGCCCGACCCCGATAGACCGGTGAGAACGGTCAACCGGTCGCGCGGCAGGTCGAGATCGATGTTCTTCAGATTGTGCGTGCGAGCGCCTCGCACACGGATGTCGTGCATGCCTTCATTATCCCCGGGCGCGCCAAATCTGCACGAACGCGCCACGAATACCGGGTCGCACCCCGCCGGAGGCGCGACTACAATGGCGCCTCACGATGAATCCAGAAGGATGTGGTCATGGCACGGGGTGTTAACAAGGTCATACTGGTGGGAAACCTGGGCGCCGATCCCGAGACTCGCGCCATGCCATCGGGGATGACGGTGTGCAATCTGCGTATCGCCACCACCGAGAGCTGGAAGGATCGCCAGTCGGGTGAGCAGCAGGAGCGCACGGAGTGGCACCGGGTGGCCCTCTTCGGACGGCTGGGCGAGGTCGCGGGCGAGTATCTGCACAAGGGCTCGCAGGTCTACATCGAAGGCAGCCTGCGCACGCGCAAGTGGCAGGACAAGCAAGGCGCCGAGCGCTACACCACCGAGATCATCGCCAGTGACATGCAGATGCTGGGGGGCCGCGGCGGCGGCGGCATGGCGGCCGCAGGGGCCGGTGCACCGGATGCCGGTCGGGAGCGCGCTCCGGCCGAGCTTGCCGAGCCTGCCAGCGGGGCGGGCGCCGAGCGCGAGGAATTCGACGACGACATCCCGTTCTGAAACCCTTAAGAGCCTGAAAAATAAGAATTTTCGCAGCCCGATGGAGTGGGCTGCCGGCGCGCGCGGCGGGCAGATTCTTCGCCTGCGCGGTGCGGCGGGCCGCCCGAGGGCTTAGAATTGGCGGCAGCCACATCCCCTCGAGCATGCCCGCCCGCTACTACATCAAGACATTCGGCTGCCAAATGAACGAGTACGACTCCGCGCGCATGGCGGACGTGCTCCGGGCGAGCGAGCAGCTCGAGCCGACCGACGATCCCGCCCAGGCGGACGTTCTGATCATGAACACCTGCTCGGTCCGCGAGAAGGCCGAAGACAAGGTGTACTCACTGCTCGGGGAGTGGCGGCGGCTGAAGTCCCAGCGGCCGCACCTCATCATCGGCGTGGGCGGGTGCGTCGCCTCGCAAGAGGCCGAGGGCATCATCGAGCGTGCCCCGCACGTGGACCTCGTGTTCGGTCC
Source organism: Steroidobacteraceae bacterium (assembly GCA_035524075.1). GTDB lineage: Bacteria > Pseudomonadota > Gammaproteobacteria > Steroidobacterales > Steroidobacteraceae > JASHUC01. Next base: position 256,478 of record DATKPP010000027.1, on the reverse strand, counting down.
GCAAACGCTTCACCGCCTGGGCGAGATGATCGCCGAGCTGCGCCGCAGTGGGCGGGCGGTGGTCGATGTGAGCTTTCCGGAGATCGAGAAGTTCGACTCGCTGCCGGCACCGGCGGCCTCCGGGGCGAGCGCCTTCGTGTCGGTCATGGAGGGCTGCAGCAAGTACTGCAGCTTCTGCATCGTCCCCTACACGCGCGGGGAGGAAGTGAGCCGTCCGTTCGGCTCGGTGCTCGAGGAGGTGCGGCAGCTGGCCGCCCAGGGTGTGCGTGAGGTGACCCTGCTCGGGCAGAACGTCAATGCGTATCGCGGTCAGATGGACGATGGCGTGCGCGTTGATCTTGCGACGCTGATCCATCACGCGGCCGCGGTCCCGGGCATCGAGCGCCTGCGCTTCACCACATCGCATCCGAGCGAGCTGAGCGACAGCTTGATCGAGGCATACGCAAGCGTCGCCAAGCTTGCGGGCCATCTGCACCTTGCGGTGCAGAGCGGCTCGGATCGCATCCTCGCGCGCATGAAGCGCGGCTACACCGCCCTTGAATTCAAGGAGAAGGTCCGCAAGTTGCGAGCGGTGCGGCCAGGGTTGAGCATCTCGACCGACTTCATCGTAGGTTTCCCGGGAGAGACGGAGCAGGACTTCCAGGCGACGCTGCGCCTGGCGCGCGAGGCCGAGCTCGACCAGTCCTTCAGCTTCATCTACAGCCGCAGGCCTGGCACTCCCGCTGCCGCGCTGCCCGACGATGTGACGCCCGAGGTGAAGCAGGAGCGTCTGGCGAGGCTGCAGGCACAGCTGGATGCCCAGGCGCGCGCGATCAGCGAGCGCATGGTCGGCTCGCTCCAGAGAATTCTCGTGGAGCGCACCGCCAAGAAGAATTCACGTGAGCTTGCCGGGCGGACGGAGAACAATCGGTGGGTGAACTTCGCAGGCCCGCACGAGCTCATCCATCGCTACGCTGAAGTCGTGGTCACCGAGGCCCTGCCCCACAGCTTGCGCGGCCGCTTGAGCGCGGCCCTGCAGGCCGGGGCGCGCGGCGTGCCGGGCACGATGGCGGCCAGCCCCTGAAGACCGTGTCCGCAACCCCCGACGCACCCCAGCGGGAATTCGACCTCGAGCCGACCGACAACGTGCGGCTCGCGAATCTTTGTGGACCGCTCGATGAGAACCTGCGGCTGCTCGAGTCGCGCCTCGGCGTCCTCGTGCGCCGCCGGGGCGACAGCTTTCGAGTGATCGGCGAGCGCGCCTCCGAGGCCGAGGACATGCTGCGCGAGCTGTTTCGCGTGGCGAAAGAGGAGGAGGTGACACCCGAGCGGGTGCATCTGGCGCTCAAGGATTTCGAGGATCCGCCCGAGGCCTCCTCGCGCGGCTCGAGCGAGCAGCTCGTGCGAGTGCCGCGGGGCGGCATCCGCGCCCGTGGCGCCCACCAGCGCGACTATCTCGGGCAGATCCGCGCGGGGGATCTCACCTTCGGCATCGGCCCTGCGGGCACGGGCAAGACCTACCTCGCCGTCGCCTGCGCGGTGGAGGCTCTGCAAACCGAGCGCGTGCGCCGCATCGTGCTCGTACGTCCGGCGGTCGAGGCCGGCGAGCGGCTCGGATTCCTGCCGGGCGATCTGACCCAGAAGGTGGATCCCTACCTGCGGCCGATGTACGACGCGCTCTACGAGATGATGGGGTTCGATCGCGTGGCGCGGTTCATCGAGCGCAACGTCATCGAGGTGGCCCCGCTGGCCTTCATGCGCGGCCGCTCGCTCAACGATTCGTTCATCATCCTCGATGAGGCGCAGAACACCACCGTCGAGCAGATGAAGATGTTCCTCACGCGCATCGGCTTTGGCTCCAAGGCCGTGGTGACGGGCGATGTGACGCAGACGGATCTGCCGAGCGGCAGGGTGTCCGGGCTGAGGCACGTCATGGATGTGCTGAGCGGCATCGAAGGTGTCGCGTTCACGTTCTTCGATGCGAAGGACGTCGTGCGTCATCCGCTCGTGCAGCGCATCGTGCAGGCTTACGAAGCGCAGAGCCGCACCCCATGAGCCGAGAAGCCGCAGCGCGGAGCCTGCAGGTGGAGGTGCTGCGCCGCTGCCGCAGTGGCGCGCCCGGCGCGCGCCAGATCGCAACCTGGGCGGGTGCCGCGCTCGGCCGGCGCGCCCGCGGTGGAGAGCTTGCAGTGCGGATGGTGGGCCCGCGCGAGAGCCGCGCGCTCAATGCGCGCTATCGCGGCCACGATCACGCGACCAACGTGCTCTCCTTCGGCGTGCATGCGCCCGCCTGGCCCAAGGGCAGCTCGCGAGCGCCGCTCGGAGACCTCGTGATCTGTCCGCGCATCGTGCGCGAGGAGGCGCGCCTGCAGAGAAAGACATTGCGCGCGCACTGGGCGCATCTGATCGTGCACGGGACGCTGCACCTCATCGGCTACGATCACGAGCAGCCCGGGCAGGCGCGGCGCATGGAGCGCCGCGAGATCGCCGTGCTCAAGCGACTCGGATTCGCCAACCCCTACCGGAGCACGTGAATGGCCTCGAGGGATGGCGGCGGGACTGGCAGCAGCGGGGGCACCGGCAACACCGGTCGCTGGCTGCGCCGCAAGCTGAAGTCCTTCTCGGGCGAGCCGCACGACCGCGAGGAGCTGCTGCAGGTGCTGCGCGAGGCGAGCGAGCGCGGCCTCATGGATGCCGATGCCCTCTCGATGCTCGAGGGCGTACTGGATGTCTCGGATCTCAAGGTGCGCGACATCATGGTACCGCGGACGCAGATGGTGTTCGTGCGGCGCGACGACCCGCCCGAGCGCCTCCTGCCGGTCGTGATCGAATCCGGCCACTCGCGCTTCCCCGTGATGGACGAGAACCGCGACGACATCGTCGGCATTCTTCTCGCGAAGGATTTGCTGCGCCTCAGCCGCGCTCAGGGTGAGCGCTTCGATATTCGCGAGTACATGCGCCCCGCCGTGTTCGTTCCGGAATCCAAGCGGCTGAACGTCCTGCTGCGCGAGTTCCGGCGCAATCGCAACCATATGGCGCTCGTGGTGGATGAGTACAGCGGCGTTTCCGGCCTCGTGACGATCGAGGATGTGATCGAGCAGATCATCGGGGAGATCGACGATGAGTTCGACATCGAGGACGATCGCAACATCCGCAAGGAGGAAGCACGCCAGTTCTCGGTGCGCGGCGTCACGCGGCTCGAGGAGTTCAACGAGTACTTCGGGACCGAATTTGCCGGCGAGGGCTTCGATACCGTCGCCGGGCTCGTGATGAACAGGCTCGGAAGGCTGCCGCGCCGCGGCGAGACGCTCGCGATTGACGGACTCGAGCTTCGGGTGGTGCGCGCGGACCGCCGGCGCATCGATCTGCTGCGCGTGGTCAGCGCGCGGGATGTGATTCCGCCCGAAGAGCGCACCCCGGACGGTGCCTGATGGGGCGGCTGCGCTACGCACTGGCCGCGGCGGCAGGGGCCGCGCTCGCCGCCGCGTTCGCCCCCCTCGAGTGGTGGCCGCTCGCCGTCATCTGTCCGGCCGTGCTCATCGCGCTGTGGCAGGATGCGCCCCCCTCAGCGGCCGCGTGGACGGGCTTCTGGTTCAATGCCGGCACATTCGTCGCCGGCATCTACTGGGTGTACGTCGGGCTGCACGCCGGCGGGGCACCGCTGTGGATGGCGTTCTTCGTCGGAAGCGCACTCGTGGGCATCATGGCGCTTTATGGGGCTCTCACCGGCTACCTCATCGCTCGCTGGCTCCCCCCCAGGGGTGCGCTGCGCTGGATGGCCGGCATTCCGGCAGCATGGCTCATCGTCGAGTGGTGCCGCGGCTGGTTCCTGTCCGGCTTCGGATGGCTCTCGCTCGGATACACCCAGACCGACACCTGGCTGGGGCAGGCCTTCATTCCCATCTTCGGCGCTTATGGGGCCACGGCCCTGCTCACCGTGGCTGCCGGAGCCCTGGTCACCCTCATCTGGGGCAACGCGCGGGAGCGGTGGATCGCGGCGGCTGCCCTGGTCGTGCCGTGGCTCGTGGCGTTGCCGGTGAAGGACATCGCCTGGACGCGCCCGGAAGGACACCCGGTGGGCGTTGCGATCGTGCAGGGGGCGGTCCCGCAGGATGAGAAGTGGGCGGATGCGAATCGCGATGCGATCCTCGAGCTGTATCGCAAGTTGACGGCGAGTGCCCTCGGCACCCCGGTCATCGTGTGGCCGGAGGCTGCTCTGCCGGACCTCGCCAACAACCTGACCGCATACCTGGTCTCCCTCGACCGCGAGGCAAACCAGCGCGGCTCCTGGCTGCTCATCGGCAGCGTGCGCGCCGAGGGCGAGGAGCGTTACTTCAACTCGGTGCTGAGCCTGGGTTCGCGCATCGACTGGTACGACAAGCACCACCTCGTTCCGTTTGCCGAGTTCTTTCCGGTGCCGGGCTTCATCCGCAACTGGTTGCGCATCATGAGCCTGCCGTACTCGGACTTCACGAGCGGTGGAGCCCACCAGGCGCCCTTGCCGGCGGCGGGGCTGCGCTTCGCCACGACGATTTGTTACGAGGATGTCTATGGGAGCTACGAGCTGCCGCTGCTGGGCGAGTCCGACGCGCTGGTGACCGTCACCAACGATGCGTGGTTTGCGCACACCGCCGAGCACGCGCAGCATTTGCAGATCGCGCGCACGCGCGCGCTGGAGGACGGTCGCTACGTCCTTCGAGCCGCCAACGACGGCATATCGGCGGTGATCGGACCGCGCGGGGAGATCGTGGCCCGGGCGCCGGAGTATCGCCCGTACGTGCTGAAAGCGCAGTTCACGGCGCGCCGCGGACTCACGCCGTACGCGTATTATGGAAATTGGTTGATGATCTGCATCGCTGCCATCACGCTGGCGCTGGTGGCGCTCGGCACCCGGGTGCTGCGCGCGGGTGCGACGAGCGCGCCTCATCCGGCTGCGGCACGGGTACACCGAATGCTGGTAAAGTCGGACGCCACGAGCGAGCCTCGAGCGGTCAGTGACGGTCCACCGCCGGAAGGCTCGACCCCCGCGAACCCACGGAGTCTTACATGAGCTTTGAATGGTCGGCCCGCCGGGCCGGAATCCTCTTCTTCACGAGCGTCGCCCTCGCGGCATGCTCGGGCAGCTCGCGGGCGCAGACCGGGCAGACGGGCGCACCGCCGCTGCTGCGCGGGAGTCATTCATCCTATGCCACCGCCGGCAGCTGCGGGCCGCTCTCCGCGGCGCAGCTGCCGGATTTCTCGGCACTCGTCGAGCGTTACGGACCCGCCGTGGTCAACGTCCAGGTGGTGGAGCACTCCCAGTCCGCAGCGGGCGGCGGAGACTCCGGGGACGAGTCCGACGATCCTTTCAACGACTTCTTCCGCCGCTTCGGCATTCCCTCACCCAACACGCCGCGCAACATGCCTCCCCAGCGCGGCACGGGCTCGGGCTTCATCGTGAGCCCGGATGGCTACATTCTCACCAACGCACACGTCGTGCAGAACGCCGATGAGGTGACGGTGAAGCTCATCGACCGGCGCGAGTTTCGCGCGCGCGTCATCGGGATCGATGACCGCACCGACGTTGCGGTGATCAAGATCGACGGGCACAGCCTGCCGGTGGTGAAGATCGGCGATGCAAGCAAGCTCAAGCCCGGACAGTGGGTGGTCGCGATCGGCTCGCCCTTCGACTTCGACAACAGCGCAACTGCCGGCATCGTGAGTGCCACCGCGCGGCCTCTGCCGAGCGAGGCGAACAACTACGTCTCCTTCATTCAAACGGACGTGCCCATCAATCCCGGCAACTCGGGCGGCCCGCTCTTCAACGTCAAGGGCGAGGTCGTGGGCATCAACTCGCAGATCTTCAGCCAGACCGGTGGCTACATGGGCCTGTCGTTCGCCATTCCGATCGACGTGGCCGTCAATGTCGAGGAGCAGATCATCCACCTGGGCCACGTCGTGCGTGGGCGCATCGGGGTGCTCATCCAGGACGTGACCGCGCAGCTGGCCGAATCCTTCGGGCTCGATCGTCCGCGCGGTGCGCTCGTGAGCTCCGTCGAGCCGGGCGGCCCTGCGGACAAGGCGGGCATCAAGCCGGGCGATGTGATACTCGCCGTGAACGGCCAGACCATCGAGCGCTACGGGGAGCTCTCCTCGCGCATCTCCAACAGCAAGCCCGGAAGCGAGGTGCGCCTCTCGGTGTGGCGCAACCGCACCGAAGCGCAGCTCGATGTGCACGTGGCGCTGCTCAACGAGCGCGAGGAGCGCACGGCGTCGCGCTCGCTGCCGGGGCGCGGGTCGGATCAAGCCGCGAAGCTCGGCCTGACGGTGCGTCCGCTCACGCCGGATGAGAGGCAACAGGCGCAGACCGAGGGCAGCCTCATCGTGGAGCAGGCGAGCGGCCCGGCCGCGGCGGCCGGCGTGCAGCCGGGAGATGTGATTCTCGGCGTGAACGGCAAGAGCGTGCGCTCGCTGAGCGAGCTCGATCAGGCGACCAAGGCGGCGGGCAAAACCTTCGCGCTTCGCATTCAACGGCAGGACGCGCAGATCTACGTTCCGCTCGAATTGCCGTAATCCATGGCGCCCGGCTGGTAGCCTAGCGCAATGCAGGAGGTCTACGACCCCGCGGCCGTAGAGCGGGCGGCGCAGGAGCATTGGCGCGCGCTCGGGGCCTACCGCGCTCGCGAGAGCGACCCGCGCTTCCCCAAGGGCAAGTACTACGTGTGCTCGATGCTGCCGTATCCGAGCGGCAAGCTGCACATGGGGCACATGCGCAACTACACGTTGAACGACGTGGTGTATCGCTTCATGCGCTCCTCGGGCTTCAACGTCATGACACCCATGGGCTGGGATGCCTTTGGCCTGCCGGCCGAGAACGCCGCCATCGAGAAGGGCATCGCTCCGGCGCGCTGGACGCGCGCGCGGATCGCCGACATGAAGGCGCAGTTCGCGCCGATGGGATTCGCATTCGACTGGTCGCGCGAGGTCACCACGTGCGACCCGAGCTACTACCGCTGGAATCAGTGGCTGTTCCTGAAGATGCTCGAGCGTGGCATCGCCTATCGCAAGACCCAGATCGTCAACTGGGATCCAGTCGATCAGACCGTGCTGGCGAACGAGCAGGTCGAGGATGGCCGCGGCTGGCGCTCCGGGGCACTCGTGGAGAAGCGCGAGATCCCCGGCTACTACCTCGCGATCACGCGCTATGCCCAGGAGCTGCTCCATACGGTCGAGCACGACCTTGCAGGCTGGCCGGCGCAAGTGCGCACGATGCAGCAGAACTGGATCGGGCGCAGCGAGGGCGTGCGGTTCGCATTTCCGTACACGCTCGAGGCTGAGCGAGGGCTCCTGTGGGTATTCACCACGCGCGCCGACACCATCATGGGGGTCACGTTCGTCGCGCTCGCGCCCGAGCATCCGCTGGCGCTCGAGCTGGCCGCGCGCGAGCTCGGGGGCGGCAAGCGTGTCCTCACGGATTTCATCGAGGAATGCCGCAAGGGTGGGGTGGCGGAAGCAGAGCTTGCGATGCTGCAGAAGAAGGGGGTGCCCACGGGCTTCTTCGTCCAGCATCCCCTCACGGGCGAGCCGGTGGAGGTGTGGATCGGCAACTACGTCCTGATGGGCTACGGCGAGGGCGCGGTCATGGGGGTGCCGGGCCACGACGAGCGCGATTTCGCGTTCGCCCGGACCTACGCGCTGCCGATCAAGCAGGTCATCGCGGTGGACGACCTCGAGTTCTCGGCGACGCAGTGGATGCCCTGGTACGCCACGACCGATGCGAGCCGCTGCATCAACTCTCGCTCCCCCGACGGTCGATTCGACTACGACGGGATGACCTATCGCGAGGCCGTGGATGCCGTGGCGGCCGACCTGGCGCGGCTCGCGCTCGGGGAGAAGAAGGTGCAATGGCGCCTGCGCGACTGGGGCATCTCGCGCCAGCGCTACTGGGGCACGCCGATTCCGATCATTCATTGCGAAGGCTGCGGCGTGGTGCCCGTCCCGGAGAAGGATCTGCCGGTGGTCCTGCCGGAGGACCTCGTGCCCGATGGAACGGGCAACCCGCTCAACAAGGATGAGCGTTTCCTCGCGTGTGAGTGTCCAAGGTGTGGCAAGGCCGCGCGCCGCGAGACCGACACCATGGACACGTTCGTCGACTCCTCCTGGTACTACATGCGCTATTGCTCCCCGGATGCCGAGGCGATGGTCGATGAGCGCACCGCGTACTGGATGCCGATGGACCAGTACATCGGAGGCATCGAGCATGCGGTGCTGCACCTGCTGTACTCGCGCTTCTGGACCCGGGTGATGCGCGATCTGGGCCTGGTTCGCTTCGACGAGCCGTTCACGCGCCTGTTCACACAGGGCATGCTGCTCGCGCACTGCTACTACCGCGAGGACGCGAGCGGCCGAAAGCGCTGGTTCTATCCGGCGGAGGTGGATCAGAGGTTCGACGAGCGCGGCGTGCCCGTGAGCGCCACCGCGAAGGAGGATGGCCGGCCGGTGCTCTACGGGGGCATCGAGAAGATGTCCAAGAGCAAGAACAATGTCGTGGAGCCAGGAACGTTCATCGCGCGCTTTGGCGCCGATACGGCGCGCGCCTTCGTGATGTTCGCGGGACCCCCGGATCAGAGCGCCCCCTGGTCGGATGCCAGCGCCGAAGGCGTTTACCGCTTTCTCAAGCGGCTGTGGAGCTTCTGCTACGAGCAGCGCGAGCGGATCGGCAGCGCCCCGCCCCTCGCCGCCGCCGAGCTCGACGGGGCGCTGAAGAAGGTGCGCCACGACCTGCACGCAGCGTTGCAGCAGGCTCTCTTCGACTATCAGCGCATGCAGTTCAACACGGTCGTCTCCGCGGCCATGAAGATGCTGAACGCGCTCGATGGGGCGAGGGCGCATCCCGCCGGCGCGGCGCTCCTGCGCGAGGGCGTGGGGATTGTGCTGCAGACGCTGTACCCGGTCGCGCCGCACATCGCTCATGCGCTGTGGATGGAGCTCGGCTATGCCCGCGAGCGCGGCGAGCTGCTCGATGCGCCACTGCCCCAGCCCGCGGCAGACGCCTTGAGCCGCGACGAGCTCGAGCTGGTGGTGCAGGTCAATGGCAAGCTGCGCGGACGAGTGACCGTTGCGGCAAGCGCCAGCGAGGATGTGATCAAGGCGACGGCGCTCGCCGACGAGCACGTGCGGCGGTTCATCGCCGACAAGCCGGTGAGGAAAGTCATCGTGGTGCGCGGCAAGCTGGTCAACCTCGTGGTATGAGCCGCCTGCGGCCCGACGAGCACGTGGTGCGCCGGCTCGCGGGGGCGCGCTGGCGGGGTGCCACGTGCAGTCTTCTTGCGGTCTGCGCCCTGACCGCGTGCGGGTTTCGGTTGCAGGGTCACACCCCGCTGCCGAAGCCGCTCGCGCGAGCGTACGTGGAGGCGAAGGACAAGCAGACCGAGTTCGTCCAGGGATTGCGCAACGCGCTGCTTGCGGCCGGCGTGCAGCTGACGGAGGAGTCGCAAGCGACCGCCGTGGTGCACGTGTTGCAGGACGCGGCCACACCGCGCGTGCTGGCCGTCTCCTCGACCGATGTGCCGCGCGAGTACGAGATCACCTACACGGTGCGCGTCTCGGTGACCGGTGATGGCAAGGAGCTGCTCGCTCCGCAGGACATCACCGTGCGCCGCGACTACAGCTTCGATGAGTACGTGCTGCTTGCGAAGGACAACGAGGACGCGATCCTGCGTGCGGCGCTGGCGCGCGACCTGGTCGGGATCGTGATGCGAAGGCTGGCGCGACTGTAGAGACACGCACGAGCGGCCGGCAGAGATGACCGAAGCGCTCGGCAGTGCGCTCAGCCGTCCGCGAAGCGGTCCGTCGCGGCGATGAGCTCGTGCGTGATGCCACGCTCGAATGCGGAGTGGCCCGCGTCGGGGACCACCCGCAGCTCAGCCTCGGGCCACGCGCAGTGCAGGTCCCACGCGCTGCGCATCGGGCAGACGACGTCGTATCGCCCCTGCACGATCACCGCGGGGATGCTCCGGATGCGGGCGGTGTCGGCGATGAGCTGATCGTCGCTGCGCAGGAAGCCGCGATTGATGAAGTAGTGGCATTCGATGCGCGCGAACGCCGCGGCGTAGCTGTCGTCCTGGAACTTCGCCACATAGCTCGGATTGAGCTTCAGGAAGCTCGTCGCGCCCTCCCAGATGGCCCAGGCGCGCGCCGCGCGGTGCAGCTCCTCACGATCCTCGCCCGTGAGCCGCCGATGGAAGGCGCCGATCAGGTCCCCCCGCTCGGCCACCGGGATCGGTTGGACATAATGCTCCCACAGGTCCGGATAGATCGCCGCGGCCCCGCCGGGATTTTGATAGAACCAATCGAGCTCCCAGCGCCTGAGCAGGAAGATGCCGCGCAAGACGAGCGCAGTGACGCGCCGCGGATAGGCTTGCGCATAGGCGAGGCCGAGCGTCGAGCCCCATGAGCCTCCGAACACGAGCCAGCGCTCGATGCCAAGGTGAGCGCGAAGCTTCTCGATGTCGTCCACCAGGTGCCAGGTCGTGTTATCCACCAGGCTCGCATGGGGACGGCTTTTTCCGCAGCCGCGCTGGTCGAAGAGCACCAGCCGGTAACGGCGCGGATCGAAGAAGCTGCGCATCTTCGCATCGGTGCCGCCGCCGGGACCGCCGTGCAGAAACACTGCGGGCTTGCCGCGTGGGTTGCCGCACTCCTCCCAGTAGATCTCGTGCAGCTCGGACACGCGCAGGTGCCCAGTCGAGTACGGCTCGACCGCGGGGTAGAGACGTTTGACCACCCCCGTCCTGGAGGGCGCCTCGCGACGGCCGGCTTTTCCAATCGCGGCAGACATGTTGGCCCAAATCGGCTGGATGCCCCAATATATACCGCAGGTAGCATCCAATCATCGCCCGAAAGACCGCTAAGTTCCCACTTGAAGCTCACTCTCGACGCTCTCGCTCGCCAGCTCGCGCAGCAGCTGAGCCCGGTCTATCTGATCTCCGGAGACGAGCCGCTGCTTGCAGGCGAGGCGGCGGATGCCGTCCGCGCACGCGCCCGTGCGCTCGGCTTCACCGAGCGGGAAGTGCACGTTCTCGAGCGCGGCACGGACTGGGATTCCGTCCGGGCCGCCGCCAGCACCTTGTCGCTTTTTGCGACGCGCCGTGTGATCGAGCTGAAGCTCCAGGCCAAGCCGGGTGTGACCGGCGGCCGCGCGCTCGAGCACCTCATCCGGTTCGCGGATGAGGACACCTTGCTCCTCATCGTGACGGGACGCCTGGATCGGGACGCGCAGGGCGCTGCCTGGGTGCAGGCCGCGGAGGCCCGCGGGGCCTGGGTCGCGGTGTGGCCGATCGCGCGGGAGCGGCTGCCCGCCTGGCTCGAGAGACGTTGCCGGCAGCTCGGACTGCAAGCCGACCCCGCCGCACTCGAGCTGCTCGCCGAGCGCACCGAGGGCAACCTGCTCGCCGCCCAGCAGGAGCTCGAGAAGCTGAGGCTCCTGTTCCCAGGCGAGCGCCTGGACACGCAGCGCGTTCTCGCCGGGACCGCGGATAGCGCGCGATTCGACGTGGGCGAGCTTTCCAGCGCGCTGGGTGCGGGACAGCTCAGCCGGGCGCTGCGTGTTCTCGATGGCCTGGAGCAGGAGGGCGTCGAGCTGCCGCTCGTACTGTGGGCCGTGACGAAGGGCATGCGCGAGCGCTGGGGCGGCCAGGGGCCCCCCACCCCCGGGGCGCGGCTTCGCCAGGCGCGCCTGATCCAGCGCGCGGTGCGCGCCGACGCCATGGCCAAGGGGCGGCTGGCGGGCAACGCCTGGCAGGAGCTTGCGCTGCTCGCGTGCGAGCTGTGCGGCCGCTCCGCTTTCCCTCTGGTCGCAGCTTGAGCGCAATGCAACCGATCGGGCTCTTTGGCGGCGCTTTCGATCCCATTCATTACGGACATCTGCGTACGGCCTTCGAGCTTGGCCAGGTGCTCGGACTTGCGGAGGTGCGCTTCCTGCCGACCGGCAACCCGCCGCATCGCGCCGAGCTCTCGGCGAGCGCCGAGGTCCGCCTGGCGATGGTGAAGGCTGCGGTCGCCGGGCAGGCGAGCTTCGTCGTGGACGATCGCGAGGTACGCCGCTCGGGAGTGTCCTACTCGATCGATACCCTGACCGAGCTGCGCGCCGAGAATCCCGATCGCTCGCTCTGTCTGCTGCTCGGCATGGATGCGTTTCTCGGGCTGCCCAACTGGCATCGCTGGCGCGAGCTGTTCGACCTGGCACACCTCGTGGTGGCGCATCGGCCCGGCTGGAAGGTCCCCACGCGCGGCCCGCTCGGCGAGGTGATGGTCGATCGCGGCACCGGCAGCATCAGAGACTTGCAGGAGAAGCGAGCGGGCCACATCTACGTCCGCGCGGGTACGCAGCTCGAGATCTCCTCGACGGAGCTGCGACAGCTGCTCGAGGCGGGCCGTGACCCCCTGTATCTGGTGCCCGACGCGGTCCGCCGGATCATCTACGAGACCGGGTGCTATGCTCGGGCCAGGAGTCTGCCCGGGACCTGAGCTGCCGCGGACACATGAGCTGCAAAAGGAGAAGCTTTCCCTAATATGACGAACCCTCGAAAGCGCGCCCCGTCGGCGCACAGTACACAGTCCGTGGTGACCGCAGCGCTCGATGACATGAAGGCGGCCGAGGTCAGGGTTCTCGATGTGCGGGGTCTCACCGATATCGCCGATACGATGATCATCGCCTCGGGGCACTCGGATCGGCACGTGCGGTCGATTGCGGAGCGGGTGGTCGAGCGCGTGAAGATGGCCGGGATCCGTCCCCTGGGTCTGGAGGGGCAGCGCGAGGGCGAGTGGGTGCTGGTGGACCTCAACGACGTCATCTTGCACGTCATGCTGCCGCGTGTCCGTGCGCTCTACGGGCTCGAGCACCTGTGGGAAGCGCCCGAGTCGCATGCGGCGCGGCGCACCGCAGGAGGCAGGTCGCCCGAGTAAGCCCGGTGCATGCGGCTGGTCGCATGGACTCTCGATGCGCATCCGGGTGATCGCCGTGGGAAGGCGCGCCCCTTCGTGGGTCGGCGAGGGCGTTGCCGATTACCTGCGGCGCCTCCCAGTACCGCTCAAGTTCGCATTGCAGGAGCTCGAGCCCGGCCCGCGCGAGGGCGCGCGCAAGAGCTCGCAGGCGATCGAGGTCGAGCGCGAGCGGCTGCTCTCGGAGCTGCATCGCGATGACTATGTCGTCGCACTCGATGAGCACGGGCGCGAGCTCTCGACACTCGAGCTTGCGAGCTGGCTCGGCGAGCGCATGCGTGAGGGTCGCAATCTCAGCTTCCTGATCGGCGGTCCCGACGGGCTCGCTCCTGCCGTGCTCGAGCGCAGCGATCTCACCTGGTCGCTCTCGCGACTGACCTTGCCGCATGCTCTCGTGCGCGTGGTTCTCGCCGAGCAGCTGTACCGCGCGCACACGGTGCTCGCGGGCCACCCCTATCACCGCCAGTGAGCTGCGAGCAATGAGTCCGCGCACGCCACCCCCGCCCATGCTCTGGCTCGCCTCGGCCTCGCCGCGCAGGCGCGAGCTTCTCGCGCAGATCGGCGTGGCGCACGAGGTGGCGCCCGCCGACATCGATGAGACTCGCCTGCCGGCAGAATCCCCCAGCGATTACGTGCTGCGTCTGGCGCGCGAGAAGGCGCTCCGCGTGAGCTCGCACCGGCCGCGCTCCGCCGTGCTGGCGGCCGATACCGCGGTGGTGCTGGGCGAGGAGGTGTACGGCAAGCCGCAGCACCGCGAGCATGGCCTAGCGATGCTCGCATGCCTCGCCGGGCGCGCCCACCAGGTGTTGACCGCCGTGGCGCTCGCCACCCCCGGCGGTGTGGCGAGCGCACTGAGCGAGAGCACCGTGCGGCTGCGGGCGATGAGCGAGGAGGAGCGCGTCGCCTACTGGGAGACCGGGGAGCCGCAGGACAAGGCGGGCGGCTATGCGATCCAGGGGCTGGGTGCGGTGTTCGTCGAGTGCTTGCGAGGCAGCTTCTCGGGCGTGGTTGGATTGCCGCTCTACGAGACTGCGCAGCTCCTGCGCGCCGCAGGTGTGCCCTGCGGGCTGGGGCTGCCCAGAACGCGATGAGCGTGCCCGCGGACAAGCTGCTGCGCGAGCCGGGCACCGGGACGGAGATCTACGTCAACGTCGGTCCGCGCGAGACGCGCGCCGCGCTGCTCGAGAACGGCGCGCTGCAGGAGGTGCAGATCGAGCGCGCCAGCCGGCGCGGGATCGTCGGCAACCTCTACAAGGGGCGTGTCTCGCGGGTGCTGCCGGGGATGCAAGCCGCGTTCGTCGACGTGGGCCTCGAGCGCACCGCCTTTCTGCACGTGGCGGACATCGCGCTCGCTCGGCCCGAGGACACCATCGTGAGCCTGCCGCCGGTCGATGACATTCGCCGCCTGGTGAGCGAGGGCGATGAGATCCTGGTGCAGGTGGTGAAGGATCCGATCGGGACCAAGGGCGCGCGCCTGACGACCTTCATCGCCTTGCCTTCGCAATACCTCGTGTATCTGCCGCGCGGGGAGGGCGTGGGCGTGTCGGCGCGCATCGAGGAGGAGGCCGAACGGCTGCGCCTGAAGTCGGCCGTCACGAGTCTCATCGAGCCCAACTCCAGCGGTGGGCACATCGCGCGAACGGCAGCGCAGGGCGCATCCCCCGAGGCTCTCGGCGCGGACATGACCTATCTCGGCAAGCTCTGGCAGCACGTCGGCTCGGTGGCCGCGCGCACACCCCCCGGTGCAATCGTGCACGAGGATCTGCCGCTCACGCTGCGTGTGATTCGCGACGAGCTCGCCCGCGGGGTCAACCGGGTGATCGTGGACAGCCCGAGCGAGCACGAGCGGATGGTCTCCTTCGCCACGGCCTTCCTGCCGCAAGGCGCGGCGCGCATCGAGCTGTACGCCGGATCGCGCCCGCTCTTCGACCTGCATGGCATCGAGGAGGAGGTGACCCGAGCGCTCGATCGCAAGGTCCCGCTCAAATCCGGCGGCCACCTCGTCATCGATCAAACCGAGGCGATGACCACGATCGACGTGAACACCGGCGGGTACGTCGGGTACCGCAACCTCGAGGAGACGATCTTCCGCACCAACCTCGAGGCGGCGCTCGCGATCGCGCGGCAGCTGCGCCTGAGAAACCTCGGCGGGATCATCATCATCGATTTCATCGACATGACCGAGGAGACCCACCGCCGCCAGGTTCTCACCGCGCTCGAGCGCGCGCTGGCAGCGGATCGCGCGCAAACGCGCATCGTGAGCCTTTCCCCACTCGGACTGGTCGAGATGACGCGCAAGCGCACGCGCGAGAGCTTGCAGCACCTGCTGTGCGCGCCGTGTCCGGGTTGCGAGGGGCGAGGATTCGTGAAGACCGCGGAGAGCGTCTGCCAGGATATCTTTCGCGAGATTGTGCGGCAGAGCCGGCAGTTCGCGAGCCGTGAGCTGCTGATACTCGCGCATCAGGACGTGGTGGATCTGCTTCTCTCGGACGAGTCGGCCGCCCTCGCGGAGCTCACGGCACAGATCGGCCGGCCGATTCGCCTGCAGGTCGAGGCGCTGTACGGAGCCGATCAATACGATGTCGTCCTGATCTAGCGAGGCGCATCACAGCATGGATTCGATGGAGGAGACCTCTCGAGGCCAGGGCGCGCGCGCCGCGGGCGGGCGCTGGACTCTTCCAGTGCTTCTCGCCCTGGGTGCCCTGTGCGGCGTGACGTTCCTCGCTTACCGGATCGCCCTGGCGCGGGTGCCGCAGTATCGCGCGGCTCTGGAGCGCCTGGTCCGCACTCGCACGGGCCTCGATGTGCGATTCAACGAGCTCGGGGTCTCCTGGGGCTGGTACGGGCCGGAGGCGGTGTTCGGCGCCGTGGAGCTGGGCGAGCCGGGGGGGCGCGCGCTTCTCACCGCCTCGAAGCTGATCGTGGACTTCGATGTGTGGCACGCCATGCACACCGGCGAGCTCGAGGCGCAGCGCGTGACCCTCATCGCACCGGACATCGACCTCGCGAGACTCAAGTCCCCGGCCACAGCGCAGCCGATGCGCACGGGAGGGCGATCATCCGCGGCGGCATCCGCGGCGACGGAGCTTCTCGAGCGCTGGCCCGGCGGCCGCGTGGACATCCAGGATGCCATCCTCACGGTGCCCGATCCTGCGCATGCGTCCGGGAGTGATCGAGTGGATGTGCGCCGCGCGATGCTGCTGCGTTCCGGGCAGACCTGGAGGGTCTACGCGCAGGCCTTTCTGCCCCAGCGTCTCGGGCGTGCAGCGACTCTTGCGCTCCAGTTCACCAGTCGCCCCCGGCAATTGCTCTCGGACGGAAGGCTCAGCTTCGAGGGTCGCGGTCTGCGCTTTGGCGGCTGGAGCGACCTGGTGCGCGCGAGCTGGCCGGGCGCGCCCTATCTGCCGTCCGCTGGGATCGGCAACCTCCGTGTGAGCGCCACCCTCGTGAAGGGACAGCTGCACGATGCCTCGGTCGAGGTTCACGCGGACGAGCTTGCCGTACGGCCGGGGGATCTCGCGGTGGGACGGCTGCAAGGGTCTTTCGACCTGCGTGAGATCTCCCCGGCTCACTGGCAGCTTGTGACTCGCGGAGCCACGATCGGTCCCCTGCAAGTCGCATCGCTCGAGGCCTCGTGGGGTCCCGGCGGCGAGCCCCAGGTGCGAATCGAGGGGGCGGCCGGTGGGCGCATCGAGGAACTGCTGTCGTGGCTCAGCCGCTCACCCGCAACGGGCCTCGCGCTCGCGATGAGAGATCTGCAGGGGCGCGGCGGGGTGATCTTGCATCTGGATACCACCGCCGCGGGTGCCGTGCAGCTGAGCGCTGCCATCGATGCGGATCGGGTGCAAGTGGCGCCTCAGCTGCCGCCATTCGAGCAGGTTCGGGGCACGGTCTGGGTCTCATCCGGCCGCCTGCTGCGCTCGACACTGCATGCCACATGGCTCGGGGGCGTGACCACCCTGCACCTGGCAGAGCGCGAGCGCGGTGGCCCGGGTCTGTCCGTGCAGGCCGACGGAGCGCTCGATGCGCGGGAGCTGGTTGCGGCGAGCGGGATCGATACCGGAGGCGCGCGCGTAGCCGGCCGGACCGACTGGAGGGGCGAGCTCGTGTGGGACCCGGCCGAGCATGCCTGGCACGCCCGCGCAGATGCCTCGTTCGTCGGAATCTCGAGCCAGCTGCCCGACCCACTCGCCAAGCCCGAGCGACAGCCCTCGCCACTTCACGTGGACGTGACGGCATCGGACGGGTTGGGACGTGCGCGTGTGGCGGGTGAGAACGTGCGCGGCGCATTCGAGCTTGCTGCGCAGGATGACGGTGTGTGGCTCGTGCGCGGCGGGTTGCTGCAATTCGGCGACAGCCCCGCGCAGCGCCTCCTCGATGCCTCGCGCGCCGATGCGACCAAGGGCTTGCTCGAGCTGCGCGGAAGGCTCGACAGCGTCGATTTGCCCGCCTGGCTCATCCTGTGGCGCAGGCTTGCCGCCGTTCCCGAAGCGCTCCCGGTCGAAGCCGATCTGAAGGTGGGGGAGCTCACGCTCGCAGGCCGCCGCTATCCGGAGGTGTCGCTGACCGCGCGGACGCAGCCGGGCATTGTATCGGGGCGCGATGGGGCGACCCTCCGGCTCGATTCACCGGCCCTCTCCGGCACGATCGACTGGCCGGACGCGGCAGCAGCACAGCTGCCCGTGAAGGTGCACCTCGAGCGGATCGATCTCCAGGACTCGCCGGCGCCCCTGGCGCTTGCGCCTCTGCTCGGCGCGCTCGGTATCACCTCCGAAGTGCAAGCCGACGAGATTCTCTGGCATGGCCGCTCGCTCGGCGCACTCGATGCCCACGTCGCACAGCGTGCGGGCACGCTGCTGGTCTACCCGGTGCGCCTGGCCGGACAGACTCAAGATCTCCAGGCGACGATCGGCTGCCGCACCCCCGAGGCCTGCCGCGCGCACTTCGTGCTGGCGAGTCGGGATGCTGCCCAGACGCTGCGCGATTTCGGCTTTCGAGCCGACCTCACCTCGGCCGATGCCCTGCTGAGGGGCGACGTGGAATGGCCGCGCGAGGTGTCACCGCTCGATCCGGCGTGGCTTGCGAACGTGAGCGGACACCTGAGCGTCGAGCTCACGAACGGCTCGCTGCGCGCCGTGCCGGGCGACGACGGCGTGCCGTTTGCGCTGCTGCCGGTCGCAGCGCTGCTCGCGGATTCCTCCACGCCGCTGACCGAGCCCGCCCTCGCGTTCTCGCGACTGGCGGCCGACTATGCTCTGCGCGGTGGCACCGCCACGACCGCGGATCTGCAATTCGATGGCGACGCGGAGATTCGTCTGGACGGCCGCATCGGGCTCACGACGCGAGACTACGATTGCACGGCGTGGATCCTCCAGGGCAATGAGCAGCTGCCCGCGACGCTCCGGAGCTTTCTCGCCACTCCGCGCGTGGCGGCCGCGTGGATGGCGCTGCACGATTTGATCACGGGTGCGGACCACACCAGCGCGCAGCTGCATCTGGGCGGCACGTGGGACGCACCCGAGGTCCGCATCGAAGGAAGCGACAAATGAAGGTGGCCGCTTTGCAGATGACCTCGGGGGCCGATGTCCAGGCCAACCTCACCGTCGCCGGCCAGCTGCTGGAGAGCGCGGCCCGCTCCGGAGCAGTGCTCGCCGTGCTCCCCGAGAACTTCGCCTTCATGGGCCTGCACGATGCCGACAAGCGCAAGGTGGCCGAGCCTGCCGGTCGCGGTCCCATCCAGGACTTTCTCGCCGCGGCGGCCCGCCGTCTGCGCCTGTGGATCGTGGGCGGCACGGTGCCGCTGCAGAGACCGCCCGAGGAGCGCGTGGCTGCCGCCTCGCTGCTCTTCAGCGGCGAGGGGCGCTTGGTTGCGCGCTACGACAAGATTCACCTCTTCGACGTGGACCTACCCGGCCGGCAGGAGCGCTACCTCGAATCGGCCCACATCGCCCCCGGGAGCGAGCTCATGGTGGCCGAAACACCCGCCGGCAAGCTCGGGCTCTCGGTGTGCTACGACGTGCGCTTCCCGGAGCTCTTCCGCAGCCTGAGCTTCTCGGGCGCGCAGCTCTTCAGCGTCCCCTCGGCCTTCACGGCGCCGACCGGACGCGCTCACTGGGAGACGCTGCTGCGCGCACGCGCCATCGAGAATCTCTGCTACGTGATCGCGCCCGCGCAATCGGGAATTCACCCGAGCGGACGTGAAACTTACGGCGACACCCTCATAATCGACTACTGGGGGCGCGTGCTGGGACGCAAGCCTCGTGGGCAGGGCGTCGTCGTGTGCGAGATCGACCTGGAGGGCCAGGGCGAGTCCCGCGCGAGCTTTCCGGCCCTGCGCCACCGTGTGATGTAAGCTCCTGAATCAGGCCATCGAGGAAACTCCGGCAGGCAGACGTTATGGATAATCGTGAAGAGCATCGCGATGCGCTCACCATCGCGCGCGAGCTGATCCTGCGGCCGAGCGGACTGGACGATTCGCGGCTCGACCGCGTGGTGGGGCAGGTGCTCACCCATGCCGTCGATGCGGCCGACCTGTACTTTCAGCTCGCGCACGAGGAGTCGTGGGCGCTCGAGGATGGGATCGTCAAGGAAGGCAGCGCCGCAATCGAGCAAGGCGTCGGGGTGCGTGCGCTGTCGGGTGAGAAGACCGGATTTGCCTACTCGGACGAGATCATCCTCCCTGCGCTCGAGGAGGCCTCGCGGGCTGCGCGGGCCATCGCCGTGCGCGGCGCCGACCGTTCGGTTCAGGCCTGGCAAGCCCGTGCCGGGCATCAGCTCTATCTGCCCATCGACCCCGTGGCCACCCTTTCCGATGCGGACAAGGTTGCCTGGCTCGAGCGAGTGGATCGCGAGACGCGCGCGCTCGACCCGCGCGTGGTGCAGGTCATGGCGAGCGTCACTGCCGTGCAGGAGATCGTGCTCGTCGCCAACAGCGACGGGGAGCTTGCGGCGGATGTGCGTCCCCTCGTGCGCTTCAATGTCTCGGTCATCGTGGAGCAGAACGGCCGGCGCGAGCAGGGATACTCCGGCGGCGGCGGGCGCTTCACGCTCGCGGAGCTGGTCGCGGACGACCGGCCGCTCGCGCTTGGACGCGAGGCGGTGCGACAGGCCCTCGTCAATCTCGAGGCCGTCGCGGCCCCCGCCGGCATGATGACCGTCGTGCTCGGCCCGGGCTGGCCCGGTGTGCTGCTGCACGAGGCGATCGGCCATGGGCTGGAGGGTGACTTCAATCGCAAGGGCACCTCGGCCTTTGCCAATCGCATCGGGGAGCGAGTTGCGACGCCCGCGTGCACGGTGGTGGATGACGGCACGCTCGAGCGGCGGCGCGGCTCGCTCAACATCGACGATGAGGGCACACCGACCGGCTGCACCACTCTCATCGAGAACGGCATCCTGCGCGGCTACATGCAAGACAAGCTCAATGCGCGGCTCATGGGCCAGCGCTCCACCGGCAACGGCAGGCGCGAGTCCTTCGCGCACGTGACGATGCCACGCATGACGAACACCTACATGCGACCTGGCCCGCACGCACCCGAGGAGATCATCCGCTCGGTCGAGCGCGGGATCTACGCCGTGAACTTCGGCGGCGGACAGGTCGATATCACCTCGGGAAAATTCGTGTTCTCGGCGAGCGAGGCGTATGCCATCGAGAATGGACGGCTGGGCGCGCCACTCAAGGGCGCCACGCTCATCGGCAACGGGCCCGATGTGCTCACGCGCGTGAGCATGGTGGGCAATGACCTGCAGCTCGATGCAGGTGTGGGAACCTGCGGCAAGGAAGGGCAGAACGTGCCGGTCGGAGTGGGCCAGCCGACGCTCAGGGTGGACGGGCTCACCGTGGGTGGCACCGGCTGAGACGGCGTGCTGCGCGTGCGCCGCCGCGATGCACGGCGGACATATCATCGCAACGCTGCGCTTGCATAATACGTAGAGGTCCGCATGTCCGCGCGTGGCTACGTCGGCATGCGGCTACAGTGCGCGCCCTCGGCGCGGCGGATGGCGGCAAGTCGATGAAGCTGTGAAGCCCGGCACGCCGAGCTTCGTCGCGGGATCGTAGCTTGCTCGTGTGGCTCGAGAGAGCCGACCACTGTTCTGACGAGGAGCTCTTGCGATGAACGTCGAACGCGCCATCAACGAACCGAGATTGCAGCTGCCCCCGGACCTCGTGTCCGAGCTTGCGCGGCGCAAGATTGCTCCACGCACCGACATGGGAGTGGAAGGCTGGAAGCCCTCACTCTTCGGTAGACTCATCGCGCTCGTGACCGGGCGGCGCGATTCGATCGCCTGAGCCCCCGCAAGGAGACGTACGCCCCGGAACGCTCGCCCGCTTTGGCACTGGCGCCAGGGCAAGGCTAAGCTTGGCGCCCATGAGGCACCCCGGGCTGCGACTGGCGAGACCCCTCTACGAGGTCCTTCCCGGGATTTACATCGTGCTGGGCGGTCTCGCGCTGGCCGCCAGCTACCGAGCATCCTCCCCGCTTGCGAGCCTGATTCTGGGCCTGCCAGGGCTCGCGCTGCTGCTCGCGGGCATCGTCGTGTGGCTCAGGCGGCGCAATTACCGGCAGATGCGCGCCGAATACGAGCGACCCGATGCGCTCGCGGAGCAGGGACCCAAGCCCGGCGAGAGCCCGGACTAGGCCGGACCCTCGCCCGTTTCGGGCTGCGGCGCGGGCGCCTGCGCTCCCGGCACGGTCTCGGTGAAGTCCTTGCGTCTGGCCGACAGGCGCTCATCCACGTACATGATCTCGTGCTTGCCGATGACCACCACGTCGCCGTCGTTGAGATTGTGACGGCGCACCCGCTTGCCCTGCACGTGGATCCCGTTGGTGCTGTTCAGATCCTCGACGACGCAGCCCTGGCCGGTCGCGATGATCTGACAGTGGTGGCGGCTGACGAAGCGGCTATCGATCTGCACGTCGTTATCGGCCGTGCGCCCGATGATGACGCGCCCGAGCTTCAGCGGGATCTCCGATAGCGTGCGTCCCTCGGTGGCGATGATGAGCTTGCCCACGAGCTCGCGCGTGCCGTCCACGGCGCTGCGAGCGGGAGCCCCGCTCTCGGCCTGGCTTCGCGAGTGCTGCTGAGTTCGCGCCTGGAATTCGACCCAGCGCAGCTCCTGCACCGCGGAGGCAATGTCGTCCGCAATGACGTGGTCGCGATCGACGCCGTACGCGGACATCATCGCGGTGTCGCACAGCGTGTTGACCAGGCGCGGCACCCCGCCCGTGTAGCGGAAGATCTCCGGGAAGGTCGCCTCGGCGAAGATCTCCCGATCCGCGGCGCCGGCCACCTCGAGCCGATGCTGGATGTAGCCGCGCATCTCGGCGGGCGAGAGTGTCCCCAGATGGAACCGCAAGCGGATGCGCTGCGTGAGCTGCACCAGCTCGGGCGCATCGAGCTTCTCGTTCAGCTCGGGCTGACCCGCGAGAATGATGCGCAGCACCTTCTCCTTGGTGGTTTCGACCCCGGAGAGCAGCCGCACCTCCTCCAGCACCCGCAGCGAGAGATTCTGCGCCTCGTCCACGATCAGCAGCACCTTGCGGTCGGCGGCGTACTGCTCGACGAGGAAGTTGTTGATGGTCGCGATGAGCTCGGCCTTCTTCATCTTGAACGGCGAGAATCCGAACTGCACCAGCACCGCCTGCAGGAAGTCCACCGCCGAGACCTGCGTTTGATTGATCTGCGCGACGACCACGTCGCGCTGGATCTCCTGCAGGAACGATTCGATGAGGGTCGTCTTGCCCGAGCCGATCTCGCCCGTGATCACGACGAATCCATCCGTGAACCAGATCGTGGACTCCATGTACGCCTTGGCGCGGGCGTGCTGCTTGCTCAAATAAAGGAACTGCGGGTCCGGACTCAACCGGAACGGCAGCTCCTTCAATTTGAACAGCTCGAGGTACATTGGATCGGTCGGCTTGGGGCCCGCAGCGCAAGCGATGTGCAATATCGGAGCCGATCTTACTACGGGATGCGCAGGTCCGGGGCCAACTCGGGCAGCAACCCCCGTACCCAGCGGTCGCGCGCGCGCGTTGAGGCCGCAACGAAGGTGCAATGCCCGAGTTTGCGTCCCGGCCGGGACTCCTTGCCGTACTCGTGCAGATGGAGGCCCGGATGCGCAAGGAGCCGCGCACGCGGGGGCAGCTCGCCGATCAGATTGATCATCGCGCAATGTCCGCGCGGGCGCGTGGTGCCGAGCGGCAGGCCCGCAACCGCACGCACGTGGTTCTCAAACTGGCTGGTCACCGCGCCCTCGATGGTCCAGTGTCCGGAGTTGTGCACCCGCGGGGCCATCTCGTTCGCGATGAGCCGTCCGTCGTGGACGAAGAACTCAAGCGTGAGCACTCCGACATAGCGAAAGTGCTCGAGTGCCCGGTGGAGATAGCGCGCGGCAAGCCGCTGCAGCCGCGCCGACCCGAAGGGCGCACGGGTGAGACGCAGCATCCCACCCGCGTGACTGTTGAGACAGAGCGGATAGATCGCGGTGTCGCCGTTGCGCCCCCGCGCCCCGATGATCGACACCTCGCAATCGAAGGGCACGAACTCCTCGTAGATGAGCGGCACGGCCCCGAGCTGCTGCCAGGCCTCCTCGAGCCCATCGGACGTGCGCACCAGCGCCTGTCCTTTCCCGTCGTAGCCCAGGCGGCGCGTCTTCAACATGCCGGGCATGCCGATCGCGCGCGCGGCCCGCGCCAGCTGGCGCGGGGATTCGATGCTGCGCCAGCGCGTGGTGGGAATGCGCAGCCGCTCGAACAGGCGCTTCTCGCGCGCTCGATCCTGAGCGGTCGCGAGGGCTGCCAGCGAGGGGCGCACCGGACAGCCGAGCGCATCGAGCGGCTCGACGGGAACGTTCTCCCAATCGAAGGTGACCACATCCGCGCGCGCGCCGAGCTCGGCGAGCCGCTGCCGGTCGGTGAACTCGGCGCACAGGAGCGGGGCGACCTGCCCCGCCGGGGCACTCGGCGAGCGATCGAGAAAGACGAAGTCGAGCCCGAGCGGATAGCCCGCCAGGGCGAGCATGCGGCCGAGCTGGCCGCCGCCCATCACGCCGATGGTCATGACTTGCTCGCGCTGCGCGGGTCGGGATGCTTGAGCACCGAGGCGGTCTGACGCTCGCGGAACGCGCGCAGTGCCTGCTCGATCGAGGGATGTTTGAGAGCGAGAATCTGCGCGGCGGCGAGCGCCGCATTGACGGCCCCTGCCCCGCCGATCGCGAAGGTCGCAACGGGCACGCCCGCGGGCATCTGCACGATGGACAGCAAGGAGTCGAGCCCGCTCAGGGCTTGCGATTGCACGGGTACTGCGAGCACCGGTAGAAGCGTCTTGGCGGCGGTCATCCCCGGGAGATGCGCGGCGCCTCCGGCGCCGGCGATGATGACCTCCAGGCCACGCTCCCGGGCGGTTGCGGCATACTCGAAGAGCAGATCGGGTGTGCGGTGCGCCGACACCACGCGCACCTCCCAGGGGACTTGCAGCTCATCGAGCGTTTCGCCCGCGCGGCGCATGGTGTCCCAATCAGAGGCGGAGCCCATGATGATGCCGACCAGAGCTTGCATGGTGCCATTGTAGCTTCCGCCTTGGAGCCTGTCCGACCCTTTGCGGCCGATCGGCACTCGAGCGATGCCTGGTCAAACGGCCGGTAGGGCCAATCTATCGGATCAGACATGAGCTATTGGAACAGGGTGCGCAGCATTCGGAACAGCTGGCGCGGGGCGCCCCCCGCTGCGGTCGCGGACTGCGCCTGCTCGGCGCGGGCCGCGGCGATCGCGCTGTGCCAGGCATTGCGGTCGATGTGCGGATGCAGCCGCGCGAGCTCCTCGAGCGTCTCGAGCGGCTGAGCGATCAGGCGCGCCCGCCACGACTCGATCATCCGGAAGCGCGCGGCTTCGAGTGCTGCGCGCGCACGCCGCTCCTCGAGCGCTGCGCGGATCCCCGTCGGGTCGAGATCTCTCATCAGCCGGCCGATGTATTGCCGCTGCCGCGCGCCGGCGCCGCGACTGCGGATCCCGCGCGCCGCGCGGATGGCATCGAGCAGGGGCTCCGGAAGCCCGAGAGGCTCGAGCTGCGCATCGGGCAGGCCGATCAGCTCCTCCCCGAGCTGCTGCGCAGCCTGCGCGGTGCGCTTGCGCGCGCTCTTGCTGGGCGGGGGCGCCTCGGGCGGCCCTGGATCCTGGTCGGAAATTGTCGCATCTCCCCCATGCCGGGAACCGCTACAATTCTGCGGCAGCCAGCAGCAGAAATCAGCACGACCCCATGCCGCAGGAAGTCGATCCAGCAAGAATCCCCGGACTGTCGGACATCGTGAGCCTCGCGCTCGAGGAGGCGCGCCGTTGCGGCGCCACCCAGTGCGAGGCGGATGCGAGCCTGCAGCGCGGGCTGACCGCGACGGTGCGGCTCGGCGAGGTCGACACGGTCGAATACCAGCGCGACCGCGGCCTGGGCGTGACCGTCTATTTCGGCAAGCGCAAGGGCTCTGCAAGCACGGCCGACCTGGCGGCGGCAGCGGTGCGTGCGACGGTCGAGAAGGCTTGCGCGATCGCGCGCTTCACCGCCGAGGATGCGGCTGCAGGGCTCGCCGATCCGGAGGATCTGGCTCGGCAGATTCCCGATCTGGATCTCTATCACCCCTGGGACATCGAGCCCGACGACGCCGTCGCCCTGGCGCGCGCATGCGAAGCCGCCGGACTCGCAGTCGATGCGAAGCTGACGAACTCCGAGGGCGCCTCGGTCTCGAGCCAGCGCGGCGTGCGCGTGTATGGCAACTCGCACGGGTTCTTGAGCGGCTATGCGAGCACCTCGCACACCGTCAGCTGCGTGCTGCTCGCCCAGCAAGGCGAGGACATGCAGCGCGATTACTGGTACTCGACGACGCGCGACCCGGGCGACCTGGACGATACCGAGAGCATCGGCCGGCACGCCGGGGAGCGGGCGGTCGCCCGGCTGGGCGCGCGCAAGCTCGCCACGCGCCGGGCGCCGGTGGTGTTTGCACCGGAGATGGCGCGGGGCCTGTACCGCAGCTTCCTGGGCGCGGTGCGCGGCGGGAGCCAGTATCGCAAGGCCTCCTTTCTGCTCGACTCGGCGGGCCAGACGATCTTTCCCTCGTTCCTGCAGATCGAGGAGCGGCCGCACATCCACAAAGGCCTCGGCAGCAGCCCCTTCGACGATGAGGGCGTCGCCACGCGCGATCGGCAGCTGGTGAGCGATGGCGTTCTGCAGGGCTATGTGCTCGACAGCTACTCGGCACGCAAGCTCGGCCTGAAGACCACCGGCAACGCCGGCGGCGTGCACAACCTCTTCGTCACCGCGCCGGGCCACACGCTGAGCTTCGAGGCGTTGCTGCGGCGCGCCGGGGACGGGCTGTTCGTCACCGAGCTCATGGGCCAGGGCGTCAACCCGGTCACCGGCGATTATTCCCGCGGCGCGAGCGGCTACTGGGTGCAGGATGGTGCCCTGACTTTCCCGGTGCATGAGGTGACGATCGCGGGAAATCTGCGCGACATGTACCGCAGCGTCGTCGCCCTCGGCGACGATGTCGACTCGCGCGGATCGATCCATACCGGCTCGATGCTCATCGCCGAGATGACCATCGCCGGGGACTGAGCGGGGCGTGCGTTATCCCGAGCGCATCGTGTGCCTCACGGAGGAGACCACCGAGACGCTGTACCTGCTCGGGGAGGACGCGCGCATCGTCGGCATCTCCGGATTCACGGTGCGCCCAGCGCGTGCGCGCAAGGAGAAGCCGCGCGTGTCGGCCTTCACCAGCGCGCGCATCGACCGCATTCTCGCTCTGCAGCCCGACCTGGTCCTCGGGTTCTCGGACCTGCAGGCACCGATCGCCGCGGATCTCATCCGTGCCGGAATCGAGGTCCATATCTTCAACCAGCGCAGCATCGGGGAGATCCTGCGCATGGTGCGCATGCTCGGAGGTCTCATCGGGTGTCAGGGGAAGGCCGAGGCTCTCGCGCTGCAGCTGCAGGAGGGACTGGAGCAGGTGGAGCGGCGTGCGCGGTCGTTCCCCGCGCGCCCGCGGGTGTACTTCGAGGAGTGGGACGAGCCGCAGATCTCCGCCATCCGCTGGGTCTCGGAGCTGATCGGTGCCGCCGGCGGCGAGGATTGCTTTCCCGAGCTTGCGAGGGAGCCGCTCGGCAAGCGCCGCATCATCGCCGATGTGATGGAAGTGCCGCGGCGGGCGCCCGACATCATCCTCGCCTCGTGGTGCGGCAAGAGATTCCGTCCCGAGCGCATGCTCGCGCGTCCGGGCTGGCAGGCGATCCCCGCGGTGCGCAGCGGCTTCGTGCGCGAGGTGAAGTCGGCGATCATCCTGCAGCCCGGACCTGCGGCGCTCACCGATGGCGTGCGCAAGATCCAGGAGGTGATCGCGGAGTGGTCCGCTAGCGCTCGGCAGGCCCCGTCAGCCGGGCAAGCGCCTCGAGGTACTTCTCGCTCGTTCGCGCGATGATCTCCGCCGGCAGGCGCGGGCCCGGGGCTGTCTTGTCCCAGTCGAGAGTCTCCAGGTAGTCGCGCACGAATTGCTTATCGAAGCTCGGCGGGCTCACCCCCGGGCGGTAGCGGTCCGCGGGCCAGAAGCGCGAGGAGTCCGGAGTGATGACCTCATCGATGAGGGTCAGCCGGCCGTCCCGATCGATGCCGAACTCGAACTTGGTATCCGCGATGATGATGCCGCGGGCGCGGGCATGCTGGGCCGCGAACGTATACAGCGCCAGCGCTGCGCGCCGGACCTCGCTCGCACGCTCGGGCCCGACCAGCCGCTCGAGCGCGGCGAAGGAAATGTTCTCATCGTGCGAGCCGGCGGGAGCCTTCGTCGCGGGCGTGAAGATCGGTTGCGGCAACTGAGCGGCAAGCTCGAGCCCGGGGGGCAGGCAGATGCCGCAGACCGAGCCCCTCGAGCGGTAGTCCTTCCAACCCGATCCGATGAGGTAGCCGCGCACGACGGCCTCGATCGGCAGCGGCTGCAGGCGCCGCACGATGACCGCGCGGCCTGCAAGCAGCGCAAGCTCGTCGGGGGTGTGCACGGCATGCTCGAGCGGCAGTCCGGTCAGATGGTTGGGAATGATGTGCCGGGTGCGCTCGAACCAGTAATTGGAGATTTGATTGAGGACGCGGCCCTTGTGCGGGATGGGATCGGGAAGCACCACGTCGAAGGCCGACAGCCGGTCGGTGGTGACGATCAGCAGCGTGTCGGCGTCGATCGCGTAGCTGTCGCGCACCTTCCCCTCGTGGATTTTCTCGAGGCTCGAGAGCGCGGTGCGGTAAACGATGTCGGGGACCATGACCCGGTAATATAAGCCCTTGTATGGCGCAATGGACCGGCAAAGTCGTCGGTGGAGTGCTGGGCGCGCTGGCGCTCGGCCCTGTCGGGGCCGCGCTCGGCGTGATCCTCGGCCATCAGTTCGACACCAGCTCGGCGGGGCCGCAACCCGCGGGTCCCGCGCTGGATGCGGCGGCGGTCGGCGATCTGTTCTTCCGCACCACCTTCCAGGTGATGGGCCACATCGCCAAAGCACACGGCCGCGTCTCGGAGCAGGACATCGAGGCCGCCCGCGGCGTGATGGCCGAGCTGCGGCTCGGTCCAGCGCAGGTGCGCGCTGCGATCGCGCACTTCACCGCAGGCAAGCAACCCACATTTGCGCTCGATGCGGCGCTGACAACCCTCGCACGGGCCTGCGTGGGCCGGCCGGACTTGCTGCGCGTGTTCGTCGAGCTGCAGCTGCGCGTGGCGCTCGCCGGCCGCGACCTGGATGCGACCGCGCGCGCTCTGCTGCAACGGATCGCCGCACGACTCGGGATCTCTCTGCTCGAGCTGGCGCAGATGGAGGCAGTGCTGCGCATTCGCCGCGGCAGCTTCTCGGGCGCGAGGTCGCGGGCGAGCGCCGCCAGCGACCTCGCTCAGGCCTACCGCGTGCTGGCGGTGGAGCCTACCGCGGACGACGAGGAAGTCGCCAAGGCCTACCGCCGGCAGTTGAGCCGCCATCACCCCGATAAGCTGAAGGCGAACGGTCTGCCCGACTCGATGATCGAGCACGCAAAGCAGCGGACGCAGCAGATCATCGAGGCGTACGAGCTCGTTCGCGAGCGGCGTGGCTTGTAGTCACGGTACGCGCCGGGTATTGCTACACTTTCAGCCATGCAACCGAGCTGGATTGCCCCGTCGATTCTGTCGGCCGACTTCGCCCGCCTGGGCGAGGAGGTGCGCGCCGTGCACGAGGCGGGCGCCGATCTCATCCACTTCGACGTGATGGACAATCACTACGTGCCCAACCTCACGGTGGGGCCGGTCGTGTGCGAGGCCCTGCATCGACACGAGCCCGAGGCGCTCATCGACGTGCACCTCATGATCGCTCCGGTCGACCGCATCGTTCCGGATTTCGCACAGGCGGGCGCGACGTATATCAGCTTCCACCCCGAGGCGACCGAGCACATCGATCGCACCATTCATCTGATCCGTGAGCATGGTTGCCGCCCGGGCCTGGTATTCAATCCGGCGACACCGCTCAGCTTCCTCGACTACACGCTCGAGGAGCTCGACATGGTGCTCATCATGTCGGTGAACCCCGGGTTCGGGGGGCAGCGCTTCATCCGGTACGCCCTGGACAAGATCGCTGCCACGCGGCAACGCATCGATGCGCTCGGCAAGCCCATTCGCCTGGAGGTGGACGGGGGCGTCAAGGTGGAGAACATCGCGGAGATCGCGCGAGCCGGGGCCGATACGTTCGTCGCGGGATCGGCAATCTTCGAAAGCGGAGACTACCGCAGCACGATCGGCGCCATGCGCCGACAGATCGAGCGGAGCGAGCGGCGGCCCTGAGATCCCCGGTGCCGGCGCCGGCCTTCTTCAATCCTCGTCGTCGTCGTCGTCATCCTCGTCGTCGACGATCTGCGCTGCCTTGGTGGCGGTCGGCTTCGCAGGAATGATGACGGGTCGCGTCTTCATCTTCGGCCGGGCGTTGAACACCACGATCGTCTTGCCGGTCGCCCGCAGCAGCCCCTGCTCCTCGAGCACCTTGAGCACCCGCCCCGCCATCTCGCGCGAGCACCCCACGAGGCGCGACAGCTCCTGGCGGCTGACCTTGATCTGCATGCCCTCCGGGTGCGTCATGGCATCCGGCTCGCCGCACAGATCCATGATGGCGTGGGCCACGCGGCCCGTCACATCGACGAAGGCGAGATCTCCGAGCTTGCGATTGGTGCGGTCGAGCCGGGTGGCGAGCTGGGTGGCCAGCTCGAAGATGAGGCCCGGACTTTCCGCCGCGATCTGCCGGAAGCGTGGGTAGGTCATCTCGGCGAGCTCGCACTGATTGCGCGTGCGAACCCAGGCGCTGCGGGTCGGCTGCTCGTAGAAGAGGCCCATCTCGCCGAAGAACTGGCCTTTGTTGAGGTAGGCGAGGACCATCTCGTTGCCTTCTTCGTCCTCGATCATCACCTCCACCGAGCCGCTGATGATGTAGTAGAGGACATCGGGCAAGTCACCCGCGTGGATCACCACCGTCTTGGACGGCACCGTGCGTATGCGGCAGTAGCTCAAAAAGCGGTTGATTGCCGGGATGTCACTCAGCGGCTTGACGTTTTCTTCCATATGTTCGACCCCCAGAGGCGCCTTCGCGCGACACAGCTTTTATACATATGACCACAGAACTGCAAGCACGGGGGCATCTAAAGCCAGTAGGCCGTCCGGGTCATGACTCGAGCGGTCTCTCGCATCAGGGTCCGCACGGGCAGCGGCAGCGCCGCACCCCCAGCGGAACGTGCCTGCGCCCCGTGCCGCGCTTCGTCCTGCCGCATGACCTCCAGGATGGCGCGACTGCGTGCATCGCCGGGGGGCAGCCGGCTCAGGTGCTCGTCCAGGTGCCCCTCGACCTGCCGCTCCGTCTCCCGCACGAACCCCAGGCTTGCCTCGTCGCCGAAGGCGGCCGCCACGGCACCGATCATGAAGGAGCCCGCGTACCAGAGCGGATTGAGGAGGCTCGTGCGGGAGCCCAGCTCCGCGAGACGCGCTTCACACCAGGCGAGGTGATCGGATTCCTCCCGCGCCGCCTGGAGCAGCAGCTCCCGGGTAGCGGGGTTGCGCGCCCCCAAAGCTTGGCCGTGATAGAGCGCCTGCGCGGCAACCTCCCCGGCGTGATTGACGCGCATCAAAGCGGCCGCCTGGCGCTGCTCGGCATCGGACAGGTCGGGGGAGGCCTCGGCAGGCAGGTCCGCGGCCGGATTGGCCCTCGAAGCGCGGACGCAGCCGCTCACCGCCCGCAAGGCCCGGTCGGCGGCCGCGATGAGCGGCTCGAGGAGCCGATCTCGATTCATGGCCCGTAATTATAGACGCGAGCGGGCAGGGCTGCTTTGCATTGGCCGGGTCCCTTGAGTACACTTGCCGCCCTTTTTCGGACCTGGTCCGCGGCTGCTCGAACGAGCCCCCGGCACGGAGTGATCGAGAGTCATCGAGATGCGTACGGCATTCGCCAAGCCCGGCCAAGTCCGGGGCGACTGGTACCTCGTGGATGCGAGCGGCAAGACCTTGGGGCGTCTGGCCTCGCAGATCGCCCATCGCCTGAAGGGCAAGCACAAGCCGAGCTACAGCCCTCACGTGGACATGGGTGATCACATCGTCGTGGTGAATGCGGGCAAGGTGCGCGTGACCGGCCGCAAGCTCACCGACAAGATCTACTACCACCACACCGGCTACATCGGTGGCATCAAGTCGATCGGGCTGGCGAAGCTCCTGGAGGAGCACCCCGAGCGCGCGATCGAATTCGCGGTGAAGGGCATGCTTCCCAAGAATCCGCTCGGCCGCCGGATGTTCAAGAAGCTGCACGTGTTCGCCGGTGGCGAGCACCCCCACCAGGCTCAGCAGCCACAGCCACTCGAGATCTAGTCATGGCAGCCCCACAAAACTATGGCACCGGCCGGCGCAAGACGGCGACCGCCCGGGTTTACCTCAATCCCGGCACGGGCCGCATCACGGTCAACCATCGTCCGCTCGATGAGTTCTTCGGACGCGAGACCGGCCGCATGATCGTGCGCCAGCCGCTCGAGGTGACGCAGCTCGCCGGCAAGTTCGATATCGCAGTTCACGTGAAGGGCGGCGGAATCACCGGTCAGGCGGGCGCCATCCGCATGGGACTCACACGCGCCCTGATCAAGTACGACGAGTCGCTGCGCAAGTCGCTGCGGGTCGCCGGCTTCGTCAGCCGCGATGCGCGCGAGGTCGAGCGCAAGAAAGTGGGCCGCCGCAAGGCGCGTCGCGGGACGCAGTACTCCAAGCGCTAACCGCCAGACGAACCTGTCCGAGCCGCACCGCAAGGAAGGTCTTTGGGGGATCGTCTAGTGGTAGGACAGCGGACTCTGACTCCGTTAACCTAGGTTCGAATCCTAGTCCCCCAGCCACAAACACGAAGGCCCGCTTCTCGCGGGCCTTCGTGTTTGTGCGCCCTAGATCTCGACCACGCCGCTGTCGGTCCCAACGAGCAGCAGGTCGGCCGGGCGGTGCGCGAACAATCCGACCGTCACGACCCCGGGGATCTGATTGAGCGCCGACTCGAGCGCCGGCGGATCGTCCACCGTGAGGCCATGCACATCGAGGATGTGATTGCCGTTGTCGGTGACGAAGTCCCGCCGCCACACACTGCGGCCGCCGAAGTGTGCCAGGTGCCGTGCGACGAGGTTGCGCGCCATGGGGATCACCTCGACGGGTACCGGAAACGCACCCAGCTTCTCGACCAGCTTGGAATCGTCGATGAGACAGACGAACTCGCGGGCAGCCTCGGCGACGATCTTCTCGCGCGTGAGCGCCCCGCCGCCGCCCTTCACGAGGTGGCGGCGACGCGTGGCCTCGTCGGCGCCGTCGAGGTAGAGGGAGAGCTCCGTCAGATCGTTGAGATCGAGAACCTGAACGCCGGCCGCGGTCAGGCGCGCGCTGGTGCCCTCGGAGCTCGAGACTGCTTTCAGGCGACGCGGATGCGCCGCGAGCTCCTCGATCAGGCAGTTCACCGTGGTGCCGGTGCCGATACCGACGGTCGCGCCATCCTTGAGATAGCGCAGCGCCGCCGCAGCCACCTTGCGCTTGTTTTCTGCTGCACTCATCGAGCCTCTCCGATGAAGCTCAAAAACGACAATGCCCGCGTGAGCGGGCATTGTCGTTTCGGATTCGATTCGGTGGGCGCGGAGCGTTGTCCGCGCCCACCGAGTTCAAGGCCTATTTCTTCTTGGAAGCTTTCTTCTTGGCCTTCTTTTTCGCCTTCGCCATTTTGGCTCTCCAGTTGTCGGGTTAGTCCAAGGTCGGAGTATATACACGCAAATCGAAATTACAAGCAAGCACTTGGAGCTCAACACTGCATCCGATGCGATCGAGTTGCGCGCTGCTGCTCGATCGGGATCGAGATTCGCCTCTACTCCATCGAGAGAATGTACTTCCAGTGCGCAGCATCGACCGGCATCACTGAAAGCCGATTGCCCGGGCGCAGCAGGATCATGCCGCGCAGCGCATCGCCGGCATGCTCGCGCAGCTCCTCGAGCGTGATCACACGGGACATGCGCCGCACGAGCATCACATCCACCATGAACCAGCGCGGCGCCTCGCGCTTGCTGTCGGGATCGAAGTGGTGGTGTTTGCGATCGAATGCCGTGGGGTCGGGATAGCCTTCCTTCACGACCTTCACGATGCCGGCGATCCCCGGCACCGCGCAGCTCGAGTGATAGAGGAACGCCTGGTCCCCCCGCTTCATCTGGTCGCGCAGCATGTTGCGCGCTTGGAAGTTGCGCACGCCGTCCCAGGAGGTGGTCTTGCGCGCCGCGCGCTCGAGATCGTCGATGCCGAACGTGCTCGGCTCGGTCTTCAGCAGCCAGAACGACATTCGAGAACACCCTCCTCGGTCACCACGGCGTCGAGGTGCAGGTCATGGGCCGCGCGGGCAATGGGCGCTACGCGCTGCATCGCGAAGCCGATCCCGATGAGCTTCGGCCGGCGCCACGAGTGGCGCACCTTGAGGAAGCCGAACGCGCGATCGTAGTAGCCACCGCCCATCCCGAGGCGCATGCCGGCGCCATCGAAGCCCACCAGGGGCAGGAATACGAGATCGAGCCAGCGAGCGAGGATGGTCTTCGAGGCGCTGGGCTCCAGGATTCCCATCCAGTTCGCCTGCAGGGCACCTCCGGCGGCCACGAAGGTCATCCGGTGATGCCGACGATCGGTGAGGCGTGGCAGGTAGACCTCCGCACCATGCAGACGGGCGATGCGGGCGAGCGGGGCGACACCGAGCTCGTCGCGCAGCGGCGAGTACAGCGCGATGCGCTGGCCGGGATGCAGGTGGAAGTGTCGCTCGATGTGGACAGCCACGCGCCGCTCGGCGTGCGCGCGCAGGTCGGGCGGGATGCTCCGGCGCCTGGCTCGCAGCTGTGCTCGCAATGCCTTGCGTGCGCTCACGAGCTCGGAATTCAATGCGGACTCCCCACACGAAAAACGCCGCCCGCAGGTGCCGTTGCGAACCGTTGCTCTCGAACCAGAGCAACAAGTGGGACGAGCTGCTGCAGGTAAGGCTTTCCGCTCGAGGCGGACTTGCACAATTCTGCGGGCAAGCCCATGAGTCCCGTGGGTGTTTCAATTAGGGTCCGAGGTAACCCGGTCCACTGTCGAACACCGCAGGCGACGCCAATCACACTGTACACGAGCAGCGGCCACCGCGGGAGTGGCGGCGTGCCGAAGCGAGAGTGGGTTCGCAGATCTAGAGCTCGAGCTGCTGGGACTTCTCGAGAGAGGACTCGACGCGCTCGCGCAGCGAGCGCACGCGGCCGGCGAAGTCGCTCTCGAGCTGGCCGTCGCGCTGCTTGAGCTGCAGCAGCTCGTTGGTCAGGTTCAGCGCGACCATCACCGCGATCCGATCGAGCCCGACCACCTTGCCGCTGTCGCGCACTTCGCGCATGCGCGCATTGAGGTACTCGGCGGAGTCGAGCAGGGCGGAGCGCTCCTCGTAGGAGCAAGCGACGACGAACTCCTTGTCCATGATGCGCACGCTCACCCGTGCCGGCTCGGTCGCAGCAGGGCTCATGCGCCGTGCTCGAGTGTCTTCAGCCGGCCGATCATCGCCTCGACGCGGGTGCGCACCTGCTCGTTCTTGTTGAGGAGCGTGGCGCGCTCGTTGGCGAGCGTCTCGTGGCGCTGGCGGAGGGCACGGTTCTCCTCCTTCAGATGCTCCATCGAGGAGGTGAGCTCTTCGATCCGCTTTTCCAGGCGCCTGAGCTCCAGATCGAGCTGCGCCTTTCTTGATTCTGTCATTTGATTGGTTATCGAGCGCTCTCTTCCTGAGCGGTTGACTATAGTGCCGCCCTCTTCCCGCGGTCAATGATCTCGCGGGACCGACCCGGTGAGTTGGGGCATAATGACCGCCAGCATGTCGCTCGTCGAATACGCTGAAATACAGGAGGCGCTCAAGGCGGCGCACTCCCTCACCGAGGCGTCCGAGGCGCATGGAACGCTCGCCGGATGCCTGTGCGCCACGGTGGCGTACCGGTTCGAGGATTGGCTTGCCGAGATCCTGCCGGAGGGGCGAGCGGATCCTCGGGCGACGCGGACGCTGCGCGACCTCTTCGAGCGCACGGCCGGCGCTCTCGGTGAGGACCAGATGGAATTCGCGCCCCTGCTTCCCGAGGATGCCGAGCCGATCGACACCCGGGCGAGCGCCCTGGGGCTGTGGTGCCAGGGATTCCTGTACGGCCTGGGCGCAAGCCCGATCACCGATGCGAGAGAGCTGCCCGGCGAGGCCGGCGAGATCGTGCGCGACCTGTCGGAGATCACACGCGTCGGTGTCGACGAGGCGGACAGTCTCGAATCCAACGAGGGCGCCTACGCGGAGCTGGTGGAGTTCGTCCGCGTGGGTGTGCAGCTGCTGTTCGAGGAGCTCGAGCCGCTCAGAGCGCAACCCCCGCGCTCGGATGACGCTCTGCATTAGGCCACCTCATGATCGTTCCGCCGCGGAAGGAGGAGCTCGCGCGCCGCAGGCGCCAGCTCATGCGCATCATGGGCCGCGACTCGATCGCGATCATCCCCGCGGCCCCCATTCGGCACCGCAACAACGATGTCGAGTATGCGTATCGGCAGGACAGCGATTTCTTCTACCTCACGGGCTTCAACGAGCCGGAGGCCGTGGCGGCGCTGGTGCCGGGGCGCGCGCACGCCGAGTACGTGCTGTTCGTACGCGACCGGGACCCGGAGCGCGAGATCTGGGACGGGCGTCGCGCGGGCACGACCGGAGCGCGGCGCGATTACGGTGCCGACGATGCGTTTCCCATTGCCGATATCGATGAGATCCTGCCCGGGCTGATGGAGAACCGCACGCGCGTGTTCTACGCGATGGGCACGCACCCGGAGTTCGATCAGCGGGTGGTCGGCTGGGTCAACACGCTGCGCGCCCAGGCGCGCAACGGGCGCCATCCTCCGCAGGAGATGATCGCGCTCGATCACGTGCTGCACGATATTCGCCTGTACAAGTCGCGCGCCGAGCTCGGGCTGATGCGCGAAGCCGCACGCATTGGTACCGCAGCGCACGTACGCGCAATGCGGGCG
Organism: Steroidobacteraceae bacterium; assembly: GCA_035524075.1. Taxonomy (GTDB): domain Bacteria; phylum Pseudomonadota; class Gammaproteobacteria; order Steroidobacterales; family Steroidobacteraceae; genus JASHUC01. Next base: position 219,952 of record DATKPP010000027.1, on the reverse strand, counting down.
TGCCGTCCGGGCCTCACCGAGTACCAGATCGCGGCGGAGATCGTGCACGAGTTCAATCGCCACGGCGCCGACCTGTCCTATCAGCCGATCGTCGGGGGCGGTGTGAACGCCTGCATCCTGCACTACCGTGAGAACAGCGAGCGGTTGCGCGACGGCGACTTGCTGCTGATCGATGCAGGGTGCGAATACGGGTGCTATGCGTCCGACATCACGCGCACGTTCCCGGTGAATGGACGCTTCACGCCCGAGCAGCGCGCCATCTACGAGATCGTTCTGGAGGCCAATCTCGCGGCGATCGCCAAGGTGCGTCCCGGGAACTCGTGGAACGACCCGCACACGGCCGCCGTGCGCGTGGTGACGCAGGGCCTGGTGAGGCTCGGACTGCTGAAGGGACGCGTCCCGACACTCGAACGCGCAGGAGCGTACCGTCGCTTCTTCATGCACCGGACGGGGCACTGGCTCGGCATGGATGTGCATGACGTGGGTGATTACAAGGTGGGCGATGCGTGGCGGGTGCTCGAGCCGGGCATGGCGTTGACGATCGAGCCCGGCATCTACATCTCTCCGTCCCAGCGCGGCGTGCCACGACGCTTCCGCGGCATCGGCGTTCGTATCGAGGATGATGTGGTCGTCACCCGGGGCGAGCCGGAGGTCCTCACGCGCGCAGCGCCCAAGGATCCGCGAGCGATCGAAAAGCTCATGACCCATTGAGGCATGCGGCGGGGCGGCATGGACGATTTCGATGTTGCCGTCGTGGGTGGAGGACTGGTCGGGGCGAGCCTCGCGCTCGCTCTGGCGCCCACACGCCTGAGGACGGTGCTCATCGAGGGCGTCGCGCCGGGCTCCAATGCGCAGCCGAGCTTCGATGAGCGCACGACCGCGCTCGGCAATGCCAGCCGACGGATCTTCCAATCCCTTGGAGTGTGGGAGCCGATCGAATCCGGCGCCGCGGCCATTCGCGCCATCCATGTGTCCGATGCGGGACACTTCGGATTTGCGCGCCTGGAGGCCCGTGAGCACGGCATCGAGGCATTCGGCTACGTCGCGGCCAATCGTCTGATCGGAACGGCGCTCTGGGGAGGCCTCACATCCGCCCGGCGGATCGCGTTGCGCCTGCCCGCAACGCTCGAGCAGGTACACATCGAGCCCGAACGAGTGGTGCTCTCGCTGCGCGCGGCAGAGCACGCCGAGCAGATTGCGGCGCGGCTGGTGGTTGCGGCCGACGGCGCCGATTCCAAGGTGCGGCAGGCCGCCGGCATCGAGGCCGAGGTCAGGGACTACGGACAGGTTGCGGTGGTGAGCAATGTCGCCTGCGACCGGCCGCACGACGGCACGGCATTCGAGCGCTTCAATCCCGCCGGACCCATGGCGCTCCTTCCGCTTCGCGACGGCACCTACACGGCCGTGTGGGCCCGAGCTCCGGCGCAGGCAGAGCGGGCCCTCGCGCTCGAGGAGCGCGAGTTTCTCGCGCAGCTGCAGCTGCACTTCGGCTGGCGCGCGGGGAGGTTCCTCAGCAGCGGCCGCCGCGCGGCCTATCCGCTGCGACTCACCCGCGCATCGGCGGCCGTGCGCTCCCGCACGGTGCTCATCGGCAACGCGGCCCAGGCACTGCATCCGGTCGCAGGTCAGGGCTTCAATCTCGGCCTGCGCGATGCGGCGCAGCTCGCCGAGACCCTCGCAGGCGCGAGCGGCGATCCCGGCGCCCCCGGGGTGCTCGCATCCTTTGCCGAGCAGCGCGCGGTCGATCGTCGCGGCGTCGTCGGCTTCACCGACGGGCTCGTGCGGCTCTTCGGGGATTCGCGGCCCCCCGTGCGGCTCGCGCGCAATCTCGGCTTGCTGCTGTTCGACCTGCTTCCGCCGGCCAAGAGCGCGCTGGCGCGTGTGAGCACCGGCTTCGGCGGCCGCACTCCGCGGCTTGCCAGAGGACTGCCACTCGCGTGAGCCGCGCCGAGGAGACACTCGATGTGCTGGTCGTGGGCGCAGGTCCGACCGGAGCCTGCGCCGCCGCGCTGCTCAAGCGCGAGGCGCCCCAGCTGAGCGTTGCGATCCTCGAGCACGCCCGGCCGGAGGCACCGCCAAGAGGCGCACCGCTCGATGTGCGCGTGTCGGCGCTCTCGCGCGCGAGCGAGCGCATTCTGACCCGCGCGGCCGCCTGGGGGCGTATCGCTCCCGAGCGCGTGCAACCCTACGAGCGCATGCGCGTGTGGAACGAGATGGCCGGAGCGCGTGCCAACGTGCTGGTGTTCGATGCGGCCGAGGCGGGGGAGCCCAATCTCGGCCACATCGTCGAGAACCGCCTCGTTCAATGCGCGCTCATCGAGGCGTTCGAGTCCTCCGGAGGGCGCCTCATCGAAGGTGATCTGCTGGGATTGCGCGTGCAGGAGGAGCACGTCGAGGCGCAAACGGCCACCTCGCAGCTGAGCGCGCGGCTCGTGATCGGCGCGGACGGTGCACGCTCGGCGGTGCGCAGCGCGATCGGCCTGACCGCGGAGGTCTCAAGCTACGGTCAGATCGCCATCGTGGCCAATGTCGCGACCGAGCGCCCTCACGAGCGCACGGCCTGGCAGCGCTTTCTCGGGCGCGGGACCCTGGCGTTGCTGCCGCTCGCAGACGGCTCGAGCTCGATCGTATGGTCGGCCGACGAGGAGGTGGCGTCGGCATTGCTCGATGCGCCCCCCGAGAATTTCGCGCGTGAGCTTGCCAGACAGTCCGAGGAGGTACTCGGCGCCGCGCAGCTGCTGACCGATCGCCTCTCGTTCCCGCTCAGCAGGATGGCTGCACACCGCTATACCGCACACCGCGCGGCGCTCATCGGCGATGCGGCCCACGTGGTGCATCCGCTCGCGGGACAGGGGGTGAATCTCGGCTTGCTCGATGCCGCGGCGCTTGCGCAGGTACTCGCTTGCGCCTGTGCGGAGCGGGAGGATCCGGGCGCCGAGCGCATCCTGCGGCGCTACGAGCGCTGGCGCAAGAGCGAGACGCAGCTCATGGCGCTCGCGATCGACGCATTCGATCGCTTCCTCGCGCACGGCTCGGGGCCGCTGTCGCTGCTCGCGCAGCGCGGACTCGCATGGGTGGATCGCAGCGCCGAGGTGAAGCGCGCCTTCATCATGCGCGCACTCGGGGTGAGCGGAGAGCTGCCGGAGGCGGCGCGCCGAGCGGCTCCGCCGGGCATCAGCTGATCGGAATGCGGTCGATCTTGGCGGCGCAGATGAAGTCGTTCTCCGACAGCCCATCGATCGCGTGCGTCGTGAAGCGCACGCGGCATGAGCCGTAGCCGACCTCCAGATCGGGGTGGTGATCCTCGAGGTTCGCGATGTGCGCGAGCGCGTTCACGAAGCTCATCGTGCGGTAGAAATCCTTGAACTTGAACTCGCGCCGGATCGACCTGGCATCCTCCGCGAGTCCCCACTCGGTCGAGAGCTGCTTGAGGAGGTCGGCCGCCTGGCCACGCGTGAGCGGCTGAACGCCGCCCTCACAGGGCTTGCACTTCTTCTGCTCGAGCTGCGTCATGCGGGCGGGGCGCTCCATCAGACATTCGGCCGCCGGGGATACCTGCGCACGATGTACTGCTCCAGGAGCTCCTGAAACTCCTCCGCGATGCGCTCGCCCTTCAGCGTGACCGTTTTCTCGCCATCCTCGTACACCGGCGCCACCGGGCGCTCGCCGGTTCCCGGAAGGCTGATCCCGAGGTTCGCGTGCTTGCTCTCCCCGGGGCCGTTCACGACACAGCCCATCACCGCGACCGTCATGTCCTCGACACCCTCGAAGGAGCGGCGCCACTCGGGCATGCGATGCCGGATGTGCGTCTGGATGCGCTGTGCGAGCTCCTGGAAGTAGCTGCTCGTCGTGCGTCCGCACCCCGGACAAGCTGTCACGAGCGGCGTGAAGGAGCGCAGGCCCATGGTCTGCAGGATCTCCTGAGCCACGATCACCTCTTGGGTGCGATCCCCGCCGGGCTCCGGGGTGAGCGAAACGCGGATCGTGTCCCCGACGCCCTCCTGCAGCAGCACCGACATTCCTGCGGTGGAGGCGACGATGCCCTTCGATCCCATGCCCGCCTCGGTGAGGCCGAGATGCAGGGGAAAGTCGCACCGGGAAGCGAGGTCGCGGTAGATGGCGATGAGATCCTGCACCCCGCTCACCTTGGCGGAAAGGATGATCCGGTCGCGGGGCAGGCCGAGCTCGATCGCGCGCTCGGCGCTGTTCAGAGCCGAGAGCACCACGGCGTTGCGCGTGACCTGCCGCGCATCGAGCGGCTGCGCCAGCGCCGAGTTCTCATCCATCAAGCGCGTGAGCAAGTCCTGATCGAGGCTGCCCCAGTTCACCCCGATGCGCACCGGCTTGCCGTAGCGGCACGCCACCTCGATCATCTCGGCAAACTGCGGGTCGCGCTTGCTGCCGCGGCCGACGTTGCCCGGATTGATGCGGTATTTGGCCAGCGCCTCGGCGCATGCGGGCTCCTCGCGCAGCAGCTTGTGGCCGTTGAAATGAAAGTCGCCGATGAGCGGCACCGACACGCCCAGCTGCGCGAGCCGCTCGCGGATGGGCGCAACCGCGGCGGCAGCCTCGCTCGTATTGACCGTGATGCGCACCAGCTCGGAGCCCGCCCGGGCGAGCGCCTTGACCTGCTGGGCGGTGGATTCCACGTCGGCCGTATCGGTGTTCGTCATCGACTGCACGACGATGGGATTCGGTCCACCCACGCGGACCGAACCGACGGCGACAGAGACAGAGGAGCGGCGGCTGATCGACATAACCCGGTATTCTACCCGCCCCGAGGCCCATGGAAGATGACAGCTTTGACGGGGCCGCCAGCGCCCCAAGTTGGGAGGCATGGGGGGCTGCTGTTATGATTTCTCATGGGTCGTCGCACCCCGCTTTTCGACTTGCACCACTGCCTGGGCGCCCGGTTGATCGATTTCGGCGGCTGGGAGATGCCCGTGAATTACGGCTCCCAGATCGAGGAGCATCACGCGGTCCGGCGCTCCGCGGGGGTGTTCGACGTCTCCCACATGGGCATCCTCGATGTGCGGGGCCCCGATGCCCAGGGGCTCCTCGAGGTGCTCATCGCCAATGACGTGCGCAAGCTGCGCTCGCGCGGCAAGGCACTCTACAGCTGCATGCTGAATCCCTCGGGCGGCGTGCTCGATGATCTGATCGTCTACTTCCTCGGCGAGGATTCCGGGCCGCGCTTTCGGGTGGTGGTCAACGCGGGGACGCGCGATCGCGATCTCGCCTGGATACGCGAGCAGGCGCGCGAGCGCAACGTCACCCTCACCGAGCGGACCGAGCTTGCGCTCATCGCCCTGCAGGGACCGGCCGCGGCGGAGCGGCTGCGCGAGCTGCTCGCCGCTGGTCGGCACGGCCCGGGCGACCCCGAGCGCGCGCTCGGGCTCAAGAGCTTCGAGGCAGAGACCCTCGGGAGCTGGTTCATCGCGCGTACCGGTTACACCGGAGAGGATGGCTTCGAGATCGCGATGCCGAGTGCCGATGCGCCGCAGGCATGGCGGGCCCTGAACGCCCGCGGCGTCGCATCCTGCGGGCTCGGAGCGCGCGATACGCTGCGCCTGGAGGCCGGCATGAATCTGTACGGCCAGGACATGGACGAGAGCACTCACCCGTTCGAGTCCGGACTCGCCTGGACGGTGGCGCTGGAGCCGGGCGGACGCCGATTCATCGGGCGCAGCGCTCTCGAGGCCGTGCTCGCCGAGGGCTCCAAGCGCGAGCTCGTCGGGCTCGTGCTCGAGGATCGGGGAGTGCTGCGTGCGCATCAGCGCGTGATCGCGGCGGGCGGCGAGGGGCTCGTGACGAGCGGCACGTTTTCCCCGACGCTCGAGCGCTCCATTGCGCTCGCTCGTGTGCCCGCCGGCACGCGCGGGCGCGTGCAGGTCGACGTGCGCGGCAAGGCCTTGATGGCGCGGGTCGTGAAGCCGCCGTTCGTGCGGCACGGCCGCTCCCTGATTTCCACCTGAGCGACAAACGAGGGCCTCCAGATGAGCGAGATACCGGGCGATCTGCGCTACACCAAGACTCACGAATGGGTGCGAGTGCTCCCCGATGGGCTGGTCGAGGTGGGCATCACCGATCATGCGCAACATGCGCTCGGCGACCTGGTGTTCGTGGAGGTGCCCGAGGCGGGGCGCAAGGTGGCCGCGCGCGACCCGCTCGCGGTGGTCGAATCGGTGAAGGCCGCATCCGATGTCTACAGTCCCCTCGCCGGGGAGGTGATGGCGGTGAACGGCGGCCTCGCATCCGAGCCCGAGCGCATCAATCGCGAGCCCTACGCCTCGGGATGGATCGCACGGCTGCGTCCGAGCGATGCGGCGGCCCTCTCGAGCCTCTTGAGCGCCGCGGACTACGGCAAGGTGCTCGAGGCGGAGGGCGAGTAGATGGCGTTCATTCCCCACACGCCCCAGGACGTGGCGGAGATGCTCGCCGAGATCGGCGTCGAGAGCATCGAGCAACTCTTCGACGAGATTCCCTCCGCCATCCGCGTGGCAGACCTCCCGGGGATCCCGGATGCCTTGAACGAGATGGAGATCGGCAAGCTCATGACGCAGCGTGCGAGCTGCGACGGCCAGCCGTTGAGCTTCCTCGGCGCCGGCGCCTACGAGCATCACATTCCCGCTGCCGTGTGGGCGATCGCAACGCGCGGGGAGTACTACAGCGCCTACACCCCGTACCAGGCCGAGGCGAGCCAGGGCACGCTGCAAACGATCTACGAGTTCCAGACGATGATCGCGAGCCTCACGGGCATGGCGGTCGCGAACGCATCTCTCTACGACGGTGCATCGGCGTTCGCCGAGGCGCTCCTGATGGCAGTGCGCATCCATCGCAAGTCGAGCTCGCTGCGGGTTCTGGTGCCGCGCGCCGTGCATCCCCACTATCGGGCAGCCGCGCGCTCGATCACAGGCCATCAGGGCATACGGCTGGAGGAGCTGGCATACGATCAGTTGAGCGGACGCACCCCCGTCGAGGCCCTGGCGGCCTTCGAGCGCGAGGACATCGCAGCCCTCGCCATTCAGCAGCCGAACTTCTTCGGTGTGCTCGAGGATGTGGATGCACTGAGCGATTGGGCGCGCCGCCGCGCAATCCCGGTGGTCGCCGTCGTCAATCCAACCTCGCTTGCGCTGCTGAAGCCCCCGGGAGCCTGGCGCGGGCCCGCGGACGTGGTGGTCGGGGAGGGGCAACCCCTCGGTGTGCCGCTCTCATCGGGGGGTCCCTATTTTGGATTCATGGCGACCCGCACGGAGCACGTGCGGCAGATGCCCGGGCGGATCGTCGGTCGGACCCTCGATGCAGCCGGGCAGCCCGGCTTCACGCTCACGCTCCAGGCGCGCGAGCAGCACATCCGCCGCGGTCGCGCCACCTCGAACATCTGCACCAATCAGGGCCTGATGGTCACGGCCGCGACCGTGTACCTGTCGCTCATGGGAGCGCGCGGACTCGAGCGCGTGGCAGCCGCGTGCCACGCGCGCACGCGTGAGCTCGTGAGCACGCTGTCTCGCATTCCGGGAGTTCGGTCGGCCTTCTCGGCGGCTCATTTCCACGAATGCGTGCTGCAGCTCGATCGCCCGGTGGCGCCGGTGCTCGAGCAGCTCGCCCAGCGCGACATCCTCGCGGGGCTGGACCTGAGTCCGCACTACCCGGAGCTCGCGCATGCGCTGCTCGTGTGCGCGACCGAGACCAAGACCAGCGCCGACATTCGCACGCTCGCCAGCGCGGTGCGCGAGGCGCTCACCGCCGAAGCGGCCGCTTGACCGACGGACCCCGAATACCATGCCACTGCGTGAAAAGCTGATCTTCGAGTACTCACGGCCGGGCCGCGGCGCGCTGGATCAATGGCCGCGCGAGTCGGGCGGCCCTGCCGCCATTCCCGGCGAGCTTGCGCGGGCCGAGCGGCCGTTGCTTCCCGAGGTGAGCGAGCTCGATGCGGTGAGGCATTTCACGCGGCTCTCGCAGCTGAACTTCTCGATCGACACGCACTTCTACCCGCTCGGGTCGTGCACGATGAAGTACAACCCCAAGGCCTGCAACGCCTACGCGATGCTGCCGCAGTTCCTCGGGCGGCATCCGCTTGCGCCGGAGTCGCATGGCCAGGGCTTCCTCGCGTGCATGCATGAGCTGCAGGAGATGCTGCGCGCGGTGACGGGCATGCAGGCGGTCTCGCTCACGCCCATGGCGGGCGCGCAGGGTGAGTTTGCAGGCGTTGCGATGATCCGCGCGTATCACCGCTCGCGCGAGGATCACGCACGCAAGGAGATCATCGTTCCGGAGGCCGCGCACGGCACCAACCCGGCCACGGCGACGATGTGCGGCTGCATCGTGAAGGAGATTCCGGTCGACGCCGAGGGTGACGTGGACATGCAGGCGTTGCAAGCTGCAGTGGGGCCCGCGACCGCCGGCATCATGCTCACCAATCCCTCCACGCTCGGGGTCTTCGAACGCCGGATCGTCGAGGTCGCCGAGATCGTGCACGCCGCCGGCGGCTTGCTCTACTACGACGGGGCGAACCTCAACGCGATCCTCGGGAAGGTGCGGCCTGCGGACATGGGCTTCGATGTGATCCACATGAATCTGCACAAGACGTTCTCTACACCGCACGGAGGCGGCGGCCCCGGAGCCGGAGCGGTGGGCGTCAGCAAGCGGCTCGAGCCGTTCCTGCCGATCCCGATCGTCGGCAAGGAGGCCGAGCGCTACCGCTGGATCACCGAGCGCGACCGGCCTCAATCGATCGGGCGCCTGTCGGGCTTTGCCGGCAACGCGGGCGTCCTGCTGCGCGCCTACATCTATATGCGCTTGCTCGGGCGCGAGGGGATGAGGCAGGTCGCCGAGCATGCGACGCTCAATGCGAACTACCTCCTCGCAAGGCTCGCCCGCGCGGGCTTCGAGCCTGCGTACCCGGCGCGCCGCGCAAGCCACGAGCTGATCGTGACGCTCAGGCGCCTGGCGCGCGAGCGCGAGGTGACCGCGATGGACTTCGCCAAGCGGCTGCTCGACTACGGCTTCCATGCGCCGACGACGTATTTCCCGCTGCTCGTGCCCGAATGCCTGCTCATCGAGCCGACGGAGACCGAGACCCGAGAGACTCTCGATGCGTTCGTCGATGCCATGACAGGCATCGCGACGGAGTCGCGCAAGGATCCCGAGCGCGTGCGCAGCGCACCTCACACGATGGTGGTCCGCCGCCTGGACGATGTGCGCGCCGCGAAGCAGCTGGATCTCACATGGAAGCCCGGCGGCCGGACCGCGTAGCGATGCGCGAGCACGAATCCTCGAGCGGCACGTCGCGCGCCGCGTACGCCCTCGACGACCCCGGTCTGCGCCGCGTCAAGCGCACCGGCTTCAAGCGGGTGATCCTGGCGGGCGGGGCGAGCTGGCGGGGGCTGGTGGGCGCATTCCGCGACGAGGCCGCCTTTCGCCAGGAACTCGCGCTCGCCGCGCTCGTCATACCCCTGGGACTGTGGCTCGGTCGCACGGCAGTCGAGCGCGCACTGCTCGTCGCACCGATGCTGAACCTGCTCATCGTGGAGCTCATCAACACCGCGATCGAGGCGGTGGTCGATCGGATCGGGCTCGAGCGCAACCCGCTCGCCGGGCTTGCGAAGGACATCGGCTCGGCAGCGGTATTCATGTCGTTCGTCCTGCTCGGCACCCTCTGGCTGATCGTGCTCTGGGGACACTGAGGATTCATGGCTTTCATACGCAGCGCCCGCTGTGGCGCCTTGCTCCTGACCCTGATCGCTGCGGCAAGCGCCGGGCAGCCCCCGGCGGGCACGCCCGCCACCGCTCCGGCGGCCCAGGCGCACCAGGCCCAGGAGCTGGTTCAGCAGGCCGCAGCGCTCGAGGAGAACCCCGACTGGGCGGTCACGCTCAAGCAGATTGCCAGCAGCGTCGTTGCAATCGATGTGGACTCCACGCGCGCCTTCGACACCGAGTGGAACTCCACCGCCGAGGCGACCGGCTTCGTGGTGGATGCCGAGCGAGGACTCATTCTCACCAACCGGCACGTCGTGACACCCGGGCCGGTCACCGCGGAGGCGACCTTCCTCAATCGCGAGGAGGTTCAGCTCTATCCCGTGTACCGCGATCCGGTGCACGACTTCGGCTTCTACCGCTACGACCCGAAGAAGCTGCGCTTCATCCACCCCAAGGCGCTCGCGCTGTATCCCGAAGGCGCGCAGGTGGGGCGTGAGATCCGCGTGGTGGGCAACAATGCCGGCGAGCAGCTCTCGATCCTCGCGGGCACGCTTGCGCGGCTCGACCGGCAGGCACCCGAGTACGGCATTGCGCACTACAACGACTTCAACACGTTCTACTTGCAGGCTGCATCCGGGACCTCCGGAGGCTCCTCGGGCTCGCCGGTCATCGACATCCGGGGACGGGTCATTGCGCTCAACGCGGGCGGCGCGACCGGCGCGGCCTCGAGCTTCTACCTGCCCCTCGGGCGCGTGCGGCGCGCGTTGCATCTCATCCAGCAAGGCAAGCCGGTCACCCGCGGCACGGTTGCGACGACCTTCGTCTACACGCCCTACGATGAGCTCGAGCGCCTGGGGCTCACGACCGCTACTGAGGAGCAAGCGCGCAAGGCCTTTCCGGTACTGACGGGCATGCTCGTCGTGAGCGATGTGCTGCCGGGCTCCCCGAGCAGCGGGGTCCTGCAGCCCGGCGACATCCTGGTGCGCGTGAACGGCAGGCTCACCACGCAGTTCGAGCCGCTCGAGGAGGTGCTCGATGCCTCGGTCGGGCACGACGTGGAGGTCGAGCTGCAGCGCGGGGGCAAGACCATCTCGGCGCAGGTGCCCGTCACGGATTTGAACGCCATCACTCCGGATTCCTATCTCGAGTTCGGCGATGCGGTCGTCAACACGATCTCGTACCAGCAGGCGCGCGATTTCAACGTGCCCGTGCGGGGCGCGTATGTCGCGAGCCCGGGCTACGTCTTCGGCTCCGCCGGTGTGCCGCGGGGCGCGGTGATCACCGCGGTGGACTCGCAGCCGGTCGCCACCGTCGAGGACATGGAGCGCGTCATTGCGAAGCTCGGGGACGGGGACCGCGGAACGGTGCGCTACTTCACGATCGAGGAGCCCAACGGGAGCAACCTGCGCTCATTCCGCATGGATCGGCGCTGGTTCCCGGCCCGCTACTGCAAACGCAACGACCGGGAAGGGATCTGGGACTGCACCGACGTTGCGCCCGCCGCCCCCACTCAGGAAGTGAAGGACGGATCGACGGAGTTTCCACGCTACTCCGATCCGCGCCTGCAGCGGCTGGCACCTTCCCTGGTGCTCGTCAACTACGACATGCCGTACTCGGTCTCGGGAGTGACCGAGCACTACTATCACGGCACGGGACTGGTCGTGGATGCGCAGCGCGGGCTCGTGGTGGTCGATCGCAACACGGTCCCCGTCTCGGTGGGCGACGTGACCCTCACGTTCGCCGGAACGCTGCAGGTTCCGGCGCGCGTGGTGTACGTGCATCCGCTGCACAATCTGGCCGTGGTCGAGTACGACCCGAAGCTCATCGGCACCACACCGGTCAAGTCCGCGCAGCTGGCGACGAGCGACCTTCAGACGGGTGAGAACGTCTGGGTCGTGGGCCTTACCGGGGACAGCGAGCTGCGCTCGCGCAACACGCAGGTGGCGAGCATCGATCCCATCGAGCTGCCGCTGTCGCGCACCATGCGCTTTCGCGACACCAACGACGAGGTCGCAGACCTCGTCAACCCGCCGCTCGATTACGACGGCGTGCTGGTCAACGATCGCGATCAGGTGGTCGGGCTGTGGTCGAGCTTCGCGTACGAGAACGGCAGCGAGCTGGAGCAGAGCGAGAAGGGCGTCCCCATCGACCTGGTCGCCGAGATGCTGGATCGGATCCGCACCGGCCGGCCGCTGCATTCACTCGAGGTCGAGCTCGGTCCCATCGCGCTCGCCAATGCGCGCGAGTTCGGACTCTCCGATCAGTGGCTCAAGCGCCTGGAGCAGCACGGCGGGACGCAGCGCCAGGCGCTCGCGGCCGTGCGCCTGGTCGGTGGCTCGCCGGCTTCGCACCTGCTGCAGCAGGGAGACATCCTGCTCGCCATCGACGGCGCGGTGGTCAGTCGCTTTCGCGACGTGGAGCGCGCCGTGGGCGATCGCGATCGCGTGGCCGTGACGGTATGGCGGGCCAATGCTGCACGCACGCTCGAGGTGCCGACGGTGGAGCTCCCCGGCTCGGACGTCCGGCGCATCGTCCAGTGGGCTGGCGCGACGCTGCAGGCGCCTCACCGCCCGATGGCCGCGCAGCGAGGCATTCCACCCGTCGGGGTCTACGTCGCGTACTTCGCCTATGGCTCGCCGGCCGCGCGCTATGCGCTGTATCCGGGCAGGCGCATCATCCAGGTCGACGACACCCCCACGCCCGATCTCGATGCTTTTCTGGCAGCGGTCTCGGGCCGGGCGGACCGCTCCTCGGTGCGCCTGAAGACGGTCACCTGGAACAATGCAGCCGAGGTGATCACGCTCAAGCTCGACAAGCACTACTGGCCAGCGTATCAACTCACCTACACCCCGGCTGGCTGGGAGCGCACTGCGCTCGAGTAGGTCCCTAGCGGGCGGGTTTCACGGGGCGCCACGGGGAGCCTCCCTGGCCGCATCCTGGTCAGGGTGGTCATGCTGCGTCGCGCAAATGCGAAGCGCGTCGCATCGGGCGATGGCGACTTGGGCCGGTACCCGACGCCGGCCTTGGTAAAATCCGCTGCCATGGTCAAGGTGGTCCGAGCAAGTCAGGTCGAGATTGACGCTGCAGTGCAGGCGCTGCGCGACGGCGAGCTCGTGGCATTCCCGACCGAGACGGTGTATGGCCTGGGCGCCAATGCGCAGAATCCGGCCGCGGTGCGCAAGATCTTCGAGGTGAAGGGCCGCCCCGCCCATCACCCCGTCATCGTCCATCTCGACAGCCCGCGGTACCTGCATCGCTGGGTCCGTGAGGTGCCGGAGACCGCGATGAAGCTGGCCGAGCGCTTCTGGCCTGGCCCTCTCACGATCGTAATGCCCCGCGCCTCCCACGTGCACGACATCGTGACCGGGGGCCAGGATACGGTCGCCATCCGCGTTCCCGCACATCCGATGGCCCAGCAGCTGCTCACGGCCTTCGGGGGAGGCATCGCCGCTCCATCGGCCAACCGCTACGGGCGGCTGAGTCCCACGCGTCCGGAGCATGTGCGCGATGAGCTCGGCGATGCGGTTCGAGTGATCCTCGATGGCGGGGAGTGCCAGATCGGGCTCGAATCGACCATCGTCGCGTGCGATGCAGTGCAGGTGCGATTGCTGCGACCCGGCGCGGTGACGGCCTCGCAGCTGGTGGAGACCCTCGGGGACATTGCGCTGGGACCGGATGCGCAGTCGCCGCGGGTTCCCGGCAGCTCCCCGGCGCACTATGCACCGATCACTCCCATGGCCATCGTACCGGCCGGCGAGATCGATGCGCAGGCGGCGGCGTTCTCCATGGGAGGCCGACGCATCGCGGTGCTCGCGCAGCGCCTGCCCCTCAAGGCGCACAAGTACGTCACGTGGGTCAACGCCGGGCGGCGTCCCGAGCAGTACGCGCAGGATCTGTACGCGAACCTGCGCACCCTCGACAAGGCGGGCTGCCAGCGCATCCTCGTGCAGGACGTGCCGCGCGATGAGCGCTGGGACGCGGTACGCGACCGGCTGTTGCGTGCGGCCAGCGACATATCCGATAGTGACGATACAGGCGCGATGGCAGTGCTGCCGTAGTCGACCCTTGTCCGCGAGCCATTCCCGAACCACCCGTTTCATCGATCCGTTTCGTCCCGCCGAGGTCCGCCGGCTGGTGCGCGAGTTCGGCTCGCCGTTGCTGATCGTCGATTGCGAGCGCGTGCGCGCGCAGCTGCGCAAGCTGCGCCGGGCGCTTCCGGGGGTCGATCTGCACTACGCGTTGAAGCCGCTGCCGCACCCGGCCGTGGTGCGCACCGTCATCGAGGAGGGCGCGTTCCTCGATCTGGCCACGACCGGCGAGGTGCAACTTGCGCAGCGCCTCGATGTCGAGCCGCAGCGCTGCATCCACACGCATCCCATCAAGCGCGACGAGGACATCACCAACGCGCTGCACTTCGGCGTGCGGACCTTCGTCGCCGACAATCCCGATGAGGTGCGTAAATTCGAGCGGCTGCGCGGCCGGGCGGACCTGTTGGTGCGCGTCTCGTTCCGCAGTCCCGGAGCCGTCTGCGACCTGTCGCGCAAGTTCGGCTGCGACCCGGAGGATGCGCTCGAGCTCGCGCGCCTCGGTGCCGAGCTCGGTATCGACGTGCGCGGGCTCTCCTTCCACGTGGGCTCGCAGGCGGCGGACTCGGGCAAGCACGTGGAGGCGATCGACGCGTGTGCGCGGCTGCTCGCGACCGGCCGGCGCGAGAAGCTCGGCACCTTCGACACGCTCGATATCGGCGGAGGATTTCCCATCGAGTACCTGCAGCCGGTGGCCGATATCGCGCGGTTCTGCGCACCGATCCGCGCGGCACTCGCGAAGCTGCCGCGGCGCATCCGCGTGATCGCCGAGCCGGGGCGCTACATCGTGGGACCCGCGGCCATCGGCGTCGCCTCGGTCATGGGCCGAGCGCAGCGCGAGGGCCACTGGTGGTACTACCTCGACGACGGGCTGTACGGGTCCTACAGCGGCCAGCTCTACGATCACGCGCGCTATCCCGTCGAGGCGCTGCGCGAGGGCGGGGACCGGCTCCCGGCGGTGCTCGCGGGGCCGACCTGTGACAGCATCGATGTGATCGCCGAAAATCTGATGTTGCCGAAGCTCGAGCCGGGCGATCTCATCGTGGGGCGCTCCATGGGCGCGTACACGTGGGCGAGCGCCTCGGAGTTCAACTTCTTCGCCAGGGCGACGGTGGTCTCGGTGAACTACAAGCCGAACGATACGGGGACGGTGCTCTCGGTGCCGGTCGGAGGGTCGGATCCATGACAAACGATGCGCGCGAGCCGCAAACACAGATCCACCAGCAAGTCGCCGCAGCGCGCGCCGGGCGCGATCCGCGGGTGTCGGCGCGACTGTTCTCGGGCTGGGTCGTGTTCGGTGAGCGTCAGTTCGTGCGCGGCTATGTTCTGCTGCTCCCCGATCCTGTCGTGCCCTCGCTCAATGCGCTGCCGGCGCAGGACCGGGTCCAGTACCTCTCCGACATGGCGCGGCTCGGCGATGCGCTGCTCAAGGTCACCGGGGCCGCTCGCATCAACTACGCGATCCTCGGGAACACGGAGCCCGCCCTGCATGCGCACGTGATCCCGCGCTACCTCAACGAGCCCGAGGCGCTGCGCGCGACCCATCCGTGGGCGTACGACTGGAAGGCGGCGCCCGCTTTCGACCGCGCCGTGCACGGAGCTCTCGCCGAGAGCCTGCGCGCGGAGCTCACCCGCATGGGCGTCACCAAGCCGATGCGCTTCGTTCCGGGCGCGAACGCCGGCGCCTGAGGTGCTCGTCGTCCGCCGGCTGTCGCGCAGCTTCCGCGAGGGCGAGCGCGTGCACCGCGTGATCGACGGCCTGGACCTCGAGATCTCGAGCGGCGGCACGGTCGCGATCAGCGGCCGCAGCGGTTCCGGCAAATCGACGCTGCTCAACCTGCTGGCCGGGGTGGACTATCCCGATGCGGGAACGATCGAGGTGGATGGGCTGGAGGTCGGCTCGCTGCGCGAGCCGGCGCGCACGGAATTCCGCCGCGCCAGCATCGGGTTCGTCTACCAGTTCTTCAATCTCATCCCCACGCTCGATGTGGAGGAGAACGTGCGCCTGGCACTCGAGCTGAACGGTGTGCATGGACGCGAGGCGCGCGAGCGCAGCTGCGCGGCGCTCGCAAGCGTGGGACTGGGCGATCGGCTCGAGAGCCCGGTCGATGTGCTCTCCGGCGGCGAGCAGCAGCGCGTGGCAATCGCCCGCGCGCTCGTCCACGAGCCGAAGCTCGTGCTGGCCGATGAGCCCACGGGCAACCTCGACGAGGCGACCGCCGCGCAGGTCGTGCCGCTCATGCGAGCGCTCGTGAGCGCGCACGGTGCGACGCTCGTGATGGTCACGCACGACCGCGCGCTCGCGGCGACCGCCGACCGCGTGCTTGAATTGCGCGAAGGACGACTGTACTAGCGCTCCGAGCAGTCATGGCGCGCGCACGACATTCCTCGAGGCATCCACTCTGGGCCGCAAGCTTGCGGCATCTGCTGCGCCATCCTGCACAGGGTGCGCTCGCGCTGGTTGGCCTCGCGCTCGGAGTCGCGACGATCGTCGCGGTGGATATCGCAACCGACAGCGCGCGCCGCGCGTTCGAGCTCTCGGTCGCCGCGGTGAGTGGCCCTGCCACTCACGAGATCGTCGGCGGCCCGGCCGGGATCGACGAGCAGCTGTACGCGCGCTGGGTGAGGGAGTACCCATCCCTCGCCTTTGCACCGCTCGTCGAGGGCTATGCGACGGTTGCAGATCGAGTGCTCGATCTCCTGGGCATCGATCCCCTTGCCGCAAGCGGAGGACTCGATCGAGGGCCCAGCCCGGGACTCGGGGAGCTCTCCCGGTGGCTGACGCAGCCCGGGGCCGTCATTCTCGCGGCGAGCACGGCCGATGGGCTCGGGATCGCTCCGGGCGGACGCTTCGAGCTCGAGATCGCCGGGCATGCGGTTGAGGCCGTGCTGCTTGCGCGGGCAGGCGGCCGACAGGAAGGTCGCGAGAACCTCCTGCTGACCGACATCGCTCAGGCACAGGAATGGCTCGGGCTCATCGGACGGCTCTCGAGGATCGAAGTACGGTGCCCGCCGGGGCCCGACGGGAATGCAGCGCTCGCGCGGCTGCGCGCTGCGCTTCCCGCGGGCCTCGAGCTGCAGAGCGCGCAGCAGGGCTCTCTCGCCAACCTCGACACGACGCGCGCCTTCACCACCGATCTCACCGCGATGAGCATGCTCGCGCTCCTCGTGGGGATGTTCCTCATCTACAACGCGGTGAGCTTCGCGGTGTTGCAGCGCCGGCCGACCTTTGCCGTGCTGCGCGCCATCGGGGCGCGGCGCGGGGACATTCTGCGGCTCGTGCTCGCGGAAGCCGCGCTGCTCGGGGTGGCGGGCGGGCTGTGCGGCCTTGCGGCCGGCATCGTGCTGGCTCGTGGGCTCCTCGCACTGGTCACGCGCACGATCAACGATCTGTACTTCGTCGTCGCGGTGAACGCGGTTGCCCTTTCGTGGCGCGCGGTGCTCGCGGCGATTTGCGCCGGTGTCCTGAGCGCGCTCGCCGCCGCGCTCTTGCCCGCGTGGGAAGCAACCCAGGTGAGCCCGCAGCTTGGACTGCGACGCTCGGCGCTCGAATCGCGCGCCCTGCGCGCCTCGCATGCACTGGTCGCCGTGAGCGCGCTCGCCGCGGCGGCCGCCATTGCGATCGTCGTCGGCTCCAGCCGCAATCTGCTCGCCGGGTTCGCCGCGCTCTTCTTGCTGCTGCTGAGCGCGGCGGCCCTGACGCCGGCGTTCCTGCGAGTCTCGGCGCGGGGCCTCGGACGGCTGCTCGCATCGGGCAGTCCGCTCGGGCGGCTCGCCCTTGCGGAGATTGCCGCCTCGCTCAGTCGAACCGGAGTCGCCGTCGCCGCACTCGCCCTGGCGCTCGCCGCGATGCTCGGTGTGTCCGTGATGATCGAGAGCTTCCGCGAATCGCTGCGGGACTGGCTGGACCGCACGATGCGCGCGGACGTCTACGTGTCGGCGCCCGGACCCGGGATCTCGCGGCCCGAGCGGCGGCTCGATCCGCGCGTGATCGCGGCGATCGAGCGGTTGCCGGGGATCGCCCATGCAAGCGCCAGCCGCCGGGTGAGCGTGAGCTCCGCCCGCGGGCCGATCACGGTCGATGCACTCGCGCCCGCACCGGAGAGCCTCGCAGCGATCGACGTGCGCGCGAGCCGGGGAGAGGTGTGGCCTGCATTCGCCCACGGGGCGATTCTCGTGGCAGAGCCGCTTGCGTGGCGCTTGCAATTGCGGCCCGGGGATCGTCTGAGTCTCGGCACGGCGCGCGGGCCACGCTCGTTCGACATTGCCGGGATCTACCGCGAGTACGGTAACGACCGCGGCGGGGTGCTGATGGACCGCGCGATCTATGCGCGCGACTGGGACGACGACAGCATCACCACACTCGGGCTTTACCTTGCGCCCGGTGCGAGGCTCACCCCGGTGCTCGCCGCCGTGCGTGCGGCCGCGGCCGGGCATCAGGCATTGCTCATCGCGCCGAGCGCCGAGGTGCGTGCGCTCTCGATGGAGATCTTCGAGCAGACGTTCGCGATCACGCGGGTGATCGACTGGCTCACGGCGGCGGTGGCGGCGATCGGGCTGGCCAGCAGCCTCTCGGCGTGGCAGCTCGAGCGCTCCCGCACCCTCGCGGTGCTGCGCACCCTCGGGCTCACGCCGCGCGGCGCCGCTCTGCTCGTTGAAGCGCAGACGGCGTTCATGGGGCTCGTCGCGCTCGTGGCTGCCGTGCCGGCCGGCCTCCTCGCTGCCGACTGGCTCGTGACGGTCATCAACCGGCGCGCCTTCGGCTGGCAGCTCGATTTTCACCTGCGCGCCGTGCAGCTTGCCGATGCGCTGGCGCTGGCGCTGGCGGCAGCTTTGGTCGCCGGCCTCTATCCGGCCTGGCGCAGCGCCCGGGCCGCGCTTGCGGTGGACATCCGCGAAGAATGAATGCACGAGGCTCATCCATTGCGCTGGGTGCCGGTGCGTGCGCAGCGGTGCTCATCGCATCGTTGCTGATCGCAGCGTGCGGAACAGCCGCCACTCAAGGTGCACGCACCGCGGGTGAAGGCAGCGCCTCGAGCTTGCAGGCGGCGCCTTCGGCGCTCGATGTTCTGCGCGGCGGCTCATCGAGCGGCTCATCCGCCGAGGGCTTCGCGCGTGCGCTCAACGTGCGCCGATTCGAGTTCCCGCAAGACCATGGCCCGCATCCGCAGTATCGGCACGAGTGGTGGTACTTCACCGGGCACCTCGCATCCCCGAGCGGGGCGCGGTTCGGATTCGAGCTCACCTTCTTTCGCGTGGCCCTGGCACCCCCGCCGGGCCCGGCCGACGGCCGCCGCCTCTCGCACTGGCGCACGAGCCAGATCTACGTCGCGCACCTGGCGATCACCGATGTGCAGCGCCAGCAGTTTCACTCGTTCGAGCGTTACGCGCGCGATGCGCTCGGGCTGGCCGGAGCGCAAGAGGCGCCTCCTCGAGTGTGGCTCGGCGACTGGTCGCTCACGGAGGGCGGACCGGAGCGCACCTGGAGCCTGCAGGCGCGCGATGCTTCCTACGGCTTGAGGCTCGCGTTGCGCCCGCTGGGCAGGCCGGTGCTCAACGGGGACAGCGGCCTCAGCATCAAGTCGGATACTCCCGGCTCGGCGAGCTACTACTATTCCATTCCGCGGCTGCAGGCCCGGGGCGAGCTCACGCTCGCCGGCCGCACCGTGCCGGTGAGTGGGCTCGCCTGGCTCGATCGTGAATGGGGCAGCGGCTCGCTCGGTCCCAGGCAGCAGGGGTGGGACTGGTTCGCGCTGCAGTTTGCCGACGGCAGCGCACTCATGTTCTACGCTCTGCGCGACCAGCGCGGCGCGCACGATCCGCACAGCGCCGGCACCTGGATCGCATCCGATGGCAGCACACGCGCGCTCGGCGACCGGGAGGTGCAGATCGACATCGAGGATCACTGGCGGAGCGCGCACGGTGACCGCTATCCCTCGCGCTGGCGCGTGCGTGTCCCGTCTCTGGCACTGGATGTGACCGCGGCGCCGCTGGTGGCCGACCAGGAGCTCGAGACGACGCCGAGGTACTGGGAGGGCGATGTGGAGATCTCCGGAACGAGGCAAGGGCGTGCTATCTCCGGACAGGGGTATATCGAGCTCGTGGGGTACAGTACTCGCTGATGGCTGCGCCCAACTTCTCGCTGTACGACGGCGACTGGGTCAACCGATTCTTCGGGGCACTCGGCCTTGGGCCATGGCGGCCCGTGCATCTCGTCGGTCGCGCGAGCATCCTCATCGCGCTGACGTGGCTGCCCACCGCGCTTCTGGCCGAGTGGACGAGTCGCGCACACGGGCAAGCCGCGCCGCCCGGCGCGAGCTTCTTCACGGACTTTGCCGCTTACGCCCAGTTCCTCATCGGGCTGCCGCTCTTCGTCGTGGCGGAGGCCGTCGTCAGGATCACCACACACTCGGCCGATTCGATGTTCGCGGACACCGGCATCGTGCGCCGCGCGGATCTGCGCAAGCTCGCTCGGCTGCGCGCCCGGATCGCCCGCTTGCGGCACTCCCCATGGCCGGATATCGGGGCGCTCGCGCTGGGCGGTGCGCTCTCTGCCGCGGTGATCGCAGTCGAGCTCGGGCACCCGCCGCCCATCACCTGGCACACCTACGCGCTGGCAGGCGGCGGACGGACACTGAGCGCGCCGGGGTACTGGGAATTCTTCGTCGCCCTGCCGCTCCTCAACTACTGGTGGCTGCGCCAGATCTGGAAAGTGGTCCTCTGGTGTCTCTACCTGCATGGAGTCTCCCGGCTGCGCCTCGGGCTGGTTGCGACCCATCCGGATCGCACCGGCGGCATCGGATTCATCAGCTATGTGCAGGGCCACTTCGCATGGCTCATCCTGGCGTATGGAGTCAGCAACGTCGCGGCGACCGTGGGCTACAAGCTCACGGTCGAGCACGCGCAGCTGTGGATGCCCCCGGTGTGGGGTCCGATCGCAGGGTTCGCAGTCGGGGCGCCGCTCCTGTTCCTGCTGCCGCTCTTCATGTTCACGCGCCAGCTGTACCGGGCCAAGCAGCGTGCGCGCCGGCTCTACCGTCAGCGCGTGATCGAGCAAGCGCGGCTCTTCGAGCGACAGGTGCTCCCACTGCCCGCGGCGGAGCGCACCACGATGCCCGCCGCACTCGATCTGCAGCTCATGGAGCACTTCTCGCAGCTGTTCGAGCGCTGCGAGGACATGCGGATCGTGCCGTTCGACTTCCGCTCGATGGGGGAGCTGTTCGCGGCGGTCGTCGGCACCGTTGCGAGCATTCTGCCGGCGCAGCAGCTTGCGAAGCTTCTACCGCAGGTGGTGGGCATCGTGCGCAGCATCGCTGGGTTCCTGGCTCACGGCGCGGTCCACTGACCGCCACCGAGCCCTAGGCGCGCAGCCCACAGGCCCAGGCCGCAGCCACCGCACCCAGCGCGAGCGCCCCTGCGAGCCACTGAGGTGTCCTCTCGAGCACGGTGCGCACCGCCGCGACCGCGGCGAGCGTCCCGAGCAACACCCCCGCCACGAAGCCTGCGAGATGCGCGAACACATCCGTGTGCTCGCCCGCCGTGCCGAGCCAGCCGAGCAGCACCACCCCGGCGATGAGCGGGCTCCAGCGTCGCGGCCAGCTCTGTGGCAGGCGATGGCGCTCGCGCCACGAATAGGCCGCGAGCAATCCGAGCGCGGTGAAGACGGCGGTGGATGCGCCTGCCGAGCGGTGCCCGGCGGGGGCAAGAGAGCCCTCGAGGAGATTCGCCGCGGCTGCACCGTTGACGATGAGCACCCAGGCCACGCCTGGCCCCAGCAGCCGGCCCGCGAGATAGCCGAACCAGACCCCGGCTGCGAGATTGGCGGCCAGATGGGCCGCATCGAGGTGCAGAGTGAGTGCCGTCCAAGCGCGCCACCACTGCCCCTGGCGCACCTCTGCGGCCGACAGATCGCCGCGGTCGAATGAGTCCAGCCGAAAGGCTCCGCTGGCCACCGCATACGCAACCCCGATCAGCACGAGGCCGTAGAACAGACATCCCACCCAGGCCGCCCCGTGCAGGCGCACCGCAGCTGCAGTCCAGGGTTTGCGACCCGCAAGCCGCTCGTCCTGGTATCGAAGCAGATGGGCCCGTGCCTCGGTCTCATGGAGCGCATCCACGCGCAGCACGTAATGCACCTCTTCGCGGTGGAGCTCGCTCGGGATCCCCACCGCGGTGAGCACGAATGCGCGCTCGGAGGCATCCGCCTGCCGCCCGGAACGGTATACCTCCACGGTCTCGCTCAGCATGGCGCGCGAATGTAGCGCGTCTTGCGCGATTGATGCTTCAATCCTGCGTCATGGATCCTCAGTGGCTGGAGTGGGTAAAGCAGCTGCAGGCGCTCGCGCAGACGGGCCTGGCCTTCGTCAACAACGAGTACGATCGCGAGCGGTACACCACGGTCATGGCGATCGCGGCGGCGATGGCGGCCGATCGCGCGGGCGACGATCCGGCTCGCCTCGCCGGGATCTTCGCCGCCGAAGGCGGTTACGCGACGCCCAAGGTCGACGTCCGCGCCGCGGCTTTCCAGGGCGAGCGGATATTGCTCGTGAAGGAGCGCGCGGATGGCGGCTGGACCCTTCCGGGGGGTTGGGCGGATATCGGTGATGGCCCGCGCAGTGCGGTCGAGCGGGAGGCGCGCGAGGAGTCCGGCTACGAGGTGCGCGCGATGAAGCTCGCTGCGGTCTACGATCGCAACCGCCACGAGCATACGCCGCATCTCTATCACATCTGGAAGCTGTTCTTCGTGTGCGAGATCATCGGCGGGGCTCCCAGCGCGAGCATCGAGACCGAGGCGGTGGAGTTCTTCGCCCTCGATGCGCTGCCGCCCCTTTCAATCGGACGGGTGACTGCCCTGCAGATTGCCCACATGTTCGAGCATCGGCAGCACCCGGGGTGGCCCACGACCTTTGATTGAGGGGCGGCCCGGGCGCTGTGGACGCGCAGCGTGGGTGCAGGCAACATCTGACCATGGCCAGGTCCCGAGGCAAAGCTTCGCTGCGCGCGGGATCGCGGGCGGCCCGCTCTTCGGCCAATCCGTGGGCGGATGTGGGCACGAGCGGGAAGACGTTGCACATTGGCCAGTTCCTCACCTTCCAGCTCATCCGCCTGGCCAATGCCGCCAAGTCCAACGTCACGCGCAGGTATCTGGCCGCCTTCGGCCTTTCCGTTCCGGAGTGGCGCCTGCTCGCCATGACGGTGCGCTTCCAGCCGGTGCGCTTCTCGGAGCTGGTGGCAAACAGCAGTATCGACAAGGGTCAGGCGAGCCGTACGCTGCAGGTGCTGACCAAGCGCGGCCTGATCGCAACCCGCACCTTGGCAGGAGGCGCGCGGCGGCCCGGGGACGGAGCCCCGGTGATCCTCACGGTCACCCCCAAGGGGCGCAAGCTCTACGCTGCGGCGCTGCCGGTCGCGCAGCGTAACCAGGCGCGGTTGTTGCATCTTCTCACCCGCGATGAGCGCAAGACGCTCTACACCGTTCTGAACAAGCTGTACGCCGCCATCGGCGACCTGGGCGTGCTCACTTAAAGGAGCCTCATGCCGCCCCGCATCGTGCTGCCGGCGGGCGTCTCGAGCGAGATCTTCGAGCGTGCGCTCGCGGAGTTTCGTCATTTGGTCGGCGCGCAGCACGTGTTGCGCGGCGCGGATCTGCTGCCGTACCGCAAGATCATGATTCCCGCCTCCGAGCACGACTACGAGCCCTCTGCAGCCGTGCTCGCCGGCTCGGTCAGCGACGTGCAAGGCGTGCTCGCCGTGTGCAACAAGTACAGGATTGCCCTCTGGCCGATCTCCACCGGGCGGAACCTCGGCTACGGGTCGGCCCTGCCCGCCACCCGCGGTCAGGTGATTCTCGACCTCAAGCGCATGAACCGTATCCTCGAGGTCGATCCGCAGCTGTGCACGGCCCTGGTCGAGCCCGGCGTGACCTATCAGCAGCTGCACGACTATCTGAAGGACCGTGCTCTGGCATTGTGGCTCGACTTTCCCGGCGATGGTCCCCTGGTCGGGCCCGTCGGCAATACCCTGGAGCGTGGTACGGGCCGCACTGCGTATGCCGATCACTTTGCCAACGCGTGCGGCATGGAGGTGGTGCTGGCCGATGGCCGGGTGCTCAGGACCGGCATGGGCTCGCTGCCGAACAGCACCTCCTGGCAGGTCTTCAAGTACGGCTACGGCCCCTATCTCGATGGCCTGTTCACCCAGTCGGGCTTCGGGATCGTCACCAAGCTCGGCCTGTGGTTGATGCCTGCGCCACCGGCCTACCGCACGGTGCTGGTGCAGCTCTGGCACGACGACGATCTTGCCGCGGCGGTCGAGGCAGTACGGCCACTGCGCTTGAGCGGCACGATCACCAATCCCTGCGTGCTGACGAACGCAAACCTCATGCTGACGCAGCTCACGCGGCGCAGCGAGCTGTACCAGGGCACCGGTGCCGTGCCGGAGAGCTTGATCGTCTCGGTCGCCCGTGAACACGGGATCGCCCCGTGGAATCTGACCTTCAGTCTGTACGGAACACCGGAGCAGATTGCGCCGAGCCTCGATGTGGTCACCAAGGCCTTCGACAGCACTGGCGGCCGAGTGGTGCTCGACTATCACGACGGAGCGCAGTCGAACGAGCTCAGCCTGAGCGCCTTCAGCCTGCTCAACTGGGTGGGCGGCGGAGGCCTTGTCTGGCTCGCCTCGGTCTCTCCCGCACGAGGCCGCGATGCCCTCAGTCAGAGGGACCTTGCGCGCCGCATCCTGGCACAGCATGGCCTCGACTATCTCGCCTCGGTGACCGTTCAGGGCCGCGATCTGCATCACCTCGCCGCAGTGATCTTCGATCACGAGGACGCGCAGGCGAGGCTGCGCGTGCGGAGCTGCCTCGAGGAGCTGGTCGCCGCGTTCAACGGCAACGGCTATGGGATCTATCGCGCGAGCATCGACTGCATGGGGGAGGTGGCGCGCGCCTACGGAGAGGTCAACCGCTCGGTGAACCGGGCGCTCAAGCGCGCGCTCGATCCCAACGGCGTCCTTGCGCCGGGGAAGTCGGGGATTCATGTGGCGGGCAGCTGAGCCCCCGGGTGATGCGGGCGCCGTGCGCGGGCCTTTGCGCGGTGGCAGGCTTGCGGGAGTCGCGGTGGCCCTGCTTGCGATCCCCCCTGCCTGGGGCCAGTCCGCGGGCGAGTGGCGCGGCCCTGGACAGCTGTGGCTCGAGACCTGCAGCTACTGCCACGCCGGCCGCGTGGCTGCCGAGCTGCGGGGAGCCGGTCTCCCGGCGCAGGCAGTCATCGGCTCCGTACGCAAGGGACCCGGGGCCATGCCGAGCTTTGCCCCGAGCGTGGTGAGCGATCAAGAGCTCGAGGAGCTGGCCCGATGGCTGGCTTCCCAGCCCAAACCGCCGTCGACGGCGGAGCTCGGGGCGCGCACCCCCCGGCACGGCTCGCGCGAGCGGCCGCAGTAGCGCCCAGTTGCGGTGCACGGGCGGCCGGGAGAAGATGGCGCGGTCCAGTGTAGGGGGAATAAGAGGAAGAAAACCATGCGACTCGCAGCCGTACTGGTCTCCGGAGTGCTCGTGACCGGAAGTGCCCTTGCCGCCTTGCCCGATGGCACCAAGGCGCCGGACTTCACCACCGAGGCTTCGTTGGCCGGCAAGCCATTCACCTTCTCCCTCGCCAAGGCGCTGAAGAAGGGGCCGGTGGTCCTTTATTTCTATCCGGCCGCCTTCACGCCCGGGTGTACGGTCGAGGCACACGACTTCGCCGAAGCGACCGGCAAGTTCAAGTCACTCGGCGCGACGGTCATCGGCGTGTCGCACGATTCGGTCGAGACCCTGAACAAGTTCTCGGTGAGCGAGTGCCGCAACAAGTTCGCCGTCGCGGCCGACCCGAGCGAGCGCATCATCAAGGCCTACGATGCGGTGCTCCCACAGCGCCCCGAGCTTGCCAATCGGACCTCCTACGTGATCGCACCGACCGGCGAGATTCTCTACTCGTACACCGCGCTTGACCCTTCAGGACACGTGGGGAACACCCTGGCCGTGGTCCGGAAATACGTGGCGGAGCACAAGGGAAGCTGAGCCGTTGTAGCATGGGCCGAGAGGCAACCCATCGGCTAGATGTCGAGGAGAATCCGTGAACGCAGTGCGGGAGAAACTTCCGGATCCTGACTTCCCGGGCGCTCAGCCCGAGCTTTCGGCTCAGGCCCGGCTGCTCGCGCGCCTGCTCAGGACGTTCGGCGATCCACCGGTCGAGCTCGTGCTGTGGAACGGTGAGCGCATCCGAGCCGCGAGCAAGGCGCCGGTCGCCTGCGTCCGGCTGGCAGATCGGGGTGTGCTGCTCGCGCTGGTGCGCGACCCGCACGTCGCATTCGGGGATCTCTACAGCGAGGGTCGGATCGACATCGAGGGGGATCTCGTCCAGCTGCTCGAGGCGGTCTATCGCGGCTCGGCCGGCGCCGAGAAGCGCTCGAGGCTGCGCGCGCTTTCGCGTCTGCTGCATCGCCCGCGCTCCAACACGCTCACGGGCTCGCGCGACAACATCCATCACCACTACGACATCGGGAACGAGTTCTACGCCCTCTGGCTCGGCACGACCATGGCGTATACCTGCGCGTACTACCCCACCGCTGCGGCGTCGCTCGATGAGGCTCAGACGGCCAAGATGGACCATGTGTGCCGCAAGCTGCGACTGCGCTCCGGAGAGCGAGTGGTCGAGGCTGGATTTGGCTGGGGCACGCTCGCGCTGCACATGGCCCGCGCCTATGGCGTGAAGGTGCGCGCATTCAACATCTCGCGGGAGCAGGTCCAGTACGCGCGCGAGCGGGCGAAGGCCGAAGGGCTCGCCGATCGGGTGGAATACATCGAGGACGATTACCGCAACATCACCGGTCGCTACGATGCGTTCGTCTCGGTCGGAATGCTCGAGCACGTGGGTGTCGAGAACTATCCGGCGCTGGGCCAGGTGGCGGCGCGCTCGCTCGGCAGCAACGGCCGCGGGCTGATTCACTCGATCACGCGCAACCGCCCCGCGCGGCTGCATCCGTGGATCGAGCGGCGCATCTTCCCCGGCGCCCACCCCCCCTCGATCGGCGAGATGGCGCAGATCTTCGAGCCCTCGGACCTCTCGATCCTCGACCTCGAGAATCTGCGCCTGCACTATGCGCGCACCTTGACGCACTGGCTCGAGAGCTTCGAGGCGCACGCCGCCAAGGTGCGGGCGATGTTCGACGAGAAGTTCGTGCGCATGTGGCGGCTGTATCTGGCCGGCTCGATCGCCGGGTTCACGAGCGGCACGCTGCAGCTGTATCAGGTGGTCTTCGCGCCGCGCGATAACAACGACATCCCTCTCACGCGTGCATATCTGTACAGCTGAGAGGGCCCCTTGAAGCTCTGGGACGTGGTGATCGTGGGTGGCGGTCCGGCGGGCTCGACCGCCGCCTGGAAATTGAAGCAGGGCGGCGCCGACGTGCTGGTGCTCGACAAGGAGCGCTTTCCGCGCCTGAAGCTGTGTGCCGGCTGGATCACCCCGCAGGTCGTGCAGGACCTGGCGATGGATCCGGCGCAGTATCCGCATCGCTTCCTCACGTTCGATCGTCTGCATGCGCATTTGAAAGGCCTGCATGCGCGGCTCGCCTGCGTGCAGCATTCCATCCGGCGATTCGAGTTCGACGCGTGGCTGCTCGAGCGCTCGGGAGCTGCCGTCGAGCAGCACACGGTGCGCGCGCTGCGCTGCGAGGCCGGGGGTGGTTACTCGATCGACGATGCTTACCGTTGCCGCTACCTGATCGGCGCCGGCGGCACGCGCTGTCCGGTCTACCGGACCTTGTTTCGCGAGGCCAATCCGCGCGCGAGCGAGCTGCAGACCGTGACGCTCGAGCATGAGCTCGCCTACGACTGGCAGGATCCGGACTGCCACCTGTGGTTCCTGGAGAAAGGACTGCCGGGGTATTCCTGGTACGTCCCGAAAGCGAACGGCTGGCTGAATGTCGGAATCGGCGGGATGGCCGAGCGGCTCAAGCGCCGCGGCGACGATATCAAACAGCATTGGGCCAGATTCACCGCGCGGCTGGGCCGCAAGCTTGCGCGCGGCGCCCATCTCGAGCCCCAGGGCTACAGCTACTACTTGCGCGGGAACGTGGAGGTCTGCCGGATTGGGGATGCGTTCGTGACCGGCGATGCCGCCGGGCTCGCCACGCGCGACATGTGCGAGGGAATCGGCCCGGCGGTGGCGAGCGGAGTGCGCGCCGCGCGCGCGATCCTCGGCGAGTCCGAGTATCGGCTGAGCGATCTGAGTGCTGCGAGCCTGGGCGGTGGGATTGCGAGCCGGTTGCTGGATTGGGCCTTCACGCGCGGCAGCGGCCGGCCAGGCGCGCCGCTTCTTGCAACCAATGGATCTGATATGGTCGCGTCGGCTCACGGAAGGAAGGGCGCATGACATCCGACAAGCCGATCGTGTGGGGTGCGGCAGCGGCGGTGCTGGTGGGCGCGGCTGCGCTCTATTACTACTACTACGCCCGCGAGAGCGTGCCCGTCACCACCCCCCCGCACGCGGCGCATGCGACGAGCGCGGCCCCGAGCGAGCCTGCGATCGAGCACCCCGTGCCCCCGCCCGCGCCGCAGGGGGCCTCTCAAGCACCGCTGCCGGCTCTCAACGAGAGCGACCAGGCCGTCCACACCGCGCTCACGAGCCTGCCCGACTCCGCCGCGCTCGAGAAATTCGTCGTTCCCCAGAATCTCATCCGGCATGCCGTGGCGACGGTGGACAACCTGCCGCGCAAGAAGGTCGCGGTGGAGCTGCGTCCGATCGTGGCCACGCCGGGCCAATTTGCGGTCGCCGGCACGGCGGATCACCTCACCCTCAGCCCGGATAATTTCAAGCGCTACTCGCCATTCGTCGATTTCGTGAAGGGCGTGGACGTGAAGCAGGCGGCGGCCGTCTACTTCCGCTTCTATCCGCTCTTTCAGCAGGCCTACGAGGACCTGGGCTATCCGACGGAATACTTCAACGACCGGGTGATCGAGGTGATCGACCACTTGCTCGAGACTCCGGATGTTCAGGGACCGATCGAGCTGGTCCAGCCCAACGTCATGTATCTGTATGCGGATCCGAAGCTCGAGTCGCTCTCCGCGGGCCAGAAGACGCTCATCCGCATGGGTCCCGAGAACGCAGCCGTGATCAAAGCCAAGCTCCGTGAGCTGCGCACCGTGCTCGCCACGCGCTCGGCACCGCGCAGCGCATCGGCTCCTTCGGGTGCATCCCCTCCGCCACCGCACTGAGTCATGAACGAGCCGCTGAGCGCGCCGCCGCGTCGGACCGAAGCGAGCCTCGATGCGGACGATCAAGGGCTGACGGCCCCGCTCGCCGATCTGCGCTCGGTGCTGATTCCCGAGGAGACTCTCGAGGCGTGGGCGGTGCAGCGCAGGGTCTTCGCGCTGACGCGTCGCCGGCTGCTGATCGCGGCCACCAGCGGCCGGCTGATCTGGATCACCCGCAAGCTGCTCGGCGGGTTCGATGTGTCGAACATCCGCTGGCAGGATCTCGAGGACGTGACGCTGCGAGTGGGCATGCTCGGCGCGGATCTCCTCGTGCGGGCGGGCCGAGCCGCCGACCTTGCCTCGGAGGGCGCGGCAGGCTCGCGACTCTACGAGTTCCCGGGCCTGCGCAAGGCGCAAGCGCAGGCGGTCTATCGCATCTGCCAGGCGCAAGATCAGGCCTGGCGCGAGAAGCGTCGCGTGCGTGAGCTGGAGGAGCTGCGGGCTCGCTCGGGCGGCTTTCAAATGCCGGGGGGAGGGCTCACAGGCGCCGCCGGCGGCTCGGCTGCGATACCCGAGGCGGCTCGCAGCGCCGGGCTCGATTCGGATGCCGTCCGGCGGTTGCAGGAAGCCAAGAAGATGCTCGACGAGCGCCTGATCACCGACTCGGAATACGAGGCGATCAAGGCGCGCATCCTGTCCTGAAGCGCGCGGGGCCGGCTCAGGCCTCCACGATGGAGCGCGTGCCCTGCTCGAGGGGTGCCGCCCCCGATGCGCTCAGGGGGGCCTTGCCGAGGATCATGTCCGAGGCCTTCTCGGCGATCATGATCGTTGCGGCATTGGTGTTGCCCGAGGTGATCCGCGGCATGATGGAGGCATCCACCACGCGCAGCCGCTCGAGACCGACCACGCGCAGCTCAGGGTCGACGACGGCCATCGGGTCGCGTCCCATCTTGCAGGTGCCCACGGCGTGATACAGCGTGTTGCCGGCGACGCGGGCGTAGCCGAGCATCGACTCGTCCGTGTCGCCGAAGTGATCGGCGCTCGATTCGAGGTACGGCGCGAGCGCCGGCTGGCTCATGATCTTGCGCGTGAGCCTCATGCCGGCAATGACCACGCGCTGGTCGCGCGGATCGGCGAGATAGTTGGGCACGATCGACGGATAGTTGAGTGGATCGCGCGACTCGATGTGCACGGTCCCGCGCGACTCGGGCCGGATCTGGCAGGGCGTGCAGGTCATGCCCGGCTTTCGCTCCAGCACCAGGGCCTGAGTCTTCGCGAGCTCCTCCAAGTCCATGCTGGCCGCCATCAGATGGAACTGCAGGTCCGGACGGGTGAGCTCGGAGGAGGACCTCGTGAACGCAACGATATGCGCCACCGCGTAGCTCAGGAGTCCCCTGTGCGTGAGGACGTACTTGACCACCTCGCGCGCAAGCCGCCAGCCGTGGGACAGCTCGTTCACGGTCACGAACTGCGGCTTCACGCGCCACTGCGCACCGATCATGTAGTGGTCCTGAAGATTCTCGCCCACCCCGGGCACATCGGCGACCACCGGGATTCCATGCTGCTGCAGCAGCGCTCCGCGACCGACACCCGAGAGCTCGAGCAGCTGCGGGGATGCAACCGAGCCCGCCGCGAGGATGACCTCGGCCCGCGCACGAGCGATGTGGCGCTCCCCGCCGCGCAGGTATTCCACGCCCACGGCGCGCCGCGCTTCGAGCACCAGATGCGTGGCGCGCGCCGCGGTCTGCACACGCAAGTTGGGACGGCCCATGACCGGATGCAGGTAGGCGACGGCGGTTGAGCAGCGCCGACCGTTGCGCGTGGTGAGCTGAAACCAGGTCACGCCTTCCTGCTCGAGGCAATTGATGTCCTGCGAGCGCGGAATGCCGGCCTCGACGCACGCCTCGAGCATCGCGGCCGACAGTGGATGCCGGTTGCTGAAGTCCGAGACATGCATCGGACCGCCCACCCCGTGCCACTCGCTCTCGCCGCGCTCCTGGTGCTCGGCGCGACGAAAATACGGCAGCACCTCGCGATAGCCCCAGCCCTCGCACCCGCAATTGCGCCAGTCGTCGAAGTCGGCGCATTGACCGCGGATGTACAGCAGGCCATTGATCGAGGAGGAGCCCCCGAGCACCTTGCCCTTCGGCCATCGGTGCACGCGGCCGGTCGCATCGGGACGGGTCTCGTAGAGCCAGTTCACCTTCGGGTCGTTGAGGGTGCGTCCGAACCCGATCGGCGCATGGATCATGAGGTTCGACCAGAGCTGGGAGGGGTTGTGCAGGGGCCGATCATCCCCGCCGGCCTCGAGCAGCAGGACGCGGGTGTCCGGGCGTGCGGACAGGCGGTTGGCCAGCACACACCCCGCGCTGCCGGCGCCCACGATGACGTAATCGAACTCGAGGTCGGCCATACGATCCCCTCCACCGACACGCCCCGGATGCGCGAGCTCGGCAGCTCGCGCAGGCGTTGCGATCCGCGAATTCTAGCGGCACACGCCCCGGGCCTGCAGCCGCCATACTCGTGGGTGTATCGTCGCGGTCTTTCGTCCACCCTTGAGGAGCGCGCCATGGCCGGAAAGATTCGCAAGATCGCCACGGAAGAGGCTTTTTCGATCCCGGAGATTGCCCAGGCGCTGCAGAGGGTGGCCCGCGCCCCGGGCGACAGCTCCGATCTGCCGCTGGTGAAGGGCATCTACGACGCCCAGTCGGGCTACGGGACCATGCGCTTTCTCGATGGGCTGCTCGATATCGAAGGCAAGCGGCTGCGCGAGATGGATGAGTACGGCGTGGACATGCACCTGCTGTCGTTGACCGCCCCCGGGGTGCAGATGTTCGATGCCGACACGGCCTGCGAGCTCGCGACGCTTGCGAACGATCGCCTCGCCGAGGTGATCAGCCGGCATCCCAAGCGCTTTGCCGGGCTTGCGAGCTTCGCCCCGCAGGCCCCCAAGCGTGCCGCTCAGGAGATGGAGCGTGCCATCCGCAAGTTGAAGCTCAACGGGTTCATCGTCAACTCGCACACCCACAGCGAATACTTCGACGATCCGAAGTTCTGGCCGATCCTCGAGGCCGCCGAGGCGCTCGATGCCTGCATCTACATCCATCCGCGGGGCCCCTCCGACGGGCTGAAGGGACCCTTGCGTGACTACGGCATGGACTCAGCGATGTGGGCATACGGGGTGGAGGTGGGTACGCACGCCGTGCGGATGATGGCGGGCGGGGTGTTCGACCACTTCCCCAAGCTCAAGATCTGCATTGGACACATGGGTGAGGCGGTGCACTTCTGGATCTGGCGCATCACCTTCATGAACAGCCGTGCGCAGACGATCGGCCGGGCTCCCAAGACCCAGCTGACGATGGAGGAGTACTTCAAGCGCAACTTCGTGATCACCACGAGCGGGGTGGAGGATCCTCTCGCGCTCGAGTACTCGGTGAAGAAGCTCGGAGTGGACAACGTGCTGTGGGCCATCGACTACCCGTATCAGCCCACCGCGCCCGCCGTGGCATTCATCGACTCCGCGCCCCTCTCGGATGCGGACAAGGCGAAGGTGTGCCACCTCAACGCCGAGCGGATTTTCCACATCCAGCCGGCATGATAGCTTCGGTCCGGGGGATTAGCCGATGAGCGCCACAGTCATCGACGGCAAGGCCGTCGCCAGGAAGATCCGGGCAGAGATCGCCCAGCGGGTCGAGCAGATGGTCGGCCGCGAGGGGGTGCGGCCGGGGCTCACCGTGATCCTCGTCGGCGCCGACCCGGCCGCGCAGCTTTATGTGCGAAACAAGATCGCAGCGTGCCGGGAGGTCGGGATCCGCTCGGAGCTGATCGAGCTGCCGGCCGATGTGACTCAAGCGGAGCTCCTGCGCCGCATCGATGCATTGAATGCCGATCCGGCCGTGCACGGCATCCTGGTGCAGCTGCCGCTGCCGCGCCACATCGAGATGCCCGCGGTGCTCGAGCGCATCTCCGCGGTGAAGGACGTGGACGGATTCCATCTCTACAACGTCGGGGCGCTCGTCACCGGAAACACGATCTTCCCCCCGTGCACCCCCTACGGGGTACAGAAGCTTCTCGAGCACGAAGGCATCGACGTGGAGGGGCGCAACGTCGTCGTGGTGGGCGCAAGCAACATCGTCGGCAAGCCCCTCGCGCTGATGCTCATGCAGCAGGATGCGACCGTTTGCATCTGCCACAAGAAGACGCGCGATCTTGCGCAGTTCACCATCCTTGCGGACATCCTGGTCGTCGCAGCCGGGGTGCCGGGACTCATCATCCCGCAGATGGTTCGGACCGGGGCGGTGGTGATCGATGTCGGCATCAATCGTCTGCCCGATGGCCGGATCACGGGCGATGTGGATTTCGAGGGAGTGCGTGCGAAGGCGTCCTACATCACCCCGGTCCCCGGCGGGGTGGGTCCGATGACGGTCGCCATGCTCATGAACAACACGGTGCTCTCGGCCGAGCGCGCGCTCGAGGCGCGCTCGAGGAGCCCCAGGATCTCTGCAATCTGATGCGAGGCACGCGTATGAGCGAGGCAAAGACGAGTGGGCTGTATCGCGAGCGATTGCTCCATCTGAAGAGCGTCGTCCAGGAGGATATCGCCCGGGGCCGTTACCTGGGGGGCGTGCTGATCGTCGCGCGGCACGGGGAGATCGGCCTCCACGAGGCGCTCGGTCATGCCGATGAGGGGCGAACGCGTGCCGTCCAGAAGGACTCGGTCTTCAGCATCTTCTCGGTGACGAAGGCGTTCACGAACGTGCTGGTGATGCAGGCGATCGAGCAGGGGCGCCTGGCGCTCACGACGCCGATCTCCTCGGTCATACCGGAGTTCTCCGGCCGTGGGCGCGAGGCGGTCACGCTCTTTCACCTGCTCACGCACACCTCGGGCTTTCCGAGCCTGTACACGCCGCGGGACGGCATGTGCATCGATCGCTTGAGCGAGGTGATCGAGGCGATCTGTCAGAACGTCTACCCGGCGGAGGCGCCCGGGACGCGCGTCGATTACTCCCCGATGATCAATCACGCTCTGATGGGCGAGGCGGTGCGCCGCACCGATCCGCGCAAGCGTCGCTATCGGCAGATCCTCGAGGAGGAGATCTTCAAGCCGCTCGCGATGCGCGACAGCTCCGTGGGCCTCAGGCGCGACCTGCGCGAGCGGCATCTCGTGCCCGAGTTTCGCGGCAACGCCCCGATGAATCACCTCGGACACAGCAATCTCGGCCCGCAGGGCGCATTTCTCGAGGAGGAGGCCGAGATGCCCTGGGTCGGGGTTTCCTCGACGGCCTCGGACATGTTCCGCTTCGCCGAGGCACTGCGCCGCGGCGGGGAGCTCGATGGAGCGCGCATCCTGGGTCCCACCATCCTCGAGCGGGCGCGCCAGTGCTGGACCGGGGACAAGCCGAACGAGGTGTACAAGCGCCTGGCGGAGTCGCGCGGCTGGCGCGTGATGCCCGCTTACATCGGGCTCGGCTTCTCGCTGCGCGGCACCGAGATCGGCCCGACTCTCTTCGGCACGCTCACCTCGCCTCACACTTTCGGCAATTATGGCGCCGGAACCACGCTCTTCTGGGTGGATCCGGCACTGGATATGACCTTCGTGGGGCTGATGACCGGCGTGCTGACCTCCGGGGACAACATCGAGCGCTGGCAGCGGCTCTCCGACATCGCGGTCTCCGCAGCGATCTGATCGGGGTGCCATGGCTTCCTTCGCCGAGACGTTCGACTACGTGATCGTCGGAGCCGGCACCGCGGGCTGCGTTCTGGCCGCGCGACTCTCGGAGCGGTCCGATGCACGGGTCTGTCTGATCGAGGCGGGCGGTCCCGATCGTCACCCGTTCATCCACATCCCCGCAGCGGTCGCGGCGGCAATCGGCACGCGCTCGCTCAACTGGGGCTTTCTGACCGTGCCCCAGCCCCATTTGAATGGCCGCCGGATTCCCATCCCCCGTGGCCGGGTGGTGGGCGGGTCCGGCGCGATCAACGGCATGGTGTACTTTCGCGGCCAGCCGCACGATTTCGACGGGTGGGCGGCGGCGGGCAACCCCGGCTGGAGCTACGCGGAGGTGCTCCCGTACTTCATCCGCTCCGAGAGCAATGCGAATTACCCGGGCTCGCCCTATCACGGCACGAGCGGCCCGATGCGCGTGACGCATGTTCGCCGCCCCAATCCATTGAACAAAGCGTTCTTCGAGGCGATGGGAGCCTTGCAGTTCCGCCGCTGCGATGACTTCAACGCTTCCGATCCCGAGGGCTACGGGCCGCGCCAGGCGACGGTGCGCGAGGGGCGCCGCGAGTCCACCGCGAGCGCATACCTCAAGCCAGCCCTGCGCCGGAGCAATCTGCGGGTGCTCACCGGCGCACGGGTCCTGCGCGTGCTCATCGAGGGCGGCCGCGCGACCGGCGTCGAGGTGGCGCTCGGGGCCGGGCCGGGAAGCGAGATGCGCCGCATCGGAGCACGCGCCGAGGTCATCCTCGCGGGCGGCAGCATTCTCTCGCCGCACATTCTGCTGCTGTCCGGGATCGGCGAGGGCGCGCAGCTGCATCGGGTGGGTGTGGAAGTCAAGCTCGACCTGCCCGCAGTGGGCGCGCATCTGCACGATCATCTTGCAGCCGCAGTGCTCATGGAGATGCGCCACAGCGCCTCCTATGGGCTGTCGGTGCGCGCAGCACCTCGCGGGGTCTGGAATCTGCTCGAGTATGCGCTGCGGCGGCAGGGGCCCCTGGCGAGCAATGTGTTCGAGGCGAATGCGTTCGTGCGCACGCGTCCCGAGCTCCCGCGACCGGACATCCAGATCGTGTTCCAACCGGCGCGCCGCAATCCTCACGGCTTCCCGCTGCCCCTCGGCCACGGCTTTGCCGTCAGCATCGTCAATCTGTACCCGAGAAGCCGCGGACGCATCACCCTTGCGAGCGCCGATCCACGCACTCCTCCCGACATCGATCCAAACCTGCTCAGCGTGCCGGAGGACCTCGAGCCGCTCGTTCGAGGGCTCGAGCTTGCGCGTCGGATCGCGGGCTCGCCCTCCTTCGCGCGCTACCGGGCACACGAGGTGGCTCCCGGTGCCGCCGTTCAGGGCGAGGCCGCGCTGGGCAACTACGTGCGCCAGTTCGCCACCACGGTGCATCACCCCGTGAGCACGTGCCGGATGGGGCCCGGAGGCGATTGCGTGGTCGACGCGCAGCTTCGCGTCCGCGGCCTCGAGGGGCTGCGCGTGGCGGATGCCTCCATCTTCCCGAGCATCCTCGGCGGCAACACCAACGCCGCGGTGGTCATGATCGCGGAGAAGGCATCCGATATGATTCTCGGACGGCCGGCTCCCCGGCCGATCGATGTGACAGGCGCTTCCGCGCGAGTCGCGGAGCCGACCGCCGCCTGAGATTCGAGTCTGAAGGAGGGGCCGTGGCGCTCGAGCACGTCAAGCACTGGAGAATCGGCGATGTGGAGGTCGTTCGCATCGTCGAGGTGAACGCCTTCGAGGACGACATGAAGATGCTGCTGCCCGAGGAGGGCACGCCCGAGTTCGTGCAGCAGTTCAAGTGGCTGGTCCCGCACTTCGCAACGCGCGCCGGGCGGATGCTCATCTCGTTCCAGTGCTTCGCGCTGCGCTCGCAAGGGCGCAACGTCATGATCGACACCTGCATCGGCGCCGATCGCAAGCGCGAGTTCGACGTGTTCTGCAACCTCAAGACGACCTTCCTCGAGGATCTCACTGCGGCGGGCTTTGCGCCCGATTCCATTCAAACGGTGCTGTGCACCCACCTGCATTTCGATCATGTCGGCTGGAACACCCGCCTGGTGCAGGGACGTTGGGTGCCGACTTTCCCCCGCGCCCGCTACCTCTTCGGCCAGCGCGAGTGGGAGCACTGGCAACACCTCAAGCGCACGGGCGGATATCACGACTTCGAGCACCTGACCGATTCCATCGAGCCGGTGCTGCAGGCGGGACTGGCCGACTTCATCGGGCCCGAGCATCGCATCACCGATGAAGTATGGCTCGAGCCCACGCCGGGGCATACACCGGGCCACGTGAGCGTGCGCATCTCCTCCCGTGGACACCAGGCGGTGATCACCGGGGACATGATGCATCACCCGATCCAGTTCGCGGTGCCCGACCTGCACGGCAATTTCGACATGGACAAGGAGCAGGGTGCCCGCACTCGCCGCGCCTTCATCGAGCGCTACCAGGACCGCAAGGCGCTCGTGATCGGCAGCCACTTCTGCGATCCCACCTCCGGCTGGATCGTGCGGGACGGCAAGGCGTGGAAGCTCGCGCTCGAGTGAGCCGGGCATGAGCTTCGATCTGACCGGGCAGACGGTTCTGGTCACGGGCGCCGGGCGAGGGCTCGGACGCTCGGTGGCCCAAACCCTCGCGGGATATGGTGCGGCGGTCGGGGTCCTCGACCTGGATCGAGCCACGTGCGAGGCCACGGCGGAGGAGATTCGACGCGCGGGCGGCGCCGCATTCGCATTCGGCGCAGACGTCACCGACCGTGCCCAGTTCGCGCGGGCAGCGGGCCAGCTCGCCGCGGAGCGCGGCCGGATCGATGCGGTGGTCAACAACGCGATGCTCCTGAAGTACGAGCCCATCGAGCAGGTCACCGAGGGCGTGCTCGATCGGATGCTCGCGATCGGCATCAAGGGCTCGGTGTGGGGCGCGCAGCTGCTGCTCGCGCACATGGATCCCGCGCGCGGGGGCGCCCTCATCAACATGGCCTCTCCGGTTGCCGAGCGCGGCTATCCCAACACGGCGATCTACAGCCTGGTGAAGGCGGCGATCGTCAGCTTGACGCGCACGCTTGCGGCGGAGCTCGGGCCGCGCCAGGTGCGCGTGAACGCAGTGGCGCCCGGATCGATTCCCACACCGGGCGCCGTCGCGCTGAACGATCCCAAGGAGTATGAGCGGCGGGCGCGGACGATCCCGCTGCGCCGGCTGGGGCGCGAAGATGACAATGCGCAAGCCGTGGCCTACCTGCTGAGTCCGGCGGCTTCGTTCGTGAACGGCGAGATCTTGCACGTCGATGGAGGCATCGCTGCCGCTGGCTAGTGCGGTGGGCGTCCGGCAGAATGCCCCTCGCACGACCGCCGTGAATCCCGAAGCGACACCGCATGCCACGCGAAACTCCAGTCTGTAGCGAGGATGTCTTCAGCCGCGAGTCGGTGCGCAATGCGCGCACCGTCGACGATGCGCTGCGCGAGCTCGCACCCGTGGTGCGACTCTCGCGGGAGAACATCACCATGATCGGTCGATACGAGCATGTCGCCGCCTCCTTGAAGGACTGGCGCACGTTCTCGTCGCGATCGCGTCCCTGGCACGATCCCGATTCGGTGCGGCCCGAGATCCTGCTGGTGGATGATCCACCGCGGCATACGCAGGTGCGCAACATCGTGAGCAATGCGCTCTCGCCGCGCGCGCTTTCGCGGATGGCGGAGAGCTTTCGGGCCGATGCGGATGCGCTCCTGCGGGAGGTGAAGCAGCGCAGCGGCACGGCGATCGATGTGGTGCAGGAGATCACGCAGGCCTTCGTCTACAAGGTACTGCCCGATCTGCTCGGTCTGCCAAAGGCTGGACGAGAGCATCTGTACGCGTTCGGTCACATGGTCTGGGCGACGCTCGGGCCGCAGAACGAGCTGTTTGCCGAGGCGATGCAGAACACCGGACCCGTCATCGCCTGGGTCGATCAATGCTGCAACCGTGAGAATCTCGATCCCGAAGGGCTCGGCATGCAGATGTTCCGGGCGGCCGATGAGGGTCAGATCACCGAGCCCGAGGCGAAGCTCCTCATTCAGGTGCTGCTCTCGGCGGCGGCCGACACGACGGTCATGACGGCGGCCACCGCGCTCAGGGCGTTCAGCCTCTTTCCCGAGCAGTATCAGCTGCTGCGGGCCGAGCCCGGGCTTGCGAAGGATGCCTTCGAGGAAAGCCTGCGCTGGGACTCTCCCTCGCGCATGGCCGGCCGCATCACCACCCGCGAGGTCCAGATCGAGGGGTACGTCGTTCCGTCGGGCGAGCGCTGTGGGCTCATGTTTGCTGCGGCCAATCGCGATCCGCGCAAGTGGTCCGATCCGGATCGCTTCGACATCCGGCGCGACAATCGCGGACACGTGGGCTGGGGCTACGGCCTGCACGCTTGCGTTGGGCGGGTGCTCGCGGTTCTCGAGGCCGAGGCGCTCCTCGGGGCCTGTATCCGTCACATCGAGCGGTTCGAGCCGGCGGGTGAGCCCGCGCCGTGGATGACGGCCATCGGGCACGGACCGGTGAAGCTGCCGCTCGTGATCACCGCGGCCGCAGCTTAGGCGAGAGCCACTCCATGGAGGAGCTCAGGGGGCGGGTCGCGTTCATCACCGGAGGCGCAAGTGGCATCGGGCTGGGCATCGCTCGAGCGCTGATCGCCGAGGGGATGAGGGTCGCCGTCGCCGATCTGCGACGAGATGCGCTGCGAGGTGCCGTGCAGACCCTCGCTGCCGAGGGCTCACAGGCGCTCGCGGTCGAGCTCGATGTGAGGGATCGTGCCGCGTGGATCCGGGCGTCGGAGCAAGTTAGCCGCGAGCTCGGTCCCGTGCAGGTCCTCTGCAGCAATGCCGGCGTCAACTTCGTCGGGCCCACGCACCGGGCCACCGCCGAGGACTGGGAGTTCTGCCTTTCGGTGAATCTCGGCGGCGCGATCAATGCCGTGCAAACCTTCGTTCCGCGCATGATCGAGCACGCCGCGGGCGCCCATATCGTCATCACCTCATCGGTCAGCGGCCTCTTCACGAGCGGCGGGGCGGGCTGCTACGTGACCTCGAAGTTTGCGCTGGTGGGGCTTGCGGAATCGCTGCGGGCCGACCTGGCCGGCGAAGGGATCGGGGTGTCGGTCCTGTGTCCGGGGCCGGTCCAGTCGGAGCTCTTCGAGAGCACGATAGCCGTCCGGCCTGCCTCACTGGCTGCGACGGGGTCCATTCCGGTCATCGCACCTGGGGTGCGACGAGAAGATACACCGATCTTCGCCACCGCCCCGAATGGACTGGAGATCGGTCGGCGGGTCGTGCTTGGCATTCGTCGCAACGATCTGTACATCCTGACGCATCCCGAGATCCGGCCCGTGCTGGAGGCGCGGGCAGCTGCGCTCGCAGCCCTGCTGCCGGATGAGCCGGTCGCCCCGAGCCGCGTGCAGGCATCCGAGCAGCTCCTCTCGACCGCTTTGTACGCGAGCGAGATCGCGAAGCGGCCGCCGAAGGCTGCGCCGCGCGGCTCCTGAGCCTCTCATTCGAGCAAATCGCATTGCGTCAGGCCCCGAGATTGCTAAGAATCGTCGCAACTGAACCAATGAACGCGGGATCGTGATGCCGCAGCAGAGAGTTGCGCGAACCGGTGTCCACGCAAGCTCTTGGGTCTCCCCCGGCGCCGAGCTCCTCTCGCTGTGTCAGACGGCGGCGGCGGACGGGGCGCTCTCGCCCCGCCAGCTGCGGCTGGTGCGAGCATGGCTCGAGCACAGCGGCGAGTTCGAGGTGCCGGCGCGAGACTATGTCCGGGAGCTGGTCGAGCACATTCTACGCACCGGCAAGGTCGCGCTGGCCGACCAGCAGGCTCTCGTACGCGCGCTGGAGCCGTGCTTGCCTCCGCAACTGAAGCGAGCGACGTTGCGCCTGGTCGGGAGCGAAAGGATGCACTACCCGGACGAGAGCGCCGCCCAGCGCACTTCAAACGATATCCTGGCGTCCGCATGGTTCATGGTGGCTGGCTGCCCGAGCGAGCGCAGATCCCCCTTTGCGCCGCGCTTCGCGCGCGCCGGGGACCCGGTCCTGCTCGTTCGCCAGCGGGAGGACGCTCCGGAGCCCAGCGCCATCCAGGTGTGCACGGGCAAGGGGCGCAGGCTCGGGTTCGTGCCCGCGCACCGGGCGAAGATTCTCGCTCCGCTGCTCGATCGGGGAGCGCGCTACCGGGCGCACCTCATCAGCGTCTCGGGCGGGATGCACGCCCCGGTTCTCATCGTGCAGACCTTCCTCTACCGCGGCGATGCCGCCCTGGGATTTCAGCAAGCCACTGCGCGGCGCATCGCACCGCGCAATGCGCGGCTCGTCTGGACGCTGGTGCGCGTCGCCGTCGCGCTCACGATCGCGGCAGCGGTTGCGCTCGTGCTCAGAGCGTGACGAGGAGCCCTTGCTGCGCGTCATCTGCGCGGTGTGCTTTCTGACGGCACCGTTTGCGGTGCACTCCCAGACGCCGGCCTCGCCGACCACGGGCTCTCAGGGTGAGGCCCCTGCCACCGAGACCGGCGGGGCTGCGCAGGCGCCCGCTCCGCGCACACCAAGCCTCGAGCCTCAGCAGCCGCAGCTGCCGAGCGCGGAGGTCTCCATTCCGATCGAGTCGACGACGCCGCCCGTGCCCCCGGAGAAGTATCAGTGGCTCGATGAGGTGCGTGCGCTCGTGTACCAGGCCGTCTGGGAGTCTGCGATGCATGTGGATCGGTGGTTCGGCTCCGAGGAGCCGGACTGGTCCTACGAGCAGGCCTCCGGCAGCATCGTTCCGGGGGTGCTCTACAGCCGCTTCTACGGTGAGCACACGCTGACGCGCTTTCTGGGCGATGTCCCGCTGCCCCAGTTGAACGACAGCCTCCATGCCTTCATCGGGCGACTGAACCCGGAGGAGTTCATCTCGGAGAGCCAGGCGGCATCGGGCGCTCTGCCCAACCCCTACTCGCCCAGTCCGGCCGACCAGACGATCTTTGGAATCCAGTACAACCAGCCGGTCCACGCCGGCGCGCAGTGGGATACCGGCGCCGGCCTCCCGATCAGCGCCTCGCGCTTCGACCCTTATTTCAAGGGAGGCTATCTGTACGCGGTGGGCTCGCCCGAGGACATCGTGCTCTTCTGGCGTCAGGATGCGTTCTATCAAAGCACCCAGGGCGGCTTCGGCGTGACCAACCGCGCCGATCTGCAGAAGCTCGTCAGCCAGGCCTTCCTGCTGAGCTGGACGGTCTCCACGACCTACGCGCAGCGCTCCTCAGGCTGGAACAGCTACTCGACTCTCGATGCCTTCTTCACCTACGCACCGGCGCGGGCGCTGGTGCTCGAGCTCGACGTCGACGACATCAGCCAGGCGCAAGTGCCCATCCAGGACTACGGGGGCAAGATCGCGTTCCGGCGCAGCATCCTCAGGGATTGGCTCATTCTCGAGGTGCGCGGAAGCCTCGACTGGCCGAAGTATTTCGACTGGCAACACCGCGAGATCAGCCCCGGGCTCGGCGTCGCGTTCGAGATGGAGTTCGGTGCCCAGACGTTCCTCGCAAGACCGGTGACCTTCTGAGGGCTGGGGAGGCGGAAACTCTGGCCCGTCCCAGGGATTATTCCCTCGTCTGAAGACCCGTCGCGCAAGGAGAATGACCATGAGCTTTGGCATGCAGAGATCCGTCTACTCCACGAGGTTCGGCAATCTCACGCAGCGCGAGCGCTGGATCTCCACGCTGGCCGGGCTCGGCGTGACGCTCGGCGCGTTTCCCCGCGGCAGCCTGCTGCGCCGCGTGGCGCTGGCGGCGGGCGGTGTGGCGCTCATCGCGCGCGGACTCGCGGGCTATTGCGGGATGAAAGCCGCTCTGAC
Source organism: Steroidobacteraceae bacterium (assembly GCA_035524075.1). Classification (GTDB taxonomy): domain Bacteria; phylum Pseudomonadota; class Gammaproteobacteria; order Steroidobacterales; family Steroidobacteraceae; genus JASHUC01. The sequence goes on along the minus strand of DATKPP010000027.1, from coordinate 177,356 downwards.
CAGACAGGCAACGCTCCGCGATGGCATGCGCGAGCAGTGGCAGCGACTGCGTGCGGGCGCACGCGTGGGAGCGGGCGGGATCGACAGCATGGAGACGCTCTACGTCGAGGAGCTGCAGGAGCTTGCCTCGAGCGCAGCTCAGCTCGAAGCGCTCACGCTCGATCTCGAGCGCGGGATCGAGGATCCGGCGCTGGTGAGAAAGCTGCGCAGCTACGCGACGCTCATTCGCTCGCGCCGGCAGGACCTCGAGCGCTTCTTGAACACGAGTGGCAGACGCGCCTATGGCCACTTCGATCAGGCGATGCGGGCCCTCGCCGAGGAAACCCGCAAGATGGCGCGCATCCGCGCTGCCGCCGTGCGGGAGGCGGCGCTGGTGGACTCCCTGCAGCGGTTGCTGCATTACCAGATCGCCGCTTGCGGTAGCGCAGCCGCTCACGCCCAGGCTCTGGGACACCAGGAGACGGCGGCGCGACTCGCCGAGTTCTCCGAGCGTGACAAGGCCTTCGACGCCGAGCTCTCGGAGATCGCCAAGGAGCTCAACCCGCGAGCTGCCAGCGGCCGGCGGTACGTCCGCGCGGAGACTCACGCGCACTGACGATTTGCTCGCCGCGATACGCGCGGCTGCCCCGCTGCCCTGGCCATTCAGTACACTCGCACGGCAATGGCAGTGAGACCGGTCCTGAAGATGGGTCATCCGCTCCTGCGGCAGGTGGCTGCGGCCGTGACGACCCTCGCCACTCCCGAGCTGCGCGAGCTGGTGGCCGACATGGACGAGACGATGCGCGCGCTGAGCGGCGCCGGCATCGCAGCGCCGCAGGTCGGCGTGAGTCTGCGCGTGGTGATCTTCGAGCTGAAGGACAATCCACGCTATCCCCAGATCACCCCCGTTCCCTACACTGTGCTCGTGAACCCGGTCCTGACCCCGATCGGAACGGAGCAGGAGGAGGGCTGGGAAGGATGCCTGTCGGTGCCCGGCATGCGAGGCCTCGTGCCGCGCTACCGGCATCTGCGCTATGAGGGATTCTCGCCCGAGGGCGAGCCGATCGACCGTACCGTCGAGGGGTTCCACGCGCGGGTGGTCCAGCACGAGGTGGACCATCTCGATGGGGTTCTGTATCCCCAGCGCATCCGTGACCTGCGCACCTTCGGCTTCGAGGACGCCCTCGCAGGGCAGATGGTGCCGCTGCCGGACTGATCAGCGGCGCGCAGTGGCGTTCCGGTGCCCCTCAGGCGAGGGTGTGAAACACCCGCTGCACATCCTCGTCCTGCTCGAGCCTGTCGATGAGGCCAAGGACCTCGGTCGCCTGCTCCTCGGGCAGCTGGGTCGGGATGGTGCAGACGTATTCGTGCTCGGCGGACAGGGGAGCGATGCCGCGCGCCTCGAGCGCTTCTTGCATGCGGCCAAATTCGGGGAACGGACAGCGGATGACGAGCTGCGGCTCACCCTTCTCGCCGGTGCTCTCACCCATCTCCTCCAGCCCGTGATCGATCAGGTACAGCTCGAGATCGTCCTGATCGATACCCGCAGGATCGAGCCTGAATACACCCATCTTCTTGAACAGAAAACCGACGCTCCCCGTCGTTGCAAGATTGCCGCCATTCTTGGTGATGAGATTGCGCACGGCCGCCACGGTGCGCGTGGGATTGTCCGTTGCCGTCTCGACCAGCAGGGCGACGCCGTGGGGCGCGTAGCCCTCGTACAGGATCTCCTGGTAATTGGCCGCATCCCGGCCGGATGCGCGCTTGATCGCGGCCTCGATCCGGTCCTTGGGCATGTTGACGGCGCGGGCGTTCTGGATCAGCCGTCGCAGCGCCGGGTTGCCGGAGGCGTCGGAGCCGCCGGTCTTGACCGCCATGGTGATGTCCTTCGCGATGCGGGCGAACTGCTTCGCCATGCGGTTCCACCGCGCGAACATCGTGGCCTTGCGGACCTCGAAGATGCGTCCCATGCGGGAATGATGCGGAACGCTAGGCGAGCCGTGCCTGAAGGGATCGCAGGCGCCGGCGCTGGCTCTTCAGACGGCCCTCGATCTCGCGCAGCCGCTGCTGAAAGCGCGCGTGCTCCCAGTGCTCGATCACGGCGCGCTTCTTCTCCTCGAGCCACTGTTCCTTCAGTCGCGACCAGTCGCTCACCGCCGCCACGAAGGCCTCGTATTCCTGGGCGATCCGATGGCGCAGCTGCTCGATGTGGGAGGGTACGCGTGGTGAATCGTTGAGCCTTGCCAGCTTCGCCTGAGCGCGCCGGAACTGAGTGGCGAGCAACGCGCGCTGAATCTGGAAGGCCGGCGTTCGCTTGAGGCGGCGCGTGAGTCCAACCCATGCGCATGTCGCGATGAGCCATTTCGTCGGATCCCACTGCCACCAGCGCACGCCGTTGCGGTAGTCGTGCGCGAACGCATGATGGAAGTTGTGGTAGCCCTCCCCGTGCGTCACGAGCGCCAGCAGCGGATTGTCGCGAGCCGTGTTCTCGTCGCTGTAAGGACGGCTGCCCCACATGTGCGCGAGCGAATTGATGAAGAACGTGAAGTGGTGGCTCAGCACCAAACGCAGCACGCCGGCGAGAAGGAAGGTTCCCCACAGATCGCCCAGGAGCCAGCCGGCTGCAAGCGGCAGGCCCAGATTCGTCGCGATGGCGAGCAGCGCGTAGTGACGGTGCTGGAATGCGAGCAGCGGGTCGCGCTTGAGATCGGGGATGTTGGAAAAATCGACTGCGCCGCTCGGATAATCCCGCAGCATCCAGCCGATGTGCGAGAACCAGAAACCAAGACCGATCGAGTAGGGGTCGCGCTCGTTATCGTCCACGTACAGGTGGTGGCGGCGATGACCGCTGCACCAGACCCAGGCGCTGTTCTGGAGCGCCATGGTCCCGAACACGACGAAGAAAATGCGCAGCAGCGGATGAGCCTCGTAGGCGCGATGCGCCCACAGGCGGTGGTAGCCGCCGGTGATGGACATTCCATTCGCGACCAGAAAAAGGGCACAGACGGCCCATGGGCCCGCGCCGAAGCCGTGCGTGAGTCCGCGCCACGGCACCAGCACGAGCGCTGCCGCGAGGGTCAGCGAGAAGATCAGCGCATTCAGAGCAAGGAGAGGCGGCTTACGGGGCGAGGTCTGTGGCTCGGGCATGTTTTTTCAGCGGTTTAGGGCGTAGCGTTCGGGCGCCGGGGGGGAGCGAAACATAGCACGAGCGATGTGGTTGCGAGGTGACGAAACTCAAGCCTTCGACGGAAAAAGGGTGGTGTTCCGGCGGCCGCGGCAGCCCTCAGGGGGCGTCGAGCTCGGGATAGTGCCTGAAGATCCCCTGCTCGTTGCAGGGCAACCACCGCGGGGAGGCGAGGTAGGCGGTGATTCTCGGCCGCTGGCGCACGCGGTCGTGCAGGGCGAGCAGCTTCGGGATGCGAGGGGCCAGGCGCGCCATGGCCTTGGGGAACCCATAGCGCAATCCCTCGATCATCTGAAACATCGACAGGTCCACGTAGGTGAGGCTTGCGCCGCTCAGGTACTCGGGACCCGCGGGGTTGCGCTCGAGCACCGTCTCGAAGTATCCGAGGAACTTCGGCAGCCGGGTGCCGAGAAAGTCCACCGCCCTGCGCCGTGCCTCGGCCTTCTGATCCTCGTAGTACAGGCCCGACGCAATCGGATGGTGGGTGTCATGCGCTTCCACGAGCAAGTCCGCCAGGGTGAGCTGCAGCTGCTGGGTCCACAGCTCGCCCCCCTCGTCGCGCGGTGCGAGTCCGTGCCGCCCGCCCAGGTAGCGCAGGATATTGGGCGTTTGCCCGATGAGGAGGGTGCCCGCTCGCAGGAAGGGCGGGGCGAACGGGCGGTGCGCAATCGTGGGATCCTCGAGCAACCGCATCATCGCCTGGACGCCGGCTGGCTGCGAGCTGCGCGCCACGTCCACGTACTCGGCGCCGCATTCCTCGAGCGCAAGGCGCACGAATTCTCCGCGCCCCGGAATCGAGGGCCAGTAGTAGAGCTCGTAGGTCACGGCACCACTCCCACGTGTGGTTGCACAATTCCCGGACCATACGCCGGTTCCGCTCGAAGCGCCCCGCTTGCGCAGGTATAGTCGCGCTGCCCGCCCCAGAGCACTTCGGAGAACGGCTCCATGATTACCGTGACGGTGTTGTATCCCAACAAAGAAGGCGCCAAGTTCGACATGAGCTACTACCTCGGGAAGCACATTCCGATGGTCAAGAAGCTGCTGGGGCCGGCCTTGAAGGGGGTCATCGTCGAGCAGGGCCTCGGCGGGGGCACTCCGGGCTCGAAGCCGACGTACGCGGTCACCTGTCACCTGCGCTTCGATTCGGTCGAATCCTTTCAGGGGGCGTTCGGCCCGCATGCGGCATCTGTGCAGGCGGACGTGCGCAACTACTCCGCCGTCGAGCCGGTCGTCCAGGTGAGCGAGGTGAAGCTGTCCTGATCAGACCCTTGGTGCGCGCGCTCGCGCTTGCGGGCGCGCTCGCCCTTCCGATTGCGGCCTCGGCCGGGCGTGCCTATGTCTCGAACGAGGGGGACGGCACGGTCTCGGTGCTCGATACCACCCGCGGGGTGGTCATCGGCACGATCGCGGTCGGCAAGCGGCCCCGCGGGCTCGTCCTGAGCCGGGATGGCTCGCGTCTTTATGTGGCCGTGACCGGTGTGCCCAGGTGCCCGCCCGCAGTCTCACACGCCGAGTGCGCCCGGAAGCCGCGCGACCTGTCGGCGGATGGTGTCGCCGTGGTGGACACGCGCAAGCTCGAGCGTATCGCGCAGCTGAGCGCCGGGTCCGATCCGATCGCGATCGCGTTGAGCCGCAGCGAGCGCACCCTGTTCGTCGCGAACGAGGACGCAAGCGCGGTGTGCGTCGTGGACCTTCGCAGCGGCACGATCCTCACTCACATTCATGTCCCGCGCAGCCCGCAGGCGTTGCGCATGTCGCCGAACGATGAATGGGTCGGGGTGGCAAGCGACGCCGAGCACACCTTCAGCCTCATCGACAGCCACTTGCTCGAGTCGCTCACCAGGCAATCCGTCGGAAGCCGGCCGGAGAACTTCGCATTCTCGCCCGATGGCCGCAACACCTACGTGGCCGACGAGCTTGGTGGCGCGGTGTATCGCCTCGGCGTCCCCTCGGGCTCGGGTGGCGCTCCTGCGCTGCGGCTGTCGGCCCCAACGAAGCTCGCACAGCTGCCGCACATGGCGCGCCCATCGGGCATCGCGCTCGACCCGTCGCGGCGGCGCCTGTATGTCACGACCGGCCGTCAGGGGACCGTGGCGGTGATCGCGCTGGATGATCCCCTGCATATCGCGGAGGTGCGCGTGGGTGAGCTTCCACGTGCGCCCGCGCTAAGCCCGAACGAGCGCTGGCTTTTCACAGCGGACGCCGGATCGGCGGATGTGAGCGTCATCGACACGATCACCCTGCGCCGGGTCGAGACAATCCGGGTGGGACGTGCGCCCTGGGGGCTGGCGGTGGGGCAGTAGCGCCTTGGCCGGCGGAGTAACTTGTGGCGGTCGTGGAGTCGAGAGACAATTTGTGGAAATGCGGAGGATAAGAAGAATGAAATTAACCATAATCTCATCGATTGCCGCGTCGTTGATCTACATGGCGAGTGCGGCGAACGCGACGATTCTCACATCGGCAACCGACGTAGGCATCTTTGCACGCGATTGCAGCGTGTCGCCGGGTTGCACCCCGACCACCGAGGAGAGCGGGCCGCTTCCGCCGCTCGTCGACGGTGTGGAATACGTGTCGAGCGGGACTGCCGCTGTCTCGATCAACCCTGCGACGGATCCGGCGGATTTCCCTGTTCTCGGACTGGTCACGAGCGCAACCGGCCAGCAATCGTTCGTCACGGCGGGTGATATCGGGCCGTTCTCGACACCTGAGGTCGACTCGTCCCTGTACACGCAGAATTCACGCGTTTCCGTGGGCGGCGATGCACTCGAGAGCTATACCTGGAACGGCACCGGCCCCACGACTCGCACGATCAGCGGATCGATGACGCTCTCGCAAAGTGGCGGATGGCCCGACAATGGGGGAACCGTGGCGAGCGCCGGAATCGTGGTGTTCACGACGGGGGCAGGCGGTGCCGACCTCACTTGCGGGACCCTGACTTTTGCCCTGCAAAACGGCAATGAGTGCATCGCCGATGCGGACATTCTGTCCCAGGGTCTCGTGACGGCGACTGCCGCGATGACGAATGAAACGATCGACCTCGACCTGCCGTCGTTTCAGCTCACATCGCCGGGGGAGACGATCTTCGTCCTGTTGAGCACGGATCTGTTCGGCAATGGCGGCGGCTACGTCTCGGACCCATTCATCACAACCATCAGCAACGAGACCGGCTTGACACCGGCGGGCGTGCCGGAGCCCGCAACGCTCGGTCTGCTGGGCTTGGGTCTCGCGGGCCTCGTGGTGTGTCGACGACGCACGCCGAGGACGTACCTTCGGTTGCAATAGACGAGCTATGCAAGCGGGGATCTCCGACCACGTGTGGGGCCCTCGAAGAAATCGCCGCTCGCGGATCGCCATACGTCATCAGGCTGACACACTCGGGGCCTAGCGTCGGTCGGCGCAATGCCCACCCGGCCAAAGAGCCGGGACGGCGCAACCCGCGCCCACGAACCCGAGGAGTCTGCCATGAGCACCGAGGCCGCATCGCTAAGCAGTGGACCTGACTCGAGCGCGGCGGAGCTTGCAGCGCCCGACATCGCTCGCCCGCGTCTGGATCGCCGAACGGGCCCCGGAACGGTCTCGATCTTCGTCGCTTTGCTCGTGATCGGCATCGGGTACACCTGCTACAGCCTGGTGAGCGACGTCGGAGCCTCCGGTATGCGCGCCAGCCACTGGCTGCCGTTTGTGCTCCTGGGGGTCGCACTCGTCATTGCGCTCGGCTTCGAATTCGTGAACGGCCTTCACGACACCGCGAACGCCGTTGCGACCGTCATCTATACCCACTCCCTCCCGCCCCACGTGGCGGTGGTGTGGTCCGGTCTCTTCAACTTCGCGGGAGTCCTGGTCTCGAGCGGGGCGGTGGCCTTCGGCATCATCTCGCTCCTGCCGGTGGAGCTGATCCTGCAGGTCGGCTCGAGCGCGGGGTTCGCGATGGTGTTTGCGCTCCTGATCGCGGCGATCATCTGGAACTTCGGCACGTGGTGGCTGGGCCTGCCGGCCTCCTCCTCGCACACGATGGTCGGCTCCATCATCGGGGTGGGCGTTGCGAATGCTCTGATGCATGGGCGCGATGGGACGAGCGGGGTGGACTGGGGCCAGGCGACCAAGGTGGGCTATTCGCTGCTCGTCTCTCCGCTCGTCGGGTTCGTGTTCGCAGCGCTGCTGCTCTTCGTGCTGCGCAAGTTCGTCAAGAACAAGGAGCTGTATGCGGCGCCGAAGGGCAACAAGCCGCCGCCCTGGTGGGTGCGAAGCCTCCTGGTTCTCACCTGCACCGGTGTGTCTTTCGCACACGGGTCCAATGACGGGCAGAAGGGCATGGGCCTCATCATGCTGATTCTCGTCGGCACGGTGCCCACGGCATACGCGCTCAACCGCGCGATGCCCGCCCACGAGACCGCGCAGTTCGCAGCCGTGGCTCAGGCGACCCACGACTCGCTGCTGAAGGTCGCCGCGAACGACCCGGTCTCCGAGCCGGACGCGCGCACGGTGCTGTCCGACTACGTGCGCACCAAGCAGGCGGGGTCCCAGACCATCCCCGCTCTTGCAACTCTCGTCGGCAGCATCTCGACGGAGGTGAACGAGCATGGCTCGTTGCTGGCGATGCCGGCCGCGGCGGTCGGCAACGTGCGCAACGATATGTACCTGGCGTCCGAGTCGATCCGGGATCTGCAGAAGGATCCGAAGATCTCGTTCGACGCCGCCGCGAAGCGCAACCTTGCGGCGTTCAAGAGCGAGATCGACGATGCCACCAAGTTCATTCCGCTGTGGGTGAAAGTGGTCGTCGCGATCGCGCTCGGCCTGGGCACGATGGTGGGCTGGAAGAGAATCGTGATCACCGTCGGGGAGAAGATCGGCAAGAGTCATCTCACCTATGCGCAGGGAGCCTCGGCCGAGGTGGTCGCGATGCTGACGATCGGCGCCGCGGATTCCTTTGGGCTGCCCGTGTCCACCACGCACGTGCTCGCCTCCGGAGTCGCGGGAACCATGGCGGCCAACCGCTCGGGGTTGCAGATGACGACCCTGCGCAACCTTGCGATGGCGTGGGTGTTTACCCTACCGGCCGCGATGATCCTCTCGGGCAGCCTGTACTGGGTCTTCAGGCACGTCTTCTGACCCCCGGGTCCACAGCTCACCCCTGGGCGCCTGCGCCCAGGTGGGGCCCGTCTGTACCCCACCGTCCGCGCTCGCTATCCTGCCCAGGTGAGCGTTCTCGATAACTTTCATCCTGCGGTGGCGGCCTGGTTCGCCCGGGCGTTCAAGACACCGACGCCGGTCCAGGCCCAGGCATGGCCTGCGATCCAGCAGGGCCGCGATGTGCTGATCGCCGCGCCCACCGGCTCAGGCAAGACCTTCGCGGCATTTCTGGCCGTGATCGATCGGCTCGTTCGCGAAGGGCTCGCGAGCGGGCTCACCGACACCACGCGCGTGGTGTACGTCTCCCCGCTCAAGGCGCTCTCGAACGACATCCAGCGCAATCTGGCGGCGCCGCTCGAGGGTATCCGTGCCGAGCTCGAGGGTCTGGGCCTGCCGGCGCTCGAGGTGCGCACCCTCGTGCGCACGGGCGACACCCCGCAGCACGAGCGCGCGAGCATGCGGCGCAAGCCGCCGCACATCGTGGTGACGACCCCGGAGTCGCTCTACATCCTGCTCGGCTCGGAATCGGGCCGCCGGATGCTCGCAACGACCGAGACCGTGATCGTCGATGAGATTCATGCCGTGGCGGGAGGCAAGCGTGGGGCTCACCTCGCGCTGTCGCTCGAGCGCCTGCAGGGGCTCGCGGGCGGGCGCCTGACTCGTGTAGGGCTCTCGGCCACCCAGCGACCCATCGAGGAGGTCGCGCGCTTCCTGGTCGGCGGGCACGGGAGCGAGCACGAAGCCCGCGCCGCGCCCGTGGTCATCGACGCAGGCCACGTGCGCCGGCGCGACCTGGCGCTCGAGCTGCCGCCGGCACCGCTCGAGGCGGTGATGTCCGGCGAGGTGTGGACGCAGGTCTACGATCGGCTCGCAGAGCTTGTGCGCGCGCATCGCTCGACGCTCGTGTTCGTCAACACGCGTCGCCTGGTCGAGCGTGTTGCGAGGCAGCTCTCCGAGAGGCTGGGCGCCGAGAACGTGATGGCCCATCACGGGAGCCTTGCAAAGGAGCGTCGGCTGCTCGCCGAGCAGCGCCTGAAGGGCGGAGAGCTGCGGGTTTTGGTGGCCACCGCCTCACTCGAGCTCGGCATCGATATCGGCGATGTCGATCTGGTGTGCCAGCTCTCCTCGCCGCGCTCGGTCAACACGTTCCTGCAGCGCGTGGGCCGCTCGGGCCATGCGGTCGGCGGACTCTCCAAGGGTCGGCTGTTTCCGCTCTCGCGCGATGATCTCATCGAGTGCACCGCGTTGCTCGATGCGGTGCGGCGCGGCGAGCTCGATCGGCTCTCCGTCCCTGCCGGATCGCTCGATGTGCTCTCGCAACAGATCGCCGCGGAAGTCGCGGCACGCGAGTGCGGCGAGGAGGAGCTGTTCCAGCTCGTGCGCCGCGCCCATCCGTATCGCGACCTCGACCGCCGCGACTTCGATGAGGTCGTGCGCATGCTGGCGGATGGGTTCAGCACGCGCCGCGGTCGGCAGGGCGGCCTCGTGCATCGCGACGCCGTTCACCAGGTGCTCCGCGGCAGGCGTGGCGCACGGCTCACGGCGATCACCTCGGGGGGTGCGATTCCGGATACGGCGGACTACCAGGTGCTGCTCGAGCCTCAAGCGCTCGTCGTGGGAACGGTGAACGAGGACTTCGCGGTCGAGAGCCTTGCAGGCGATGTCTTTCAGCTCGGCAATACTTCCTATCGGATTCTGCGCGTCGAGCGCGGCACGGTGCGCGTGGAGGATGCGGCAGGCATGCCGCCGTCCATTCCCTTCTGGCTCGGCGAGGCTCCCGGGAGGACGGACCAGCTGTCGCTGGCGGTCTCGCGGCTGCGAGCGGACGTGCAGCGCGAGCTCGCGTGCTCGCGCGCGGCGGCGCTCGCGCATCTGGCCGCCATCGGCCTCTCCGAGCCGGCCGCATCGCAGCTCATCGATTATCTCGCAGCCGCATGCAGCGCGCTCGGCTGCTTGCCGACGCAGGAGACGGTGATCTTCGAGCGCTTCTTCGACGAGGCGGGCGGCATGCAGCTCGTGATTCACTCGCCCTTCGGCAGCCGCGTGAACCGTGCCTGGGGGCTCGCGCTGCGCAAGCGTTTCTGCCGTCAATTCAACTTCGAGCTGCAAGCGGCGGCCACCGAGGACAATGTCGTGCTGTCGCTCACGACCGCGCACAGCTTCGAGCTTGCGGAGGTGGCGCGCTACCTGCGCGCGGCGACGGTGCGGCCGCTGCTCACTCAGGCCGTGTGCGGCGCGCCGATGTTCATCACGCGCTGGCGCTGGGTGGCGGCCATCGCCCTGGCACTGCCGCGCTTCAGGGGTGGCCGTCGCGTACCGCCGCCGATCGCGCGCATGCAGGCCGAGGATCTGCTCGCCTCGGTGTTCCCGGACCAGGTGGCGTGCGCCGAGAATCTGACCGGCGAGCTCGAGATTCCCGAGCATCCTCTCGTTGCGCAGACTTTGCGCGACTGCCTCGAGGAGGCGATGGACATCGAGGGCCTCGAGCGCTTGCTCGGGGCGCTCGAGAGCGGTTCCGTGCACGTGATCGCGCGTGACTTGACCGAGCCTTCGCCCCTCGCGCTCGAGGTGCTCTCGGCGAGGCCCTACGCATATCTCGACGACGCGCCTCTCGAGGAGCGCCGTACGCAGGCGGTGATGAGCCGGCGATGGCTCGACCCGGAGTCGGCCGCCGATATCGGCAGCCTCGATGCGCAGGCGGTGAGCCGTGTGCGCGAGGAGGCGTGGCCGGATGCCACCACCGCGGATGAGCTGCACGATGCGTTGCTGTGGCTGAGCTTTCTCACGGACCAGGAGATCGCGCGCAACGCCGCGTGGCCGCCGTTGATCGACTTGCTGGAGAGGGAGGGCCGCGCGGTGCGCTTGAGCGTTGCAGGTGGCGAGGGCTCGCGCCGCGGGACGCTCTTGCTTGCCGCCGAGCGACGCGAGCTTTTCACAGCGCTATTCCCCGCAGGTGAGTTCATGCCCGGTGCGGCCACGATTCCTGCGCAGAGGTCGTGGGCACGCGAGGAAGCGCTGATCGAGATCGTCCGGGGACGACTGGAGGGCCTCGGCCCCACCACGGCGGATGATATGGCGCGCTCGTTGAGCGTGCCCCGTGGGGAGGTGGACGCCGCGCTCGCGGCGCTGCAGAGCGAGGGATTCGCCATGCGCGGGCGCTTCACGCCCGGTGCTGCCCAGGAGGAGTGGTGCGAGCGCAGGCTTCTCGCGCGCATCCACCGCTACACCGTCAAGCGCCTGCGTGCCGAGGTGAGTCCCGTACAGGCACGCGACTTCCTGCAGTTCCTCGCTCAGTGGCAGCACGTCAGTCCCGAGACCCGCATGCAAGGGCCCGATGCCGTTGCACAGATTCTGCTGCAGCTCGAGGGATTCGAGGCGCCGGCGGCGGCCTGGGAATCGGAGATCCTGCCCGCGCGCGTGGCGGAGTACGAGCCCGCCTGGCTCGATGAGCAGTGCCGCGCGGGGCGATTCCTGTGGGCGCGCCTTGCATCGCGCAGTGGTGGCCCGACGCGCCGCGCAGGACCGGTGCGTGCAACCCCGATCACTCTGCTCGCGCGCAAGAGCGTGCGGTTCTGGTCGGCGCTCGCCGATGTGCCGCAGCCGGAGCGCCTGAGCGCGCGAGCACGCGCCGTGAGCGAGGCTTTGAGCGAGCACGGCGCATCGTTCTTCGATGAGATCGTCGAGCAGGCGCGCCTGCTGCCCGCTCAGGTCGAGGAAGCCCTCGCGGAGCTCGTCGCCTTTGGGCTCGTGAACTCGGATAGCTTCGCGGGGCTGCGCGCTCTGCTTGCGCCCGCCGAGCGTCGCGGCAGGGGTCGTGGAGTGCGCCGCCTGCGCACTGCAGCCCTGTACGGCATGGCCGATTCGGGCCGCTGGGCCCTCGTGCGGCGAGCGGCCCCCGCCGAGCGCGCCGAGGCGGTCGAGCACCTGGTGCGGGTGCTGCTGCGCCGCTGGGGAGTGCTCTTCTACCGGCTGCTCATACGGGAGGCCGCGTGGCTCCCGCCCTGGAGGGAGATTCTCATGTGCTGCCGCCGGCTCGAGGCGCGCGGCGAGATCCGTGGGGGGCGCTTCGTCTCCGGCTTCACAGGGGAGCAATACGCCGCGCCCGAGGCGATCGGGCTGTTGCGGGAGGTGCGACGCCTGACAAGCTCGAGCCCCGGCGGCGAGATTCTGTCCAATGCACTCTCACTCTCGGCGGCGGACCCGCTCAACGTCGTGGGGATCGTCTCCCCGGGGGGCCGGCTGGCTGCCCTGACTGGCAATCGCGTGCTGTACCGCGACGGACTGCCCGCCGCCCTGCTGGCTGCCGGAGAGGTGACATTCCTCGAGAAGCTCACTCCGCGCGAGCAATGGGAGATGCGCAACACGCTCCTGCGCCGCAGCGCGGCGGCCCCTGCCGTGGCGCCCATGCAGCTACGCGGCGCTCGGCGACGATAGCCCCGTTGGATTTGACAGGTTCGACCCAATCAATGGCTTCAGCTGCTCCTGCGCGGGTGGCGCGTGACAAGTTCTTAAGCAGCTTGTTGGGGTATGGACTGCCACACTTGAATCTCTCGCGCGAGATGGATCCATGCGTCGCTCCGCGGCGACACCCGGCGGCGTCCAATTTTTGCTAGCGATCAGCCCGTACTTCTTCTCAAGTTGAGCGCGCGGGGATCCCCGGGTGCGCACTGGATCTGGAAAGCTACGAGTGGTACTCCGCCAATGTTTGATTGCAGCGGCTGTGCTTGCGGCCTTGTACCTCGCCAACGCAGTCGGCGGATTCGTGCATTTGCCGTTGCCGGCAATCCTGCAGCCTCATCCAAGGCCCGTGCTGACCTCCATGCACTCCGTTGCGCCTTCAGGACAGCTCGCGCGCACCGAGACCGCGGAAGGGAGCGATCAGAGCGCAGCCCCGGAGGGCGCTGCGCCTGCTGGCGCCGCCCGGCGCTCGGCCACGCAGAGCTCGGCGCAGACCGATACGCTGGCACCCGCCTCGAATGCGCAGAATGGCCCGACGTTGAATGTTCTGCCGCCCCAGGCAGCTCCGCAGAGCTCGACGGCACCGGACACTCAAAATTTGAGTGCGCAAAACGCCCCCGCGCTGACGGTGCCTGCTTCCGGCCCGGGTCGGCCGGGCAAAGCGCCGCAGTCCGCCGCGGCGCACGGGCCGGTACCGCAGCCGTTCGGGTACGCCGATGTGGTCAAGCTCGCGCAGCAGCGCGCCGCGCAGCCCTACCAGGATCGCTCGCCGAAGCTGCCCCCGAATCTCGCACATCTCACCTACGAGCAGTACCAGGACATCCGCTTTCGCCCACATTTTGCGCTCTGGCGGGGCCAGTCTCTCTTCGAGGTGCAGTTCTTTCACCGCGGCTTCAATTTCGACCGGCGCGTGGACGTCTCCGAAGTGGTGAACGGGATGGTGCATCCGATTCACTACAGCCCGAGCTGGTTCGACTTCGGCAAGCTCGCATCCCTCGCGCGTCATCTGCCGGTGCATCTGGGATTTGCAGGCTTTCGCGTGCACTACCCGCTGCAGACGCCTGCCTACAAGGATGAGCTGATCGTGTTTCTCGGCGCCTCCTATTTCCGCGTGCTCGGCCGTAACGAGGTCTACGGTCAGTCCGCCCGCGGGCTCGCGGTGAACACCGCATCGACCAAGGGCGAGGAGTTTCCGTGGTTCACGGACTTCTGGCTGGTGCGTCCGTCAACGCCCGAGCAGCGCACGCTCACGATCTACGCTTTGCTCGACAGCCAGAGCCTTGCGGGTGCATACGAGTTCGATGTGCTGCCGGGAGATATCACTCAGGTGACCGTGACCTCCGAGCTCTTTCCGCGCAAGAAGATTGCCAAGCTCGGTATCGCGCCGCTCACCTCGATGTTCCTCTACGGCAGCGACCCATCGGGCCGTCACTTCGACGACTACCGGCCCCAGGTGCACGACAGCGACGGACTGCTGATGCAGACCGGCAACGGGGAATGGCTGTGGCGTCCGCTCGTGAACCCGCACGTTCTGGAGGTCAACCGCTTCATGGACGACCATCCGCGCGGCTTTGGTCTATCGCAGCGCGATCGCTCGTTCGACCACTACCAGGATCCGGAATCCGAGTTCGAGCGCCGGCCCAGCTACTGGATCCAGCCCCTGGAGAACTGGGGCAAGGGCGGAGTGGAGCTCGTCGAGATTCCAACCGACGAGGAGATCCACGACAACATCGTCGCGTACTGGGTGCCCTCGCAGCCGATGGACAAGCCGGTGCGCTTCGATTACGTGCTGTCGGCGTACCTGCACTCGCCGGAGTGGCCCCCGGGCGGCCGGGTGATCGCCACACGATCTGGCGACTTCACCTGGGAGGGCAACAAGACCGGGGACGGTGCGCGACGGATGCTGATCGACTATGCCGGGGGCGATCTGGAGGGGCTCGAGGCGGCGCAGCCGGTCCATGCGAACATCCGGGCCAACGGCGGGCGCGTGGACCAGATCAGCGTGCAGCGGCTACCGGAAACCGGTACCTGGCGTGTAGCGTTTCGTGTGGTACCGGCCAATCCCAAGGAACCCGTGGATCTGCGGTGCTATCTCACACTGTACGGGGAAGCCCTTACGGAAACATGGACTTACCAGCTGCTAACGTCTCAAGGATGACCATGAACAGCCCTCAATCCAGGAACCGGCTCGGACGCCGCCTCGCCTTCTTCGGACTCACACTGCTGACCAGTGGACTGGCGACGTTCCTGTTCGAGGACATCCTGAGTGCCAATGGCCTCACGCCGATGGAGGGCTTGGCCGTTGCGCTCTTCTTCGTGCTGACCACCTGGATCTCGGGCGCATTCTGGACAGCGATCGCAGGCTTCGTCGTGCGCCTGGTGGGGCGGGATGCGCGCGTGATCCATGCGGATGAGGCCAAGGACCTCTCCGTGCGCAGCCGCGTGGCCATCGTCGTTCCGGTGTACAACGAGGAGCCCGTACGCGTGATGGCGGGCATCGATGCGGTGTGGACCTCGCTACAGGCTCAGCCCGAGCAGCAGGCCTTCGACCTGTTCGTCCTCTCCGATACGCGCAAGCCCGAGATCGCGGTCACCGAGGAGGCTCTGTGGCGCCGCTTGGTGGCGCGCCACGACGCTGCGGGCCGGGTGTTCTATCGCAGACGCGCGGAGAACACCGGCCGCAAGGCGGGCAACATCGCAGACTTCGTCTGTCGCTGGGGCGGTGCGTACCAGCACATGATCGTGCTCGATGCCGACAGCGTCATGACCGGCCATGCGCTCGTCACGCTCGCACGGTTGATGGATGCGCACCCGGAGGTCGGCATCATGCAAACGGCGCCGCTGCCGGCCGGTTGCGACACACTGTTTGCCCGTGTGATCCAGTTCGGGGCGCGCCTGAACGGCCCGATGCTCTCGAGCGGACTTGCGTTCTGGCAGCTCGGGGAGGCCAATTACTGGGGCCACAATGCGATCCTGAGGCTCGCTCCGTTCGCGAAGGAGTGTGGGTTGCCGCGGCTGCCCGGTGCGGCGCCCCTCGGTGGGGAGATTCTGAGCCACGACTTTGTCGAGGCGGCCTTCATGCGCCGCGCGGGTTACGAGGTGTGGCTGCTCGCCGACCTCGAGGGCAGCTGGGAGGAGGTTCCCTCCAACATCATCGACTTTGCGGCGCGCGACCGCCGCTGGGCGCAGGGCAATCTGCAGCACTGGAACGTGATGCCCATCCGGGGCCTGCCCTGGCTCAACCGGCTGCACATGCTGACCGGCATTCTCTCCTATGCCACCTCGCCGATCTGGTTCTCGCTGCTCATCCTCTCCACCGTTCTCACCTGCGAGATGGCGCTGCAGATCCCGCACTATTTCGAGACCGGCCGGTATTCCCTGTTCCCGAACTGGCCGCAGTATCGCGATGGCGAGATCGACGTGCTGCTCACCAGCACGATCGTGGTGCTCCTGCTTCCGAAGTTGCTCGGCACGATTCTCGCGCTGGTCAATCCGAGGCTGCGGCGCAGCTTCGGCGGGGTGATACGGCTGTGGGTGAGTCTGATCTTCGAGCAGGTGTTCAGCGTGCTGCTCGCCCCACCGATGATGGTGTTCCACTCCACCTTCGTGGTGACCACGCTCCTCGGCCGGCCGGTCACCTGGAACGCTCAGGAGCGCGGCGATCGGGGATTGACGCTGCGCGAGGCGCTGTGGCGCCACAAGTGGCACATGCTGCTCGGCCTTGCGTGGGGCACGGCGGTCATGCTCATTGCCCCGAGATTCATCGGCTGGCTGGCGCCCGTCGTGATCGGACTCGTGCTCTCCGCGCCGCTCACGGCCATCTCGAGCCGCGCGAGCGTGGGCCGATTCTTTCGCCGCTGCGGGTTGCTGCTCACCCCGGAGGAGAGCGACCCGCCCCCCGAGCTCGTGTCGGTCCAGCAAGCCTGTGCGGCCTGCGCACAGGAGACGGCGACGGACACACCTCGGGAGATCGGGGCGCCCGCCGCGCAGCCGCTTGCGGCGGTTCCCGTGGACGCCCCGCTCACCATGGAGACGGCACCCGCCGTCTACTGCGGCGTTCGCGCAGGGCTTGCCAGTGCGCTGCGCGCTGCCGGCACCCTGGCAAGCCGGCGTGCCGTCAGCCGCTGAGCTTAGTGCCCGATCTGACGGCTGACCTGATTCTCCTGCTGGTTCAGGGAGCGCTGCTCGGGCTTGGTGATGTGGCCGCCATTCGTGCTGGCCATCGTGCGCTCTTCCCGACGCATGGCGTGGTCTTCCGAATGCAGCTGATGGGCCTGGGCCTTGGTGATCTGCCCGGACCTGCGCTCCTGATTGATGCGCCGGTTCTGGTTGGCCAGGCGCCCGTTCACCTCGGTACGACGCGGATGGTCCTTCTGCCACTGGGTCTGGGCGAGGGCAGCCGTCGTGAGGCCGCTGAGCGCAACGCTCGCCGCCGCGAGCGTGAGGATGCGTGAGAACTTCGAGGACATGCTGACGATCTCCTGAGCGAGTGGTGGGTGCGAGCCCTGAATTGAGTCAAATCGTCTCAAACCAGCGAGCGGTATTTGATACCCGTTCCGCGGCTCTTGGTCGTTAACAACGTCGCATGCTGCAAAAGGCGTACGAGTCTTACGAACTTTTCATCACCGGCCCGTGTCGGCGCGATGCGGAGGGTGAAGTAGCTCTCAAGCGGCGCTGCGGTGCGGCAGGGCCGGGGGGCAGGGCGCGGCGTCCCCGGACCACTAATGGGCGGCCGACCCGGTGGGTGCGGGCGCCAGACGCTGCTCATCGGCTCGAACCTTGTAGCCATCGATCAGGTTCTCGAGCCGCACGCGCGCAATCCTCGTGAACGGCTCTGTTCGGGCCATCCGCGACCATACGCTTTCGCGATCCCAGCGCGTGAGCACCTCGTCGTTCAGCTTATAAAGTGCCGCGTTCCGATCCATGCAGACCTTGAGATCCCGCTCGCGTGCCACGAGTGTCTGTTTGGTTTGATTGCGGTCGGCCTCCACCCCACGGAACGTCTCGACCGTCTCGCGGAATTTTGCGATGAGCTGCTGCATCTCGGACTTCATGCGGTCGAGCTGCCCTTGCAACGCTCCGCGCTGCGATGCGCTCTGTACGAGCTCGGCTTGGGCCGCTTGCGCGCGCGCATCGAGGCCCTTCTGAGCGCTCTTGAGCGTATCGCGCTGCTTGCGCATATCGTCGAGCTCCTTCTTCAGACGCTCGTTGTCCGCCTGCAAGCTGGCTCGCTCCGAGGAGAGCTGCTGGAGCTGCTGATAGAGTTCAGCGCTCGCGCCTCCTCCGGACCGAGGTGTCTGGGCGGCAGCAGTTCGAGTGGTCAGCAGCGCGATCGCCATCGCGCAGGCGAAGGCTGCCGCGGTGCGGAGCCTGTCTCCAAGCCACTTGCCTTGCAGACGAGACATGGACCACCTCCCAATGGTCGCTTGGACCGCCGCCAATGATGCGCCCTCAGCGCGATGTACGCGCGGAGAGGACGTAACCGACGCCCCGCACGCTCTGCAGATAGTCCCGACCACCGTGCGGAGCGAGCGCGCGCCGAATACGCTGCACCGTCACGTTCACTGCGCGCAGGCCGGCACTCGACTCCAGTCCCCAGACGCACTCGAGCAGCGCCTCGCGGGTGAAGGTCCGCTCGGGGTGGCGCATGAGAAATCCGAGCAGGCGCAGCTCCATCGTCCGCAGCGGGACCGGGTGGTTGGATGCGGTCACACGATTGCTGCTGGCATCGAAGGCCAGGGGTCCGAGCTCCAGACGATCCCGTGACGTAAGCGGCGTACGCAGGGAGCGCACGACCGCCTCGGCGCGCGCGACCACCTCGGCGATCGAAAAGGGCTTGACGATGTAGTCGTCGAGCCCCTGCTCGAACGCGGAAACCACGTGCTGCTCGCCCGAGAAGCTCGATAGGGCGATCACGCGCGGTGGCCCCTCGAGCGACGGCCGCCGCGCCCAGCGAAGCAAATGCGTAGTAATGGCCGAGGGCAGATCCCAATCGACCATGACCAGCTGCGGTTGCACCCTCTCGAGCGCGGCACAAGCATTCTCAAGACCGTTGGGCACGCTGACCTCGAACCCCGCTGCGGCCAGCCGGCTGTGCAGCGGCTGCAGTGCCTGCGGCTCTCGGTCGATGATCATCATCCGCCAAGCCGGAGGGCGTGCTGGGTACTCGGAGGCGTGGACGAGTTGGTTTGCTGGTGCCGTCCCGGCAGTTTTGCTGGTCATCGTTATGTCTGCCAGAGTCGAGCCATTCAAAGAGGCGGTCTTGACAGTGCCGTGAACCTTTCATGAATGTCGTGCGCACAATGCGTCGTCTAGATGTCATACAAACGCATTCAGATCCAGACGGCTTGCCAGAGGACGCTCTCGAGAGTCTCGGTGCTGCTGCGATCGCAGAACAGCCGTTGGCCGCGCCGCCGCATCTGCTCGGAAACCGACCGGCGGAGTACGCGATCTCCGCCGAGTCGAACTGCCCGCCGCACCAAGCCGGTATCATCCGCTGCCACCCACTCGGCCAGCCCAACGCTGTCGAGGATGCCGGAGCCGAAGCGCCCGCGCATGAACGCGCCCTGCACGCTCACGACCGGTAGGCCACATTGGACGGCAAGCAGATTGACCGCAGCGACGTTTTCCGGCTGCTGTTCGAGGATGGCAAGACATGCCTGGCGCGCCTCGGCCAGGCGACCGGCCTGCCATAAGCTCAGGGCTTCTGAAAAACTCGCCGACATCCGCGGAACGCTAGCAATTGAGTCGGGCCGAAATCACTCCGGAGAGTGCGCCTGATACAGTTGCTTCCACTCACGGCCTCAGCTAAAGGTTCCGACCCATGGCGCGCGATATCGTCGTCTTTACGCTGCACAAATCCGGGTCGATGTTCCTGCATCGCCAGTGCGAGATGCTGTGCGCGGCCGCCCGGCTCGACTACCACTCACCGAACGCGCCGGCGAGCGGACTGGACGCCCGTCGCCTGCTCACCGACCGGGATCTTTGGCGGACCCGACACGGCTGCTTCGCCCCCGTACGCTTCTACGTGGACCTCCCTGAGATCGAGAAGTATGAGGTCCTGCTGCATCTTCGCGACCCGCGCGATGTGCTGGTCTCCATGTTCTATTCCTACTGCTATATACATCCTGGGGCTGTAGCACCCAACACTGGCTATCGCAAAGCCGCGGCGGAGGGCGGAATCGATGCTTTCGTTCTCGCCAAGGCCTCCGAGACAAGCACGCGTTTTCCGGGTGATTACGGTACGGGTGGTCATGTCGAGGACCTCATCGGGAATCTGCCTCGGCGCTACCGGGATTACATCCGGCATCTGCTTGGACGACCCAACGTCACACTGCTCAGGTACGAGGAGATGGTGACCAATTACCCTGCGTGGCTCGCGAAATTTGCGCGACCCTTCCCGCTGCAGCATCGGCAGGCGCAGCTCGAGGAGTGGGCAGCCAGGGCCTCGAGCTTCTTCCCTCAACGGACTGGCGATGTGATGAGCCACGTGAGACACGTGATGCCGGGCGATTACGGAGCGAAGCTCAGACCGGAGACGATCCAGCGGCTTGACGAGATCTTCTCGGATGCGCTGACCGCGCTCGGATATGTGCGCGGTATCTCGGCCCAATAAAGGTGACACTCGAGGGTCGGGTTTCAGCCCCTTGCACGCCGCTACAGCAGGCTGCGATACGCGCTCGCCAGCAGGTTCTCGAAATCGCTCGTATAACGGGCGGTATCGAACAGCGGCGCCGATGACCGGCGTTCCGTGAGCCGCCCGCGAATGCCGAGCAGACGCTCGGGTGAGCGCGCCAGCTCGAGAGCGCGCTCCTGATACTCCCTCAGGTCCGCGCAGATCAGCTCCCCGAGCCCGCATGCCTGTAGCGCGCTGGCACCGACGCGCGCCGCGAAGGTGCGTCCGCGGCAGCTCAGGATCGGTAGACCGGCGGACAGCATCTCTACGGCGGTGGAATGGGCGTTGTACGGGGCGGTGTCGAGAAACAAGTCCGCGAGGCGGCAGCGCGCCAGGTGTGCGCCGATCTGCGCGACGTGCGGCGCAAAGATCAGCCGCTCAGGGTCAACCTCGAGCGCTGCGGCCGCCGAACGCAGGCTGGCGACGATGCCATCCCGCGCAGCGCGTAGCCAGAGAACGCTGCCCGCGACATGCCGCAAGAGGTGCATCCACGCTGCAAATACCTCGCGCGTGATTTTGAAGGGCGTGTTGAACGCACAGAACACCACGCCCTCGTCGGGCAAGCCCGCCGAGGCGCGGTCGCAATCACCGCAAGCCGTGCGCGTGTCATCAAACGGCAGATAGCAATGCGGCATGCGCAGCACCCGCTCCGCGAACAGGTGCTCGTCCGTTTCGGGAATCACTGTCGCATCGCCCACGATGCAGTCCATGAATGCGCCGCCCATCGAGCCGGGGTATCCAAGGTAATTGATCTGCAGCGGGGCCAGACGTCGCGCAAACAAAGAAGGTCGTCCTCCACGCGTATACCCGGCCAGGTCGACCGCCACGTCGATGGTGCGGTCGCGCATTTCCTTCACCAGTTCCTCGTCCGAAAGGGACGCGGCCTCGATGAACTCATCGAATGCCGAGCGGAGACGAGTACCCATCGCACTGGTGTCTGGTGGGCCTAGCGAAACGCCTACGGATCTCACCCGGTCGCGATCGTGATGCTCGATCACACCGACAATCGAACATCCGACGGCATGCTCGCGCAAATCGGGAGACACATAGGCCACGCGCAGCGGTGGGTCTGCACGGTGGCGCGGCACGACCGTCGAGATCGGCGTTCCTGCGAGAACCCGACCGGCGTGCCGCCGCGCCGCGTCGGCCTGCATGTCAGGCTCTACATCGGTCGCGAACAGCAAAAAAGGCGGCAGCAGATCGACTCCGTCGGGCAGTGCGCGCAGACTTGCCACCGCATCGCGGGCTGCCTCCCACGCGCACACGCGGAATGCACAGCTCGCGAGCGCCGCCAGGGCTGTGCCGTCGCCGGGCGCTAGCGCCAGAGCCCGCCGGATTGGCGCCAGAGCCTCCGCTGGGAATCCGAGCGTCTCGAGCGCCTGTCCCAGCTTCACCTGAGTGTGCAACCGCGCGGGGTCCAATATGGAGGCACGCTCGTAGCACTCGCGGGCGGCCGCGGTCCGACCGGTCTCCCCCAGAAGATCGCCGAGCGCATCGTGCAGGTCGGCGTCGCCGCTGACCGCGGCCGTCGCCCGCTGTAGCACCGACACCGCGGCATCGGCGCATCCGATGGCTTTCAATACCTCGGCGCTCAGCAGCGCAATGCGCTTGTCGCCCACCTTGAGCTGGCAGGCAGCGTCGAGCTCCCGCAGGGCTTCCGGTCGATCGCCGTGTATGACTGCCGCTCTTGCCAGGCCCAGGTGCGCCTCGGCAAGAGCTGGATCGACGCTCAGCGCGTGCTGGTACGCGAGGCGTGCGAGTTCCAGCTGCTGCAGATTCAGACGCGCTTCCCCCAGATTCGCGGCGCTATCGGCGAGCGTTGGGTCGAGGGACACCGCCCGCTCGAGCGAGGTGGCGGCGGCCGCGAAGTCGCGCACGATCAGCTGCGCGCGCCCGAGATCGGCGTGGGCGATGGCGTCATCGGGTTGCAGTGCCGCGACCGCCGCGAACGCCTGCAGCGCCTGGCGAGGCTCGCCCAGGCGCAGCAAGGCATCTCCCAGGTTGCGCTGAGCGCCAGCGAAGTTTGCTCGCAATGCCACCGCATGCCGAAAGCATTCGACGGCGCGCGACAGGTGACCGAGCCGATCGAGCACCGCCCCCAGGTTATTGTGGGCCTCAGCGAATCCGGCGCGACGCGCAATGGCCTGACGGAAGTCCCGCTCAGCCGCGAGCAGGTCGCCGACTTGCATATTGCACACGCCCATGCCGAAGTGCAGCTCGGCCGGCGCCGCATCGATCGCTCGGGCACGCTCGAGCAACTCTCGGGCGCCACGATAATCGGCGCTTAGCGCCCGGATGAGGCCTAGATCCACGAGTGCTGGAACAAATCCCGGCTTGAGCGCCAATGCCCGGCGAAACAATGCTTCGGCATCGGCGCGACGTCCGAGCGCCGCAAGCGATCGTCCACAGAGATGGCTCGCCTCCACATCACCGGCGTCGGCGGCGAGCAGGCGCTGGCATTCGCGCACCGCCACCTGCGCGTGGCCACCCGACAGAGCGCTGGTCGCGCGCGCGAGCGCCGCACTGCGATTTGTCATCGATCTGTCAGGCCCAGGCGGTAGCAGGGCGACAGATTATCTTATAGCTTGCTGAACAGCAGCAATCTGCTGGTCTCCTGATCGATCCCCAAACCGTGCAAGCTCGCAACAAAAGCGTCATATGGATCGCGTCGTATCCGAAGAGCGGTAACACATGGGTCAGGTTTCTGACCTGCAGTCTGGTGTTCGGACCGCTCGATTCGGCGGCAGCGCTCAGCCGGTTGGCGCCTGATCTGCATGAATTGCGTACGGTGCCCGAGCCTCCCGAGCAGATCTTCCTGATGAAGACACATTTTCTGTGCTCGCAGCGGCTGCCGCTGCTAGCGCAGACCGCCGGGGCAATTTATGTCGTGCGCGATCCGGCCGACGTCATGCTATCGAACTTCCACTACTCGCAGCGCAGTATCGCCGCCGCGCCGCCGCCGACTGCTTCTCTGTTCGACCGGTACGTCGATGCCTACATCCGCGAACGCGGCGATCCGCGCTGGCGGAGCCTGGGCATGGGAAGCTGGGAAGAGAGCGTGCGCAGCTGGGTCGATGCGCCACACCCGTTCCCCGTGCTGCTGGTCAAGTATGAGGACCTTCTCGAGGATACGGGCGGGGTGGTGAGCGCCATCGGGCGGTTCCTGGGTCTCACGTGCACTCCCGAACAGGTCGCCATGGCCGTCGCAAGCGCCTCGTTCGAGCGGATGCGACAGATCGAGGAACGCGATATCGAGGAGCGCTCCGTCGGCATCTTCTATAAGCCATACCTGCAGGAAGCGATCGCGGCCGGCCTGCGATTCATGCGCTCCGGCCGCAGCGGTGAGGGCGCACGAGCTCTTTCGCCCGATCAGCGGCGCCGCTTCGACGAGACGCTCGGCCCTCTTGCGCGAAAGCTCGGCTACCGGATGCCCGACCGATAGCTCCCTGGAGCATACGGACGAGCCCTGTCATCCGCGCGTAATCCCCGCTGCCTAAAGTTTGCGCACACACAATAATCACGCGCGCACCCACAATAACCATCAAAGGTAAGACAATCAATGGACATTTCACGCGCGGCGGGCGGGCACGCCGTGATAGGCGTGCTAGCCATCTCAATACTGTCAGCATGTGGTAGCGCCCAATCGCGTCTAGCCGCGCACATGAGTCGCGGTCAGGCCTACTTCGCCACGGGTGACTACCCGAGGGCGGGCATCGAGTTCCGCGACGCGCTGCAGATCGACCCCAAGAGCACCGAAGCTCTGATCATGACCGGCAAAGTCGCGGAAAAGCTGCAGAACCTGCGGGGGGCGGTCGGGTTGTACCAGGCGGCCGTGGATGCCCAGCCGGGCAACGCGGAGGCGAGCGCGGATCTCGCCCGCCTGCTGGTACTGGGAGGCGCGCCGGAACAGGCGGAGAGGGTCCTGGAGCCCGCGCTCCGCACGCACCCGAACGACCCCGCGCTCTTGACCTTGCGGGCGGCCGCTCGGGATGTGCTGGGAAACCAGGCCGGCGCAGTCGCGGACGCCGATCGGGCCCTCAAGTTGGCACCCACCAACCTCGAGGCGATTCAGGTTCGTGCCGGCCTGTACCGTCACGCCGGGGATCTCGCCGGAGCGCTGGCGCTAGTCTCTCGAGGCACGGCGAAGCACCCTGAGTCAACCGAACTCCGCGAGGCACTCGTTGACCTGTATTCGGCCGCAGGCCAGCCGGCCAGAGCCGAACGGGAACTGCATGCGCTCATAGCTCTGGCGCCACGTGAGCCGCGCTACCGCTTTCAGCTTGCGGATTTCGACCTACATCAGCATCGCCTGAACGATGCGCAGCAGGCCCTCGAACAGGGCGTGAAGTCGCTACCCCAGGACAACAATCTAAAGCTCGGGCTGGTTTCCTTCGTGAGCGCGCAGCGTACCCGCGCGCAGGGCGAGCAGTTGCTGCGGGGCTTCATAGCGCGTGAGCCCGACAACTACGACCTGCGCTTGGGTCTGGGGGCGCTGCTGGAGCGCTCGGGAGCGGTCAAGGAGGCGACCGAAACCTACCAGGAAATCGTGCGGCGCGACGGCACCGGTCCCAAGGGACTGATCGCCCGCGATCGCCTGGCGCGCATCGCATTGGCTCAGAGCCGGCCGGACGATGCGGCGGAGCTCATCGCACAGGTACTCAAAGAGAGCCCACGCGACAACGACGCACTGGTGCTGCACGGCGAGATGGCGCTCGCTCGCTCGAACACTGCGGCCGCGATCACCGACTTTCGCACCGTGCTGCGCGATCAGCCAAGGGCAGCACAGATCTACCGCCTACTGGCCGCGGCGCTGGTGGCGAGCGGCGACACCGCGCTCGCGGAGGAATCGCTCCGCAACGCGATCGATGTCGCTCCGGCAGATGCGACGCTGCGCATAGAGCTTGCGCAGACGATGCTCAAGGCGCGACAGATCGATCAGGCGGTTACGGTTCTCGAGGAGGCTACGCAGCGCGCGCCCGGCGATGCGATCGTGCGACAGGAGCTCGCGATCGCGGATCTTGCGAAGCACGACTATGCCGCGGCAGCGAGCGCCGCTCAGGATCTCGAGAGGCTGCGCCCGAAAGCCCCCGCAGGCGCATATCTCGCCGGGCTCGCTGCGGAAGGTGCCAAACAGAATGACGACGCGGAGAGGGATTTCGAGCGCGCACTGTCGCTCGAGCCGCGAGCCTACGACCCGCTCGCGGCGCTCGCGCAGCTGATGCTGGCACGCGGACAGGCCGCGCAAGCGGTCGCGCACGTCAAGAGTGCGTCCGATGCGGGACCACCCGATGCGCACCTCCTCAATCTTCTCGGCGAGATGTACCTTGCCGAGCGGAACGCAACGCTGGCGGCCGACGCTTTCGTCCGGGCAAGCGTGGCGCAGCCGAACTGGTGGGTGCCCTATCGCAACCTCGCCCTGGCGAGGATCACCGCTCGTGACATCTCGGGCGCGATCGCCGCCTATCAGGCTGGCATCAAAGTCGCGCCGACCGAACCGCAGCCGCTGACCGAACTCGCGCTGCTCTACGAGAGCCACGGCCGCCCCGACGATGCCATTGCGCTCTATCAGGACTGGCACCGCAAGGCGCCTCGTTCGCAGATGGTTTCGGAGAATCTCGCCCGGCTGCTCATCCGCTACCGCAGCGACCGACCGAGCCTCGACGAGGCGCGTGATCTGACTGCATCCTTCAACACATCGAGCGACGGCAGCCTGCTCGATACCAACGGTTGGGTGCATTTCAAGCGCGCCGAATATGCCGAAGCGCTGCCGGTCCTGCAGCGGGCGGTCGAGCGTCAACCCGACTCGCGCGAGTTCCGTTATCACCTCGGAATGGCGGAGCTGCACTCCGGGAACTCCGCCGACGCGCGCAGGGACCTGCAGAGCGCGCTCGCCGGCTCGGCGAGATTCGCCGGCGCGGACGACGCGCGGGCGGCGCTCGCGGCACTCGGGAAAAGCAGCGGGTGAGCCTCGAGCCTCGAGCGCGGAACCGCGACTGACACGCGCCGGCACCCGGGCGCTCATGACTGAAGGTCAAATCGCCGCGACGTTTCGCGAAGCCATCCGCCTACAGCAGCAAGGCAGGCACGCGGAATCCGATGCACTTTGCAGCGCGGTGATCGAGGCCCAGCCGTGGCATTACGCGGCGCTGCATCTGAAGGGACTACTGGCGCTCGAGCGTGGCAACGTTGCCCATGGTATCGATCTCATCCAGCGCTCGCTCAGCATCAATCACGAGCAGCCGGAGGCATACTCGAACGTCGGCAACGCGCTGCTTGCTGCGCATCGCGCGGACGATGCCCTGGCATGCTTCGACGAGGCGCTGCGCATCAAACCCGCTTTCGCCAACGCTCACTTCAATCGGGGTCTGGCGCTCGCGGCGCTCGGTCGAGCGAGCGAGGCGCTCGAATCCTACGAGCGCGCGCTCCAGCTGCGGCCGCAAGACCCACGCGCCTCGGCGCAGCGCGCAGCGGCATTATGCGCACTCGGGCGAGTGGAGGATGCACTTGCATGCTGCGACACCCTGCTCAGGCGCGAGCCCGACCTCGCGGAGGGCCACGAGGTCCGGGGCGCGGTTCTGCTCGCGTTGGGGCGCAACGCGGAGGCGCTCAAGAGCTTCGAGCGCGCGCTGGAACTTGCGCTACGGGACCCCGACGCACACTACGGCAGGGGCAATGCCTTGTTTCGCTTGGGACGCGCCGCAGAGGCCCTCGCGGCGTTCGATGCAGCCCTCGCGCTAAAGCCAGACTTTCCAGAAGCGCTGAACAACCGCAGCACGACGCTTTGCGCCTTGCAACGGGCGGCGGAGGCACTGGCAAGCGCGGAGGAGGCGTTGCGACTGAAACCGACTTTCGACGCCGCCCACTTCAGCCGTGGCATTGCGCTGCAGGCTCTCGAGCGCCACCGTGAGGCGCTCTTGAGCTACGATCAGGCGCTCGCGCTGCATCCCAACCCCGATGCGCACACGAACGCGGGTGCCGCGCTGGCGGAGCTGGGCGAGCACGAGGCGGCCCTCGCGCGCTTCGAGGCGGCTCTGGCGCTCGATCCCCGCCACACCGCGGCACTCGCCAATCGCGGCTACACGTTGAGCCGTCTTCAGCGCCATTCGCAGGCGGCCGAAGCCTTCGCAAGGCTGCGCGAGCTTGCGCCCACGAACGATGCCGCACTGGGACATCTGCTCAACTCGCGGCTCCATTCCTGCGACTGGCAGGATTGGAGCACCAGCGCGGCAGCCGTCATCGAGCGCGTGCGAGCGGGGAGGGCGGTCATGAGACCGCTCGACTTTCTGGCCGTCTCGCACAGCGCGTCCGAGCAACTGCAGTGCGCACGAATCGCCGCTGCGGGGAAGGCGCGCGGCGCACCCGCGCCCCTCTGGAGAGGCGAACGCTACGGTCATGATCGCGTGCGCATCGCCTACCTCTCCGGCAACTTCGGTCAGCATCCGGTGTGGCAGTTGCTCGTCGGGGTCGTGGAGCGGCACGATGCCGCGCGCTTCGAAGTGACCGGGATATCGCTAGGCGATGACGGCTCACCGATGGCGCGGAGAATCCGCTCAGTATTCCCGCGATTCGTGGACGTTCATGGCCGCAGCGATCAGGAGATTGCAGGCCTGGTCCGAGACCTGGAGATCGACATTGCGATCGATCTGCAGGGATTCACCGAGGGTATGCACGATGGAGTGTTCCAGCGCCGTCCGGCACCCATCCAGGTGAACTATCTCGGCTATCCCGGCACGCTCGGCGCTGCCCACTGGGACTATATCCTCGCCGACGAGGTGGTCATTCCACCCGGCGAGGAGCGCTGGTATGCGGAGCAGGTCGCGAGGCTGCCACACTGCTATCTCCCCAACGACGACCGGCGCGGGATCGACCCCACACCGAGGCGCGCAGAACAGGGCCTGCCGCGAGAGGGGACGGTGCTGTGCGCCTTCGCTAACCCTTCCAAGATCAATCCGCC
This sequence comes from Steroidobacteraceae bacterium, assembly GCA_035524075.1. Classification (GTDB taxonomy): domain Bacteria; phylum Pseudomonadota; class Gammaproteobacteria; order Steroidobacterales; family Steroidobacteraceae; genus JASHUC01. The sequence continues at coordinate 148,976 of DATKPP010000027.1, read as the reverse complement.
GATGTTCGAGCTGTGGCTGCGGCTGCTCGGAGGCATCCCTGACAGCGTTCTGTGGCTGCGAGGCTGGCCGCCCGCGGCGGTTGCGAACCTGCGGCGCGAGGCCCAGCGCGGGAACATTGCAAGTGAGAGGCTGGTATTCGCGGCCCCCTCTCCCACCGGGGAGCAGCATCTTGGAACGATGCGTCTGGCGGATCTGTTCCTCGACACGTTGCCCTATAACGCTCACTCGACCGCATGCGAGGCGCTATGGGCCGGCGTGCCCGTGCTCACCTGCCTGGGTCAGAGCTTTGCCGGCCGGGTGGCGGCGAGTGCTCTGCGCGCAGTCGGCATGGAGGAGCTCATCACCCACGGTCTCGCCGACTACGAGCGGCTGGCATGCGAGCTGGGACGGGATCGGCAGCGACTCGCGACACTCAAGGCAAGACTGGCGGCGAATCGCTTGCGCGCGCCGCTGTTCGATACGGCGCGCTACTGCTTGCATCTCGAGCAGGCATACCTCGTCATGCGGGAGCGTGCCGAGCGCGGGGAGCCCCCCCGTGGCTTCTCCGTGGAGCCGCAGCCTGAGACCCCGCGACAGGAGATTGGATCGGAAAAGACTTCCGTCACGACCGTCAGAGTAGGATCGGACGTCGAGTTCGAGCACGTGACGCAGTCGCGCTCCGGCGCCGCTCTGCTGAACGCCATCGCGCATGTGCGTCGCGGCGAGCTCGAGCTCGCCGAGAGCCTGCTGCGTACACTGCTGCACGCCGAGCCACGACACCCGGAAGCGTTGCATCAGCTGGGGCTGCTCTGTTTGAGGACGCAGCGGGCGAAGGAGGGCGCCGAACGGATTCGCGAGTCGTTGCGCGTCGCCCCTGCCCAGCCCGGAGCACACATGCACCTCGGCATCGCGCTTCGTCGGCTGGGCTGCCTTGACCAGGCGATCGAAAGCTTCGATGCAGCGCTGCGGCTGAAACCGGAACTCGCCGAGGCGCTTTACAACCGCGCCAACACCCTGGAGGATCTCGGGCGTCTGGAGGAGGCTCTCGCAGATCTCGACGAGGCGTTGCGCCTCAGCCCGAGGTTCATTGCAGCGCTCGGCCGCCGTGGTGACCTCTTGATGCGCCTGTCCCGCGACGGCGAGGCCCTGAATGATCGAAACCAGGTGGTGCAGCTGGTGGCGGAGGACGACGCAAGCGGCGTGGGGTTGCTCGGCCTGCGTGCCAATGCACTGCGGGAGCTCGGGAGGGCTGAGGAGGCGCTCGCGACCCTCGAGCGCGCGCTGCGGCTGAAACCCGATGCCGCCGATCTGTGGAACGACCGCTCAATCGTGATGCGGGATCTGAAGCGTGTGCCCGAGGCACTCGAGAGCGCGGCGCGGGCGCTGCGCCTGGATCCCGAGTCCGCCGAGGCTCTGAGCAACCACGGGGATGCGTTGCGCGATGCAGCACGCTTTTCCGAAGCGCTTACCAGCTATGAGCAGGCGCTGCGACTCAAGCCGCGGCTCGCCGCCGCGTATCGCGGCCGGGGCATGGCGCTGCAGGGCTTGCGGCGGCCGGCGGAGGCGCTGGTCGAGTTCGCGCACGCCGAGCGTCTCGGCGCGGTCCGGCTCGACGTGCTCAATCAGCGCGGCAACGCCTTGCTCGAGCTGGACCGCTTCGAGGACGCGCTGGAATGCTACGAGCAGGCGCTCGCTCTCATGCCGGATCAGCAGGACTTGCTATGGAACCGTGGCTCGGCGCTGCGCCGGCTGCATCGCTACCGCGAGGCGATCGACTGCCTGACGAGGCTTCTCGAGCTGGCGCCGGATTACGAGTTCGCGCTCGGCCTTCTGGTGTACTGCCGTCTCGAGCTCTGTGACTGGCACGGGTACGATGAGCTGCGCGGGCAGCTGCTCGCCCGGCTGAAGCCCAACGCGCGCGTCGCCGAGCCATTCGCCGTGCTCGCGCTGACCGATTCGGCACGTGCCCAGCTCGAGTGCGCCCGATCGTTTGCAGGATTCAGCACCACCGTCCCGAGCGCCGTGCCGCGCCCACGAGGCTACCGCCACAGCCGTATCCGCGTGGCCTACCTGTCCGGTGACCTGCGCGAGCACGCCGTCTCGTATCTGATGGCGGGCGTGTTCGAAGGCCACGACCGCGAGCGTTTCGAGATCACTGGCCTGTCCTTGCGCCCGGCGGAAGACAGCATCATGGGCCGACGTTTGCGCGGCGCCTTCGACCGCTTCCTCGACGTGAGTGCCCGCACCGACACGGAGATTGCAGCCCTGATGCATGAGCTCGAGATCGACGTCGCGGTCGATCTCATGGGGTACACGGAGCATCAACGCTTTGCCGTATTCACGCACCGACCGGCTCCGGTGCAGGCCACCTATCTCGGTTATCCCGGCACGACCGGTTCGAGCGCCCTGGATTACATACTGGCCGACGAGTTCGTCATTACCGAGGAACAATGCAACTCGTATCTGGAGAGGGTGGTATATCTGCCTGGCTGCTTCCAGGCGAACGACGATCGCCGCGTGAGCCGGCCGCGACCGACGCGCGCATCCTGCGGTCTGCCCGCGACGGGATTAGTCCTCTGCTGCTTCAACGCCGCCCTCAAGCTCAATCCTGCGATGTTCGACGTCTGGTGTCGCCTATTGCGTGCGGTTCCGCACAGTGTGTTGTGGCTCGTGGCGCACAGCGGCGCAGTACGCGCGAACCTGCGGCACGAGGCAGCAGCACGCGGGGTCGATCCGGGGCGCCTGGTGTTCGCGCAAATGTTGCCGTATCCGGAGCATCTGGCCCGCATGTCGCTCGCTGATCTCTTTCTCGATACATTCCCCTTCAGCGCTGGCGCGACCGCAAGCGATGCGTTATGGGCCGGCGTGCCGCTGATCACGTGTGTTGGCCAGGCCTATGCGTCGCGGATGGCGGGGAGCCTGCTGCGCTCGCTCGGGCTCCCCGAGCTGGTCACGACGAGCTTCGAGAGCTACGAGCGCCGCGCGCTCGAGCTCGCGCAGAACCCAGCATCACTCGTTGCCTTGCACCGTCGCCTGGAAGAAAACCGCCGCACGGCTGCGGCCTTCGATACAGCGCGCTTCTGCTGCGCGCTCGAGCGCGCGTATACCATCATGTGGGAGCGAGCCGAACGCGGAGAACCGCCGGAAGCCTTCTCGGTCAGCGACAGCGGGGTGTCGCGTTAGAGTACCGACCGCCATAGTGTCCGACGAGCGCGCGGCGGCGCGCTTCACGTCCTGAGGCTTGCATGGATCAAACACCGGTACACGAGCAGCACAATGCGGACCTGCTGCGCCTGATGCCGCAGGCTGCTCGCCGCGTCGTCGAGGTAGGCTGCAGCTCCGGCGCTTTGGCGCGCGAATACAAGAAGCTCAATCCGACGTGCGGCTATCACGGCATCGAGATCGTGAGGGACTATGCGCGCCTGGCACGCCGGTATTGCGATTCGGTACTCGAGCTCGATATCGAGAACCTGGATCATCAGGCGGTGCGCGACCTCGAAGCCGACTGCTGGGTCTTCGGAGACAGCCTCGAGCATCTGCGCGATCCCTGGACACTGCTGCGGCGAATCCGCGCGGTGATTTCTCCGGATGGTCACGTCGTTGCCTGCATTCCCAATGCGCAGCACTGGAGCGTGCAAGCGCGCCTTGCCTGCGGCGAGTTCCGCTACGAGGACAAGGGACTCCTCGATCGCACGCACTTGCGCTGGTTCACGCGCATCACGATCCTGGAGATGTTCCACGAGACGGGGTTTCGTGTGGCCCTCATGCAGGCGCGGGTCTTCAACGAGCCGCAGCGCGAGAAGCTCATGCCCGTCATCGAGATGATGGCGCGGACTCTGGGGACAAATGGCGCTCAGGCCCAGGCGGATGCCTCCGCCTTTCAGTACGTGCTGCGCGCCGTTCCCGTCTGAGGGCGATCAGGCGCGAGACTGAAGCTCACCGGGGGTTCCCCGCGCGCCGCCCGAGCGCTCATCTCGCGGTACGCATCCTCGAGGTGCCCGCAGTAGCGCGCGGTGTCGAACAGCGGCGCGGTGCGCGCCTGGGCCGCAAGCGTTGCCCGCAGCTCGCGCAACCTCGATGGGTCCTCGAGCAGCTCGAGTGCTCGCCGCTCGTACTCGGCGATGCTCGAGGTGACCAGCTCCGGAAGTCCGACCGCGCGCAGCAGGCTTCCGGCCATGCGCGCGGCGAACGCCTCGCCCGCGCACGTCAGGAGCGGCACTCCCGCACGCAGCGCATCGCTCGCGGTAGCGCCCCCATTGAAGGGCAGCGTGTCGAGGCACAGATCCGCGAGAGCGACTCGGGCCAGGTGCTCGCGGTACGTCACCCGCGGCGCAAACACCAGACGATCTCCCCCGATTCCGCGCGCCGCGGCCTCCTTCAACAGGTTCGCGCGCACTACCGCGTCGTCGCCCAGCAACCAGAGAACAGTCCGGGGCGCGCGCTGCAGCAGCCGCATCCAGACATCGAAGAACGGCGGGTTTAGCTTGTAGGAGTTATTGAAGCAACACAGCACGAGCGCATCGTCCGGCAGCCCCGCGGCGCTGCGGGGGACTGCCTGTAGCAGCTGAAGCTCCGCGCGAAGCGCGTCGTTGGGCTGGAAGCAGTCGGGCAGACGGATGACCTTCTCCGAGTAACCGGACTCGAGCGCCTCGGGAATGACGAAGTCGTCGGCGATGATGTAATCCATGTAGGGCACGCCCAGGGTTCCGGGAAAGCCTATCAAGCTCGCGTGCGCTGGCGCGGGCCGGTGGGCAAAGATCCCGGGGCGGCATCCCTCGGTGAAGCCCGTCAGGTCGACCGCGATGTCAACTTCCAGACTGCGCAACAGCTGCGCGGCCTGCTCGTCGGAGATCCCGGCCACATTGACGAACTCGCCAAGCGCGCGCTTGCATCGCGCCACAATCTCGCTGCCGTCCTCCGCGGCGAGCGCTACGCCGATGGTGTGAAAGTGCTCGCTGTCGTGCCTCTCGAACAGCGGAGCCATCACGTACGAGACGGCGTGATCGCGGAAGTCCGCCGAGAGATAAGCGACCCGAATGCGCTCGTGAGCGTAGCGCTCGCCTCTCCAGAGCGGTGCGCCAGGTGCGCGACAGAGATAGGCCCCATACGTGCGGGCGCAGGTGCGTTGCAGCGCTGTCGAATCGGTGACCGACAGCAGCGAGAACGGCCGATCGATTCTTGTCCCCGACTCGAGCGAGGCGAGCGTGCGCGTCCTCAGCGCCTCGAACTCTCGCCAGTCACAGCACTGACGGAGCGAGCGGAAGCGATTTCCAAGCGCAAACTCGAAGCTCGGAGCGAGCTCGTACAGACGGCGGAAGGATTCAGCAGCCTCGGAATGACGCTTCAGCGAGCGCTGTGCGTTGCCCAGGTTGTTCAGCACGACCGCGAAACGGGGATCGAGCTCGAGCGCGTGCTCGTAGTGCCGCAGCGCCTCCTCGGGCCTCCTCAGGTAGGTGAGCGCAGTTCCGAGATTGGCCTGCGCCAGGGCACTCACCGGGTGAAGCTCTGCCGCGCGCACGAGCAAAGCAAGAGCCTCATCGGAGCGGCCGCCCTGGAGCGCGATCACGCCGAGCAGCTGGCTCGCCTCGAGGTTCGCCGGTTCGACCTCGAGCACTGACCGGCACAAGCGCTCGGCCCGCTCGAGAAGCCCGTGCGCGCGCGCGGCCGCAGCCTGTTGCAGCAGTGACGAGATCAAGAGTGGCGGCCGCGTGGCGGGGCGGCCGGCAGAGGGGCGATTCCTGCGGCTCATCGACTTCAATCTACCGCCATGCTTCTCTCGATTGCCAGCGATGAATCTTGCCACCGGGACCGATTGTCATGCGTGTGTATGACAATTGTCGAGAGCGGCGGCGCGAGTAGCTGTGTTTGCCGCAACGCCGTTGCAACGTCTTTCCGCTGTAGTAGCCACTGGCGCACGATCCCGCGCCCGCAAAAAGCTGCGATGGCGCACCCGAAAAAGAAATGGCTGCAGTCCGCTACGGTCGCCGTGCTATGCGCGGCCGTTGTCGTGCAGGCTGCGCAGGTTTCCCGGCAGGTGTGGAGTCTCCTCGGACCCACGGCCGCGCGTCGAGCAGACGGGTCTGATGCAGTCGCCCCCCATCCCCGGCAGAAAATTGAGGACCTCGTCGCGGCGCACCTTTTTGGTGAGAGCCCCAAGCAAGAAGTGCAGCAATCCTCGACAATACCCGAGCGGTGGGTGCTCACTGGCACCTTGAGAGGCATGACCCCCACGTCCGGTGCGGCAATTCTCGGGGATACTCCCACAACGACGCGGTACCACGCGGTCGGGCACGAAGCTGGGGGCGGCTTCCGGCTCGTCGAGGTATTCGCGGACCACGTGACCCTCGAGCGCGCAGGCGTGCGTGTGAGCGTCCGGCTCCCACGCTCTTTCGGGTCCTCGTTACCGGGACGCGGCATCCCAGTCATCGCCGCACAAGCTGCGGAGCTCGATCCCCAGCCAGCGGGGACCTATGTGCGCACCTTCATCCAGCCGTTCGCGGCGCGCGAGCTCTCCGCGAGCCTGCACCGAGGTAGAGGGCGCCAGCGGGGCCATATCGACGGCATGGACGTGTATGGAACCGGCGACGGGAGCAACCTTGCGCAGTATGGGTTGCAGCGTAACGACATCATCCGGGCGGTAGACGGCAAGCCCATCAACGACATCGAGGCGCAGCACGAGGCTTTGCAGATCCTCAGTCAGGGGCGCCTCGTGCCCGTGACCGTCGAGCGCGGTGGCTCTGTGTTCAGCCTGCAACTCACCCTCAGCGAGCCGGACTACTGAGCTTGCCCGGTGCAGCGGCGCACGCAAGCGCCCTGTGGCCAAATTTTCACAATCCCGTTAACTGGCTGATATCAAGAGTCTGGAAACTGCCAGCCACCTTCGAGGCACCCCGCGGGGTCCTTTTGCAGGCGCCGGGTTTCCGCTCAGTGGAGGGTGCGTGCGGCCTGCGGTGAACCGCGATGGGAACTGGTGTCCGAAGGCCCAGGTTGCAACCAATTAGCGGGGATTTACTGCATGAAAACCATGACCAAAGTCGTTCTGAGCAGCGCGGTCCTGGCAGGAGCGGCGGCGGCGGCCCACGCCCAGACCGTTCCTGTACCGGACCCCTCGACGGACGCAAGTGAACTGATATTCATCGTACAGAACACGAACACCGGCAACACCTACGATCTCGTTCTGAATGCTGGCGTCACCGGCCCGAACGGCACTGCCATAGGCTCAAACGTTCTCAACGCTGCGCAGGTGGCATCACCTGGTGTCGCGGCGGTCGACGGCACGAGCCCCGGGGTGATCTACGGCGATGCGGGTTTTTCGGTGAACCTCTCGGGTGATACGGCGCTGCAATCGTTCCTGAGTACGGCGGGCAGTAATTTTCAGTGGGGCGTGATGGGTGGGGCGTACGTCCCGAACCTCAGCGTCGCCAACTCGTCGAAGGTTGGAAATGTGCTGATCGCGACGACAGGTACTGCTTCCTCGGTCGTGACTGTTGCCGAGACCACATTTGTCCAAACCATTCCAGGCGATCTCTCGACCGACATCGAAGGCCTGGACAACGGCACCTTCGACTCCTATCACGGAGTGACGAACGGCTACCCGGCCTCTGCTGGCACGGATAACGAGGACTTCAATCTCTATGGGCAAGGCGTGGTTCAGGGGAGCGTGGGGGCCACCAGCGAGTCGCTCTATGGCATGACGGGCAACGGCACAAAGAACAACCAGCCGCTCGCATACCTACTGGGGACGTTTACTTTCAACGGCAGCACGCTTGCGTTCACGGGTGAGTCGACAACGGTGCCGATTCCGGCGGCGGGATGGCTCCTCGGCAGCGGCCTCCTTGGCCTTCTGGGGATCAGCCGCCGCAGGCGCGATTTGACCGCAGCCTGACCGCTGTCAGGCAACGAAACCTCAATCCATCGGGAGATTTTTCATGCGTAACGTTCATATCGCGGCCGCGGTGGCCGTGGCGCTCGGGGCCGGAGGCAGCGCCTTCGCCGAGGCGCCGACCCCCACCCAAGCGATGCAGGCTGCTCATAATGTGTACATGGCGGGCTCCTCGGCCGCCGTCAACGGTGTCCTCTCATATATCGAGGGGACGGTATGCGGTAGTGCCTACAGCGTATTCACCACACCCACCTCCTCCGTCGGCGAGCCGGACTTCCGTGCAGTGTCGTGTTCACCAGCGAACAACCAGCCCTTCTCCGGCTCAACTCTGACCGTCTGGTTCCGCCCGGAAGGCGGCTCGGTGGTGGGGGTGTTTCCGGTCATCAACAACACTCAGATCAAGCAGCTCAACATGACCGCAGCGGGCTGCACCACGTCGGCGGTGAGTTCGGCGGCCGTCGCGGCCTACACCTGCACCGTGGTGGGCACGACTCCGCAGAACGGGACCGATGACAGCTTCGGTACCGGTACCTTCGCCCACAACGTCGATGTCGGAATCTCCGACCTCGAGCCGGGCGTGTTCGCGAGCCTCACCAAGGGAACATCCAAGGCGTGGGCGGGCGGCGGCCACAACGACCCCACGGCAGCCTATGCCGCGTCGTTCACGGGCCCGGATCAGGGCGCAAGCGCGACGCAGGGCCTAACTCACACGACGATCTTCGAGCAAGTGTTTGGCTTCATTGTCAATACCAGCCTCCCGATCAGCGACCTGCCGAAGGAGGAGATCGCGGCGATCTACGATGGCAATGTCACCGACTGGAGCCAGGTGAGCACGGGGACGAGCAGCGGAAGGGTCACGAGCGTCTCGACCCCGATCATCGTCTGCAATCGTGAGATCGGCTCCGGAACTCGCGCCTCAACGGATATTTTCCTGAACGGCGACGGCTGCAACCCGGACGCCACTTTCTTGAAGAGCGTTGCCGGCACGGAGATCGGCGCCACCACGCTCACGTACCCAGTCGACAACTTCGCGACCAACCTCGAGATCGCGTGCGTCAACAACAATCCAAACTCCATCGGCTACGTGTCGATCGACAACTTCTCGAAGGACGGCACCACTACCGCCCCGAATGTGAAGTCGATCACCGTCAGCGGTGCAACGGCGAGCCAGGCGACGGGGGCCACGGGCCTGTACTCCTACGTGTTCGAGGCGTCGATGAACCTGAACCCCCAAGCGAGTGGTGACGGCCAAGCCTGGTACACCGACCTGAAGCCAAAACTCCAGGCTGGGACCACAACGGCCACGAGCGGACAGATTCTGGCAATCCCGCAAACCCCGAACACCGCGCAGATCCCCCTGCAGGTAGGGAACGAGCCGACGTCGCTCTTCTTGCGCGCAGGCTTCGGCGCTGGCAACAGCTGTGATCCCCTGGCGGACCAGCTGTAACAAAAAAAACACGCGACCCATCGAAAATTGAGGCCTGAAATCGTGGCCCCTCGCCAGAGGGGCCACTTCTTTTCTGCCGTGTGTCAATGGGGAAGGGGGTCCTTGTGCCGGGTGAGGTGAGTGCGACGTGCGCGCCCGCAGCGCGCTCGCCCGCAGCCGTGCCCCATCGGCTGCTTTGGCTGCTCACCGCGTGTGTGTGGCTCTCCGCGGCGGGCGCCGCGGCCTCCCCTTCGAGCCCGCAGCCAGCGCCCACCTTCAACGTGCACGAGTATCGCGTGCTCGGGAACACGGTGCTGCCGGTGCGTGATATCGAGACGGTCCTGTACCCGCTCCTGGGCGACCACAAGCAGCTGAGCGACGTCGAGCACGCGCGGGCGGCGCTCGAGAAGGCCTATCACGCGAAGGGTTACGGCACAGTGTTCGTCGACATCCCACCGCAGGACGTGACCGCCGAAGGCATCGTGCGCCTTCGGGTGACGGAAGGACGCCTGCACGAGCGCAGGGTCGAGGGGGCGAAGTACTTCTCGGGGAGGCAGGTGGCAGCCGCCCTGCCGGCGGCGCAGGTCGGCACGGTGCCCAATCTACCCGAACTGCAGAAGGAGCTCACCGCGCTGAACTCGCAGACGCCTGACCGAAGCGTCGCCCCGATCCTCAAGCAAGGTCCGCAGCCTGGCACCATGGACATGGATCTCAAGGTGACGGATAAGTTGCCGCTGCACGGCAGCCTCGAGGTGGACGATAACTACACCGCGGACACCAAGCCGTTGCGAGCCACGGCGGCTCTGAGCTACGCCAATCTCTTTTCGGATCTCGATGACCTCACGGTCCAATATCAGGACTCGCCGCAGTCACCCGGGCAAGTGAAGGTGCTCAACGCCGCCTACGCCCTGCATCCGATCTGGGACGGGTGGCGACTCTCGGGCATTTTCATCGACTCCAACAGCTCCGTGAGCAGCATCGGAGAGGGGGCGACGGGCGTCCTCGGCACCGGTGAGATCTACAGCCTGCGGGCGAGCTACATCCCATTCACCTCGACGACCACCTCTCAGAGCGTGACGCTCGGCTACGACTACAAGCACTTCACGAATTCGATCACCGAAGGGGGGACTGCCGCGCCCCTCGTGACGCCGATCTCCTATAGCAATCTGTCGCTCACCTATCTCGGTGCCTGGCATGTGGGCTGGCTCGAGGCCGTGGTGAGTCTCACCCCGGACTTCGGTGTGCGTGGCGCGCCGAACAATCCGGCTGCCTTCGAGAACGATCGCTACCTCGGTCGGCCGAACTACTTCTATCTCCGCTATGACGGGTCGTTCACTGCTCACCTCCCGGCGGACTTCCGGCTGATGGTGCGCCTGGCCGGTCAGGCGACCGAGGACCCGCTGGTGAGCAATGAGAACTACTCGATCGGCGGCGCCGATGGCGTCCGGGGCTATCTCGAGGCCGAGGAGCTGGGCGATGCGGCGCTCAAGGGAACCGTGCAGGCGCAGACGCCGACGTGGTCGTGGCGCGCGCGGCACGTCATCAATGCGTTCTGGTTCTACGATGCGGGCAGAACCCATGTGCTTGCGACGCTCGCCGGCCAGCCGGAGTACGTCATGCTGCGCAGCTGGGGCACAGGCGCCAATCTGCTGCCCGACTATTGGCTCACGGGCACTCTCACCTGGGCCTATCCGCTCACGGACGGCACGTACACGCGGGCGCACGAGGGGCGCATCCTCTTCATATTCCGCGCCGCGTTCTGACTCGCTCAGTGTTCCCCAGACGTCATAGTAGGAGCGTATAAGAGACGGCACGAATGAAAGGTTCGACCGACAGTCAATCTCGGGTGCGCCTGCATGTCGCCGCGGTCGTGGCCGCGTCGCTGGCGGCGGCGACGCGCGCAATCGCTGGCGCTCCGCTGCCCGTCCCCTGCTTCTCGGGCACCTGCGGGCCCGCTTCGCCCTCGTTCGTAACCTATGGCAAGGCTACCGCGACCCAGTCCGGCAACACGCTGAAGGTCACGCAGTCGACCAATCTCGCAACGCTCAACTGGTCCTCGTTCAATGTCGCCGCTGGCAGCACCGTGCAGTTTCAGCAGCCTGCTGCGAGCGCCATCGCACTGAACCGCATTTATCAGCAGAGCCCCAGCAGCATCTTCGGGCAGCTGACCGCCAACGGCCAGATCTATCTTGTCAATCCGAATGGCTTCATCTTCGGATCCGGCTCGCAGGTGAATGCCGCGGGTATCATCGCCTCGTCGCTGGGTATCTCCGACCAGACCTTCGAGAACGGCATACTCACGCCGATCCAGAACGCCCAGCCGGCGTTGCAATCCGACGGACGCTCGTACGAGCTCGACAATCAGGGCAATCCCATCCTGGGCGCCAACGGGCAACCGATTCCCGTTGAGGTGACCGTGCAGCAAGGCGCCCAGATCTCGACCCCCGGCGGCCGAATCCTGCTGGCGGGGCAGAATGTCAGCAACGCGGGCACCCTCTCGGCCCCCGACGGCCAGGTGATCCTCGCGGCCGGGCAGTCGGTTTATCTGCAAGCAAGCACCGATCCTTCGCTTCGCGGTCTCATCGTGGAGGTAGACCAGGGCGGCAAGGCGTGGAACGAGCTCACCGGTCAGATCAGCGCCGATCGCGGCAACGTGTCGTTGGTGGGCCTTGCCGTCAACGAGGACGGCAGAATCTCCGCGACTACGAGTGTCTCAGCCAATGGCTCGGTCCGGCTGGAAGCTGCTGACACCGCGGGGTTCAGCGCGAACTCGGTTGGGGACAACAGCGCCAGCACGAGCAACACGTACACCCTTGGCGCGACCCACGGCGGCACGCTGGAGCTCGGTTCCCAGAGCAGCATAGACATCGAGCCCGAGTACTCGAGCAACGCGACGGAACCGAACGATCCGACACAGCCGCAGCTACGCTCCGAGGTCACGCTCGTCGGTGAGCAGGTGTTCATGGAGGGGGGAAACATCTCGGCGCCGAACGGCATTGTCGATGCGGTCGCGGCAGCCAACCCCAGCGCGCAGAGCGGTGCGGGTGTTGCCACCGATGGCAACCCGGCCGCGCAGATTCGCGTACACCCGGGCACCACGATCAATGTGTCGGGCAGTACGGCGGAGCTGCCGATGTCCGCCAACATCCTGCCGCTGCAGCTGCGTGCCAACGAGCTCGCAGACGATCCGACACAGCGCAATGGTCCCCTGGATGGACAGACGGTCTACATCGACATGCGCGTCGGGACCAGCATCGTCGGACCCGCGGCCTTGCAGGAAGCCGAACAGGCCGTTCCCTACGGCGTGGCCTCCCGCACCACGGGCGGCGGCAACGTGACCTTCGAGTCCGAGGGTGATGTGGTGATCGACCCAGGAGCGACCGTCAATGTCTCTGGCGGCAAGACCATCTACGACGGCGGCGTCATCCAGACGACCCAGCTCGTGGGCGCCAACGGGCAACTCTACGACATTGGTAGCGCAAATCCGCTGATCACCTACACCGGCGTGGTGAATCCGACCTTCGCCCAGTCCTATAACAAATGGGGTGTGCAGACGATCACAGCGACGCCCGGCCTGAGCCACTACGAGAGCGGCTACGTCGAGGGAGCCTCTGCCGGCAGCATCACCATCGCGGCGCCGATCATGGTGCTCGATGGAACCTTCGAAGGTCAGGCCGTGAACGGTCCGCTGCAGCGCTCGGGCTCATCCGGGGCCTCCGGCGGCACGCTGATTCTCGGGCTGCAGGCTGGCCTGCCGACGAGCGCTCCGACGCAGTATCCCGACTACCTGACCCCCTCCATAGAGTTCACTGCCCAAACGCCTCAGGTTGCGGTGCCCGATGGCACGGCGCTTCCGCCTCAGACTCTGCAGCTTCCCGTGGCGTACCTCACGAGCGGCGGGTTCCAGAGGACGGTCATCTATGGCGACTCCTCCGTGACCATCCCGGCAGGCATGCCCCTCGAGCTCATCCCGGGAAGCACGCTCGACATCGAGGCTCCGCGGATCGATGCGCTCTCCAGCATCACGGATTTGGGCGGAAGCATCAACCTCGAGGGCAACCTCAGCTACCTCTATAATCAGGGCTCGGTGCCGCCGTCGCTCCGCCCCGGGGTCGAAATCGGAAACGACGTCGCAATTGACGTACGTGGTCAGTGGACCAACGACTCGCCGGCCCTCGGCACAGTGACGACCTATGCTCCCACGCTGCAGAACGGCGGAGATGTCATCCTTTCTCTGGGCGACATCACGGGCGGAGAGCTCGCGCTCGGAAATGACGTGGCACTACAAGCGAGCGGCGGTGCGTGGCTGTCGACCAGCAACACGCTTACCGGCGGGGCCGGCGGCTCGATCTCGATCCTGGCGAGCCCGCTCGATTCAGCTCTGCAGCTCGGCAGCGGAATCGAGCTCGATGCTTTCGGCGTCAACGGCGCGGCAGGGGGCGAGTTTGCGCTCAGCGCGCCCCGGATCCAGATCAGCTCGAGCGCGCAATCCGCCGCCTGGAGCGGCGCACAGCGGGTCGACGAGCTGAATTCGCCCGGCGGTGTGCTGAATCTTCACCCGTCGCTCTTCTCCAACTATGGATTCTCCTCGGTTGCGCTCACCGCGACCGCAGCGGTGGCGACGGGCGCCGAGAGCGACGAAGTGCTCAGCGTCGAATCCGGCGCTTCCGTGTCCGCCTCCGCACAGACGCTCGAGCTCGATCCTGCGTACATGCTGAAGCCGACTGGCGGGACGGTCACGGCATTCTCCCAGCATGAGACGCTGCCGGTCGCGCAGCAGACACCGTCATCGGTTTCCTTGAGCGTGCTGCCGCAGTCTGTCGGGACGAACCCCGCGCGGCTCGATGTCGAGGCAGGCTCCTCCGTCACCACCGGCCCCGGCGGCTCGATCCAGCTCGTCGGGATCGGCGGAGTCTACGTAGACGGAACACTGCGTTCGCCGGGCGGCACGATCACACTCCAGGTTCCTACGCCCAGCACGGTCGACCCCGCGTATGAGCTCTCCGACCCAGGCTATGTACCGTCGATCACGCTGGAGCTGGGTTCCAAAGGGGTCCTCGATGTGAGCGGCACGCTCGTCAGCACGCCGAACAATCTTGGACTCGCGTTGGGTGATGTTCTCGACGGCGGCACGATCAATCTGTTCGGCGATCGCGGTGCGGCGCTCACCGATCCCGGCTCGGTCATCGACATCGCTGGCTCGCAAGCGGAACTCGATATACCGACGGCACTCGGCTCTGCGATATATGAGCCCTATCGGGTCGGCAGTTCCGCTGGCACGCTCTCGGTGCGCTCGGGAGTCAGCATCTCGCTTCGAGGCGCTCTTGAGGGTCAAAGCGGCGGGGGCAACTACGGCGATCCGGCCGCAGGCACGCTCGAGCTCGACCTGACTCGGGAGAATGGGAGCTGGTTCTTCGTGCCTCCGATCGCGCCGAGTGCGTACCCCACGGAGCCTTTCACGATCCAGCTCGTCTCGAGCACCCATGGCATGCCGGCGAGCGCGCAGACCAGTGGGCTCGCCGTGCTCGGCATCTCCGATCTCGAAGCAGCTGGGTTCGACAACCTGCAGCTGCAGTCACAAAACAATATTGAATTCTCCAGCAGCATACCGCTCGATCTTGCACGCGGTGTGGTGCTCGACGCGCCCGTGCTCGAGGTCGACAACGGCGTGCACGGTACTGTGAGCGCCGACTATGTGCAGCTCGCTAACTCGCTGCTGCCCTCACCGAACGCGAGCTCGCTTGCGACCGGAACCGGCACGCTGAGCTTCAATGCACCCGAAATCGACCTGCTCGGGAACCCCGGCATCTCGGGCGCGAGCCAGGTGACCTTGACAAGCTCCGGAGACGTACTGCTGCGGGGTACGGTGATCGGAGCGAGCCTGAGCGAACCGACGGGCAGCCTCATGCTCGACGGCGACCTCACAATCGACGCGGCGCGCATCTTCCCCGCTACGGCCACCGAGTTCACCATCGGGACGCTCGGGACAGGCGACACCGTGCGCATCGGCCAGACGAACGCCTCTCCCGGAACGCCCCTCTCGGCGGACGGCTCGATCTCCATCCTGGCCGACGACATTGTGAGCTCGGGAACGCTGCTCGCCCCCTTGGGCAGCATCGATCTCGCAGCGACGACGAGTCTCGACCTCGAGCCCGGTAGCCTGACCTCTGTGAGCGGGGGGGGCACCATCATTCCCTACGGACAGACGCAGCTTGGCGCAGCGCAATGGGTTAACACCGCGAATGGTGCCGAAGTGATCTCTGGCATCCCCCAGCGCGCGGTACAGCTCGATGCCCCCGCGCTCACGATTGCCAAGGGCGCGACGATCAACGTGGAGGGTGGCGGCGACCTACAGGCGTACGAGTGGATCCCGGGTACTGGCGGTACGGTCAATTCCCTGTCGCCAGGCGCGATCCCGGGACTCTACGCGATTCTGCCGTCGCTCCGAGGCGAGTCGGCGCCATTCGATCCCGGCGAGATGGCGGGCAGCTCGTTACAACCCGCCGAAACCGTTTATCTCAGCGGCGGAGATGGCATCGCCGCCGGGTTTTACCCGCTTCTCCCGGCGCGCTACGCCCTGCTACCGGGGGCGTACCTGGTGCAGGCCCAGAGCGGTTTTTCCAACATTGTCCCGGGACAGCAGGAGGCGCTGGTGGACGGTACGCCGGTTGTCGCCGGCTACATCTCTTTCGGCACGACCGGCTTGCACTCGGGTGCCTACCAGGGTATTGCAATTTGGCCCGGCAGCTACGGTCAGGAGCTCGCGCAGTACCAGGTGAGCTACGCCTCGGCGTTCTTCCCTGCGGCTGCCGCCGCCCAAGACCTTCAGGCGCCGAATGTGCCGGCCGACGCCGGCCAGCTTTCGATTGCGGTCGATGAAAGCCTCAATGTCGCTGGGACGGTGCTCGGAAATCCCCCCGGTTCTTCCGGCAAGTCGTCGGTCATCGACGTGAGTGCCACTAACATCGAGATCACGGCGAGCCCGTCAGATGTCGTCCCTGCGGGCACCGTGGCGCTTGCCGCCTCGGTCATCGACTCCTGGAACCCGGGCGAGTTGGTTCTCGGAGGACATCCGGGCGCCGACACGATCGAGACGCTGAGCAACGGAACGCAGACCGAGCAGGGCAACATCGGAGTCGCGGCCAATTCCGTCACCATCGGTTCCGGCGCCCACCTGACGGCTGGTCAGGTGATCCTGGTTGCGAACCAGTCGATTGACCTTGCGCCGGGCTCCGCCGTGCGCTCGATCTCGGCGGTCACCGGCAAGGCACCCGATGGCGAGCCCGCGGTGATACCGATCGCGCTCACGAGCGGCACGAGCGGCACGGGACCCGCCGACGATGGCGCGGCGCTTCTGGCCGTCTCTGACTCCGCACTTCCGGTTGTCGAGCGCTCAGGGACTGTGCCGAGCGCAGGGACGATCGACGTCGAGACCGGCGCAACAGTGGGATCACGGGGAGCGATCGCGGTGGATGCACCCGGCAATGTGACCCTTGCCGGCACGATGAGCGGCCCGGGCGCGAGCTGGTCCCTCGCATCGAGCAGTATCGGTTTCGTGGGCGCGGGGTCCTCGAGCGACACGCTGCAGATCGGCTCGGGGATCCAGAGCGCGCTCCAGCAGGCTGCCGCGGTCGAGCTGTCGAGTCTCGGGGCCATCAACCTCTACGTGCCGGTCGATCTGGGCACCCAGACTTCCTCGGGTAAGCCGATGCTCGGCTCTCTTACACTCGCCGCGCAGTCGCTAAACAACCTGGCCTCCGCGGGCACATCAAGCTTCATCGCACAGACCATCACCGTGGGCGGTCCACTGCAGACGCTCACCGTCGAAGACTTCTCGGGCAATGCCGGCGCGGTAACGCCACCCACCCAGCCTGGTGCCGTCGACTTCAATGCGGCTGACTTCTACACTTCATCCGGGGTCCTCACGATCAACGGTGTTTCGCAAACGAGAATCGAAGCAACGGGCGAGTTTGCGGCGCAAGGTGCCGCGGGCGAGGCCAATGGCCTCGCGACCTCCGGGGACCTCCTCATCAGCGCGCCCGTGCTGACCGCAGCCAACGGCGCATCGGCGCAGCTCTCGGCGTCGAGCGGGATGCTCAACATCGAAGGCTCGGGCAGCGGCAAACCGGCGGCAAGCTATCTGGGCGGCGAGCTGGAATTCAGCGCCGAGACGATATCGCAGAGCGGCGCGATCATCGTTCCGGGCGGGATCGTAAGCCTCCAGGCCTCCGGCGACATCGATCTGACGGGAAGCGCGCTCATCGACACCGCGGGGCCGGAGGTCGCGATCGTGGACCAGACGGTCGGGGTGCAGGGCGGAAACATCTCGCTCGTTGCGGGCGGCAACCTCAACTTGACGACGGGCTCGGTCCTCAACGTCTCCGGCAACGGCAGTGCATCCGGCGGCGAGATGCAGCTCACGGCGACGAATGGCGCCGACATCGGCTCGACGCTCTCCGGGCATTCCGGCGCGGGCAGCTCACAGGGGGGCCAGTTCTTCCTTGCTTCGGCGACTCTCTCCCAGAGTCTCACCACACTCGCCGACACGCTCGATTCCGGTGGGTTCAACGATGAGATGTCGATCGGTGTACAGACGGGTGACCTGGTGCTGGCGGCGGGCCACTCGCTGGTCGCGAACTCTGTGAGCCTCACGGCCGACAGTGGCACCGTCGAGATCGGGGGCACGGTCAGTGCGCCGGCTGCGAGCCTGCGCGGACAGATTCAGCTTTTCGGCGGCGCTGGGGTCACGATCGATCCGACGGCAGAGCTTCTCGCCGATACGACAGGCGGCGGCGGGATCGGTGGCAACATCGAGCTCGGCGCCGGTGCCTCGGGCACCGTGACCGTGGATGCGGGCAGCGTGATCGCCGCGAACGGGGCCGCGTCCAACGGAACGCTCCTGGTGCGCGCACCGCTCGTGGGCGGCAGCTCCATCGCTGCAAGCCTGGCGGGTGGCGGCACGGGCAGTGCGAACCTGTCACAGCTCTCGCAGATCATCATCGAGCCCGTAATTACCGAGACGGCGGACGAGGCGACCCCGGGCATGGTCACGGTGGCGGACTGGTCACGCATCCAGGCTGATGTCGCCAACGCCATGAGCACCGCCCTTACGTCGATTACATCGACCATCAGCAGCGAGCTCACCGCGGCGGAGCAACCTCAGCTGGTGGTCCGTCCCGCAGTGGACGTCGTCAGTGCCGACTCACTGGTCATCACAGCTGCCCCTGATTTGAGCAGCTGGCGCTACGGCAACCAGCCGGTTGATCTCACGGTGCGCGCCGGTGGGTCGCTCGAGGTTGCATCGACCTTGTCCGATGGCTTCGCAAACGCGACGAGCAATGGGACGGCGATCACGGTGCTCGCCACGGGGCCGGGCGGCTCACCTTACTCTTCCGCGGACATCCGGCTCGTCGCGGGAGCAAACACTTCGAGCCCGAACCCGCTTGCGACCACTCCCATCACTGATCCGCTGGCGCCCGGTACAATGACCGCCGCACTCACGATCGATGCCGGGACGGCGGTGAGTACGGGAACGGGCGAGATCGATCTGGCGGCGGCAGGCGATATTGTGTTCGGTGCCGGTAGCGCCGACACCCCCGCAGCCGAGGTCTACACGGCGGGGGTTCCGGGGACCTCCTATCAGACGCTCCGCAACAGCAGCAGCGTCTTCAACTTCCCAACTTCGGGCGGAAACCTGGAGGTCGAGGCCGGCGGAAGTATCATCGGCGCGCAGATTCTTCCGTCGGAAGACCCCAGGACCGCGAACGCTGGCCCGAGCCCGACCAGTTGGATCATCAGCGAGGGAGGCTCAACCGCCAGCACAACGGAATGGGGCGTCGATCTGACTGCCTATGCCAACTACGGCTGGAACTTGGCAAGCCTGGGGGGCGGGGACGTGAACGTGCGCTCGGGGGGGGATATCGAGAATCTCTCCGCGGCCGCGAGCGACAGCTATTTCAACATGCCGGGCGGCACCCCCAGGCAGCAGCTGAGCGGTGGACTCGTCGTGACGGCGGCAGGCAACATCGGCACCGGCGAATTCTACGCCGCCGACGGCAGCGGCGTGCTGACCGCAGGCGGCGCGTTCACGAGCGCGCCGAATCCCGCCGACAGCGGCGTCGGCTCATTGATCGCGCTGGCCAGCGCGCAGGTCTCGGTCGATGCACGCCTGGGCGTTCAAATCGACGCCGTTGTAAACCCGACCAGCCTGACGGAGCTGGCCAGTGCGCGCACTCTTCACACCGGCTTCTTCACCTACACCGGCGGCTCCGCACTCAATGTCCAGAGCACGTCCGGGAGCGTCATTCTCGAGGACACTCACTCGCCCACGCTTCTTGGCGCAGTTGCGGATGGCTTCGGTGGCCAAGGTGATCAAATCTACCCTGCCACGCTCAGCGCAGTTGCGGTATCCGGCGATCTCACGCTGGGGGCCGCCTCGCTCTTTCCCTCTGCAGAGGGTCAACTCCGGCTGTTGGCTGGGCAGAGCATCAATTACACGGGTTCCACCAGCATCTTCGTTATGTCGGACGCATTCCTCGCCGATGTGTCGACGGCGCAAAACCCGGGCTCGGGCTTGTTGACCAACGTGCAGTTCGACCCGTTCGCGAGCGGTGCCCACGTCAACGATCCGAACCCCGCTGTGGTCGCCGCCGCCAGCGACATCAATAACCTCAACCTGAGCGTGCCCAAGGAGACCGACATTCTCGCGGGCCAGGACATCGTGAACCTCAGTTTCTCGGGTCAGAATCTCAATCCAACCGACATCACGGTCATCTCTGCGGCGCGCGACATCATCGACCCAATCAATCTCGATAACACGAGCGAGCTCATCAGCGTTGGTGGACCGGGCCGCGTGGACCTGATCGCGGGCGGCAATTTCGACCTTGGCCTCACACAGGGCTTGCAGACGACGGGCAACCTCGAGAATGCGAATCTACCCACCTCGACGGGCGCCGATATCACGGTCATGGCGGGTCTCGGGCAGGCGCCCGACTATTCCGCGTTCCTCACCAAGATCGTGGCTCCCGACCCGACGAATCAGGCCGCCCTCATCAGCTACGTCGAGGGGCTCACCGGCGAGAGCGGCCTATCCTTCGTGGCGGCGGAGCAGCAGTTCGAGGGGCTCAGCGCCGCCGAGCAGCGGGTGCTTTTCAATCAGATCTTCTTCGATGAGCTTACTCTCTCGGGAATACAGGACAACACCGTTCCCGGGGCGGGTTTCTCGCTCGGATATGCGGCGATCGATACGCTGTTCCCGAACAGCCGGGCAGCAGCAGCCACCGGGCCTTCGCCCTATTCCGGCGATGTGTCGCTGTCCTTCTCCAAGATCTACACCGACAGCGGTGGCAACATCTCGATCCTCGCCCCCGGAGGCGAGCTCGACGTGGGACTCGCGACCGTACCGGCGGCGCTTCAGGGAGAGGTCAATCGCAGCCCTTCGGATCTCGGCATCGTCGCGGAGGGCTCGGGCGACATCAACATCTATACGCAAGGCGACGTGAACGTGAACGCATCACGCATCTTCACGCTGGGCGGCGGCAACATACTGATCTGGTCGGACGAAGGGAACATTGATGCTGGCAAAGGTGCCAAGACCTCGATCTCGGCTCCGCCGCCGCAGATCTCGGTGGCGGCAAACGGCGCGATCACCGAGACCTTCTTTGGAGCGGTGGCGGGTAGCGGCATCCGCACCATTCAGGCGCTCCCGGGCGTACCCCCCGGCAACGTGAACCTCATCGCCCCCGAGGGCACCGTCAACGCAGGCGATGCCGGCATAGGCGCCTCGGGCGACATCAATATCGCGGCCCAGCAAGTCCTGGGTCTCAACAACATTCAGTTCGGTGGCACGGCCACGGGAGTGCCGGCGCAGGTGAGCGACATCGGTGTGGCGCTCTCGGGAGCCGCAAGCCTCGGCAGCAGTGCCACGAACACGGCCACTGCGTCGGGTGCGGAGCAGGCTGCCCAGAATGCAGCCGTGGCGCCCGAAGCTCAAGCGACGGTCAGCTGGCTCGATGTCTTCGTGGTCGGTCTCGGCGAGGAGAACTGCTCGCCGCAAGACGTTGAGTGTCTCAAGCGCCAGAAGAAGGACTGACCGTCGGCGCTCAGGAATGCCACTTATCGAGATAACGCGCGTAGCCCGCGCGCCAGCCGTCACTTGCGAAGTTGCCGCCGCTCTCGTGGATGACGGCAACCGTCCAGGTCCCCAGACGCAGGTCATGGGCCTCGGCCTGCCGGCAGAAGTCCATGTCGTAGAAGTGAAAATCGAAGCGCTCATCGAACTCGATCTGCTTCGCGAGCAGTGTCTGACTGTGCACGGCAAGGAACAACCCGTCGAGCAGTTTCACCTGCTGGCCCGGTGGGCCGTAGAAGCTGACGTTGCCCGGTGGAAAGGCACTGCCATGCCCAACGATGCCGCTCAGGTTCTCGGGCGCATCGCGCGTGAACCCCTCGTCGATGTGGTACCACGAGGGCTGCCGCGGGACGCGCCGCTTGTTGCCGGCGAGCCCGACGACGTCGAAGGAACGTAGCCCGGTCATCACGTGCATGGCCCAGAAGAAGTCGAGCAGATGCACGTCGTCGTGAATGAAGATGAGCGTCGCCGGGCGCCGGGCAGCCTCGCGAATCGCCTCGTTGTAGAGCTGCGGCAGACCCCGGCGGTTCTCGGCAAAGAGTTTGAGCTCCACCTGCGGTGAGCGCAGATATGGCATCAGCGAACGCCCCAGGGCAGTCTTGGTCGGGAACAGTTCGGATCGCTCTCGGGTGGCGCAGACGAACCGAAAGGCCACGTTGCTCATACGGTCGCCTGACGCGCGCTTGAGCGCCCAGACACTGGCGGCAAATCGAGCAACAGCCGCTCGAGCGCAGCCACCGGTGCCCGGTCGGCAAACACGCACGCCCTGCGGGAAAGCAGCTCCTCACGCAGCAAAGCGCGCCACGCGCCGTCCTCCGCCAGGCGTACCACCCGCTCGACGTAGCCTGGTTCGTGCTCGGCCACCAGCTCGGGAAGCCCCAATGTCTCTAGGACTCCGCTTGCAAAGCGGCCGCGCATGTACGAGCCGCGGTAGGCGATGATCGGCAGCCCGCACTCGACGGACTGCATCGCAGTGTTGAAACCCGAGAAGCCAATGGTATCGAGGCAAGCGTCGGCGCGCCGTAGCAACTCGAAGAACTGCGCGCGGGGCAGCCAAGGAACGAACCGAAGGTAGCGCTCGGGCGCAAGGCCGCCTCGCTCGAACATTCCCGTGAGGCGCGCCGCGAGGCGTGAGCTCGCGCGGGTCGTCGGGTGGTTGAAGAACACGAAGCGGCAGCGGCCCAGACGCCGTGCAATCTGAGCGAGTACTCGATCGTGTTGCGGAGCGTATTTGAATGGCACTCCGGGACAGACCAGTAGCGCCCCTGCATCCGGGGCGCTGTCGAGCAACGCGTGCAAATCCGCGGCGTTGGTGCCATCGGGTTCGGCGACTGCCGACCCGTATGGCTCGTAACAGCAGCCGAGGCGCGGCAGCCGGTGGAGGCGCTCGCTGTAGTGCGACTCGGCGCCGGGAGGCTCGAAGGCTTCAGCCGAGAGGTAATGGTCGATCGTCGGAAGCCCCGTCGTCTCGGGGTGTCCCCACGCGGCGAGCTGGTGCGGCGCCAAACGAAGCGCGGCCAGGCGCAGCGTGGTGGTATCCATCCCGACTTCCGGAAAGATGAGAACGTCGGGATCGCTTGCGTGAATCGCCGCCACCCATTCCCCGAGCGTGCGCGCGCCGGCGACGAAGCGATCCGACAGCGCCGCAGCATGCGAGGTTTCCGTATCCTGATACGCGCCGACGTGAAATAGATGAAATTCGAAGCGGCGGCGGTCCAGGTGTCGCAGCCATCCCTGGACGAGCGCCTTGTAGACCGAGTGGTCGATGAGATGGGCGGAAACGATGGCGACGCGCACCTCCTTACGCCGGATATCGATCGGGGGAGGTACAGGATGGATCCCACCGCACGCGATGTCCGCGCGGGCGGCATCGTCGTCTGCAGCATCGCCCGCTAGGGCGGCTTGCCAGCGCGTCATGAGGCTCACACACGTGCCCCGGTAGCGCTCGAGCAGCGCCCTGTTCGAATGCTCCTGGTAGGAGAGATAGAAGA
Organism: Steroidobacteraceae bacterium; assembly: GCA_035524075.1. GTDB lineage: Bacteria > Pseudomonadota > Gammaproteobacteria > Steroidobacterales > Steroidobacteraceae > JASHUC01. Next base: position 125,567 of record DATKPP010000027.1, on the reverse strand, counting down.
ACTGGTCGACGAGCTCGGCGGCCTCATCGTCTGCGACCGCAGCCCCACGCAGCCACTCCTCGAACCGAGTGAGCTCCTGCTCGAGCGCTCGGCGCGAGCGCACCACCTCCGCGTCGCTCTCCGCGATGATCGGAATGTAGGACGTGAGGAGTCGGAGACGTGCAACGAGGCAGCGCGGGTCGATCTGCAAGACTCGCTGATAGCAAGCGCGCGCCGTATCGAGATCGCAGAGGTCATCGAGGAGCGCACCACGGTGCAACCAGCCTGCCGCCCAATCAGGCTCGATTTGCGTGGCTCGCTCGCACGCGATGCGTGCTTCCTCGTAGCGCCGCAGCGCCCGTAGCGCCCGTCCCCGGACGTTATGCGCCTGCGCCGAATCCGGCCGTAGCGAGATCGCACGGTCCGCGCATTCGAGCGCCTCTGGCGCGCGTCGCAGCCGCAGAAGTGCGTTGCCGCAATTGTAGTGCGCTTCCCACAGTTCCGCATCGAGTGCCATCGCGTGTCGATAGCTCGCGAGCGCTTCTTCGATGCGTCCGAGCTCGACGAGGACGAGACCTCGGTTGTTGTGAGCGATGGCATAGTCCACGCGAAGCTCGAGCGCATGCTCGTACTCGCGCAGTGCCTCCCTCGTATGTCCGAGCAGCGCGAGCGCCCGGCCGAGATTATTGTGGGCGCGGGCGCTGTTGGGCTCGATCTCGAGCGAGCGGCGGAAGGCGGCGAGCGCAGCGGAGGCCTCACCGGCGGCGAGCCAGGCATCGCCGAGGCGACGTTGGGTGGCAGCATCGTACGGAGCGAGCCTCGTCAGACGCTGGAGCGTGCACGCCGCGAGGCGCGGGCGGCCCGTCGCGTTGTAGATTTCGGCCAACAGATCGAGCGGACCCGGCTCGGATGTCGCCACGGATAGTAACGCCTGGCACTCGAGCTCTGCCTCGCGAGCGCAGCCGCTCCGCCACAGGTCGACAGCGGCCTGCAAAGCGGGCGATACGGCAATGCGCTGCGGCTGTACCGTCACGTGGGTCACGGCTCGACTTCATGAATCGAGCGGCGGGACTCGGAAGCTCGCCGGCGGGTCGCCAGCCTGCTGCCGCGCATACGCCATGAGGTACGCCGACTCGAGGTGTCGCGTGAAGCGCCCGGTATCGAAGAGCGGGTGAGTTCTGCGGTTCGCCTCGAGTCGCCGCCGCAGCCCCGCTCGCTCCTCCGGGTCGCAGGCGAGCCGCAGCGCGAGCGCCTCGTAGTCCTCAACTGTGTGCGTGATGAGCTCGGGCAGCCCCACGGCGCGCAGCAGGCTCCCCGCCATGCGCCCCGCGAACGACCGACCGCTCAGGGTGATCACAGGCAGCCCCGCCCACAGCGCATCGCTCGCCGTGGTACCTGCATTGAAGGGCCAAGTGTCGAGGAACACATCCGCGAGCGGCAGCCGCGCCAGGTGATCCTCGTAATCCGCGCGTACAGCGAACACGACACGGCCGGGTGCTATACCACGTGCGCCCGCCTCGCGGATGAGATTCGCCCGCGCGTCCTCCTGGTCGGCGAACAGCCACAGCACGCTTTCGGGCACGGACCTCAGCAGCCGGCACCAGACATCAAACTGCGCCGCCGACAGTTTGTGCGTGTTGTTGAACGAGCAAAACACCAGCCCAGTTTCCGGCAATCCGGCCTCAGCGCGCGTCGGTTTCCGCCCGCTGACCACGCGCCGGTCGTCATTGGCTTGAAAACAATCCGGCAGGTAAATCACCTGCTCCGAATACTGCCCCTGAGAGCCCGCTGGAATGACGAAGTCGTCGGCCAGGATATAGTCGTGGAACGGCGTGCCCGCGGTTGCCGGGTAACCCAGATAGGAGAGCTGCAGCGGAGCACCGCGGTGCGCGAAGATGTTGATGCGCTCGCCGCGAGTGAAGCCCGTCAGATCGATGGCGATGTCCACTTTCAGCTCGTGCATGACCTGTGCGACCTTGAGATCCGACGCCTCGTGCACATCCAGCCACACATCGAAGCTCTGGACCACACGCGTGCCGAATGGGGTGCCGACTGCGGGACGTAGCGACACCCCGATCGTCGTGAAGCGCTCGCGGTCGTGCTTCTCGAACGCTCCGACCAGGAGGTAGGACACGGCGTGATCGCGCAGGTCGGCCGACACGTAGGCAATCCGAATCTTCTCGTTCCGCCAGCGTTCGCCCCGCCACACCGGCTCAGGTGGTGGCGGGTACGCGTGCGCCAGGTAGCTGCGTGCGCACTCGAGCTGCAGGTCGGCATCACCGCTGATGCCGAGCAGCACGAACGGCGACACCACCACTGCGCGCTTGGGCAGCGCAGCGAGCGTTTCGGCCAGCAGCCTCTGGTGCGACCAGTCGCAGACGGTCGCGGCCGCGTGCAGGAGGTATCCCGCACCAAGCGGGTGCGTCGGATGCTTGCGGAGCAACTCGGCGAAGCAGTGGATGGCCTCCCCGTCGCGCGCCAAGCTCTTGAGCCCCAGCCCGCGATAGTAGAGCGCCGGCGCGAAGTCGGGCTTCAGCGCGAGCAGCCGCTCGCACCACGGCAGCAGCTCCTCGAAACGCTCGAGGCACAGAAGCACGTTCGCCTTGTTGTTTAGGGGGTCGAGGAAGTCCGGCTTGAGCTCGATGGCGCGATCGAAGCAGCCGATCGCCGCCTCGAGCTGCTGTAGCTCCCGCAGCGCAGTGCCGCGCCCATTGAAGCCCTCGGGCAACTTCGGGTGCAGGCGCAGTGCCCGATCGAAGGCAGCCAGTGCCTCGTCGAAGCGCCGCAGCCTGATGAGTGTATTGCCGCGGTTGCAATGAAAGGTTGCATTGAGGGGCTCGAGCTCCAGCGCGCGGTTGTGACATGCGAGCGCTTCCTCGGCGCGAGCGAGCTGCAACAGCACGTTGCCGCGATTGGAGCACGCCTCGCCGAGGTTGGCATTGAGCACGGTCGCCCGCTCGTAGGCGGCGAGCGCTTCTTCCCAGCGGCGCTCTTCCGCAAGCTCGATGCCGAGATTGTTGTACGCGATCGCGTAACGCCCATCGAGCGCGATGGCTCGCCGGTAGGACTCGATCGCCTGGCCGCGCTCGCCGAGCGCGGCCAGGGCCCTGCCCAGATTGTTGTGAGCGCGAGGATTCTTCGGGTCGAGCGCGATGGCGGCGCGGAAGGCGGCGGCGGCCGGGGTGTTCTGCCCGGATGCGAACAGCGCGTCCCCCAGCCGGCGATGCCACACGGCATCCTCGGGCTCGAGAGCGGTGATGCACTTCAACTGCTCGACGGCCAAACTAAACTCTCGTCGGCACGAGTAGATCTCGGCAAGCAAGCCGCGCGCTTCCACCTGCTCGGCCGAGCTCGCAATGAGGGCAACGCACAGCCGCTCCGCCTCGACCCGGTTGCCGCGCTGCCAGTGGGCAACCGCCTGCGCGATCACCTTCGCCATATGTGCGACCGCTCGCTGCTGCGGCTCACCCGCGCTTGGGCTCATCCGGCTTGGTGCCGATACGTCGCAACTCGTCCGTGATGACCGCCTCGAACCGCTCGACTGGCACGCTGCCGTTAAGGGGGCGGCCATTGATGAAGAAGTACGGAGTGCTGATCACGTCGAGCTCATCGGCCGCCTTGCGGTCCGCGCTGAGCTGAGCGCGCGTCTGCGGATCGTCGAGACAGGCGGAGAAGCCGTCGACTTTGAGGCCGAGACGCTTGGCGGTGGCCTTGAGCGCATCCTCACTCAGCGCGGACTGATCCTGGTACATGGCATCATGCATCTTCCAGAACATCCCCTGGCGCTCCGCGCACACGCCAGCTTCGGCCGCGACCGTTGCGTTCGGATGCAGGCTCTGGAGCGGCAGATTGCGGAACACGACGCGCACTTGATCAGGGTAGCGGCCGAGGATGGTCCGCAGCGAATCCTCGGCTTCCCGGCAGTACGGGCATTGGAAGTCGCCGAACTCGACGATCGTCACGGGGGCATCGTCCTTGCCGCGCACCGGCCCGGTCGCGGCCACATTCACGCGGTACGGCCCGAGGAGCGACCTGATGCCGTGCCTTTCACGCAGGGCGTCGTAAAAGGCGCGCTTGGCCTGCCGATCGTGCTCGCTGGCGAGGTACTGGGTAATGACGGGACGCAGCTGCTCGAGTGAATCGCGGGTGCGAGTCCTGTTCTCGTCGTAGAAGCGCTGCACTTCCTCGTCGGTCACCACCGACACTTTGATCTCCGCAAGCAGTGTCGCGGCAGTCGTGCCGCGGGCCTTTGCCTCGGAGTCGAGTGCGCGCTGATCGAGCATCTGCGCCAGGCGCTGCTGCAGGAGCTCGTGGCGCGCCTGAGCCTGTCTGGCCTGCAGCTGTCGCAGTCGCAACTGGTAATCGCTCTCGAGCGTGTCGAACTCGGAGCGATTCGCCGCGGCGACCTCCGCGGCGGTAATGCGCTTCCCCTCGACGGTGGCGACGACCGTCTGGCTCGCGGCGATCGGTGCTGCGTCGAGGTCTGCCGACTGCAGGTCCCCGCTCGTGGCCGCTCTTGCCCAGAGCGCGAGGATCGAGGTCAGACCGAGGGCGGCGGCCGACCGCAACCCACTTGGACGTGAGAGTCTGTTGCCCATGGCAAGTCACCCCCTTTCAATCGCACGCCGAGTCGAAAAACGGGCCAACAGAATAGGTTGCAATTGCTACAGTTTTTAGACTGCGCTGAGGCGTCCGATCGCCTGTAACGGAGCCGTCATCCATGCGCGGCAAAGTAGCGCAAAACAAGGCTGCGGACCGCCTCACGATCGGCCGCCGGCGCGGGCTCTTGGTCCCGCGCTCTCGGCCTTTCACGGGGAGACGGGGGAATGCATTTGCCAATCCGATGGCGCGTGGCGGCAGCTGTGTTGCTTGTGCTTCTCTCTCCCGGCCTCAGGGCGCAGCAGAGCGACGCCGAGCGGCAGTCGCTGGAGGAGCTGCGCAACACCGTCATCGGCATGCTGCAGGCGCTCGTCGATAAAGGCCTGCTGACGCGCGAGCAGGCCGAGCAACTCGTGAAGCAGGCGCAGGCGAAGGCTGCCGCGGATGCTGCTGCTGCGGCGGCGCGCAATGCCGCGCAAGCCAAGGAAGAGCAGAACGCCGTGCGCGTGCCGTACGTCCCCGAGATCGTCAAGGACCAGATTCGCAAGGACGTGCTCGCTGAGGTAAAGCCCAACATCCAGAAGGATGTCGCCCAGCAGCTCAATCAGCCCGGTACAGTCTTCGCGGCGCTTCCCGCCTGGATGCGGCGCATCACCTGGCTCGGGGACATCCGGATCCGGGGCGAAGGCGATCAGTTCGCGACCGACAACGTCCCGGATGTCTACCTCAATTACAACGACATCAACTCGCTCGGGGGTATCCAGAAGGCGGGGCCGCTGGCGCTCCTCAACGTCAGTCGCGACCAGGATCGGCTGCGACTGCGAGCGCGCTTTGGTTTCGATGTCAATCTCGATTCCGGGTGGACAGCGGCACTGGTGATGGCGACCGGCAGCACCGGGGAGGTCATCGCCACGACCAATCAGACACTCGGAACGTACGGCGCTGGCTACACGGCGACGATCGACCAGGGTTATCTGCGCTGGACAGGCAAGTGGCTGGACGACTCCCAGATCTTCACTGCCTACGCCGGGCGGTTCAGCAGTCCCTGGGTCGGCACCGATCTCGTCTGGTACAACGACCTGACCTTCGAGGGTATCGTGAGTGCCTACCGGATGAACTTTTCCGACGATAACGAGCATCGAAAGGAGCTGTTCATCACCGCGGCTGCGATGCCGCTCAGCTCCTTCTCTCCGTTCGACAACCAGCCGGATGCCGTTCAGAAGTGGATGCTCGGTGGGCAGCTGGGGACGGATTTGACGTTCGACGACGAGTCGCGGCTGCGCGTGGCAGCCGCCTATTACGACTATCTGCACATCCTGGGCGAGCGCAACGCACTCGACAGCACGCTCGACAACTGGTCCGCCCCCGCCTTCGTGCAGAAGGGCAACACACTCTTCGACATCGCCAACCCGAGCGTCCCGGGCTCGACGAACCTGTTTGCGCTCGCCTCCAACTACCGGATCGTGGACCTCATCCTGGTCGAGGAGCTGCGAACCGGCCAGCTTCATTCGCTCGGGCTGACGCTCGAGGCGCTACGCAACATCGGCTTCAACGCCGCCGAAGTGGCGGCGCGGGTGGGCAGCTACGTCGCGCCGCGCGTCGACGGCTATCGCGCCGATGTCTCCTTCGGAACCAGCACCGTGCCGGCGTTCGGCGACTGGCGCGCCACGATCGGTTACCGCTACCTGCAGCGCGATGCAGTGCTCGACGCCTTCAACGACGAGGATTTTCACCTCGGCGGAACGGACACCAAGGGCTATACGGTGATGTTCGACTTCAACTTCACCCCGCAGGTATGGATGAGGATGAAGTACATGTCGGCCGATGCGATCGACGGGCCAGCGCTCGGTATCGACGTGTGGCAGGTGGACATGAACACCTCGTTCTGAAGCTACCGTCGTCGCAGGTACGCGCGCCTGGTCCGCGCCCTTGCAAGAGCGAGACTCGCGAGCAGCGCAAGGAGCGCCGGCGACATGAGACCTCCGCCGCCGCGCTTCGTGATGCTCACTGTGAGCGACTGCGGGCTGCTGCTTCCGCCGGCACCCGCGCAAGTGAGAGTGAATGTGGTCGACTGCGTGAGCTCCGAGCTCATCTGCTCGCCGCTCGTGGCGACCGTCCCGCTGAACCCGGCCCGCGGTGAGCTCGATGCCGTACAGGAAGTCGCAGCCGTGCTGCTCCACTGAAGCAGAACCGCTCCGCCCGACTGCACCGATGTGACGTTGCTGATGAGAGTAGCGGTCGGTGGGGATGGCGTGGCGGACACGGTGGCCGCATAGGTGCCTGCCTCGTCCGGGTCTCCCTGCTGGGCTGCCTGCGGCTCAGGAAGAACGCTGACGACGTAATTGCCGGGCGTCGCGCTGAACTTGAGAGTCCCCGCCACGAAGATCTTCCCGAGGAGGTTGGCTCCCTGGGTCACGATCACCGCGAGCGATCCGAGAGGCTCCGGAAAATCCACATCGCTTGCCGCAACCAAGTAGTCGCCCGCCTGGCTGATGCTCACCTGCTGGCTTGCGAAGAGCTGACCGACCGCCTGAGTCGCCTGGAAGAGTGGGCTTGCGTTGGCGCTTGCCGCAATATCGACTCCGAACAGACCGGCAGCCGGAGAGCTGCTCGCATCGGGTGTGGCAAACACGAGAATCGAGAGCGGTCCCGCCGCAGGCGAGATGCTGACCGTACCTGCGCCACCGAGGCGCGTACCGAGCAGCGCTCCGCCCTGGACTGCCACCGCCTGAAGGGTCGTGAAGGAAAGCGGAACATCGAAGTCGGCAAGATCCAGGCTGTACGTTCCGCCGGTCTGTAGCGTCGCATCGAAGCTGTAACCCAGGACGCTTCCGGTCGAACCGCTCACGGCGCGTGCCTCGTCGAGGAGCGATGCGCCGCTCGACGACAGGAGGTCCACCCCGTAGCTGCCGCCCGACGATCCGGCAGATCCCGCCGCAAACACTTGATACGTCCCGGCGGCCGCCGTGAACTGCTGCGAGCCGCCGGCGGTGAGCGGGGGTTGGACGGCTTGTCCATCGAGGGTCACCAGCGCACCGAGCTGCGACAGCGCACTCGGGTATCGAAGATCGGTGAGCTTGAGGGTGTAACTGTCAGCATGCAGCGGTACGTTGTCGATGAGGGTCGCAGTCCCGACGGTCTGGACCTTCGAGTAGATTGGCGTCGTGCTGGCCGCAGGCGCCACGGTCACACTGAACAGCCCGGAGTTACTTCCCGCTTGTCCCACCGCGAAGACGTCGTAGGTCGTTGCCTGTAGAGAGACCGTGGCCGTGGTGGGCTCACCGGCCCCGAGCACGGCGACCGGCGAAGAGGCTCCGGGCACGATGATCACGGCCAGCGCGATCGACAGCGCCTGCGGAAACTGCAGGTCGGTGAGCGCGACCTGATAGGTTCCGGCCGTCTGCACGGTGAAACTGTCGCTCAGAACGCTCTCGTTGCTCGGCAAGGTCGACGCGGGAAGCGCGAGCGCTCCCGAGAACTCGGCAACCGGGGCACCCCCACCCGTACTTTGCACCTCGATCCCGATAGGCCCCGACCCGAGTCCTGTGCCGGGCTTGCCGGTGACGTGAATGACGTACGTGCCAGCCGTAGCGCTGAAATGGGTTGTGCCGGCTGCGGCGAGCGGTGTCCCTACGATCGAGGCTCCGCTCGTGATGGCGAGCTTCACGTAGGCGAGGGGCGCATCGAACGGGGCCTGCGCACCCAGATCTGTAAGGGTCAGCTGATAATTCCCAGGCGTGCCAATCGTGAAGGTGTACTCGAGGGGAACGGCCTGATCGGACGCTGCGACCGTGTGCACCGTACTGCAGGGAAGCGAGCTGCACAGAGGGAGCTCCTGGGCGTGGGCGGCCATCGAGATGAGGCCCGCCACACTGACGATCTCCAGGATCCGGCCGGATAGAGGCTTGCTTGGAGACGGATGTGCCATCAGAGGCTGATACCAATGAGTGCGCGCCCAGCGATCGCCGCCAGGGTCAGTGCTAGAAAGGCTCGTGGCACCAAAGGCTTGAAGTTGACTGTTAGCAGCATTTCGACCACGTAGAGCAGAACCACCGCCTTTGCGACGCCCCCCGGGAGGTTGGCCGGTAGCGCGATCGCGAAGGACCCCGGAAGATTCGGGACCACCACCGCGATGAACACGACGAGCAGATCGAGGGCCGTCAACTCGAACCGCCGCGTGGGCGAGAGCGCGAAGCGCACGATGGCCGCAGCCCCCGTGATTGCAATGAGCGTCCAGGATGCCGTCGTGATCAAAACCGTCTTGTCATGCGCGGTCTGGTCCAAGTAGACGAGCAGAATGACACTCACATAAGCCACGGCGCGCTCGATCCAAAGTGGTGCCTGCCCGACCCGCCAAATGCTCAGTACGAACAGCGCGGCGAGCATAGCCCCCGAGAGGACGCCCACGTCCGGGCTCACCCGGGCAGTTACCGCCAACACGGCGGCCGCATAAATGCCGAGGCATATCGTCATCACACCAAGTGCGAGCTGCGGAAGACGCGGGGAGCTGATGAGCGATCGCATCCGCAATCGGATGCAACCCGTCGTGCGGTCCGGCTCGTGCAGCCGCCAGCCGGAATGCGAGGTCCAGGCGAGGAGGGCCAGCACGAGCACTGAGAACGCGCAGAACGTCGCGATCACCTCGCCGTCGGATTCGAATCTGAGGAAGTAGGCGAGGAGCACCAGGGCGACCTGCAACAGGTAGACGGTCGCGACCGCCTCGCGATGAGCGAAGCCTAGCGCGAGCAGGCGATGATGCAGATGGTTGCTGTCGGCGGCGAAGGGCGAGCGGCCCGCCCGCATGCGCCTGACCATGGCGGTGAGCGTATCGAGGATCGGCAGGCCGAGCAGGAGCAGCGGCAGCGCGGGGCTCACAGTGGAGTTCTCCCCCTGCGTGGCCAGCAACGCGAGCGCGCCGACCGAGAATCCGAGCACCTGGCTGCCGCTGTCGCCCATGAAGATGCGCGCCGGGTGAGTGTTGAAGCGCAGGAATCCCAGCACCGCGCCACCCTCGATGAGGCATAGGGCAGTGACGTTCGGCTTACCCGCTGCGGCTGCAAACAGCGCCACGGCACACAGACACAGGAGCACCATGCCACCGGCGAGCCCGTCCAGTCCGTCCGCGAGGTTGACGGCGTTCGTCACGCCGATGAGAAACACGAAGGTGACCAGAGTTGCAACCGGTCCGGGCAGCAGGTCGATTCCGCCGATAGTCACGTCACCAATCTGCACGCGACCGACCGCCATGCAGATTCCGCAGGCGAGCACCTGGCCCAGGAACTTCGTGCGATAACCGAGCGCAGCGCGGTCGTCCCAAACGCCGAAGAAGAGCAGGATGAGCAGCCCGAGGAGAATGCCGCGAACCGCCGGAATCAGCGGCACGGTGAGGAGCACGGGTACCAACACACCCGCAGCCATCGCAAGACCGCCCACGCGCGGTACCGGTGCAGTGTGCACCTTGCGCGGCCCAGGACGATCGTTCAGCCCCAACGCCGGCGCCCATCGCGCGAGTAGCGGGATGAGTGCAGTCGTGGTCGACAGTGCTACGACAAAGGCAAGAAACAGCTGCACGGCGCCCTCGCGCGCTCCCCGGCGGCACTACGCTCCGTGATGCCGGCGGCGATTGTGCGCGTCACGTTCTTTCCTCACCGACAGTGCGGTTGGAGCGAGCCGCGCCGAGATGTTCCAAACAGAAGCGCGCGAGCTTGTGCACCGCAACGCGGTACTCCTGATCCAGCCACGCGAATTCCAACCAGAACTCCCGCTGTGCGCCGTGTGTGGTCGCTCCGCGGCTTGCGCGCAGCAGCTGGAATGCGCGGTTACGGTGCCTGGCCAGCTCTTGCACGTTCGTCTCGAGCGCCCGGAGCTGTACGAAAGCGCGGCGGGACAGGCTTCGCACGATCGGCATGGAAGGGGTTCAGGGCGCGCTCCTGCGCAGCAAATCGAACTCCTCAGTGGTGCGATCGAGCTCCGCGATCACCTCGCAATAATGGCGCCACGCGTCGCGGACCTCCTGCGTTTCACGCGGATCGGCTCGATCGAGCTTGCGTCGTGCCGACTCGTGTTCGCATTGGAGCCTGCGGTGCTCGCTCTCGAGTCGATCCAGGCGATCCCAAAAGTGCGTGTCGAGCTGATCGGCCCGTTCGTGCGATGCGTTCATCGCGGGCTCTCCCTGTCTATGTGTTATTCGACGTGAGGAGACGGTAGCTGATCTGTGCTACAGAATAGTTGCAGACAAAGTTCGGAAGGCTTCCGGTTTTGCGGAACGCAGCAGATGCACGATATGCGCCTGTCATGTTGACGGCGTACGTTCTTGGTCCCATTCGCCAGCCGCACCGGGTGGCTCTTCGTATGCGTCGCTACGGCTTGGACGACTACAACGGCGATCTCTGCCTGAAGCCGCCGCTCTTGCTCTGGATCGCGATGCTGTACCTTTCCCGAGGGATCCTGCTGTTTGTGCTGTCAACCACCGGATCCATGGCTGCCCTGAGCTCCGATGCCGTTACGCTGCTTCGAGGCTCACTCAGCCCCGAGATGGTGATTCCTTCGGTCATGGCTGCGGCGGTGCTGTGCGCACTCCTGCGGCGAATGCCGAGCGCCTCGAAACCCGTGCGCTGGATCTGGACCAACGGGCAGTTCCTGCTCGCTGCAGCGGCGCTGGCCGATCTGGTGCTACAGCTTCTTGATTCCCCGCTGCTGCGCGGTGATACCTATGACCAGCCGGCATGGCCGCTCGTCGCAGCAACGGTCGATCTGTACTTCCTCGCCTACGTGTTCGCCTCCCGCCGCGTGCGCGATGTGTTCGCAGACTTTCCCGCACCCGCTGGCGCTTCGGGGTGACGCCGCTACGGCGGCCACCTGGCACCGCCTCGAGGAATGGGGAAGATCCTCGGTCCGATATTCACGCGCACTTAATCATGCGCGCGGATGATGATCCAACGGCTGGGGTCTGTTACGGTGCCTCATCGCCCGCACAGTGCAACAAAACCGTCATATGGCGTCCCAATAATAGATGCGCTTGCTTGGGAATTGCGATCCCAGGGAGTGGTTTTGCCAGATGAGTCCTTCCCGTGCCCTCTCCTTGACGCTTCTTGTGCTCCTCTCCGGCGTGTGGGCTTCGCCTGCGCTTGCCTGGTGGAACGGGGACTGGAATTACCGTAAGGAGATCGATTTTGATCTGACGCCGACAGGCGCCGACATTGCGGGTACGCCTACCGATGTACCCATGCTTGTTCGGCTGAGCATCGGCAATTTTCAGTACTTCAGCGATTCGAAGCCCGACGGATCGGACTTCAGGTTCATCGGCGCGGACGACAAGACGCCACTGAAGTTCCACATCGAGCGTTTCGACGCGGAATCGCAGATCGCCTTCGTGTGGGTGCGGGTGCCGCGGCTCACCGGTGCGGCGAAGACCGACAAGATCTTTCTCTACTACGGCAACAAGAACGCGACCAGCGGCGCGGACCCCGCCGGTACCTACGACACGAACCAGGTGCTCGTATATCACTTTGGAGCGCCCGCCGGTGCCCCGCAGGACTCAACGGGGTACAAGAGTGAGCCGACCAAGTTCACCGCGGAGCTCAACAAGGCTTCTCTCATCGCCTCGGGCGTGAAGTTCAACGGCGGCGAGATCATCTCGATCCCGGCGAACGGCGCGGTGCATCTCGCGGCAGGCAAGGGCTTCACGGTGTCGGCCTGGGTACGGTTCTCGAGCGCGCAGCAGAGTGCCTACGTCGCGCAGCTTGCCGATCAGGCCCGCGAGCTCGTGCTGGGGATCAATGGCACCCAGGCTTACGCGCGCTATGCCAGCGGCAGCGGCGCGCCCGTGATGCTGCAGCAGCCCGGCCAGCTCACGACAGGGGAATGGCACCACCTGGCACTGCGGATCGGCGATGGGCAACTGACGCTGCTGGTCGACGGGCTCGATGCCGGGCATGCCAACGCCGACTCGCAGGACATCGGCGGCGCGCTCACCATCGGCGGCTCGGCGACGGGCTCCAACTACTACACGGGCGACCTGGATGAGCTCGAGGTATCGAACATCGTGCGCAGCGCCGACTGGCTGAAGGCGGCTGCGCGCAGCCAGGGAATGGTGGCGCCGCTCATCGTCTACGGCGGGGATACACAGAAGGAGGGTGGTCACGAATCGTACTTCACCACGACGCTGCGCAACGTCACCATCGATGGCTGGGTCATCATCAGCCTATTGGCATTCATGTTCATGATGGCAGTCGTCATCATGGCGGCCAAGGCCATTTTCCTGTCGCGCGTGGCAGGAGGGAACCGGAAGTTTCTCGCGGTCTTCCACAAGCTCTCGGCCGATCCGGCGGCGCTCGAAAGAAAACTCGGGTCCTCGGCGTCGGAAGAGGAGGGCGACCTTGACGAGTCGGTCGAGTTCGGGATCTCCACGCTGTGGCCGCTCTACCATCAGGGTATGCGCGAAACGATGAAGCGTCTGGAAGGTCAGGCCGCCGGAGCGGATCGGGTACGCTCGCTTTCGGCGCAGTCGATCGAGGCGATCCGCGCGAGCCTCGATGCCTCGCTCACCCGCCTGACCCAGCGGTTGAACAGCCAGATGGTCTGGCTCACGGTCGCGATCGCTGGAGGACCCTTCCTCGGCCTCCTCGGCACGGTGGTGGGCGTGATGATCACCTTTGCGGCGATCGCAGCCTCCGGCGATGTGAACATCAATGCGATTGCGCCCGGTACCGCGGCGGCGCTCGTCGCGACGGTCGCGGGACTCGGAGTGGCGATTCCCTGTCTGTTCGGGTACAACTACCTCAATACCCGGGTGAAAGAGATCGGCGCCGACATGCGTGTGTTCGTCGACGAGTTCGTCGCGCGCATTGCCGAGACTTACTCCTAAGGAAACACCATCGATGTCAGGGTCGGTCGGTGGCGAGAAGGATGTCTACGACGAGATCAACATCACCCCGATGCTCGATCTGGCCTACGTGCTGCTCGTCATCTTCATCATCATGACGACCGCCACCGTACAGGGCATCAAGGTGAACCTGCCGAAGGCGAGCGCACAACCGAGCCTTGCCCAGAACAAGACCAAGGCGATCACGATCACCGCCGACGGGACAATCTACCTCGACACCTTTCCAGTGACGATGAATGAGCTGGAAAACAACCTGCGCCAGTACAAGGCGGCCGATCCAAACCTGCCGGTCATCATCAAGGCGGACGCCGCGATTCAGTATCAGCGCGTGGTGGACGTGCTCGATCTGCTGGGGCGACTGCAGATCACGCAGCTGGGCCTCGTGACCCAGAAGATCGTCAAATGAGCGCACGCAAGAAGAAGAATCGCCATCTCCCCGTCGTAATCGTCGGGCTCGGCGTGACGGTCGTGGCTGTTGGCGCCGTTGCCCTCGTGCGCAGCTTCCTCAACAGCGTCCCTGTCCAGCCGAAGGTCCTTGTGCAGGAGATCCACCTCATCCGTCCTCCTCCGCCCCCGCCCGACTTGCCGCCACCTCCACCCCCTCCGCCGGAGGAAAAGGTGAACGTGCCTCAGCCCGAGAAGCAGCCCGACCCGACCCCGGACAACCAACCCCCACCCGGAAACCATCTGGGTCTGGATGCTCAAGGGGGAGCAGGATCGGACGCATTCGGCTTGTATGGCAATCTGGGCGGGCACGAGCTGATCGGCGGCGCCGGAGGCAACGCATATGTGTGGTACGCCGGTATCTTGAAGAACGACATTCTGAGTCTTCTGCAAGACGATCCCACCATACGCAAGGGTGCGTATGTGGTGAGCGTCAAGTTGTGGCTGCGCGGAGATGGAACCGTGGAACGGTTCCGGCTTGCGCAATCGAGCGGCGATAGCGCGCGGGACAGGGAGCTCGAGAAGAAGCTGTCCGAGCTCACGCGGATTTCGCAGGCGCCTCCCGCGGACACACCCGAGCCCATCACCGTCGAGATCAGCACCCGCAGCTGAGGGGCGTCCTCCGGCGATCGCCGCTGCTCTTGCAGTCAGGCGAAGCCGCTCCTTGAGCCACTCATCCAGCGATTCGCTCAGTCGATTCGCGATCGCCTCGCTTTCCCGAGTTTCACCCGAGCGGAGCTTCGAGCTGCCAGTGCGGCCAGCGTGACGATCGTCATTACCTGTTGCGCATTGCAGCGTACAGAGCTGGTACGGACGTCATATAAACGCAAAAGCGTTGCAACACTACATAACTACCGTTCACCCCGTAGGGAATAACGATCGGACCACGAACAGACGACGGGGAGGGTTCCGGGGTCGTGATTGAAAGTCGCAAACGGGCGGTATCCGTCCGCATGAATAGTGCGGACGTGAGAAAGGTAAAGCGGATCGCTGAGCGTCTCGCGGTGCGAGACTCGGATGTCATCCGCTTCGCAGTTAAATGCATGCTGGCCCGGCTGGGGCCGCTCTACGACCCGGACGTGCGGGGGCGCAACCTCGTCCCCGTCTTCGTCGAGTCGGGGGCCGAGCTGCTGCGCTTCTTCGAGCTGGATGCCGCGCGCCTCGAGCAGCTCATCAACGAGGGAGTCGAAACCGGCAAACGGGTCGATCGGGACGATGTCGCGCTGCTGGCACTGAGCAGCGGACAGGAGGCTTACGCGGCGCTGATGCTGCGCGAGCTCAATCCCGAAGAGGGCAGCCGATCGGTCGTGGGCGAGCTCGCCGCGTCGCTGCGGCAGTACCTCTACGAGAAATACGTGTATCGCGCAAGTGGGGACACACCGCTCGGTCCCCCATCGCGAGGGAGTCGTGAGGGGAGTGTGCAGGCCGTGGACGGCATCGCCGATGCCCCCGAGCCACTACTGGCAGCAGGAGGACGTGATGAGTAAGCAACTCGAGACCGCGCGCCACGCGCGTCGAACGGTAGCGGCCCTCATTTTGGCAAGTTGCGCGGCCGCATCGATGCAGACGGCACGAGCCCAGAGCCCGCGCGCGGCGCGGGGACAACACGTCGTTCGCTCGACCGCCGAACTGGTGACCGCACTGACCAGCACGCCGGCCACCGCGATATCCAGACCCACGATCAGCGACGTGGGGACAGGCGACAGCCTGCTCGTCTCCAAGAGCGATCCGTTCAGCGTTTCGGAGTCGGTGGAGTACTCCGCCAGCGTGCCGGGACCGGGTGACCTCATCGTGCAGCTCTCGAGCATCAACGTGGGGTCCTTCGTGGACGCCAATCTCTCGCTGAACGTCGACTCGGCGACGAGTCTGCTCGAGGGCGCATCGGGGGTGACCGGCACCGACCTGCTCTCTCCGCTGCCGGTCTCCGGCCCCGAGACCGTGTTCTTCAACCTTACCGGGCAGGCAACGGGCTCGCTCGACGTGGGGCTCTATTCGCTCAACGTGGTCTTTGAGCCATCCACCGTGCCACTGCCGCGGAGCGCCTGGTTGCTACTCGCAGGGCTCGCAGGCATCGGTGGTCTCTTGCGCTTCAAAGCGGCGCTTCCTCGGGCCGCCTGAGGATCACGACCGCGCGCGATCCGGCGAAGCCGGCGATCGTGGCAGCTGACCGCGCGGCCTGAAGCGGCTGCGCTGCGGGGCGGTGCCGCGCGACTTTGAGCGCAAAGAAAGCGTCACGTACAGCCCCTAGTATGACAATCGTCCGTATAACGTCGCGCGTTGCGTCGCGGAATCTCCAGCCGACGACGCATCGTGCCCACCGATTCGCACATCGGGTGAATATAACGACGATGCAATATCTGGTCTGCGTGACGCTTGCTCTGGCCGCGGCCGGCGCTGCGGTGGCCGGCGCGAGCCCCGGCCCACTGGCTCCCCCCGCGACCGCTCCAGGCAGCACGCCCCCTGCGGTCGTCCCGGAGTCGCCGCCGGCCGAATATCTCGTGCAGGCGGGCGATGTGCTCACGGTCACCGTCTGGAAGGAGCAGGACCTCACTGGCGATGTCTTGGTGCGACCCGACGGCGGGCTTTCGTTCCCCCTCGTCGGCGACTTGGTCGCACGTGGCAAGACTGTGGAGGAGCTGCGCAAAGAGATCACCGAGCGACTGGTGCGCTACGTCCCGAGCCCGGTGGTCACCGTCGCCGTGAAGCAGGTTGGCGGCAACCACATCTATGTGGTCGGTAAGGTGCAGCGGCCGGGGGAGTACCCGATCGTGCGCTCCGTGGACGTGATGCAGGCGCTGAGCCTCGCCGGCGGCGCGACCCCTTACGCCGCTCTCAACAGTATCGTCATCCTTCACCGCGAGAATGGCCGGCAGCAAGCCTTTCATTTCCGTTATTCAGAAGTCGCACGTGGACGAGATCTTTCACAGAACATCCTCCTC
Source organism: Steroidobacteraceae bacterium (assembly GCA_035524075.1). Classification (GTDB taxonomy): domain Bacteria; phylum Pseudomonadota; class Gammaproteobacteria; order Steroidobacterales; family Steroidobacteraceae; genus JASHUC01. The sequence goes on along the minus strand of DATKPP010000027.1, from coordinate 108,722 downwards.
CAGTCCGGCGACACCGTCGTCGTGCCGTGAGTGAGCCCCGGGGGTGAATCGAGTGGCGCGCGCAACATGCCATGCGTTCCTCGGACTTGGGTGCGTGGCAAGCACCGGCGCGTCCGTGCACGCCGCTGAATGGTCCATCGGGCCCACTTTCGCCGTGGGAACCGACGACGACAACAACCGGCTTCTTTCCTCTCCGGCCATCGGGGCCGCCAGCACCTGGGTGTTCTCGAATGTTCAGTTCCAGCGCAGCACCGAAGTCACCCAGATCACGATCACCCCGCAGGTGCAGTGGCAGCACTTCGACGCCAAGGAATTCGGTGACATCGTCAATCGCAACCTGAGCGCCTCCTTCCTCTGGACACAGGAGCGGGGCAGCCTCAACCTGACCGCCGCGCGGCTGGATGACAGCACCCTCACGACCGAGCTCACCGAGACGGGCATCGCGAGTAGCGACGTGCACAGCCTGACTGACCGGACCGCCCTGTCGTGGAACTACGGACTTGCGGAGCGGCGCGCCTTCGTGCTCCAGGCGGCCTACATCGATCTGACCTACTACGGGCGAGAGGTCGGGTACCTTGCACTGCTGGAGGGGTATCGCTACCTCACCGGCTCTGCGGGCGAGCAGTTCAATCTCTCGGAGCGCACCACTTTGACGGCAAGTGGCTTCGGGGATGAGCTGATCGCGCCCCTCGCGATCAACGACAGCCATGAGGAAGGGGGCGAGCTCCAGCTCATACACAATTTCTCGGAGCGCATGGTGCTCAACGTCACGGTGGGCGGCAGCGCACGTTCGCTCGAGGGCGAGCGCAGCACGGGTACCGTCGCAAACGTGACGTTTACCCGCTCCTCCGAGCTTGGCAGCGTCGCCCTCAATTATTCGCGACAGCTGACGCCCTACGGCACGGGTGTTCTGGCCGATCGGCAGCAGATCAGCCTGACCGGCACCTACAATCTGACGGAGAAGCTCGATCTCAACGCCTCGCTGCTGCGCATCGAGAACAGCCAGTCGGTGGTCTATCTGCGCCTCGACCGCCGCAGCTACACGGGATTGAACTGCGGCCTCGACTGGCGCCCGCTCGAGCCCTGGAGGCTGCGCCTGGAGGGCGGCACGACGCGCACCCAAACGTTCGACGCGGTGAGCATTCCGGTCACCGAGTGGCGGGTGGCTCTCTCCCTGACCTGGACGCCGCATCCGCTGATCTGGCCCTGAAGAGCCCATGGATACCTCGACCGAGCCGAAGGATTTACGCACCTACCTCGCCATCGTGGCGCGCCGGCGCGGATGGCTCATCGCGACCATCACCGCCGGGATGGTTGCGACGCTGTTGCTCGCCTTTCTGCTGCCGCCCCGATACCGCTCGGCCGGGACCGTTCTGATCGAGCAGCAAGAGATGCCGACCGACCTCGTGCGCTCGACGGTGACCTCGTACGCCGATGAGCGGGTGCAGGTGATCAGCCGGCGTGTGATGACGACGGAGACGCTGCTCGACATCATCCGCCGCTACAACTTGTATCCGCGCCAGCGCGCCCGCGAAACGCGCGAGGCCCTGCTCAAGCGCATGCGCGATGACATCGGCCTGAAGATGATCAGTGCCGATGTGATCGACCCGCGCAGCGGGCGGCCCACCTCCGCGACGATCGCCTTTGAGGTCTCCTATACGGGGCGCTCGCCCGATCTTGCAGCCAGGGTCGCCAACGAGCTAACGACGCTCTATCTCAACGAGAATCTCACCAATCGCACCCAGGTCGCGCGTGAGGCGACGGACTTTCTCAGGTCCGAGGGTGACCGGATCAACAAGCAGATTGCGGACCTGGAAGTGAAGCTCGAGGAGTTCAAGAAAAAGAACTACGACAGCCTCCCCGAGGTGACCCAACTCGACATGCAGATGCTCGACCGCACACAGCAGCAGCTGCTCGAGGCACAGGAGCGGCTGACCTCGCTCGAGCAGCAACGCGTGTATCTTCAGGCGCAGCTCGCGCAGCTCAAACCGAACTCGACGCTATTCTCCGATACGGGAGAGCGGATTCTCTCATCGAGGGATCGGCTGAAGATGCTCCGCTCGCAGCTTGCGGCGGCGCGCGCAAAGTACGCGCCGGACTATCCCGATGTGGTGAATCTGCAACGGGAGGTGGACGGGCTGGAGCGCGAAGTGGGGGACACTCCGAGCATCACGAACGATCTGCGTCGGGATCTGGAGGATGCGCAAGGCAGGCTCGCACAGGCGCAGAAGCGTTACGCGCCCGATCATCCGGACCTCGCGCGGCTCAAGCGCGAAGTATCCTCGCTACAGGCGCAACTGGCCGCGAGCGAGCGCGCCCCGCCCGTCGCGGCTGCCCTTGCGAGCACGAGCGCAGGCGCCGGCACGAGCACCAACTCGGGCGAGAGTGACCCGACGGCCACGAATCCGGCGGCTACGGAGCCGGACAATCCCGCCTATATCGAAGTCAAGGCGCAGGTCTCCGCGACGCTCAACGACATCAAGTCCCAGTCCGACGAGCTTGCCAAGCTGCAGGCGCAAGTCGAGCACTATCAGCGCGATCTGAGTCTCGCGCCTTCGGTCGAGAAGGAATACCGCGACCTCATGCGAGACTACGACAATGCGCACGCGAAATACGAGGAGATCCGCTCCAAGCAGGTCGAGGCGCGCACGGCCCAGGATCTGGAAGCGAACCGCCAGGGAGAGCGCTTCACGCTCATCGACCCACCCCTCGCGCCGCAGGAGCCGGTCAGTCCCAACCGCCCGCTGATCTTCGCCGCCGGGCTGATTCTGAGCCTCGCCCTCGCAGCGGCCGTCCTGTGGCTACTGGAGAAGATCGATACCACGATCCGCACGCGCGGGGATCTATTGCGGGTCATCGGGATCCCCCCGCTTGCGCTCGTGCCGCACATCGGCACGGAGCGGGAGCGCCGTGCGGCGCGTTTGCGTAGACAGGTTGCCACCGCGGGCGCCGTGGCTTCCCTCTGCATCGCGATCGTGCTCGTCCACTTCCTCTATCAGCCGCTCGATGTGCTCTGGTTCAGCTGGGCTCGCCGCCTGGGATTTTGAGGCCTATGGACCGAATCCGTCAGGCGCTGGATCTGGCCCGCAAGCAACGCAGCTCTGCCTCAGGCGACGAGACAGGTGGCTCGACGCAGCACAGCTCGCCGGCCGGCGAAGCCGAGGTGGGCCTCGCCGAGCGGGTGGCCGTGCGGCGCGAATTCACCCCGGCTCCGATCGAGCCCTTCAAGCGGCTGCCGCTCGACTGGCGCGAGCTGCGCGAGCGGCGCATCGTGCCTCCCGACGATGATCGGTCTGTCGTTCACGCGTATCGCATGCTGCGTACCCAGGTGCTGCAGCGCGCGCGGGTGCACAATCTATCGACGCTGGGCATCATCAGCGCGGCTCACGGGGAAGGAAAGACGCTCACCGCCATCAATCTCGCGCTGAGCCTCGCGGCGGAACCCAATCAGACCGTGTTGCTCATCGATCTCGATCTGCGCCGCCCCTCGATCGGACGCACGCTCGGACTGCCCGTGGAGCGCGGTCTGGAGGCATGGTTCGCAGGCACCGCCAGGATCGAGGAGGTGTGGTACGGCATCGAAGGGGTCGAGCGGCTGTTCGTGCTCCCCACTCTCACTCCCGTGCCTCACAGCTCCGAGGCTCTTGCGCATGCCGGCACGCGGCGGATGCTCGCGGACCTGAAGGAGCGCGATCCCGGCCGGCTGCTCATCGTCGATCTGCCGCCGGCGCTGCTGTGCGACGATGCTCTGACCATCTCGCCCCAGCTCGACGCAGTGGTGCTCGTGGTCACGGAGGGGCGCACGCGACGCGAGGACGTGAGCCGGGTGCTCGAGCTTTTCGGAAAGACGCGGGTCATCGGCACCGTGCTCAATCGCTCCTCCGAATCCGAGCGGCGGGCGTACTGAGCCCATGTACGAGCAGTTCTACGGCCTGCGAGAGAAGCCCTTCGCGCTCGCTCCGAATCCCGCATTTCTGTATCTGAGCCGGCATCACCGGCATGCCCTGACGCTCCTCGAATACAGCATTCTGCAGCAGGCGGGCTTCGCCGTGATCACGGGCGAGGTGGGCTGCGGCAAAACGACGGTCGTGCAGCGCTTCCTCGCGGGGAAGCCCGAGGGACTGAGGGTCGGGCTGCTCTGCAACACCCACGCGCGCATCGGGCCGCTCTTGCCATGGGTCCTCGACGCGCTCGAGGTGCCCGTCGGGACCCACCGGGCAGAGGCCTCTCACGAGCTGCATCGCCTGCTCGTCGACTTTCTCAGGAAGAGCTACGCCGAGGGCCGCCGAACGCTGCTGGTGATCGACGAAGCGCAGAACCTCCCGCTCGCGGCGCTCGAGGAGCTGCGGGTGCTCTCGAACGTCAATACCGGCCAGGACCTGCTCCTGCAGACGATCCTGATCGGACAGCCGGAGCTGCGCGCCATGCTGCGGCGGCCCAGGATGAGGCAGTTCGCGCAGCGGATCGTGGTGGACTATCACCTCGGCCCGCTGCAGCGCGAGGAGACTCACGCCTACATCGCGCATCGACTCGAAGTCGCAGGCGCAAGCAGCGCGCTCGTGTCGGGCGATGCCATCGAGCTCGTCCACGAGAGTACGCAGGGCGTGCCGCGACTGGTCAACCTCCTGTGCGACACCGCACTGGTGTACGGCTTCGCGGAGCAGCGTCCGTGTGTGGATGCGGCGCTCATCGAGCAGGTCCTGGCCGACCGAGCTGGCGGCATTCTCCCGCTCAAGGCATCGCCCAGGGCGGCGGCCGATGTGATCGTCCAGGGCTAAAGGTGAAGCGCGCCGCACCGTGGCGTTCCCACGCAACCCGGCGGATCGCCTGCATCACCTTCGGAGTGCTCCTTGCGGCTGGGCTTGCGCTGCACGCGACGAGCGCGCCGGCGGACGAGGCATGGGGAGCGGGGCCGCGCCCCGTCCTACCGGGCATCAACGCGCGGGAGCTCGCGCTCATCATCAACGACGCCGATCCGCTCAGCGTCCGGGTGGGCGAGTACTATCGGCTGCGGCGACACATACCGCGGGCGAACATCTTGCACGTGCGCCTGGCCGCCGCTCCGGTGCTGTCGGCCGCGGAGTTTGCCCGGGTGAAGGAAGTCGTGGAGGCACGCACGCCGGCGCGCGTGCAGGCCTATGCACTCGCCTGGACCGAGCCTTACCGCGTGGCGTGCATGTCGGTCACGAGCGCCTTCGCCTACGGATTCGACCCGCGATTCTGCACCGTGGGCTGCCGCCGTACGCCGATGAGTCCCTACTTCGACTCCGACACGCGTCGGCCGTTCGGCGATCTGCACATGCGGCCGACGATGATGCTCGCGGCCCGCGACTGGGCGCATGCCAAGGCCCTGATCGACCGCGGCGTGGCAGCCGACGAGAGCTTCCCCCTCGGGACGGCCTACCTCCTCGATACGGACGACAAGCAGCGCGACGTCCGCGCCGCGACATTCACCACCGCCGACCGGTGGGCCAACGCGCGCGTGCGGGTGCGGATTCTCAGCTCCGATGCGCTCCGTGATCGCTCGGATGTGCTGTTCTACTTCACCGGCCTCACTCGCGTGGCGGGCCTGGACACGCTGCACTTTCTGCCCGGGGCAATCGCCGACCACTTGACGTCCTTCGGCGGCGAGCTGATCGGGTCGACCCAGATGAGCAGCCTCGCATGGCTCGAGGCCGGAGCCACCGCGAGCTATGGGACGGTCGTCGAGCCGTGCAACTTTCCCCAGAAATTTCCGTCCGTGCCGATCGTCATGCGCCGTTATCTCGCCGGAGAGACGCTCATCGAGGCGTACTGGAAGAGCGTCGCGGAGCCCTCCCAGGGTGTATTCATCGGGGAGCCTCTCGCACGGCCGTTCGCCCGGTCCGCCGAGGCTCGACGCTTCGCCGCCGCGTCGGCGCAGGGCCCGCCGTGAACTCCTCCCCGGCGTAGCACCATGTCCGCGAGCGAGCAGACACAGCCGAGCGCCACAGGCACGCCGCGCGGGAAGCTCGTCTTCGTCAACCGGTACTTTCATCCCGACCAGTCGGCCACGAGCCGACTGCTGAGCGACCTGGCATTCCGTCTGGCGGGGATGGGAATCGATGTCGCCGTCGTCACCTCGCGCCAGCTGTATGATCGGCCGCGCGCGCATCTGCTCCCCCTCGAGCGCATCGCCGGTGTCACGATTCACCGCGTGCGCACGGCGGTGCGGGGCCGCTCGCGTCTCGCAGGGCGCGCGGTCGATTACCTCAGCTTCCACCTCGCCGCGGCCCTGAAGCTGAGCTCGCTCCTTCGCCGGGGCGATGTGGTCGTCGCGAAGACCGATCCGCCGCTGCTCTCGATCGGCGTATCGCTGCTTGCGCACTGGCGCGGAGCGCAGCTCGTGAACTGGCTGCAGGACATCTTTCCCGAGGTCGCAGCGGCGCTCGGCGTTGCACTGCCGCGCAGGATCGATGCCGTGTTGCGGGGCGCGCGCGATCGCTCCCTGGCGCGCGCGCGCATGAACGTAGTGCTGGGCGAGCGCATGAGGGCATATCTGCTTGGCCGCGGTGTACCCCCGCCGCGGATCCGCTGCATTCCAAACTGGGCAGACACCGCACAGATCGAGCCGCTGCCCCGCGATCGGAGCCGCACGCGCGCGGACCTGGGCCTGCAGGGACGCTTCGTCGTAGCGTACTCGGGCAACCAGGGACGTGCGCACGAGTTCGATACCCTCCTGGGTGCCGTTCGCCTCCTGCACGAGGACGAGCGCTTCGCATTCCTCATGGTGGGGGATGGGGCGCGGGCGCAGAGCCTGCGCCACGCCGTCGAGACCGAGCGGCTCCACAGCGTCCGTTTTCTTCCGTTCCAGCCCGCCGAGTGCCTTGCAGATGCGCTTGCCGCCGCGGACGTACACCTCATCAGCCTGATTCCGACCCTCGAGGGATTGATCGTGCCCAGCAAGCTCTACGGCATCCTCGCGGCGGGTCGGCCGGCCATCTTCATCGGGGACCCCGAAGGCGAGATCGCCCGTGTGCTGCGCGAGGGCGAATGCGGACGCAGCGTGCGCACGGGGGACTCCGCGCGGTTGGCCGAGCTCGTACGATCTCTATGCGATGCGCCCGAGGTGTGTGCGGCGATGGGCCTCAAGGCTCGCCAGCTGGCCCTGTCGTGCTACTCGAGCGAGCGCGCCGCCGGCGCATGGCGGGCGATGCTGGGTGAGATCGCGCCGGGACTGGTGCCCGATCAACCTTGTCCGACACTCACGGAGCGCACGAGCTCTGCGGCACTCGAGCACCGAGACTGGCGGCCACCATCCTCGGCCGTGACACGTGCGAGTGCGCGAACCGACTGACCCGCGATGAGCAGGTAGCAGGCGATGAGCGCCAGATCGAGCACCACCAAGGGCCCCACGCGAGCGAGGCCCGAGCGGCGCATCCACTCATCGAGCCCGAGGCCCTCGCCGTGCAGGTAGAACCACACGCTCGGCTCGACCGCGAGCAGGACGTTCAGTACCAGCAGAAAGCCAACGAGCGCACCGGTGCGCGCGAATGCGCCGACCGCCACGGTGATCATCGGGTAGAGGGCGAAGATCGCATAACCGGTGAAGCTCTTCTTGCTCGCGATCAGAAATACGGCCGCGACGAGGCCTATCGCCGCAAAGAGCGTCGGTGGCCGGCGCAGCGGCGGCAAAGCGCGGGTGCGCCAGTAGATCCAGGCCGCCACGATCGACAGCGCCGCGATCGTGGCGCCGTCGAACAGCCGAAGGACGAGCTGCCGCGAGGCGCCGCCGAGGAGTGTGACAGGCCCGAGCAGGTACGGCAGATTGCCCGAGCTGATGAGATCGCCCTCCGCGTGCAGCGGCTCGAGCGGATCGGCCCCGCAGGCGGCGAAGAGCGCAAAGCAAAGGCCGCTCAGGAGAGCCGCGCCACCGAGCCAGCGCCCGCGCCGCGCAGCGCCGATCCACAGCATGGGCCAGAACAACACCGCGAGAAACTTGGTCGCGCAGAGCGCAAGCGCTTGGGTCACTCCCGAGCCCAGCTCTCGTCCGCGGACCAGCAACAGCACGCTTGCCCCGAGCAGGCAGGCGATCCAGATCTGATTCGTCCCCAGCAACGACTGGACGAGCACGTGACCGCTCGTGGCATAGAGCACCGAGGCTCTGCGCGCCAGCTCCCGTCCGAAGCAGGCGTGCGCGGCCAGGTGCCAGAGAAGCAGCGCGACCACACCCACGAGGATGGCGAAGAGCGCAAATACTTTTCCGCTGTTCCAGAGCGCCACGAGGCAGGCACCCAGGTACGGAAAAAGCGGCGAATAGCTCGTGCTGAAGTCCCGGTAGGCGAGCTTTCCGCTCAGCGCCGAGCGTGCCGCGGGCAGATAGTAGGCCGGCACGTCGGAGGTGATCTGCGCGTTTCCGAGGACATACAAAGCGGCGAACAGCCCGAGGCCGAGGGCCAGCTGCAGCGCGGCGATGCGCCAGATGAACCCCCGGTCCGACCACCCATCGAGGGCGGGGCTCTTCAGGAGCCGGGCACCGAGCAGTCCGCACGCAACGGCCACGAAGACCTTGAAGGCGATGGCCGTCATTGCATGTCACGTGTCACTCATTTGACACTCTTTTTTGTGAACCTTGCATGCTAAGGGGGCAATGCGACGGTTTGGTGACGCGATTGGCGCACGAGCAGCCCCTCGAGAGCCCGAATGACGAACGACAGGTGGCGAGCGGTTCCGTGGATGTCTCGGTCCTGATCCTCACGCTGAATGAGGAGATCAACATCGGTGAGTGCCTGGATTCGGTCGCCTGGTGCGACGATGTGGTCGTGCTCGACTCCGGCAGCACCGATCGCACCCGCTCGAGCGCCGAGTCGCGCAGCGCGCGTGTGGTCACCCGGCCCTTCGACAACTGGTCATCCCATCAGAACTGGGCGGTGAGCCAGATCGCATTTCGCCATCCTTGGGTCCTCTATCTGGATGCCGACGAGCGCTGTCCCGCTGACCTGCGAGATGAGGTGCTCGAGCGAGCGGCAGCGGGTGCGCGCGAGTGCGCCTTTCGCGTGCGACGCAAGGACTTCTTCATGGGCCGTTGGCTGAAGCACGCGCAGCTGTATCCTACTTGGCTCGTGCGACTGTTCCGTCCCGAGCGCATCCGCTACGAGCGCCTCGTCAATCCGGTCGCTGTCGTCGAGGGCCCGATCGGCGAGCTTCGCGGCCACATCCTGCACTACCCCTTCAGTCACGGCGTGTCCCACTGGATTGCTCGCCATAATCGCTACTCCGACCTGGAGGCCGTCGAGGCAGCCAACGCTCCAAATGGAGCCGGTGCGACCCGGGCACTGTGGTCGCGCGATCCGAACGTGCGACGGCGTGCGCTCAAGGAGCTCTTCATGCGGCTTCCGGCGCGGCCGCTCATCAAGTTCGCGTACTACTACGCCTGGCGGCGCGGATTTCTCGATGGCAGGGCGGGATTCACCTACGCGACACTCCAGGCCATCTACGAGTACATGATCGCCTGCAAAGGCATCGAGCTCGAGCGGCGGCGGCGAGGGTTGCCTTTGGGATGAGCGACCCTGCCGAGAGCCTCCGGCTGGACTTCCGCGCGAATCGTGCCGCGCGCAAGTACACGCGCTCCGAGCAGATGCGCAGGGCGGCGTGGGTCTTCGGGCGCTGGCTCGTGCGCTTGAGCCCTCGACCGTGCTTTGCGTTTCGCCGGGTGCTGCTGCGGATATTCGGTGCGAAGGTCGGCGCCCATGTGCACGTGTATCCCACGACTCATCTTTATATGCCGTGGAACGTGGAGATCGGCGACTGGTCGGCCCTCGGCGAGGACGTGCTCGTCTACAGCCTTGGAACGGTGCGGATCGGCCGCCACGTGACGGTCTCGTATCGCGCGCATCTCTGCGCGGGCACCCACGACTTCTCCGATCCCGCGCTGCCGCTCGTGAAGCCGCCCATCGTCCTTGAGGATGGCGTGTGGATCGGAACCGAGGCGTTCATCGGTCCGGGAGTCGCGGTGCAGGCCGGCGCGATCGTCGGCGCCCGAGCGGTGGTGGTGAAGAATGTGGATCCGATGCTGATCGTCGCGGGAAACCCGGCACGGATGGTGGGCGAGCGTCGCAAGGCATGAAAGTCGCGCCGTGTGAAGGAAGTCGTGCTATGCGCTGCGCGCGGAAGGGGAGCGCTCGTGCAGCTCGCACCGGAGGCTATCCTCCAGAGCCCCGGCCAGCACCGCGCCGGCATCCTCGATGGAGTGGCGCGCGAAGGCTCGCTGCGCGCGGCCACCCAGCTCCTGGCGCAGGCTCGCAGAGGAGGCCAGACGGTCGAGTGCGTCGGCCACTTCGGCCTGATCGATTACGCGGACTGCGAGACCGCATCCGTAGCGCCGGGTGAGCCAACCTATGAGACCTTCATCGCAAGCAAGCAGGGGCAGTCCGGCGCGAGCCGATTGGACGAACACGCCGCTCGAGCGCCAATGGCCACGGTAGCCCAGCCACGCGATGTCGGCGGCACAGAATGCGGCACGTTCCGTGTCGTCCCCCACCCACCCCTCGATCAGATGCAGTCTGCCGGCGCGCCTGAGCTCCAGGGCCTGCGGACTATCGAGTGCCGGGCGAGCATCATCCTCCACCCTCCCGACGATCAAGGCTTGCAGATCGGGTCGCTGCAGGGCATGCAGGGCGGCTATCAGATGCCGCACACCCTTGCGCTCGCCCACGCTGCCGAAGAGCAGCACGATCGTCGCCTGCGACGACAAGCCGAGCATCCGTCGCGCCTCGTCGCGATCGATGGGCGTCATGCCGAGCGCAGGATCGGGCAGATACTGCACCTTGGGAGCGAGTCGTTTCAGGGAGCGCGCATTCAGCGAATGCACATATTGATACAACGTCTCGTCGATGGTGAAGCAGCGCAGGAGCGAGCGTGTGCGCAGGAAACTCAGGAACAGCCGCCTTCGCAACCCTGCCGCCGATGGCACGGGTCCCTGCACACCGACCGCGCGGTGATGGAACGTGGGGCGCATCACCACGGCGGCCCACGGGGTGGCGCCAAACGGGGAGCCCAGCAGAGCCACGGCGTGCATGATGTAATCGCCGAAGGGCAGCAGCACCGCATCCGGCTCATGTGTCGATCGTGCACGCCGATAAAGCTGCCGCAGGAAGCGGTAGCGCCTGATCTCATTCCACAGCAGCGAGCCGTGCCGGCTTTGAGCGCCGTCGCTGAGGGCTGCATCCGTCGATACCACACTGATGTCCGGTCCCCGATGAGAAAGCCAGCCGAACGGCGCCTGATCGAGCGAGGTTCGATGGCTCGCGATCACGACCTTCCAGCCCCGCGTGACCATTTGCGTGCTGATCCACCGCACCCATGCGGCGTGGTGCCCCGCTGCGTGGGGCTCCAGGATCAGCAAGGTGGAGCGTCTCATGTCCGTCTCACGTCCATTGCGAGGATGCGCCGCATACTTTGGATTGTAACGACGCCCCTTTAATCTTCCCATCTCGCGTGACCCCTCGGTGGGGGAGCAGGCGCGATGTTGCTCCCGAGTCTGTAACGAAGTGTCAGCTGCCGCGCGACTGAATCCGGATTCCTCCTGCGCCCTGAACTCGAATTCGCCCCGCGCGAGCTCGCATTCGGTGGGCGAGCGCGCCCGTCATGGCTCGGTATGGATGGTCGCTGCCACCGGCGCCGCCAAAGCGCTCGGGCTCGGGACCCAACTCGTGCTCGCCGGGCTCATGCCGCGCGGTGAGTTCGGCATCTACGCGATCGCCATCTCGCTGAGCGTGCTGCTGTCGGTGATGCGCGACGGAGGCTTGCCCGCGGTGCTGGTGCAGAAAGGCCGGCGCTTCGATCTGTACGCGGGGTCGGTGTTCTGGCTGATGCTGGTGATCAACACCGCGACGGGCGTCGTGCTTGCAGCGGCCGCGCGGCCGGCCGCCTCGTTCTATCATCAACCCGAGCTCGCCGCCGTCATCGATCTGTTTGCCTTGAGCCTGCCGCTCGGTGTTCCGGCGTCGCTGCTGACCCTGCGCCTGTCCTCCGCGATGCGCTTCACAGAGGTGAGCCTGGTGCAGGTCGTCTCGGCCGTGGTGCGCAACGTGCTGCTTCTGGTGTTTGCCTGGCATGGATGGGGTGCGCGCAGCTTCGTCTTGCCCGTGCTGATCACCAATCTCTCCGATGCGCTCTTGCTGTGGTGTCTCACGCGATACTCCCCCTGGAGCCGCCCACCGAGGCCGCACCGATGGGGAAAGCTGCTGAGATCCGGCCGCTGGGTGCTGCTCGGGACCTTCGCCTTTGCGCTGGGCAACAACGGTGCGTATTTCATCCTCGCCAAGATCTTGCCGAACGAGGTACTCGCCGGCTACTTCTTCGCCTTCCAGCTGGTGATGCTGCTCGGCGTGCTCGTGGTGAGCAATTCCTATCAAGTGCTGTTTGCCGCGTTCTCGCGGATATCAGGGGAGCCTCCACGACTGCGCGTTGCGGTATTCAATGCGCTCGGCGCCGTCGCGCTGGTCGGCTCGGTTGCGAGCATGGCGCTCGCGGCGGTGTTCCAGCCTTTCGAGCAGCTCGTTTGGCACGGCAAATGGAGCACTGCAGGCAGCGCGATCATGGTGCTCGCCGTGGTCTGGCCCACAACGACGGTCGTCAGCGTCATGCATGCGGTACAGGCGGCTGCGGGTCGGTTTCGGCTCTGGGGCTGCATGGCCTTCCTGACGGCCGTGCTGTCGATCGTCGGATCTGTGCTGGGTGCTTGGGCGGGGCGTTCCGCGTTTGCTGCGGCGATCGGCTACGGCGTCGGAACCCTGCTCGGCATGCAGGTGAATGCCAGCTACTCGCTGCCGCTGGTCGGGCTCGCAAGCCGCACCGCGATGCTGCGCGCAGCACGTCCATGGTCGGCAGCGCTGCTTGCTGCAGCGGTGTCGCTCGGGTTCGCTCGGCTTGCAGGCGATGCCAGGGCAGGTCTGCTCGTTGCGGCACTGTCTTTCGCGCTCCTCGTCTACGCGGCATTGCGCCTGGTCGCTCGCGACAGCTTGGAGCTCGTCGTGAGCTCGCTTCGCAGCACCCTCGTCAGCGCGCGGCTACTCCCCCGCTGAGGCTCCTCGCAGCTCCGGCCGGACAGGCAGGCTCGTCGCGCCGCTGAAGCACCACGTGCCAGCGCTCGGGCGCAAATTGCAGGCTGAAGCGCGGCACGTAGGCGGCCAGGAATGCCGCACTGTGGATGAATGCTCGCGAATAGGTCGCCATGCCGGTGGCGACGCTCCGTGAGCCGAGCTGCGGCGCGTTGGAGTACAGAACGACATAGTCCGGCCGCCGCCGTACGAGGGTCTCGGGGTGAATGCGACCCTGGCTTTCACCGGCTGCGGTGATTGCTCGATCAGCAAGACCGAACCAGTCGAGCACCCGGCCGTGATATGCCCAGGAGAGCCACCCGATATCGCTCGCGGCAACCAGCGTTTCCGGACCGCTGCACGGATTGAGCCGCCTGACCAAGCCATCGAGCGCACGGAGCTCGGATGCCTCGAGCGCATGCATGCGAGGCACCCAGATCGCGAGCCCGGCTGCCTGTGATAACAGCAGAACGCCGATGCACAGCGCGGGGAGGGTGGTTGCGTACCGCTGCAAGCGGTCGCCCAACCAGCCGCGCACCGGCCCCTCAAGGGCCATGACAATGACGCACGCAGCGAGCGGCAACAGATGACTGGCGAAGCGCGCGAACGGCATCCAATCACCGCCCGTGACCAGCATGAAGAGCAGCTGACCCGAGACGAGCAGCGTTGACAGCAGCAGGATCCGGAACGCGGCATCGGTCGCGAGCGAGTGCCGAAGCGCTGCGCGCGTCGATGCGGCACGTTGCGATACCGCGAGCACCGAGACCCAAAGAGTCGCAGCGCCCAGAACCACGGCGATCAGCAGCGGCAACGTGCCGAAGGCGTGCGAGGATGCGAACACGTAGAGAGCGCCCGAGTGTATCCGCGTCGCAAGAGGCGCACCGAGCTTGGCGCTTGCCGACGTCGGCAGCAGGTCACCGTACACCCAGAGCACGAGCGAATGATAGAGACTCACGGCGACAGCGACCGTCAGCCAGCGTGACAGCAGCGCCGCGAGCTGCTGCCGTGCCCATCCGACGGCCAGATCCCACGAGGCTAGCAACGCTACGAGCCCGAAGGCCTCCGGGCGACTCGTGTAGAGAAGGATGATGGGGAGCGCCGGCAGGAGCCGGCGCCACCTCGATTCGGTCCGCTCCCAGGCCATGGCGAGCGTCAGGACCGAAGCATGGATGAGCAGCGCAACGAGGCCGTTCTCCATGCCGTAGAGGCTCCAGACCCCAAAGGGTGCCATCATGGCCGCCAGCAGCACCGCGGCGAGCGGCGCTGGCACTCCGAGCAGAGTCGCACCTGGCGCCGAGGCGCGTTGCATGATGGGCACGAGCAACAAGAGGGCGGCGACGTAGCACGCACCGCCCACCAGCTTGGTGCCGAGCGGCGCGAGCGCCGGAGCGAACGTCAGGGGTGCGAGGATCAGCGCCCACAGCGTCGAGGACGCGCTCTGCGCTGCGTTGCCGGGCTGCAGGAAAAGGCCGTGTCCGTGCGCGAAGGTACGTGCATTCGATAGCGTGATGAAGGCGTCGTCGATCACCGTACCGCCCATCATCGCGCCCCACAGTGCCGCAGCTGCGAGCACGGCTACCATCGCCCAGGCCCAGGTGCGATGCATGCGCGACGTCTCAGCGCACGACGTTGGGGAAGGGCAGCGCCGGCACCGCTTCTCGGGCAGCCTCGGACTGCGCAGAGGTGCGATCCCATCTGACGAGTCGCCCGATCGCGGCGGCGTAAGCCATCACGTAGGTGCTGCTGAGGAGCGAGCCCTCCTTGGCGGTGAGCACGAGCTCGAATATCAGCAGCGCCGCCAGCAGCCCGCAGGCGTAATGCGCCCGAGGATCCGGGTTGTGCTCGAGCTGCCCTTTCAGGCGGTATATTCCGAGAGCCGCGGTGCCGATGATGCCGAGGTAAACCGCCATGCCGAGGAGGCCCTCTTCCGCGAGAACCTCGGCCGGTGCGACGTGCGGATAGTAGCCCACGTAGTGAATCGCGCTGGAGTTGCCCAGACCGAACAGCAGGGCGGCCGGACTGCCGATCGCGACCTGCAGCAGATCCGTGGCGGATGACAGTCTTCCCTGCAGATCCTCCTCCGAGCGATGACCGGTCCAGCGGTCGACATCCACGCCCGTCACGTCCATGTAGGAAAATGCCCAGCTACCGACGGCCACCAGGCCTCCCAGGATGCAGGCGAGCATCAGCAACGGACCCAGTTTCTTTCGCGGCGCGGCGAGCAGCGAGCCAATCACGATGGCAATGGCGGTTGCAATCAGCTGTCCGCGCGAGCCGCTGCGCAGGATGGTGACGAGGCCGATCGGGGCGAGCGCGATGCACAGCACCCGCTTGCTCCAGCTTGCACTTGGAAAGCTCAAGACCGCGATGACGGTCACCGTGCCAGCCAGGCTTGCGATGGCGAGCGGGTTGGCTTCCTGATCCTCGACGTTACCGAGAAACAGAAGGCCGCGACTGCCCCAGTGGCCGAAGAACAAGGCAAGAACGCAGATCGCGCCACCGACCAGCAGCATCCAGTGGCTGACCTGCAGCAGATCCTCATCATGTCGCAGTAGCAGTGGCGCCAGGAGCGCGATCATGAGGATGTACGGACCTTGGAGAGTCCACTGCTCGAGCGCCGATTTGAGGTCCGGAGTCCACGCCAGCGTCACGAACGCATAGCCGTAGAGGACAACGCACAGTACCCACGGCAACGACAGGCCATACCGGTCGCCCGCGCTCGCAAGCATCCGCTGCCGCACCAACCCCACGGCGACGAGGCCCGCGGCCACGAAGTTCGCGATGGTGCGATGCTCGACGAGAAACATCGAGGTGTCCTGCCCCCACTGCTTCAACCCGTAAAGGCACAGGACGGCGGCGAATCCGACCGCCGGACGAAACCACGTGCCGATCGAGAGCAGAAAGGCCAGGCCGAAGAAGGTCGAGAGTCCCAGCATGATCAAGCACCGCCCAACCGCTGCCCGCAACGATCCTCAGTTCGGAACGAAGTGATCGAGCTGCGGCTCGATGAGGGATGCGAGCTTCACGATGCGGGCATCGACCTTCGACTCCTGAGTGCCCGGCGGCACCGGGGCGACATAGCGAACCAGCGCTCCGTCCGTGCGGTGACGCGTGATGCTGTCCCAGAACAAGTACCACTTTGCGAGGTACTCGTTCGTCAGATGCCGACCGCGTTCCTGGAACCAGTAATAGACGATCTCCTGGTTCGCGCCGAGTTGAATGAGCGCTCGATTGACCGTGACGGGGGTTGCTCCAGGGCCCAGCGGCACGCGGGTCCGCTCGAGCTTCAAGATCTGCCAGCCGCCGCCTGGAATGCAGTCGTGAGGGGAATGAATGTGCCGCGTAGTGTCCTGCGTCTGGTAATAGGCGATATACAGACTGACCGGCGTGCCGCCGGGCCTTTGATAGTCCGCGAGTATGTAATCATCCAGCCTGAGTTGATCGAGATAGACTCGCTCGAGCACGCCACGCTGCCCGATCCAGTCGCCGAAATGCTCGGGGAACTCATCGAACCCGATGCGAGCGGGCGGCATCACATGGGGTGCTGGCATCGCCGCGCTCGCTGCGTCGCCGAGGAGAAGCAAGACGCAGGCGGCGATGAAGGCTCGCGGTATCGACAGCCGCGACGGTGCTCTGGCGCCGGTGACAGAGTCGGCGCTCATGCGCGTGCGGCTGCTTTGCACCGTACGCAGATCAAACGCTTCGCGCCATGGGACTCGCGACCCTCCGACGCGGCTGAGTGCGAACGCGACCACCACCAGCAGTCCGGTGCTCAGCATGAAGACCAGCCAGCCTTCAAAGCCGTGGAGAGCGCCCTGCGCCATGGCTGGTCCCCAGCGATCGACCGTGACACCGATGAAGCCGATACGCAGGCTGTTCATGAGCACGGTGATTGGAATGCTCGAAAGGAACAGGACTGCCCGCTTCCACAAGGGCCCCCGATACAGATAGGCCAGGATCAGCGCAAGCGTCATGAGCGGGAAGAGGTACCGAAGCCCGCTGCATGCCTCGGCCACCTCGAGCTGGTAGCTCCCAAGGTCGATCACATTGCCCTCGAGCAGCACGCTGACACCCGCCATGCGGATGAACCAGACACCGAGCTGTGAGGAGAGCAGCTGCAAGTCGAGCGACAGCGCGTTTCCGAAGAAACTCGGAAGCGGAATCGCGAAGATGAGTATGAGAAGGGGCAGCCAGAGCCGCCGGAAGATGACGGGTCCCGTCAGAGCGAGCACGAGACCGTAGAGCACCAGGAGAAATCCATAGTGCTCGAGCGTGTGCATGGTCGTCGAAGCGCCGAGGAAGCGTAATGCGAGTCCCGCGGCGATGAGCGGCAACCCGGTCCACGAGCCGGTGAATGGCAGGCCCCGCAGCTCCCGGCGGCGCTGCCAGATCAGGAATCCCGAGAGCACGGGGATCACGATCCCGTGGCTGTATTCCGGCTGCAGACTCCAGATGGTGTAAAGCCCCGAGAGCATGCTCGCGAAGGGTGCCACGGCTGCAGTGACAGCAACCGCGAGCAACGCGTACATCGCCCAGCGAGACCCCATCGGTACGAAATGCATCTCACGTGTCACTCGTTTGACACTCTTTTTTGTGAACCTTGAATCCTAAGCGGGGAATGCGACGGTTTGGTGACGCACTTTGGTGCAAGATGTTGTCGAATCACGGGCAACGACGCGGGCGCTGACCGCGTGTGCGCTCGGTGCTGCGCTCCTCGTCGCCACGGTGGCCGTGGCCGGCGCCCCGCACGTCGTCCCGCTGTACGATGCGATCTACGCGTTGATCGAGCCTCTGATGCGCCACGGCGGGGATTACCTCGCAGGGGCGACGGAGCGGGACTTCTTCCGGCCGATCGAATACTACGTGAACCTGGCGGCCTATCGGCTGAGCGTGCCGTGGCTCACTCTGGTCTTCATCACGCTCTCGGTCGGGGCCACCGCGATCGTGCTCGCATGGCTTGCCACACCCGAACGCAGTCCCGCAGCGCAATCGTGGCGATGGCTGACCGCGGCGGTGCTCGTGGCACACCCGCTCCTGCTGGCGAGCGCTTACGGGTACGATCGAGTGAGCCAGGCTCTGGCCAATCTGCTCGGGGCATTGGCGCTGCTGTGCGCGACGAGACGCCCCCGCGCGGTGACCCTCCTGTTGGTGCTGCACGCGCTCGGTTTGGCCTCCAAGGAGTCCTACGCGACATTCATGCTCTTGAGTTCCGCGTGGGCCGCGGCGCGCCTGTGGCGGCAAAAGGCCCATGCGAGGCTGCTGGTGTTGGGGCTCGGCTGCCTGCTCCTGCTGGTGGCGTATCGAGGGTTGCACGCGGCCACCACCAACGAGGCGCTCCTGGCGAGTACCCCGCGGTACCAGCTGAGCCTGGGGATCAATGTGCTGCACAACCTGGCGCTGTATACCGCCGGGACATTGTTCCTCGGGAGCACGGCGCGTGCGGCGCAGGGAATCTCCTGGCCGGTCGCCCTGTGGGTCGCGGTGAGCTTGGGGGTTTGGTCCGCGTGGGTTTTCGCCATCGTTTGCGCGGTGCGTCGCACTGCAGGTGGTCTCGCCGCGCTCGCTGCCGGACTCGCACCGCTGTTCCTCGCCACATTCGCTGCCCTGCTGCCGAGCGTTCTGATGAAGGATGTCTCGGAGAACAATGCCAGCTGCTTTGCGTTGTTCTTCACCGCCAGTGCGATGGCGCTGCTCGGCCGCTCCTCGGCGGAGCCGAAAGCTCGCGCTTGGGCGATCCTGGGTGTGGCAATCGCCGCGCTGAGCTGCGCAGGGGGCTCGCTGGAGAAATTCGCCCGGGTGCGCGCGACCTCGGCGGATGCGAGCTTCATGGCGGCACAGGCACTGGTGCATGCGGACGAGGGTCGCATCCCGGTCGACTGCCGTTACAAGCCCAAGCGCCGATATTCCGTTTATTACATGCCATCGGACGTGCTGGTCAATTCGATCAATCGTTATCTGGTGGCTCGTGGCGAGCTGGCTGCCACGGACGTGATGAGCTGCAGGGGCTCCGTGCTCTAGGGACTGCCTTGCCGGCCGTGTGAGCTTCGTGCCTCACTCCAATTCCTCCGTGGACTTGCGCCGCCGCCGGCTCGCCAGCGCACTGGCCTCGCTCGGCATCTCGATTCTCGGGCGACCGGCGCGTGCCGGCGCACCGGCTCGTTTCCCCGTGTTCGATGCGCTGCTGCACCGGGGCAAACCGCCGCTCGAACGCGAGGGGCTCGTGCGCATGCCGGCCATCGCAAACATCTGGCGACCCGGCGTGTCCCACGATGAGGTCGACGAGCGCGGAGTGGTCGCAGCGGTCGAGCTGCTACCGCTCGACACGACGCACGTGTACATCGACATCGAGAACTGGCCGTTATTTCCGGCCGACTCGGCCGTGCTCGATGCGAGCCTGCGCAAACTGCTGCGGGTCACCGACATCGTGCGGCGAGCCCGTCCAGGGCTGCTCCTGGGGTTCTACGGCGCGCCGCCCGCGAGTGCCTACTGGCCGATCATGTTCCGCAACGCGAGCTATCAGCAGTGGCTGCAAACGAACCGCCGCATGGCGCCTCTCGCACGCGCCGTCGACTTCCTGTTGCCCTCGTTCTACACGCACTACGACGATCTCGCCGGCTGGCTGCGTTTTGCCGCGGCCCAGCTCGAGGAGGCTCGGCGCTACGACAAGCCAATCTATCCCTTCCTGTTGTACCTCTACAGCGAGTACCGCTCACCGCTCGATGGACTCGATATTCCCGAGCGCACGTGGCACGTCGAGCTCGAATTCTGCCGCGAGCATGCCGACGGTGTGGTGCTCTGGGGTGGCGCAGGCAGGAACTGGAGCGAAAGTGCGACCTGGTGGCAGGTGACTCGCAAGGTTCTGCATCTGCCTGCGGATCCCTTCGGTTGAGCCACGCAAGGTGCTCGGGGGCCCAGAGCTGCGGGTGGCCTGCCCTATCCCCTCGGGACCGCAAGGATGTCTCCGTAGAGACGCACACCGGGCCGCAGCGTGGGATCCTTCAAATCGGTCACCGAGTAGCCGAGCTCCTGCAGCTGCGCCACGACCTGCGTGCCCGAGGTGCCCATGGTGCGCAGGAGCGCATTCGACAGCTCGGAGAGGATAACGGGCCGGTGCTCCCGCAGCGTGCGGGTCGCGCCGGCAAGCACCAGCGCTTCGGCTCCCTCGACGTCGAGCTTGAGTAACCCGGGCTTGAGTCGATGCCGCTCGACCAGGCTGTCCACCGTGGTTGCAGGGGCGATCTCCTGCACGAATGCCTCCCCCGCGACTGAAGGGTGGACCAGTGGGCCGATGGAGGAATATTCCTCTCGGCCCGGGATCACGTTGAGGGTGCGCTCCCCGGCGCGATCGGAGAGCAGCCCTTCAAACAGGATCACCTTTTCCGAAACGGCGTTCAGGGCGAGGTTATGGCGCAGACGCCCTGCGGCCGTCCGTGACGGCTCGGCCGCCAGCACGCGGCCGCTCACGGCGAGCCGTGCCGCCAGCACCGTGAAGAACCCGACGTTGGCGCCGATATCGAGCACGTCGCGCTGCGGGTCGAGATGGTGCCGAAAAGCCTGTACCAGCTGCGGCTCGTATTCCCCGTCGATCAGGATGCGGTGGAAGAGCGCCGAGGCGGGGCTCAGCGCAAAACGAGCCTCGAATTCCGGCACGAAGAGCGTCACGTCTTCGCGGCAGAGCTGCGCCAGACGGTCCAAGGCCTGCTCGGCTGAGCGGCGCAGGCGTCGCGCGCGCTGATGCTTCAGGGCGAGCGATCGGGCGAGGGCGAGGCGCAGGGTGGGATTCTGACGAACGAGGCCGAGCCACGACATGCTGATCAGCCCGAGGCCCGGGCCCCGCGGTGCTCGCCGGCTCGCCTCCAGAGGGCCTCGTACACGGCCGCCGAGTCCTTCGCGATCTTGCTCCAGGTGTACTTGGTGTAAACCATCGCGCGGCCGCGCTGGCCCATCTCGACGCGCAGCTGCGGGTGCGTCAGTAGATGCAGCATCGCCTGTGCCAGCTCTTCGGGCTCCCCCTGGCAGACGATGCCCGCATTCGCGAGCGCCACGTCGGGGACGTTCGCCTCCGGGGTCGTCACGACCGGCACTCCCGCCTCGAGCGACTCGAGCAGCGACAGGCTGAAAGCCTCGTAGCGGCTCGGCTGGCAGCACAGAGCGGCGCCACGGATGAGGTCCCATTTCTCCCGTCCGAAAACCGCGCCGAGGAATCTGACGCGATCGGCCATGCGAAGGCGGCGGGCCTGCGACTCGAGCGCGCGGCGCATTCCGTAGTCGGGTCCTGCCATCACCAGTGTGAGGTCCGGCTCGTCAGTCAGTTGCCGGATCAGTCGCGCGAACGCCTCGAGCAGCAGATCGGGCCCCTTCATCACGTGCAATCTCGCCAGGAACAGCACGTATCGGCTCGACGGCGGGCCGACGTTGGCGCGCTGCGACTGCGCCGGAACCGCTGCTGCGTCATCGACGGGGGCGACGCCGTTCGGTAAAACGGCAATCTGCGACCCGGGGACGGCGGCGGCGATCTCGACCTCCTCGCCTGCGCTCACCGCGTGAAACGCATCCGCGCTCGTGAGCATTCGCCGCCATCCGAGGCGCAGCGCCACTGACTTCTTGAGTCGGTGGTGATTCAGTGACCAGGGCGAGAGCATTCCGTGGGGTGCCAGCAGAACGGCCGCCCCGAAGCGGGAACGGTTCGCGAGCGTCTGCCAGGCAAGCGCTTTCCAGATCCCGTGAACGTGTAGCACGTTCGCCCTGTCTCCGAGCGCGCGCACGGCGCGCGCCCGAGCGCCTGTTGCGTACCACGAGCAATCGAGGGCACGGAGTGGGATCGAGCTGAGCGCTGGGGTGCGCTCGCACCACTGCGACCACCATGTGTCCGTTTGCGCGTCCTTGCGTGTCACGACCTGAACGCCGATCCCCAGCCTCACTTGCGCTGCCGCCAGATTGAGCATGACCCGCGGCGGCCCGCCCGCCTCGGGGGAGATCGAATCGATGAGGTGCGCAACTTCCATGGTGCCGGCCGGCCTCAGAGGCTCACTGCTGCATGCTGGCGCGCATGCTCGACCGCCGCGCAGAAGCGATCGGCCATTGCAGTGAGCGAGAATTCCCGCGCGACGGTCTGACGCGCGTTGTCGGAAAGCTGTTGCCGCAGTACCGGGTTCGCAACCACACGGGCGATCTGCTCTGCGAACTGCCGGGGGTTGCCCCGCTGACATTGCAGGCCGTTCCACTCATGCCGCAGTGCTGCGATCTCGGGATTGTGGCCCTCACGCTCGGCGTGGGTGACGACGGGTAGGCCATAGCCCATCGCGTGCAGGATGCTGAGTCCGATCGATCCTGGATACACGAACAGCTCCGCCGACAGAAACCAGGGCGCATTGGCAGACTCGTCGTATTGCGCACCGAGCCAGCGCACGTGGTCATGCAGTCCGAGGCTGCCCGCCAGCCCCTGCAGCCGCTGCCGTTCCTCGCCGTCGCCGATCACGATGGCCAGCAGGCTGGGATCGGCCGGCGTGAGCTCCGCCAGCGCGCGCAGCAGCACCTCGACCTCCGAATCCGGATCGCGTCGCAAGCGTCCGCAGAACAGCAGCAGCTTGCGCCCCTCGAGCCCCTGGGCGGAGCGAAACGCGTGCAACTGCTGCGGTGTCCAGTGGGCGAGCGCAGCCTGGGCGTGCGATTGGTCGAGCGCGTTCTGGGCGCCGAACAGGCCGACCCGCGTGGGCAGGCGTGCACGCCACGCCGCCGCCTCGGCATCCGTATACAGAAGTACCGCGTCGCAGCGCGACATCAGGGCCTCACGGATACGCTTGCCCAAACGGCTGGAGCCCGGGGAGTGGCCGTGCCCCCACCATACGATGCTCATGCGATGCTTTCGGGCCAATCGCGCGAAGCGCAACGTGCTGAGGAAACGCGGGTTGCCGCTCACCACGGCGACGTCGCCCGAGGTGCCATCGGCCAGAGGAATCATGGCTTGCTGCCAGAATGCCCGTCCTCCTGCCAGCGGCCGGCACTGGTGTGCCAGGTCGAGATAGCGGCGGTGCACGGGCGCGCTGTCGGGTCCGCTGTGCACGGTCGGACTCGCCGAGACGCGTACGCGCCCGTCGAGCCGCTCATTGAGCAGGTCGAAGAACGGCACCCGGTAGTGGGGGACCGTCGGCTGCTGCACGTGTACCCAGGGCGGGCGCTTGACCATGGGGACAAAATGCTCCGTGCTTTCTCTTACTGTCTCGTGACAACCCCGCGCTTGCGGGGAGATCTGTTGCACAGCTGTCACAGGCGGTTACTAAACTTTCATGTTTGGCGGTCGAGCGGCGGGGCGGGGGTATGTGCGGAATCGCGGGCGTGGTCTCGCGGGCGTCGTTGACGGGCGAGGAACTCGGGGCCGTCGAGGCCGCCACCGCAGCGATGGTCCACCGCGGGCCCGACGGGGCCGGGTGGTTTTCTGAGAAGGACGTCCCGCT
Source organism: Steroidobacteraceae bacterium (assembly GCA_035524075.1). Classification (GTDB taxonomy): domain Bacteria; phylum Pseudomonadota; class Gammaproteobacteria; order Steroidobacterales; family Steroidobacteraceae; genus JASHUC01. The sequence continues at coordinate 85,210 of DATKPP010000027.1, read as the reverse complement.
CAGCCACGTACGCCTGGGGATGCGGCGGCTGAGCATCATCGACCTCGCGAACGGCTGGCAGCCCCTGCATAACGAGGATCAGTCCCTGGCCCTCGTTGCGAATGGGGAGATCTACAACTTCATCGAGCTGCGGCAGGAGCTTCAATCCCACGGGCACCGGTTTCGGTCCGGCAGCGACTGCGAGGTGCTCCTGCATCTGTACGAGGAGCACCAGCTCGAGTTCGTGCATCACCTGCGCGGCATGTTTGCCTTTGCGCTCTGGGATCAGCGGCGTCAGCGCCTGGTGCTCGGGCGCGACCGGTTGGGCGAGAAGCCCCTCTATCTGTACGCCGAGGGAGAGCGTCTTTGGTTCGCATCGGAGCTCAAGTCGCTCCTGGCGACACAGCGCATACCCTTGGAGCTCGATCTGGATGCGCTCGATAGCTACCTGCACTTCGGCTGGGTCCCCGAGCCGCAGACCATGGTCGCGGGCGTGCGCAAGCTTCCGCCCGGCCACCTTCTCATCGTGGATATCGCAAGCTGGTCGATCCGCGAGCATTGCTACTGGCGCTTGGAGGACGCCGCGGCTGTCCAGGGGGACGGCGTCGAGCGGGTGCGTGCCGAGCTGGATACGATCGGCAGGCAGATCGTGCGCTCCGACGTGCCGATCGGAATCTCACTGAGCGGAGGCTTCGATTCCAGTCTCGTGGCCGCACTGGCGCACCGCCACAGTCCGGAAACGGTGCAGGCGTTCACCGTTGGGTATGCGGGTATGCCTGCGCAGGACGAGCGTTCGGCGGCACAGGCCTTCGCACGCGATCTGGATCTCAAGTTCCATCACTTCGAGGTGAGCTTGCCGGAGATGCTCGAGGCCTTCCCCCAGGTGTGCCACTGGCGCGATGATCCGATCGCCGACCTGGCAGGACACAATTACTACGCCGTGAGCCGCGAAGCTCGCGCGCACGGATGTCCCGTGTTGCTGCAAGGCCATGGCATCGATGAGCTCCTGTGGGGCTATTCGTGGGCAGTGCAAGCCGTTCGTTGCAGCATCCGCAATGCCGCGGGTGATCGCATCGGCCGGTTGGAAGCCCTTTGGCGGCAGATGCCGCGCAGCTGGGCACGGCCCGAGCTGGCTCGGGCCGCGTATCAGTACGCCGGCTCGATACTGGGATGGCGATGCCTCTCACCGGCCGGAAATTCAAGCGGCGTGGTGAGCTACGATCTGTCGGATACCTACCAGAAGGGCGCCTTTGCGGCCGCGGCAACCTATGGCGAGAGAGTGCGCGGGCATCTGCCGGGCGCGGGTGCCGTGCGCACACAGTTCCTGAGCTCCGCGGACTCGGCGAGTCGCGCCGATATCCAGCTCGTCGCACTGCTTTGCCGCGGCTACCTGTTGCAAAACGGCTTGGCGCAGGGAGACCGCCTGTCGATGGCCAACTCGGTGGAGCAGCGCCTGCCACTCGTGGACTATCGCCTGGTGGAGCTGCTCGTGGGAATCCAGAAGGCAGCACCGATGTATGAATCGACGCCGAAGAGCCTGCTGCACGAGGCCGCGCGAGGTCTCGTGCCGGACTACGTCACGCAGCGTCCGAAGCTCGGCTTTACACCCCCGAGCGCTGCATGGCTGGCCGGCCTGCGGGAGCGCTTCGGCGGTGAGCTGCGACGAGGCACCCTGGTGCAAGCACGCATCATCGCGCCGCATGCCGCGGCACGCCTGTCCCAGTGCACCTCGCGCTTCTCCGCGGCGGCTGATCTCTTCCTCAAATACCTGGTGCTCGAGTTCTGGCATCGCGGCATGCAGGCGGTCGCCCGGGGCGCGTCCGAGGGGAGCCGGGATCGCGCATGGGCCTGAGTAATCTGCTGCACAGGGCGCGCCGCAAGACCTTCGCGCGCGCGGCCACGATGGCCGGTTGGGACAATCTCGCCTTGCGTCGCATTCAGCGGCGCCGCGACCTGGAACGCATCGGCAATCGCAATGGCGGCTGGACGGTGCCCGTTGCGGAGCTCGGGTCGAGCTCCATTTGCTATTGCGTGGGTTGCGGCGAGGACATCTCCTTCGACCTGGAGCTCATTCGCCGCTTCGGCTGCGCAGTGTTCGCCTTCGATCCCACCCCGCGCGCCATTGACTATGTGCGCACGGCTGCAGGGGACAATTCGCAATACCACTTCAGCCCGGTGGGGCTGTGGGACCAGGACGACACCTTGCGGTTCTTCGCCCCGAAGGATCCGATGCACGTGTCACACTCGCTGCTGAATCTGCAAAAGACGGACACCTACATTCGTGTGCCCGTCAGGCGCCTGAGCCACCTCATGCGCGACCTGGGCCACGGGCGCCTGGATCTGCTCAAGCTCGACATCGAAGGAGCAGAGTACAAAGTGATCGAAACGGTCCTCGAGGACCGCCTGCCCATCCGCGTCCTGTGCGTGGAGTTCGACGAATATTTCAACCCGCTGGATGCCGGCGCCACCGACCGCGTCCGCGAGGCGATCGCGCGACTGATCGCTGCGGGATATGCGATGGTGCATTGCGAGGGCAACGGCAATTACACGTTTGTTCAGCGGGGCTGACTCGGCCCGGGCGGTACACCCGAGCTCAAGCGAGAGTCTCAAGCGAAAGTCGGACGCACGAAGAATCCTTCCGCCTGAAGCTGGCGGCCGCTGCCTGGATCCTTGAAGCCGGCCGCAAGGCCGAAGGGCTCGAACCCGAGGTCCTCGATATAGGACACCATCGTTCCAAGGGAGGGCGCCCCGGCGTAGAGCTGCACCAGCGAAAGCTCCACTTGCAGTGCGGCGATCCGCTCGATGAGGCCCGTCGCCCCGCCCAGGACCTCCCTCTCGTAGCCCTGGGTATCGATCTTCAGCATCAGCCATCCCGTGCTGGGCACCAGCGGCTGCGCGAGCTCATCCAGCCGGTAGACCGAAACCGCCTCGGTTCCAACGTAGCCCGCGGCGGGCGCCGCAACGACCACTCGTGATTGCATGGGCAGCAGGCTGCTGCTCACCGCATTCTGTGAAATGTTGAGGGTCGCACTGCCACGCGCGCGTCCCAGTGCCGCGCGGGGTGCGATGACCCAGCCCGGGTCGTGATGTGCCGCGCTCGACAGCGCCGCGTACGCCCCCGATAGGGGCTCGAAGGAGATGATGCGCCCGCGAAATCCGAGCTCCCGAACGCTGCGCGCGTACTGGCCCACATTCGCCCCCACATCCAGCAGCGCCACCGGGTTGGTCAGCCGCAGCACGTTGCGGAGGATGGCCTCCTCGCTCACGGCGCCCCTCAGGCGCTGCACCTCGAGTCCGGCGGAGCGAAACGCGCGCTTTGCGAGGCTTTGCAGGAGGAGTTTGGGACGCTTCAAGGGAGGTATTCTGGGGTGCGCGCCCGGGTCCGCGACCCCCGGAAATGCGCAATGGTAGGGTGATTTTACGACGCTTTGTTGACGCGGCTTCTTGGCGGCAGTGTCCGAGACACACTGCCTTGTTGGCGGCGTCACGGCATCGTAAGCTGTGTCAATTAACGTACCCCTTTGTCCGGGTCGAAAAGAAGCCCGATGCCGCAAATCTCGCGCGGGGTGGGGGTCTCGATCGTGCTGTTGTTCGTGTGCGCAGGGGCGTACGCGCTGCAGCACGACCTGAGGCAACTCCCCTCGATGAGCGTGCTGCCGCCGTGGAACCTCCTCATCCTCGCGGCCGTGCTTTCGCTGGGCAACTACGCCCTGCGGATCTATCGCTGGCGGATGTACCTTGCCCGCCTGGGCCATCGCCTGCCGCATCGATTCGCAGCGCTGACCTATGTCGCAGGGTTTGCGTACACCTTGTCTCCCGGAAAGGTCGGTGAGATGGCGCGCGCCCGCTACTACACGCGACACGGAGTGCCTCTCTCTGATGTTGCCGCAGCGTTCCTCGTCGAGCGGCTCCTGGATGTCGTGGTGATGGTGGCCCTCGCGGGGTTGATCGCCAGCGCATCCGCCCGCTACCGGGCCGCGACCTTCACTGCGGCGGCGCTGGCGGCCGTTGCGGTTGTTGCGCTCGCGGTACTGCCGTGGAAGACCCTGGCAACCCGCATCGACCGCGCTGGACACCTGCCGGCCTGGCTGCGGAGCAGTTTCCTCCAGGGCACGCGCTCCCTGAGCGCCGCGCGGGAGCTGCTGCGCCCCTCGATGCTCGCGGTCGGCTTCCTGGTGGGCCTTCTGGCCTGGGGCTTCGAGGGTGTGGGCCTTGATGTGCTGAGCTCTTATCTGCCGGGGGCACACCTCGGACTCTCCGCGGCCATGGGAATTTACGGCCTCGCGGTGCTCGTGGGCGGCCTTTCGCTCGTGCCGGGAGGGCTCGGCAGCGCCGAGGCAGTCATGACTGCGCTCATCGTGACGCACGGCTATCCTCTCGCGGATGCACTTCTTCTCACCCTGCTCTGCCGGTTGCTGACCCTCTGGCTCGGGGTGGGGCTCGGGTGGCTGGCCGTGACGAGCCTGAGGCAGCGGGCGCAGCCCGCATAACGTCATGGCCGTCGCTGCCGATCTCCTGGAGCCCGTGCTGTGCGTCGATCTCGACGGCACGCTCGTGCGCAGCGACCTGCTGCTCGAGTCGCTGCTGCGCCTGATCAAGCGCAATCCCCTGTACCTCTTCTGTCTGCCATTCTGGCTGCTGCGCGGCAAGGCCGCCTTCAAGTCCAGCGTCGCCTCGCGGGTCGAGATCGACCCCGCGCTGCTGCCCTATCACCGCGAGTTCCTCGCGTGGCTCGAAAGCGAGCGCAACCGCGGTCGAGCGCTCTGGTTGTGCACGGCAGCCGATCGGCGCCAGGCCGATTGCGTCGCGCAGCACCTCGGGATCTTCACGGGGGTACTCGCGAGCGATGCCACGGTGAACCTCGCCGGCGCGCACAAGCGCGAGGCGCTCGTGGCGCGCTTTGGCAAGGATGCCTTCGACTACTGCGGCAACGAGCGGCGCGACCTGGCCGTGTGGCGCGCCGCGCGCGGTGCCATCGTGGTGAGCTCGAACGGCTCGCTCGCGCGTCGCGTCGAGTCCTTCGTTCCCATCCTGCAGCACTTTGCCGGGCCCCGACGGCCGGTGCGCTCCCTGCTCCGCGCATTGCGGCCTCATCAGTGGACCAAGAACGCACTCTTGCTGATCCCGCTGCTCATGGCGCACCGTGTGGGCAACCTGGCCTCACTTGCGGCGGGGGTCGGAGCCGTGGTCGCATTCTCTCTGGTGGCCTCCGCGGTGTACGTGGTCAACGACCTGCTCGATGTGGAAGCCGACCGGGCCCACGCACGCAAGTCCAAGCGACCGTTCGCCTCCGGTGATCTGTCCATCGCGGCAGGATTCGCGCTCGCTCCGGCGCTGGTGGTGGCCGCCACGGCCATCGCCACTTTCCTGCCGCCACGCTTCGGGCTGGCGCTCGCGACCTACTCCGCGCTGTCACTCGCCTACTCGTTCCGGCTCAAACGCATCCTCCTGCTCGATGCGATCGCGCTCGCCGGACTGTACACGCTGCGCATCATCGCAGGTGCCGGCGCCGTGCAGGTGGCGCTGTCTTTCTGGCTGCTGCTGTTCTCGGTGTTTCTGTTCCTGAGTCTCGCTCTGGTCAAGCGCTACGCGGAGCTCGATGCGCTGCGGCGCCAGCGGCGCTTGCGGGCAGCCGGCCGCGGCTATCACGTGGAGGACTTGGCAATCCTGCAGAGCTTCGGGACGGCCTCGGGCTACTTGAGTGTTCTCGTGCTCGCGCTCTATATCAACTCTCCGGAGACGGCCGCGCTGTATCACCATCCCAAGGCGATCTGGATGCTTTGCGTCCTGACGCTCTACTGGGTGAGCCGCGTGTGGATGACGGCCCATCGGGGCGGGATGCACGAGGACCCCGTCTTGTACGCGCTGCGCGACCGGGTGAGCCTGGGCCTCGGGGTGCTGGCTGCGATCACGATGCTCGTCGCCCTTTGAGTCATGGTCTCGCGTGCAGTGTCCTCCTGGGGCAATCTGAGTCGCATCGAGCACACGCTCTACGGGCTGCGCAGCCGATTCGATCCGTTTCCGCAGATTGCATCAGGATCCAGCGTGCTGCCGTTCGGCAACGGCCGCAGCTACGGGGATAGTTGCCTGAATCCGGGCGGAGCACTGCTCGAGACGCTCTCGCTCGATCGGTTCATGCATTTCGATCGCGAAAGCGGTGTGCTCGCCTGCGAGGCGGGCGTGCTGCTCGCCGACATTCTGCCTCTTGCAGTTGCCGCCGGGTGGTTCCTGCCCGTCGTGCCAGGCACCGCGTACGTGACCGTCGGTGGTGCGATCGCCAACGACGTCCACGGCAAGAACCATCACCGTGCCGGGACCTTCGGGTGCCACGTGCGCAGGCTCGAGCTCCTGCGCTCCAACGGAGAGCGGCTGCAATGCTCGCCCCACCAGAATGCGGAATGGTTTTGTGCCACCGTCGGGGGACTCGGCCTCACCGGTGCGATCACCTGGGCGGAGCTGCAGCTGCGGCCGGTACCAGGCCCATCGGTCGCGGCGGAGGTGATTCGATTTGCGAACCTCGATCGGTTCTTTGCGCTGTGCGACGAGTCGGATCGGGACTTCGAATACACGTTCGCCTGGATCGACTGTCTGGCGCGGGGCCGTCGGCTCGGCCGCGGTCTGCTGCAGCGGGGCAACCACCGCCAAGGGGCGGCCGGCGCACGGCATCGAGCACGCACGCTGTCCGTACCCTTCGTGAGCCCCGTGTCGATGGTGAATTCAGCCTCGCTGCGTGTCTTCAACGGCGTGCTGTACCACCTGCAACGATCCACTGTGCAACGCCACACGGCCGACTATGGCGCCTTCTTCTTTCCCCTCGACCGGATCCTGCACTGGAACCGGGTGTACGGCCCTCGCGGCTTCTACCAGTATCAGTGCGTGCTGCCGGAGCCCGGCGCAGCGGCGGCCACCGCCCGACTGCTCGAGAGCATCGCTCGCGAGGGACAGGGCTCGTTCCTCGCCTCGCTCAAGCGGTTCGGCGCGCTCAGCTCCCCGGGAATGCTCTCGTTTCCAAAGCCGGGAGTCACGGTCGCGCTCGACTTCCCAAACAAGGGCGCTGCCATCGAGCGGCTGTTCCGCGAGCTCGACGTGGTGGTGTCGGAGGCAGGCGGGCGGCTCTATCCCGCCAAGGATGCACGCATGCCCGGGGCGCTCTTCCGCGCGGGCTATCCGCGCTGGACCGAGTTTGCGCGCTACATCGATCCGGCCTGCTCGTCGAGCTTCTGGCGGCGCGTGAGCGCAGAGTCTTGAAGCGAGCGCTCATCGTCGGAGCGACCTCGGCGATTGCGGAGGCGACAGCCAGGCGGCTCGCCGAGCGAGGCGACGCCCTGTACCTCGTGGCGCGCAACCGCGAACGACTCGCGGGGATTGCCGCCGACCTCGCCGTGCGCGGCAGCCCGCGCGTGGGCAGTGAAAGCCTGGATGCCAACGATCTCGCCGCGCATCAGGGGATGCTCATGCGGGCGGAGCAGTTCCTCGGCGGCCTCGACATCGTGCTGATCGCCTACGGGACCTTGAGCGATCAGCAGGCTTGCGAGGGCTCCGCGGAGCTGACCGTGCGTGAGCTGCAGACCAACGCCGTGTCGATCGTGGCGCTCATCACACCCGTTGCAGAGCGCCTCGCGGCCCAGGGTTCCGGCACGATTGCGGTGATCTCCTCCGTCGCGGGCGATCGAGGACGGCGTCGAAACTACGTGTATGGCAGCGCGAAGGCGCTCCTCACGGCGTTTCTGTCCGGATTGCGGCAGCGGCTGTGGCGGCACGGCGTTGCGGTGCTGACCGTGAAGCCGGGCTTCGTGGATACGCCGATGACGGCGGCGATGCCGAAGGGGCTGCTGTGGGCGCAGCCCGACCGCATCGCCGCTGGCATCGTCCGCGCGATCGATCGCCGGACCCCCGTGGTCTATCTGCCGGGATTCTGGCGGCCGATCATGCTCATCATCCGCTGGATTCCCGAGAGGATCTTCCGCACGCTCGATCTGTAGATGCGCCGCGGCGGGCATGTCACACGCGCGTCACGTGGGCTACCTACAGTTCCACTGCGATGCAGTTCTCTCCACGCGGCACGGGTCTCGCAGCTGCATTGCTCGGCTGCTGCATCGTCCTGGCAGGATGCGGCGGTGCCGAGGCGCGCCGCGCCAGCCACGTGGAGCGCGGGCAGAGATATCTCGCCGCGGGCAACCTCGCGAAGGCACAGATCGAGTTCCGCAACGCGCTGCAGATCGCGCCGCAGAGCATCGAGGCTCGCCTGCTCATCGCGCAGGTGGACGAGCGGCTCGGCAACCTCGCTGAGGCCACAGGGCTGTATGAGTCGGCCATCGAGCTGCAACCCGACAACGTCCGGGCGCGCGTGGGCCTCGGCAACCTCTATGCGCTGCATGGCGCACCCGACCGCGCGCTTGCGACCGTGCGGCCGGCGCTCGTCGGGCATCCCGACGATCCCGATCTCCTGACGGTGCGAGGCGCGGCGCTCGCTGCGCAGCAAGACCGCCGCGCGGCCCGCGCCGATGCGGAGCGGGCGGTGAAGGTCGCCCCCGGCAACGAGGATGCAGTGGCGCTGCTCGCCTCGCTCGACGTCCTCGACGGGCGCTCGGAAGAGGCGGTGAATCTGCTGAGAGCAACGCTCGCGCGGCGGCCGGGATCGATCGATCTGCGGCAAGTGCTCGCGAGCCTCTACGTGAGGCTCGACAAGCCCAGCGAGGCGGCCGCGCAGCTTGCGCAGATCGTCGCGCAGAGCCCCAAGTCGCTCCAGTATCGCTACCAGCTCGCATCGCTCTATGCCCGCGCCCGGCGACTCGACGATGCGGATCGCGTGTTTCGGGATGCGATCGCCGCCCGACCGGATGACTCCGGCGCGCGGCTCGCCTACGTCGAGTTTCTCGCGCAGTACCGCTCATCCGCAGCGGCCGAGCGGGTGCTCGATGCCTTCATCCAGCGCGAGCCCGCGGACGATGCTCTGCAGCTCGGTCTTGGAGCCTTGCAGCTGCGCGAGGGTCGAGCCGCCCAAGCGATCGCGACCTATCGGAGCATCGCCGAGCGCGATGGCGAGCATCCAGGTGCCCTGGAGGCGCGCAATCGCATGGCTGCGCTGCTGATGCAGCAGGGCCAGTGGGATCAAGCCTCGGATCAGATCGCTGCGGTGCTACGAGTGAGCCCGAGGAACGACGACGCGCTGCTGCTGCGCGCGAATGTCGCGCTCGACCGGGGCAATCCGGGCGCCGCCATCGGGGATCTGCGCGCGGTGCTGCACGACCAGCCGCGCTCGGCCCCCGTCATGCGGACACTCGCACGCGCGTATCGCGCCAACGGGCAGGCCGCGCTCGCCGAAGAGACCTTGCGCGCGGCCGAGGACGCTGCCCCGCTCGACGTTGCAGTGCGGCTCGAGCTCGCTCAACTGCTGACGCAGACGCACCGTCCAGACCAGGCGCTGAGCCTCCTCGAGCAAACGGTGGCGAGGTTCCCCAAGAATCTGACCGCCGAGGAGGCGCTGGTTCGCGCCTATCTTGCGCGGAAAAGCCTCGCGGCCGCGCAGGCCGGCGCCGAGAGACTCCAAGCGCAAGCGCCCGCCCTTCCAGTGGGGTTTTACCTGGCGGGGCTGATCGCCGGGGAACAGAACAGGCCGGAGGAGGCCGCACGCGAGCTCGAGCATGCCTTGAAGCTCAGACCCGACGCGGTGGATGCCCTCGTCGTGCTCACGCAGGTGGACCTGCGCGCAGGGCGTGCGCAGCAGGCGCTCGCTCGGGCGCAATCGGCGGCCGCGGCTGCGCCGCGAAATGCGGCTATTCAAGACCTGGTCGGTGAGTTATTGCTGAGCAGCAAGGACTATCCTCGCGCGATTCGGCAGTTGACTCTGGCGACTCAGCTGGCACCGCGCTGGTGGTTGCCGTACGGCAGGCTCGCCTCCGCCGAGGCGGCCTCCGGCGACACGGCCGGAGCGATCCGCACCTACGAGCAGGGTATTGCGGCGGCGGGCATGCAGTCCGTCCTCGCGACCGATCTGGCTTCGCTGTACGAGCAGCAGGGACGCATAGACGATGCCATTCGGGAGTACGAGGCGCTGCAGACGCACGACCCGACACTCGCCGCCAACAATCTCGCAATGTTGCTGGTCACCTACCGGAAGGATCGCGCGAGTCTCGATCGCGCGCAGCATCTCGTTGCCGGATTTGCCGCCTCGGAGAACCCGCAACTGCTGGACACGGCAGGCTGGGTCCAATTGAAGCTCGGGGACGTGCAGCGAGCGCTACCCGAGCTGGAGAAGGCGGCCGATCGGGCTCCGCACTCGAGCGTCATTCGTTACCACCTCGGCATGGCGGAGTATCAGGCGGGCGAGCGGAACCGGGCTCGGCTCGAGCTGCGGTCGGCGCTGTCCGGCTCGACAAGCTTCATCGGATCGGACGAGGCACGGTCGACCCTCGCGGCGCTCGAATCGCACTCCGGCTAACACACCTGAGGGCTGGCTCCGCGCCCAGGGCCCGCGCAACATAATCTGCACGTAGCTGTCACATTCGCGGACTAGCGTCGTGGGCCTGAGCGGTACAGGACGGTTGGGGAGGCGGGGTCATGCGGACGGTCCAGGCGAAAGCGCTCATCGCATCGATGCTCGCCGCGGGGGCATTGCTCGCATCTCGCGGAGCGCTGGCGCAGACTTGCGTCCCCACGGCGGGGTCCGGCCCGTTCTGCCTCACCGACACCGTCACTCAAAATAGCAGCGGCTCGCTCGTTGTCACCGACCCAAACCCCAGCGAGTCGGCCAACAGTGTCACACCCACGGTCTCGTACGGCCTGAGCGATCAGTTCAACCCAGGCGCGGTCGATGAGAATCTATCGGGGGCCAGCGGCAGCGGCGGGCCCTGGAACTTCCAGGACGACTACGTTTTCACGCTCGCCACGGGCGCGAACGTCCAGGGTGGAGTGATCTCGTTCCAGAATGGCATCGCGGGCATCGGCAACCTTCAGGCGCGGCTCATCGAGATCAGCCCGCTCTCGCCGAACACGAACCAGGAATATGCCAGCAACTATGCAGCCACGAACATCACGAACCCTCCGACCCTGAACGCGATGGTCGTGGAGGATGCCTGGACGACCGATGAGCTTGGGGCCAGCGGTTACTACACCGTCACGCTCGACCAGCAGGCCTTCGGTGCTGGAACTTATGTTCTGCAGATTCGCGGCGAGGTGGCGGGGCCGCCGTTCTCGGGGAGCTACGGCGGCAGCGTCTCGTTCACCCCCATTCCGCTGCCCGCCGGGTTGCCGCTGTTGCTCTCCGGCCTGGCGGCCCTTGCGCTCATGGTGCGAGGCAGGCCCGGCGCGTTCGGCGCGCGCCCCGCGTAACCCTCCGTTCTACCCCCTCCGCGGCCGTCAACTTCGGTCGTCGAGCGTTTTCAGGAACGCAACCAGATCCGCGATCTCCACCTCGCTCAGCGCCTGGGCCTGCCCGGGACGCCGGTCGAACGGCGGGTCCGATCGATCGACGTTCTGCCGAAAGACGGAGGGCAGGTCATCGTAGAGCTCGATGCGACCGCCGTGGGCGGGATACCAGCGCGCAGGGTCGAGGTCACGCGTGACGTAGAACCGGACGACGTCTTGCAGAGTGGTGAAGCGGGCGTTGTGAAAGAAATAGGCGCGGCGTGCCGTGTTCCTGAGGGTGGGCGTGCGGAACATGCCGCAGTATTCCGTGCTCTCGCGGAGGAGATCGCTGCGCAACGGTCCGCACAGGCCGAGGTCGTAGTAGGTCGCGCGCTCGTTTGCGGCGAGCGCGGGGTTTCGTGGCACGCCGACAGCTGCGAAGCGGTAGTCGGTGAAGTCAGGCGGGCGCCCCCCCGGGCCGGGCGTGCTCGGGTGGCACTCCGCGCAGTTGCCCTTGTCCGGTGAGTTGAACAGCTCCAGGCCCCGCAGCTCCTGCGCCGTGAGCTGCCCGGTGCCCTCCAGATACGCATCGTAGCGGCTGTCGTACGGGTGAAAGCTCGGATCCTCGAGCTCGAAGCGTGCCAGCGCGACGGCAGCGAGATCGGCGAGCCGCTCGTCCTCGGGCGCCGTGTGCTGCGCGGGGTTGCCCTGAAGCGCGCGCATTCGTGCGGCCTCGGCGCTGCCTTGCAGACGTCCGGCAAGCTCGTGCATGTCGCGGTTGGCCATCTCGCGCGGATCGAGCAGCGGGACGAGCGCCTGATCCTCGAGCGTGCTCGCACGGCCGTCCCACATGAGCCCTCCACCAGGTCCCACATCTTCGGGGTCGTCGGTGCGCGAGAGGTACAGATGGCGCGTGAACTGCGGCACGTGCTGCAGATAGCGCAGGGAGGGGACCGCCCGCCGTCCCTGCTGATCCATGCGTGGCCCTCCCATCATCACCGGTCCCGCACCGCGTGGCGCTGCGTATGCGTTCGCCGGGCTATGACAGCTTGCGCAGGCTAGCTGGCCCGAGCTCGACAGGGACTTGTCGAAGAACAGCGCCTTGCCGAGCCCTGCGAGCGGGCTCAGGTGCGTCGTGGCCGCCTCGCCCGCGTGCGGCCAGATCAGTGACGCAGCGACACAGGCGGCGAAAAATCCGTTGGGGCGCGCTGCGAGCCTCTTCGCGGTCGGCATCGGAGCCCGGTCATTGAAAATCGAAGAGCGTCGTGAGATCGCCCACCGCCGGCCCGTTCAATGGACGATAGGGGTCGACGGGCGAGCTCACCGGATTGGGCAGTCGATCGCGGCTGCGGCTCGTGAGCGGGGCGAGGCCCCAGTTGTGCTCGATGAACTTGAGGATGGAGGCATGATCCGAATAGACGTGGTCGATGTGACCGACTCGCGCGTAGGGCGAAACGACGAGCAAGGGAATGCGCGGACCATCGCCGAAGAAGTCGACGCTTTGAATATATCCCGAGTCGAAGTGTCCGCCACCCTCGTCGGTCGTCACGATGATGGCCGCGTGCGCCCAGATCTCAGGCCGCGCCTTGACCTGATCGATGATGCCCCCGAGGAAGTCCTCGAAGGTTGCGAGCACCGAGTTGCCGGGGTGGCCGCTGTCGAGATTCTTGGGTATGACGAAGCTCACCGCGGGCAGCCTGCCGCTCGTGAGGTCCGCGCTGAAGCTCGCGAGCCCCTTCAGGTGTGAGCGCAGCTCGCGATGGGTCATCACGGCACGCGAGCCGACGAGTGGATCGCCGATGTCGTTGTACTCAAGACGCCGGGCCTGCGCGAGCGTCAAGTGATAACGAGCCATCTCGTCCTTGAGGTCGGCGGGATCGCGCGCGCCGGTATACCAGCCCCAGCTCACACCGCCCGCCGCGAGCGCCTCGGCGATCGTGCGCACGGTCTGCGGTGGATAGTTGTAGTTGTTCGGCCCGATCGGTTGAGGGTGTCCGTCGAGGTCGTACCCTGCCGAATAGTTGTTCACGAGATAGTAATGCCCAGGCTCGCAGTTGCTCGGGATCCGGGCGCCCGCAAGCGTGGCCAGGATGGCCTCGACGCCGGGCTGCGCCGGGTCCGAGCACTCGACATAGGATCCTCCCGAGTAGCCATCGCGCTGGTAGAAGTTCGCCGTGCCCGGCTGCGGATCGGGGTTCTCGATTTGATTGGCCGGGGGCGCGGCTGGCGAGCCATCCACATCGAAGAAGTACGAATCGGCGGTCGCAAGCGCGATGAAGTTCGGGCCGGTGCCGCCCATGATCGATTGATGATCGTTGTCGCTCATCGCGTAATGCTCGGCGAGATCGCGAAACAGGGGCGCATCACCGGCTGCGATGTTCACGAAGCCCATGAGTCCGCCGCCCTGGCCGGTGTCGGTGCGCGTGACACCCTCCGTGTCGCTGCCCATGCCCGCCGTGACCGGTACCCACGTGTAGAGGTCGAGCCGGGCGTTGTCGCCGCCGGTTTGCTGCCACATCTGGAAGAAGCGATGCACGGGGTCTTCCGTGGCCGAGCTGAGGTTGGCAATGGCCGTCGCGAGCGTGGGAGTCGCGCCCGCGGGCAGTGCGACATAGTGCGTCACTTGAAAGGGGCCGGGAGGCAAGTCAGCGGGGAAGCGCGGATCAGGGCCCTGGCCGGCAAAGCGCAGGTCCTTGTTCAATACGCCGATCAGAGTCGGCTGCGGCAAATGCTCGTAGCGACCCGCTCGAACCGGATCGATCGTGTAGCGGGACTGGCCGACCGCCCGGTCTTGCATGGCGCGCCAGTATTCGGGGCCTGGCGTTCCATCGGCTCGGACGATGCCCTCGGAGAGCAGGTTACGAACGCTCTCGCCGGGCGGCGCGGTGTAGGTCGCGAACACGGTATCGAAGGTTTGATTCTCCCCGACCACCACGATCACGTAGCGGATGGGAGTGGTCGGGGTTGCTGCGCGGCCCACATCGAGCCACAGCGTGCCGACTGCGAGCCCCACCGCCATCGGTCCCCCCCTGCGTAGGGCCTGCCAGAACGAGTGCCTCATCAGGTGTCCTTCTCGGTATGCGCCGTCCCCGGTATGCGCGTATGCGTTTGCCCGATGCGCCGAAATGCGGTAAGGCTGTACGACCCATGCGGCTCTCGGTTCTCGACCAGTCTCCCGTCTCCGCCGGCTCGAGTCCAGCGGATGCGCTGCGCAACACGCTCGAGCTGGCGCGCCTGACCGATGCGCTGGGCTATTACCGCTACTGGATCGCCGAGCACCACGCAACGGAGACTCTGGCGAGCCCCGCCCCGGAGATACTGCTCGCGCGCGTCGGTGCCGAGACCGCAAATCTGCGCATCGGATCGGGCGGCGTGATGCTGCCGCATTACAGTCCGCTCAAGGTGGCCGAGCAGTTTCGTATGCTGCACGCCTTGTATCCGGACAGGGTCGATCTGGGGATCGGGCGGGCTCCCGGCGGCAGCCCCCTCGAGACCTTTGCGTTGCGCCGCGAGCGGCTCGAGACCCCGATGCCGGATGATTTTCCCGATCAGCTGGTCGAGCTGCTCGGCTTCCTGCATCGAGAGTTCGCGCCCCGCCATCCATTCAGCCGGATCAAGGTGTCTCCCGATGTGCCCGGGTCCCCGACCGTGTGGCTGCTCGGCTCGAGCCTGTGGAGCGCCTCTGCGGCGGCTCAGCTCGGGCTTCCCTATGCATTCGCTCACTTCATTGCGCCTCAGCCCACCCGTCTGGCGGTTGAGCGTTACCGCACGCACTTTCAGCCCTCCCGCTACCTGTCCGAGCCGCAGGTGATCATTGCGCTGGGCGCGATCTGCGCGCCCACGGACGAGGAGGCGCGACGCCTGTCCACCAGCGTCCGGCTCATGGGCCGGCGGCTGCGAATGGGGGATTTGCGCCCGGTACCCACCGTGGAGGAGGCGGAGCGCGAGCTCGCACTTGCAGCGAATTCCCCGACCGAGGAGCCAAGCGAATGGCCGCGCCACGTGTACGGCTCGCCTGCGCGGGTGCGCGAGAGGCTCCAGGGCATGGCAGGAGAGCTCGGGGTGGAGGAGCTCATGATTGTCACGATCGTGCACGATCATCGCGCTCGAGTGCGCTCGTACGAGCTGCTCGCGGAGGAGTTCGGCTTGGCGCCAATGCCAAATGCGCGCCGCGGTGATAAAGTGGCGACGGGCTGAGGAGGGGAGAATCACATGTCTCGTGCGCTCTGGCCGCTCGGTGCGGCTTTGTCGGCTGTCATCGCTCTGGCCGTGCCCTGCGCGCAAGCCGCGCCGCACATCCCGGCCTACATCACCGCCGCCGTCGAGGATTCTGCTCGACCCGCGGAGGACAAGCAGCGCGACGAGCTGCGCAAGCCCGCCGCGACGCTCGCGTTCGCAGGGGTCAAGCCCGGTGAGCATGTCGCCGAGCTCATCCCCGGAGGAGGCTACTACACCCGGCTCCTGAGCAAGGTCGTCGGGCCTTCCGGCAAGGTCTACACGCTCGCACCACCACCGCGGCCCAATGCACGTCCCGGCGCACCCAACATGATGGAGACGGCGAAGAAGATCGCCGCGGATCCGGCTTTCTCGAACGTCACAGTGCTCCCGCTGTCGTTCGGCCAGAACGCGCCCGACACGGGCTTCGGGCTGCCCGAGCAGGTCGATCTCTTCTGGACCTCGCAGAATTACCACGACCTGCACAACATTCCGACCCTGGACATCGCGACGTTCAACAAGCGAGTTTTCGATTCGCTCAAGCCCGGGGGCACCTACTTCGTCCTCGATCACGCCGCCGCAGCTGGCGCCGGTGCGAGCCAGACGCAGACACTGCATCGGATCGATCCGGCGACCGTGAAGCAGGAGGTCGAGGCCGCAGGCTTCAAGTACGTCGGCAGCAGCAGCCTGCTGCACAATCCCGCGGACACGCACGAGAAGAGGATCTTCGATCCGTCGATCCGCGGCCACACCGATCAGTTCATCCTCAAGTTCCGCAAGCCAGGCTGAGCCCCCGCGCGAAAGATCACGGCGGGTTGTACGTCCGGAGGAACCTGACGGACGCCTCGAGCATCTGCAGGCGCGTCTCACTGCGCGAGAGCCAGTGGTCTTCGTGCTTGAGCGTCACGAGCTCGACCGGCTTGTGAGCGCGACGCAGCGCATCGAGCATCAGCTCGCTTTGCTGGAACGGCACGACGGTATCGTCCCGACCGTGAATGAGCAGCACGGGCACGTTCACCGAGCTGGCATGGGCATCGGGTGAGAGGCGTTCCAGGACGGGATCCTCGGAGCCTTTCGCTCCCCAGAACCGATCCCAGTAGCGAACTGCGATCTTGTTTCCCGTGTCGGTGGACCTGTCCGTCCACAGGAGCATCCTCCGCAGATCAGCAATGCCGGCGACCGATATCGCACAGCGGTAGATGCCTGTCTGCAGCGCAACTCCGGCAAGTGCCGCATATCCCCCGTAGCTTGCGCCCACGATGCACACTCGTGCGGGGTCCGCGATGCCGAGCTTGACCAGGTAGCGAACGCCGTCGGAGAGATCCGTCTGCATCTTGCGGCCCCATTCGCCGAAACCTGCGGCGAGGAACCGAGCGCTCAGCGTCGAGCCCCGATAGTTTGGCCGCAGGACCGCATAGCCCTGATCGGCGAGTGCTTGCGACCACCAGTCGAAATCCGCCGTGTCCTGAGCGGCCGGTCCGCCGTGCGGGAGCACGATGAGCGGCAGCCCTCGTGAGGGTCTGCCCGGCGGCAGCGTCAGATAAGCGGGAATGCTCAAACCATCGGCAGCCGGGTAGCTGAGGGGGCTCGCCTGCAGCGGGTGCGTCAGCTCGGGGTAGATATCGCCGAGCGACTGAGCCTGGTGAGTGCTCAAATCGACGAGCTCGTAGCCGTAGCCATCGCGCGGTCCATCCACACGCACGATGAACTTCATGAAGTCTGCCGAGCAGGATACGAAGCGCACACGCTCGGCGGGAAAGGCATTGAGGATCGCTTGCCAGCGCGCCTGCATGCCCGGATCGAAGAACACATAGTGTGCCTCATCGTCCACGTGCATGCCGCCGATCAGCCGATACGTGAGGCCATCCTCGATTGGCGCATCGAGCGTGCGGCGCTCGGCCATCGGAGGCCCGAACGTGCCGCTCTTCATGAAAAGCAGCCGCCACACGGAGTCTCCTGCCTCGATCGACTGCACGAGCAGGGTATCCCCGTTCGGGCCGAAGCCGAGCAGGCGGGGAAAGTCGATCGATTCGTGCCCGGAGGCGGCCTCCTCGAGGTGCGCGCCGTGACCGATCCGTATCGACCAGCGCTGCGTCGCTTCGGCGTAATCCTCCTCTGCCACGACCTCGCCGTTGCCGTCCACGAGCCAGCTCTGGGTGTCGCGGGAGCCCTCGCGCTCCAGCCGCTCGCCGCCGGTCACAAGGTCATAGCGAAACAGCGCACGCACTCGCGTCATCATGAAACCCGCACGCGCGAGGTAATAGCCGGGCACGAAGAGCACGGTGTGTCCCGCTACCCGTCGCACCATGACCTGCCCGGAGGTGACGTTCATCACGTCGCGTGGGTCGGAATTCAGGCGGCGCGGAACGATCTCGGCTTCCCGGCGCTTCAAGTTGTACACCCGGAGCATGTACCACTCGCGCTCGGTGCCCATGAAGCCCCAGGGCAGCATCGTCATCGATGTGGTCAGCAGCAGGTTCTCGTCGTCCGCCCAGGCGATGCTCCGCAACTTCTCCTCGCCGACCTTGAGCACGTCCACCGGCTTGCGAGTCGTGAGCGATAGGATCACGACCAGTCGCGCGTTGGCCTGCGTACGCACGAAGGCGACCTTCGAGCCGTCGGGGGACAGAGCCATGTCCTCGAGCTGCGGAAGCCGGCCGTAGACCTCGAGCGAGGTCGCCTGCGCGGTGGCAGCGGTCAATGCGCCGGCGAGCAGCGCCAGCGCGATGAGAGTCAGAGGGCGACGGCCGCGAATCGTCGTCACCTCCCTGCCGGGGTGAACCCGAAAGCCCGACCGTAGAAGTCGAGCTCGGCCTCGAGCGAGCGCACGATGCTTTCCGCGCGGCGAAACCCATGCTGCTCGCCCTCGAATTCGATGTACTCGACCGGAACTCCCCGCGCCTGCAGCGCCGCCACGATCGCTCGCGACTGGCTGGGGGGGACCACCTCATCCTCGGTGCCCTGGAACGTGATGAGCGGCGCGCGAAATGCTTGCAGATGATGAATGGGGGCACGCTCCCGATAGATCGCTCGCCCCTCGGGCAGTGGCGCCACGAGGCGATCGAGGTAGCGGCTCTCGAATTTATGGGTATCGCGGGCGAGGGCCTCGAGGTCGCTCACGCCGTAGTAGTTGGCGCCCGCGCGAAACACGTCATGAAAAGCCAGGGCCGCAAGGACGGTGAAGCCCCCGGCGCTGCCGCCCCGGATGGCGGTGCGCTCGGGATCCACGCGGCCGCTCTCGGCCAGGAATGTGACTCCCGCGACGACGTCCTCGACATCGACGATGCCCCAGTTCCCCTCCAGGCGCTTGAGGTAGGCACGACCGTAGCCGCTGCTGCCTCCATAGTTCACATCAAGGACCGCAAAGCCGCGCGAGGTCCAGTACTGCGTGCCGAGGCTGAACTCGGGCTTGGAGTGGCTCGTCGGTCCGCCGTGCGCCTTCACGACGAGCGGCGGCTTCTCGCGCGCCGTGGCGTTGAAGTCGGCGTTGCTCGGCGGATAGTAGAATGCGTGCGCCGTGCGACCCTGGGTGCTCGGATACTCGAGCGACCGGGCCACGGAGATGTGGCGCGAATCGACTTTCAACTCGCTGGGCGCGCGCAGCACGCGGTGCGCACCCGTTGCCAGATCGATCGTGACGACGGCCGGCTCCTCGACGGGCGAGGCCGCGATCGCAATCGCGGTGCCTTCCTCGAGCAACTCGATGCTCGACCAGCCGACGAACGGCAGCTCGATCGGGCGCAGCACGCCGCTCGCAAGATCGACCACACCGAGTCGGTCTTGCGCCTGCAAGCCATAGCGCAGCACCGCACGATCGCGCTCGAGCGCATAGTTCGACTGTCCGAGGGTCCAGAGCGGGGTTGCAAGCTCGGCATCGATGGCGAAGACGCGCTGCACCTCGCCCCGGCGGAATCGATAGAGATTCCACCATCCGGAGCGGTCGGAGATGAAATAGAGGGTCCCATCGGCATGCCAGCGCGGCTCGAGCACCGATTCGTGCGGTCCGCCGGCGATCGCGGTGACCTGTCCGAGCCCGTGCGGGGTCCAGTCCGCGACGTAGAGCGTCGTCGCATCCCACGGCATGTCCGGATGGTTCCAGGCGATCCAGGCGATGCGCCGGCCATCGGCGCTCGCCCGCGGATAGGCCACGAAATCGCTGCCGGCGAAGAGAATTTGCTCCTTGGATCTGCCCGCATCGCTCGGCCGCGTGCCGAGCGCAACGATCGCATTTTTGGGCTCGCCGGCCGCGCTGTGGTCCTCGCGAACGGCCAGCAGGCAACCGCTCGAGGGCACCAGCTCGAGGTCGGCGTACCGATAGCCCTCGGCCGTGAGCGCCACGGGCGGCGCATTCGCGCGCTGAATGTAGAGTCTCTGATCGGTGAAGTTGCTGAAATAGATCTCGCCGGGACCCAGTGCGTACGCTCTGCCACCGTATTCGTGCACGCGCGTGCGCACGTTGAATCCGGCCGGCGTTTGCTCGACGATGCGACCCTGCGCCCCGGGCGTCACAATCACGTAACGGCCCGACTGGGTCGGACGGCTCTCGACCCAGCAGGGGACGCCGGAGTGCACCTGCACGTGGCTCAGCGAGACTGCCGACCGCGCAAGGTCCGCCGCGCTGATCGGCGAGTGCCAGGTTCCGTAAGGTGCTGCCTTCATGAGACTCTCCGCGAGCGCTCAGTAGCCGACGGCCTGCCCGGTCTCGTTGCGAAAATCGCTGGCCCCAAGCCGCTCGCCGGTGGCCAGGTCGATCTGAATACACTCGCCGTCGCCGCCCAGCCGTCCACCGGTCTGATAGCCCTGCTTCTCGAGGAGGCGAATCGTATCCGGCGAGAAGCGATCCTGCTCCATGAAGAGCCGATCGGGCATCCATTGCTGATGAAAGCGCGGAGCGTCGACCGCCTCCTGGATGTCGAGCCCGTAGTCGGCCACGCCGATCAGGATGTTCGCAACGGTCGTCACGATCGTCGGGCCGCCCGGACTTCCGAGCACGAGCCAGAGCTTCCCGCCCTTCAGCACGATCGTCGGTGTCATCGTCGACAGCGGCCGCTTGCCGGGCGCGACGGCGTTGGCCGAGCCCTGGACCAAACCGAACATGTTGGGAGCGCCGACCTTGGTCGAGAAATCATCCATCTCGTTGTTGAGCAGGAATCCGAGTGCGCCGATCGTCACCTTCGAGCCGAAGAATCCGTTGAGCGTGGTCGTGACCGCGACGGCATCGCCTTGGGCGTCAACGACGGAGTAGTGCGTCGTATCGTTCGATTCCGGCGCTGCCGGTCGGATCGGATGAGCCGCCGCGTAGCGCAGGAGGTCCGGAAAAGTCCCGGGACGGTCGAGCGTTCGATTGCTGCTCGCCTGATGAGGCTCGATCGAGCTGCGCCAGGCCGCGGCATAGCGCTTGTCGAGCAGGTCCGTCATCGGAGCGCCGCTGAAGTCCGGGTCGCCGAGAAACTGCGCACGATCGAAGAAGGCCCGACGGTAGGCCTCTGCGATCAAATGAATGGCATCGGCCGAGTCTCGCCCGGGCTGCTTGAGATTGAGCCCCTCGAGGATGTTCAGGGTCTCGATCAGCGCGATACCGCCCGAGGAAGGCGGCGGCGCACTCACGATCCGTAGATCGTGGTAGGTGCCCTCCACGGGCGCGCGATCCTTCACCGCGTAGCTTGCCAGATCCTGGGCCGTGATCAGTCCGCCGCCCTGCTGCATGAACTGCGCGATCTCACGCGCCATCGCCCCGGTATAGAAGTCATCCGGTGCCGCGGCGATGCGCTCCAGTGTCCGCGCAAGCTCGGGCTGGCGGAACACATCGCCCTGATGCCATCCGCGGCCGCCCGCCTGGAAGATGCGCCGCGAATCGGCGAACTGCGCAAGCCCCGAGTCGTCCGACATGATGCGCGCCGCGCCCCAGCTGAGCGCAAATCCGTTCCGGGCAAGCTCAATGGCGGGAGCCATCACACGTTTGAGTCCGAGCCTGCCGAAGTGACTTTCGGCATACACCAGGCCCTTCACCGATCCCGGGACTCCCACGGCCTTGTAGCCCAGCCGGCTCAAGTGAGGGATCAGGTTTCCGCGCGAGTCCTGGTACATGTTGGCGGTCGCGCGGCCGGGTGCGGTCTCGCGAAAATCCAGGAAATGCACGCTGCCGTCGTGCAAGCGAATGAGCATGAAGCCACCGCCGCCCAGGTTGCCCGCCTGGGGGTAGACGACCGCCAGGGCAAACCCCGTCGCGACCGCAGCGTCCACCGCGTTGCCGCCCGCCCGCATGATCTCGACCCCTGCTCGGGAGGCGAGCTCGTGGACGCTCACCACCATGCCGTGCTCTGCATGCACGGGGTGCAGCGCGCCGCCGGCGAAGGCGACGCGGGCGCTCACGAGCATCACACCGAGCCAAAGCATGCAACTCAAACGACGTAGAGGACTGTTCACGCTGGAAACCCCGATCGGCATGGTGCTCGAGCGAGCATCAGTATATCTGCGAGCGCGCCTCAGCCGAGCAGCGCGCGGCGACGTGCCAGACTCTCCGGCGGCCAGTAACGCTTGCGATCGTAGTATTCGGGCACTGCCGGGATACCCTCGGGCAGCACGACCCATGGCTGCTTCGTCGAGGTAAAGATGTGAATGTCCGGGGGCAGGCGGCCCGGCTGGTCGAGGGTGCCCACCCGAACGAAGCTCACGGCATCGCCCGCCCCGGCGTAGTGGCTCCAGAGCGCAATGTGGCAGGCCGGGCAGCGTGCGATGCGCTGCCCCTTACCGCTGGCCGACGGGGTGAGAACGAGCTCGGGAGCTCCGGTGAGCCGCTCCAGGCGGCTGGACTCGATGAGCGCGTTGAGCGCGAAGGAGGCGCCTGTCTCGCGCTGGCACCAGCTGCAGTGGCAGCAGTGGACAAACATCGGCGCGCTGGTCATGCGGAAGCGAACGCTGCGGCACGTGCAGCCACCTTCGAAGGCGCTGGGGTCGGGGGAGCTCATCGTGTAATGCCTCGGCCGGGGGTGGGGACTAAACGGTATAGTATCCACATGAGCGAATCTGCCATGATCCTCGTGCAGGATCTCACGCGGAAGTTCGGCGATTTCGTCGCGGTCGACCACGTATCCTTCGAGGTGGCGGCGGGGGAGATCTTCGCCTTTCTCGGCCCCAACGGCGCCGGCAAAACAACTACGATCAAGGTTCTCACCACGCTGCTCTCACCCACGAGCGGGCAGGTGCGGGTGGACGGTCTGGATCCGACGCGTCAGCAGAATGAGGTGCGCAAGCGCTTCGGGATCGTGTTCCAGGATCCGAGCCTCGACCAGAACCTCACGGCGTGGGAGAACCTCGAGCTGCACGGGGTGCTCTACCACGTGCCGCGGAGGTTGCGACGCGAGCGCATTCGCGCGCTGCTCGAGCTGTTCGAGCTGTGGGAGCGGCGCGACGAGCTGGTCAAGCAATACTCCGGTGGGATGATGCGTCGACTCGAGATCGCGCGCGGACTGCTGCACACGCCGCGTATCCTGTTCCTCGACGAGCCCACCCTGGGGCTCGATCCTCAAAGCCGCAATCAACTGTGGACCCACGTCAAGCACCTCAACAAGGAGGAGGGGGTGACGGTGTTCCTCACGACCCATTACATGGACGAGGCCGACCGCGCGGCCTCGCGGATCGCCGTGATCGATCATGGCAAGATCGCCGCGCTCGGCACCTCGCAGCAACTCAAGGAGCGCACGGGAAAGTCCTCTCTGGAGGAGGCTTTCCTTGCGCTCACCGGTACCGCCATCCGCGACGAGAGCGCAGGCGCGGCGGACCGCATGCGGCAGGTCATGCGCTCACGCGCCTGGAGACGCTGAGATGGCGGCAATCTACATTCTCTGGCTGCGTGAGCTCAAGCGCTACTACCGCTCGCGCTGGCAGATCACCGCCTCGCTCGGCCAGCCGCTGCTGTTCCTGCTCGCCCTCGGGTACGGCCTCGGCCCCGTGTTCCGCAAGAGCGGCGCGGGCGATTACCTGCAGTTCGTGGCCCCCGGGGTGATCTCGATGACCGTGCTGTTCTCGGGGATGTTCTCCGGGATCCAGCTCATCTGGGACCGTCAGTTCGGATTCCTCAAGGAGACGCTCGTGGCACCGGTGCCGCGGATCTACATCATGATCGGACGCACCTGCGGCGCGGCCACCACCGCGATGATCCAGGGCCTGCTCGTCGCGCTGGTGTGCACGCTGATCGGATTTCGACCGGTCGAGCCGGCGCTGATTCCGCTTGCGCTGGGATTCCTGGTGCTGATCGCGCTGGTATTCACGGCTCTCGGCACGACCATCGGCTCGAGCCTGAACGACATGCAAGGCTTTCAGATGGTCATGCAGCTGCTCGTGATGCCGATCTTCTTTCTCTCCGGGGCGCTGTTTCCGCTCAATAATCTGCCGCGATTGCTGTCCGCGATCACCACGGTGGATCCGCTCTCCTACGGGGTCGATGGCCTGCGCAGCGCGCTCATCGCGCAGAGCCATTTCGGCGCGACCACCGATGCGGCCGTGATGATCGGGCTCGGGATCCTCGTGACCTGTCTGGGTGCCTGGCGATTCTCCAAGATAGAGGCTTGAGGCCATGAAACGTCCCTCCCTGGGCGCACCGCTCCGAGCGCTTGCAGTCACGTTTCTCCTGACGGTGGGGCCGGCTGCGCTCGCCGCGCAGGCGCCGGCCGCCAACGGGCAACCGAGCGGCACCGCGGCAGAGGTGCCGGCCGATGTGGAGAACGCGGTGGTCAAGGTCTTTGCCACGGCGCGCTACCCGTCCCCGTTTCGGCCCTGGACCAAGGAAACCCCGAGCGAGCTGACCGCTTCGGGGGTCATCATCGATGGCAACCGGATCTTGACGAACGCGCACGCCGTGATCTACGCGAGCGATATCCAGGTTCAAGCATCCAAGGAAGGGGACAAGGTGCCGGCCACGGTCGCCGCGATCGCCCCGGGAATCGATCTCGCCGTGCTGAGGCTCGCCGACGACTCGTTCTTCCGCAAGCACGCCCCCGTCGCGCGCGCGAACATGCTGCCGCGGATCAAGGATTCAGTCCTCGTGTACGGCTTCCCGGTGGGCGGTGACTCGCTTTCGATCACCAAGGGAATCGTCTCGCGCATCGAGTTCGTGCCGTACAGCTTCTCTGCGTCCGGCCTGCGCATCCAGATCGATGCGGCCATCAACCCCGGCAACAGCGGCGGTCCCGCCATCGCGGGCGACAGGATGATCGGGATTGCCTTCAGCCGACTCGGGGGCGATACCCAGAACATCGGCTACATCATTCCGAACGAGGAGATCGAGCTCTTCCTGCGAGGCATCGCCCACGGCCACTACGAGGGCAAGCCCGCGATGTACGATGAGCTGCAGACGCTCGAGAATCCAGCGCTGCGCAGGTACTTGAAGCTCGACGCCGCCGTCACGGGAATCGTCGTGAATCAACCTTATCACCATGACCCGGACTATCCGCTCAAGGAATGGGATGTGATCAGCCGCATCGGGGACACACCGATCGACGACCAGGGCATGATCACCGTCGATTCGGACGTGCGCCTCTCGTTTCGCTACCTCATCCAGAAGGTAACCCAGGATGGCAAGGTGCCGCTGACCATCGTCAGAGCGGGCAAGACGCTGCGCATCGAGCTACCGGTCACCAACATGCGCCCCATGCTCATTCCCGATCTGCAGGGTGAGTATCCGCCCTACTTCATCTACGGTCCCATCGTGTTCTCCAAGGCGACGACGGCCTTCCTTGCGCCGATCAGCACCAATGCGAACGCCCAGGCGAGCCTGAGCTTCATCGGCAGCCCCCTGCTCACGCGGCGCGGCGATCCGCCCGATGCGGATCGCAAGGAGCTGGTGGTGATCTCCTCGCCGTTCTTTCCCAACATGCTCGCCGAGGGCTACTCGAATCACGCCGGCTCGGTGGTGGCCTCGATCAATGGAAAGCGTGTGCACAGTCTCGCCAACCTGGTCGCGCTGCTGCGCGACCTGCAGGACGAGTTCGTCGTGATCGGGCTCGAGGGACGAGGCGGTGAGACGCTGGTGTTTCCGCGCAAGGAGATGATATCCGCGACGGACGGGATCCTCACCGACAACGGTGTGCGCGCGCAGGGCTCGCCGGAGATGCTCGCGGTCTGGCAGCACAAGGCCGACGCGAAATGAACGCCATGGCAGGCTGAGGGCGACATCGCATGTCCACCGAACGATCCTCACGATCCGCGGCGCGCGAGAGCGAGCGCCGCCGGGTGACCACGGCGCGCCTGGCCGACATGAAGGCACGCGGCGAGAAGATCGCGATGCTCACTGCATACGACTACTCGTTCGCGCGCATTCTCGATCAGGCGGGGCTCGATGTGCTGCTGGTCGGGGACAGCGCCTCGAACGTCATCCACGGCCACGAGACCTCGCTCCCCATCACGCTCGACCAGATGATCGATCACGCGGCGGCCGTCGTGCGCGGCGTCGAGCGAGCGCTGGTGGTGGTGGACATGCCCTTCGGCACGTACCAGGGGGATAGCCAATCTGCGCTCGACAGCGCGGTGCGTATCATGAAGGAATCCGGCGCGCACGCGGTGAAGATGGAAGGCGGTGCCGTGATCATCGAGAGCGTGCGGCGCGTGCTGTCGGCCGGTATCCCCGTCATGGGACACCTCGGACTGACGCCCCAGTCGATCTACAAGTTCGGCACGTACGTCGTGCGAGCGACGCAGGACGAGGAGGCGCAGGAGCTCATCCGCGACGCGGAGCTATTGCAGGAAGCCGGCTGCTTCGGGATCGTGCTGGAGAAGATTCCGGCGCAGCTCGCCGGAAGAGTGGCCAAACGGCTGACCATTCCCCTGATCGGCATCGGAGCCGGGCCCGAAGTCGACGGACAAGTGCTCGTGACCCATGACATGCTCGGTCTCAACAAGGAGTTCTCCCCGCGCTTCCTGCGCCGCTACGCGCAGCTCGCCGACCTCATGAGCGAGGCGTTCGTGCGCTACCTGAAGGATGTGAAGGGGGGCCGATTCCCGTCGGACAAGGAAAGCTACTGAAGCTTCGGGAGCTCTACGGAAGGAACTCCGCGCCCGGCGGCTTGCCATCCACCCACAGCTCCGAGGGGTCCCAGTGCTCGGCGATGAGCCCGTGGTCGTCGATGCGAAACATGTCGAACCAGGTCATGTAGTAGATGTGCGCGGGGTGCTTCAGGTCGCGCACCTTGCGCACCGTCGCGACGGTGACGATGTCGCGCTCGGCCGTGATCGAGATCACCGGCACCTTGATGCGATCGGCGATCGGCTTGGGTGGGCGCGCCTTGCCGATCACGCGAATGAATGCCGCACGGCCGCTCTGGACGTTGGGGTTGTGCTGGATGTAGGTCTCGGCCATGTACTTCGGCGCCTGATCCATGTGGCCGCCCTCGAAGACAATGCGCCAGAAGTCGAACACGAAGCGCTTGTTCCTGGCGAGCGTTGGATCGGCGCTCCTGAGCATCGCGAGCTGATCGGGGGCTGCCACGGGTGCGATCTGCGCGTGCGCCGTCTCAGCGAGGCCGGCGAGAAGCAGGGTAAGCAATAGGCCTCTAAGGCTCATCATGGTTTCAGCCCCCAGGTGGCAAAGCGCTCGGCAATGTCGGGCTGCATGGCGCTCGCGGCGGCGATGTCGGCCCGTCCTTTCCCTTGGCGCCCCAGCCGCAGCTCCGCGAGCCCGCGTGCGAAGCGATATTCACCGATCTTTGGGCGCTCGTCGATCGCGTCGTCATAGTCCTTGATCGCGCGCTCGAACTCGCCGCGGCGCAGCCAAACCAGTCCGCGGCTGGCGAGAACGTCGGGATTGTCGTGCGGATGCGGTCGGATGAAGCCTTCGCTCGTTGGTTGCGAACTGGCCGCCTCACGCAGTGCGCTGTCGCAATCCTCGAGCGCTCGATCGAGATCCTGGTCTGCCTCGGCCCGTGCTCGACAGCGCGCCGCCAAGCCCACGGAGCGAAGGCTGTCATCGGGGTGAGCGTCCAGCCACAGATCGTACTGGTGGATGGCGGGGCGGAGGTCTCCGATCGCCTCGTACGTGAGGCCGAGATCCAGACGCACCTCGTCCTTCGGGGATGCAATCCGGTCCACGCTGTCGAGGTCGTGTTCGGCGCTCGCGTGATCCTTGAAGCGCAGCCGTGCCCGCGCCAACAGGGCTTGAACGTAATCGGGCTTCAGAGCGAGGGTTCGATCGAAGGATTGCAATGCCAGATCCGCTTGGCCATTCGCCCATTGCACACGCCCCAGCGCATACACGTAGTCGGCTGTGCCAGGTGCAAGCTCGCATGCGCGCTGCAGATACTCCAGCGCGTCCTTCAAGTCCCTGCGCGCCGCATACGAGATGCCGCGCTGCTCGAGGAAGGCAGCGTCGGTGGACCGCTCGCGGAAGTCTTGCAGCGGGGCTCCGGGACACGGGGCCACAGGACCGATGGATGAGCTGCTGGAAGTCGCTGCCGACTGGGCAGCCGCCCAGCTCGAGCCGAGCAGCAGTAGACACAACACCAGGTGCATGCCGCCGATACTCGAAGCGCTCGTCGTGAGATAGGCCAGAGCAACACTGCGAATGTGCATATTCCGCCCCCTTCGACACAAGCCTACATCGCAGGCGGAGCCGAATCGAGTCATGCGGCGGGCTCAGGTGCCTTGAAGCAAAGCGAGGGCGCGGCGGCGCGCCCCCGCTTCATCGATACGCTCCGCGGCGATGTCGGAGACCAGGCGCGCCTGCTCCCGGTAGCGCAGGATGTAGAGCGAGATCCCGAGACTGCGCGCGACCTCCGCCAGGACCGCCCGCACATCGGATGCGAACTGCTCCCCATCCTTCGGGCGGCAGATCACCGCCCCGGTCAATCCCTCCGCCACGCGCATCGCGAAGGCGAACCCTTCGCTCGCGAGGCTGCTCCTTGCCTCCTCGAGGCTCAACTCGGCTTGTCCGGCTCGCAGGGATACGAAGAGCTGATCGTCCGGGTCGACCACCTCTGGCCAGGGCTGCCCGTAGCCCGCACGAAGTTGATAGGCGGAGGCGCCCCGCTCGTAGACCGCCCCGGCGGCGCAGTGGGGCTGCAACCGCTCGATGGCGATGTGTAGCAGGCGGTCCTCCCGCTCGACGAAGGCGCACTCGGTCGCGAAGCGCTTGAGCCTCGCAACCGAGAGCCGCTGCTGCCGGAACAGCAGACTCTCGATCCAGTGCTCGAGCCAGCGGTGCAGCGGGCTCATCGCCATCGCCAGCAGCAGCACGGTCAAGGCTTCGACCGCCCAGTCGAGCTGCTCGCCAATCGCGAGATGGTGCAGCAAGCGCTCGACGAGCGCAAAAAGCCCGAACAGGAATGCGCCGATCAACGCAAATACCAGTGCCCGGTCGATGACGAATGCGACGTCCACGACGCGGTTGCGCAGGATGGCGTAGAGGTATCCGAGCAGTGCGAGCCCCTGCGCAAGGTTGATCGCCTGGTATTCGTAAGGATGGCGATCCTGAGATACGAACGAGTCCACCGCGAAAGTCACGAACAGAAGAGCTGTGCTCCACAGCACCCAGCGGATCCTGAGCTTGCTCTCATGTGCAGCGCGACGATAGCTCGTCAGGAGAAGCAGCACCGGTACTGCGCTGGTCGCGACGAAGATGATGTTGTCCGAGAGGTCGACGGAGGATTGCGTAGTCGGCGACCAACCGGTGGCAAAGTAGATCCTCAGGACCTGCAACGCGACGAACATGCCGATCATGAGGATCGTCAGAGCGATCATCCCGACGCGCGCGACCACTCGCGCGCGTGCGACCACGGCGGTGCCCGCGAGCGCTTCGGCCATGATGTACAGGGCCGGCACCATGCCGAGGGACTGGAGCACATCCCCCGTCAAACGCAGCCAGAAGCTCGCAGGCGGACTCGTATTGATCATGAAGAGTCCGTTGCTCGCGAGTACGGCGAACGAGAAGGCAGACAACCCCCACGCGGCCCAGTCGTGGCCTCGCCACAGCGTGAGCATCGCCAGGATCAGCACGAACTGCATCGTGAAAAAGCCGCCGATCCACAGCGCAACCTTCTCGGGCATCGTGGGTATGGCGGGAATGGTGGCGACCGTGGCTCGCAGGGGATGGCCCGCGCGAGCGAAGGCGAGGTGCAGGGCGGTGTACGGCGCGACGCATCGGGTCGAGAGGATCACCGCTCGATCCGCAGGCGCCATTTGCTTGAACGCCAGCACATCGCCGCTCATCAAGGCCGGCGGTAGAGGCCAGTCGCCGCGCGCCTCGATGACGTAGCGGTCCTGCGATACGCGCAGCGCAAAAGGCAACTCCGACAGCGAGACGACCCCCAGAACTCGCAGCAGAATCAGTATCTCGCAGGCGACCGCGACGGCGGTGAGCAGCAGTCGCACGAGGAGTGTGCGTGACATGCGAATTCCCGGTCGAATCTCGTTCCCAGGCCGTCAGCGCCTGGCATTCTAGGTTGTATGATCGTGCAGGGGAACGCCCCCTCGACGCAGGCGGAGAGCCATCATGGCCAACGAGCTCGAAACGGCGATTCGGCGTCTGGGTCTCGCATTCGAGGGGACCGAGGAAGCACGAGCGCATGGGATGTGGGACTTCCGCGTGCGCGGCGGCAAGACGTTCGCGACCTATGCGGAGAATCACCACGGCGATGGCCGCATCGCCTTGTGGCTCAACGTACCGCTGGGCTTGCAGGACTCCTACGTGCGATCGGAGCCCAAGCAGTTCTTCGTGCCGCCCTACGTGGGGCCACGCGGCTGGCTCGGCGCGCGGTTGGATCGTGGAATGGCCTGGAGGCAGGTGATCGAGCTCATGCGCACGGCGTACGAGCACGTCGCTCCACCGCCTCTGGCGCAGCGCCGCCGGCAAATCCGGGTACCGGCGCCCAAGCGGCGCATCACGGCTGCGGATGTCGATCCGAAGAACACGCCTCGCGGCAAGCAAGTTCTCGCCGCGCTTCGCAAGATCTGTCTCGAGCTGCCCGAGACCTCCGAGGCGGTGCAGTTCGGACAACCGGTCTGGCGCGCCGGCAAGCGCGTTTTCGCACAGGCCTACTGCTACGATGGTCGCTGGCGTGCCGCGTTCTGGGTCGGCATTCATGCCCAAGGTCTCATGACGAGCGACCCGCGCTTCGAGATCCCGGCGTACCTCGGCCACAATGGCTGGATTGCAATCGATGTATCCCGCAGTCACAGCGAGAAAGAGCTGCGCGCCCTTGCGCTCGGCAGCTATCGACACTTCGCGCTCAAACGGATGATCGCAAGGGTCGCGCAACCCTCTGACTGAAGCGTTGCCGGCCGTGGCACGCGGTGCGCTAGAATCCCCTGCGCACAATCAACGAACTCTAACCCTCTGTCGGCTGCCCCCAGCCCCGGGAGGCAGCGTTACCCGCGCTCGAGGTGGTCTGCCATGTCGTTCCACAGGACCTGTTGGAAGCTCGCTCTCGGGGCCGGACTTGCTGCATCCGCAACGCTCGTCGCGTTCGCGAGCCTGGCGCAGGAGGTGGCCGGAGACATTCCCCCGCACTTCCAGAAGCCCACGGCGCAGAACGACTATGTGAAGCGCGTCGAGATGATTCCGATGCGCGATGGCGTGCGGCTCTACACGGTGATCGTGATCCCCAAGGGGGCGCACGACGCGCCGATCGTGCTGACGCGTACACCCTACAACGCGAAGGAGCGCGCCGAGAGCGACAATCCCTCCATGCTCGCGCTGCTGCCGGAGACCGACTCCGATTTCACGCGCGCAGGCTTCATCCGCGTATTCCAGGATCTTCGCGGCAAGTACGGCTCCGAAGGGGTTTACGAGATGACGCGGCCGCCCCGAGGACCGCTCAATCACACCGCAACGGACGACACGACCGATGCGTGGGACACGATCGATTGGCTCGTGAAGAACCTGCCGGAGTCGAATGGCAAGGTCGGTATGTTCGGCTCCTCCTACGAGGGCTGGACGGTGGTGATGGCACTGCTCGATCCGCATCCGGCGCTCAAGGCGGCCGTGCCCGAGAGCCCGATGATCGACGGGTGGATGGGTGATGACTGGACTCACTACGGGGCGTTCCGCGAGCCCAACTTCGACTACCTCGCCTCGCAGACCGAGCAGAAGGGCTCTGGATCGGCCGTTCCGCGTCCGGCTTACGATGACTTCGAGACTTTCCTTCTGGCGGGCTCGCCCGCCGCCTATGCGGCGGCCAATGGCCTCGATCAGCTGCCCTCGTGGGGCAAGATGCTGGCCCACCCTGCCTACGATGCGTTCTGGCAGGACCAGGCGCTCGACAAGCTCGTCGCGGCGCATCCCTCCAGTGTGCCGACCCTGTGGGAGCAGGGACTCTGGGACCAGGAGGACATGTGGGGCGCGAATCACTCGTGGCTGGCGCTCAAAGCCGCCGGCCACGCAGCCAACAACTGGCTGGTGCTCGGGCCGTGGTACCACAGTCAGGCGAACCACTTCGGCTGGAGCACCGGCGTATTCAAATGGCCGGGCGATACGGCCGAGCAGTTTCGCCACGATATCGTCATGCCCTTCTTCAATCAGTATCTCAAGGACGGTCCGCCGGCGAATCTCTCGCGCGTGATCGTATACAACCCTGCTGAAAGCAGGTGGCAGGGATTCGACGACTGGCCGGTCGCGTGCGAGCAGGGGTGCAGGCATCCGATGAAGCCGCTGTATCTGCAGGCAGATTTCGGACTCTCGTTCGAGAAGCCGAGCGGCGCCCACGAAGGGGATTCGTATGTTTCGGATCCGGCGAAGCCGGTGCCGTACCTGCCGCGACCGGTTCGCTTCTCCGATCACGCCGCCTGGCAGACCTGGCTGGTGCGCGATCAGCGCTTCGTGGATGGCCGTCCGGACGTGCTCACGTATCAAACTATGCCCCTGACCGAGCCTGTGAGGATCGAGGGTGCGCCCATCGCCGACCTCATCGCGACCACGACGGGCTCGGACGGGGATTTCGTCGTGAAGCTCATCGATGTGTATCCGCCGCAGTACCCGGCGCAGCCCGAGCTCGGCGGCTACGAGCTGCCGGTCGCGCTCGACATCTTTCGCGGCCGCTATCGCATGAGCTTCGAGCATCCCGCGGCGATCGCCCCCAACAAGCCCCAGCGCTATCGCTTCACGCTGCCGAATCAGAACTACGTGTTCCTCCCCGGACACCGGATCATGGTGCAGATCCAGTCGACCCTCTTCCCACTCTACGACCGCAATCCGCAGACTTATGTCGAAAACCCATTGGCGCCGAGGCCCTCCGACTACAGGAAGGCAACGATCACCGTGTGGCGCTCGGGGAGCCAGGCGAGCGCGATCTGGCTACCCGAGGTACCTTGAGAAGAGCGCCAGCCGCAGTCGTTTGCTTGTATCCTGATCTAGATGTCCGAGATCGAGCAATTTGGATACCACCAGCAGCTCGCGCGCAGCCTGTCGACGCTCGATCTGGTCGTGTACGGCATGGTGTTCATGGTGCCGATCGCCCCGTACGCGATCTTCGGGTTCGTCTGGCACGACTCGAAGGGCATGGTGCCGCTCGCCTACCTTCTGGGTCTCGTGGGGATGCTGTTCACCGCCTTGAGCTACGCGAGCATGTCACGCGCGTTTCCGATGGCGGGCTCGGTGTATACGTACGCCCATCGGGGGCTGCACGAGATCGCCGGCTTCTTCGCCGGCTGGGCGATCCTGCTGGACTACATCCTCATTCCCGCGCTGTGCTACGTCGTGAGCGTGATCGCCATGCGCGGACTGGTGCCTGGCGTGCCGGGATGGGTTTGGCTCGTCGGGCTCGTCACGTTCAACGCGGCGGTCAATCTGCTCGGCATTCACTTCACCGTACGCGTCAATCTGTATCTGCTCGCCGCGGAGCTGCTGACGCTGATGCTGTTCGTGACGCTCGGAGGGATCGCGCTTGCCCACGGCGCCGGAGCCGGGGGTCTCACGCTCAAGCCCCTGTACGACCCTGCCGCCTTTTCGCTCGCGACAGTGGCCGGAGCCACTGCGACCGCGGTGCTCTCTTTCCTGGGCTTCGATGGCATCTCCACGCTCGCCGAGGAGAATCGGGGCGCAGCGAGCAGCGTGGGGCGGGCGACGCTCCTGGCGCTGGCTCTGGTCGGCGCGCTGTTCATGCTGCAGACCTGGATTGCCGCGGACCTCGCCGTCGGCATGCATTTCTCGTCCCTCGACACCGCGTTCTATGAGATTTGCCAGCGTGCGGGAGGCACCTGGCTGCGCATCGTCATCATTGTCGCCAACGTGATTGCGACGGGCATCGCCAATGCCATGGCCGGGCAGGCCGCCGTGTCGCGCATCCTCTTTGCAATGGCGCGCGACGGAAAGTTGCCGCATTGGCTCGCGCGAGTGCACCCGCGCTACAAGACCCCGTACAACAGCACTCTGCTCGTCGGGGCACTCTCACTCGCCGTGAGCTGGCTGCTGACGGAGCGCCTTCAAGACCTGACCCGCGTGGTCAATTTCGGCGCTCTCACGGGATTCCTGTTGCTGCACACGGCCGTCGTGAATCACTACATGCGACGCATGCGAAGCGGCGACTGGTTCCGCTATCTGCTCTGTCCGGCCGCAGGCTTCGCGGTCATCGCCTACGTGCTCTATCAGATGGACATCAGGGCCAAGATCCTCGGCGCTTGCTGGCTTGCTACCGGCGCGATCTACTATCTGGTGCTCACGCGCGTGGCGAGAAAGTCGCCGACCCTGGAGCTCGATTCGGCGCAGTGATCGGCTCTCAGGGGTAGCCCGCGTGAGGCACATCTACTCGCGTGGTGAACAGGCAGCCGTCGGTCTTGCCCTCGCGGCCCGCACCCACACCCGGCGGCGAGCAGGCGAGCAGCAGCGTCCTTCCGTCCGCGCCACCGAGCATGCAAGCAAACGGGGCCATGCCACCCGGAGTGCGGATCTCCTCGAGCACGCGACCGCCTTCGGCAATCAGCCGTGCGCGCGACTCGTGCGGGTCGGCCGACCAGATGTGTCCCTGAGCATCGAGACAGCAACCATCCGGAATCAGATCGGGCAGCGCCGCCCAGGTCCAGCGTCTCTCCAGGGCGCCGTCTGCGGCGATCCTGAATGCCGTGTACCGCCCGCCGGTCGTCTCGCCCACGATGAGTGTGCGGTTGTCGGGCGTAACGACCGCGCCATTCGGGAAATGCAGCTCGCGCGCAGCCGCCTGCGCTGTGCCATCGGGATCGACGCGGATGATGCTCGTGGTGCGTGGCTCCTCGCCGGCGAAGTGGTCGTAGCCGAAATTGCCGCACCACGCGCGCCCGAGCCCATCGACCACGATGTCGTTCAGCCATCCGCCGCAGAATGAGGACAGATCGGCGTGGACGCTCACGTGCTCGTCGGGCCAGCGGCGCAGCAGCTTGTGGTCGCGCATCGAGGCGACGAGCAGCGAGCCATCCGGCAGCCACCCCAGGCCGGAAGGCTGCTGAGGCACCTTCATGATCTCCTCGGCGACTCCTTTCGCGTCGATTGCCAGCACGTGGTGCTGGTAGAAATCCGAGACGTACCAGCGGCCGTCGCGCCAGCGAGCACCCTCGAAGAAGGACCCACCGGTGAAGATCTTCACGACCTCTCTCGCCATGTGCGCTCCATCCGCGCTGCACCCCGCGCGAGCGGATGAGGGTAGCATGGAAGCGCGGCAGCACCGCCGGGGTACTTACCTCCTTGTGAGTGCGTGGGGTTACCATGCAATGCCCCACCCCCCCCTCTTTTCTGCAGCGGAGGTCAGATCATGCAACCCAGATTCCTTGTGTTAGGCGCGATGCTTCTGTCAACGGCCGCGCTCGCTCAGAAGCCTCCCGCGAACCCGCTGCAGGGGATGAAGCCCTTTGCTGGAACGGTGGTGCGCGTCGACGGCAAGGAATTCAAACTCGAAGGGCCGGGGGGCACCACCGCAACGTACGAGCTGGCCGATTCGGCTCGCATCACGACCAGCCGACCCGGAACCCTTGCCGATCTCGCATCGGGGAAGTTCGTGGGCTGTACCGCCGTCAGCAAGGGCAGCGCTCTGTATGCGACCGAATGTCACATCTTCCCGGAGAGCATGCGTGGAACAGGCGAGGGGCATTACCCGATGGGGCCGCCCGATACGACGATGACCAACGGTAACGTCAGTCAGATGAGCAACGGCAAAGTGGTCACCGCCAAGGGCAGCGCCTCGGGCGTGATGCTCGAGGTGTCCTACAAAGGGGGCACGCAGGAGATCGGCGTCTCTCCGGTCACGCACATCACCGTGATCGGTCTCGGCGATGCATCACTCCTCAGATCCGGTGTCAAAGTGAGGGGGGCGGCGAAGACGGCTGCCGACGGGACCGAGACCGTCCAGATGCTGAGCATCTCTCCCTAGCAGGAGCGGTTCTTGCGGTGCGTGCCCGGTGGACGCCCGGCACGTCATCGCCGCGGACGAGATGATCGAGACCGACGTTCCCGCGCGGCTCGACCGGCTCTCCTGGAGTCGCTTCCACTCGCTGGTGGTTCTCGCGCTCGGTATCACCTGGGTGCTCGATGGCCTGGAGGTGACGCTGGTGGGCGCGATCTCCGGCGCACTGAAGGCGAGCCCCAGCTTACATCTGAGCGATGCCGAGGTGGGCGGCGCCGCGAGCGCGTACCTCGCCGGAGCCGTGCTCGGTGCGCTCGTCTTTGGTTGGCTCACCGATGCGTGGGGACGCAAGCGCCTGTTCTTCATCACGCTCGGGTTGTACGTGGCGGCAACCGCCGCGAGCGCACTCGCGCAGAGCTTCATCGCGTTCGCGCTGTTTCGATTCCTGACCGGCTGCGGAATCGGCGGGGAATATACCGCGATCAACTCTGCCATTCAGGAGCTGGTGCCTGCCCGCTATCGCGGGCGTACCGACCTGGCCATCAACGGTAGCTTCTGGCTGGGAGCGCTCGTCGGATCGTTCGCCACGACGTTATTGCTCGCGCCCGGCCGGCTGCCCCTCGACATGGGTTGGCGCGTGGCGTTTGGGATCGGAGCCGCGCTCGGGCTCGTGATCCTTGCCTTCAGGCGCACGCTCCCGGAGAGCCCTCGCTGGCTGGTACTGCATGGGCGCGAGGGCGAGGCCGAGCACACGGTGGATGAGATCGAGCGGCGCGCGAAGCAGCCCACTGCACGCGGTGCGGCGCGCGCGTCATTGCCGCGCATCAAGCTGCGCGCCCATCACGAACCGGTCGGCCCTCTCACGGTGGGAATCACCCTCTTTCGGCTGTATCCGCGGCGAGCCGTGCTCGGGCTCGTGCTGATGTCGGCACAGGCGTTCTTCTACAACGCCATCTTCTTCACGCATGCACTGGTGCTCGAGCGATTCTTCGGCGTGCGCACGAACCAGGTCGGGCTGTATCTCGTGCCCTTCACGGTGAGCAACTTCATCGGTCCGCTCGCCCTGGGGTGGCTGTTCGATCACTGGGGCAGGCGCCCCATGATCACGGCCACCTACGGCATGGCGGGGGGGCTGCTCGCGCTGACCGCGCTGGCGTTCGACGGCGGTGCTCTGGGAGCGGCGAGCCTCACGATGGCGTTCACCGCCGTGTTCTTCTTCGCCTCGCCCGCGGCGAGCAGTGCCTACCTCACGGTGAGCGAGAGTTTCCCGCTCGAGGTGCGGGCGCTTGCGATCGCCGTGTTCTATGCCTTCGGCACCGCGCTCGGAGGCGTCGCGGCGCCGTGGATCTTCGGGGCCCTGATCGGCACCGGTCGGGCCAGTGCGATCGCACGCGGATATGGGTTCGGTGCTGGGTTGATGATCGTCGCGGCGGTCGTGGAGGCGTGGCTCGGAATCGCAGCCGAGCGCAAGCCGCTCGAGGAGGTTGCCCAGCCGCTCTCGAGCCAAGAAACCGCGGTGCGCCCCCGCCGGAGAGGGGGTCAGCGGTAGGGGCGCACCGCGTTGCTAGCAACCCGAAGGCTGGCGTGTGAGGTCAAGCAAATCCAATGCCAACCGGCAAGTGCGCCTCTCGAGGCGCAAGTGGCTGAAAGAGCAACGCGCGCCCACCGCCGTCGAATCAGATGCTGCACTGATTGTGTGCGCCGGTGCGCACGACGCACCAAACTCGGCTGCGCACGATCGCTCGAAAGCCTTGAATTCCCGAGAAAACCCTGCGCAGCACTCCTGGCACATCGGTTGCACAGTGATCCCATGGAGTGTGTCCGGCGTATTGGCCCGCAGCTCGGGTACCCCTCTCCCGATCAAGGTTCACCACTCGGACACGCTCCCTCTTTCTTCAATGGACCGAGCCTATGAGCGCTATCCGCGAACCGCAGCAAGCATCTCGCGAGCCGGACGAGCCGCAAAGTGCACGGTCCGTTCCCTCGCGCGCTTCGGTCGTCGACGCGGTAGCGCGGCTGGTCGCGCGCCGAGGACCCGCAACCATATGCTGGTCCACGATCGTCGGGGAGACGGGCAATCCAAATGCGGCCCGGGCGTTCGGGTGGTTCGAGGACATGCCTGCGCTCGTCGAGGAGTGCTATTCGCGCACCGCGCAGGGTCTCGAGGAGAGTCTGCTGCGCGCCGAGACGGCTCCTGGCACGGCGCTCGACAAGGTTGCGGCCTTCCTGGTTGCCGCCTTCGAGACTCGCCGCGAGCGTGGGTCGCTGCTGTCCTTCCAGCCCTCGGATGGCTTGCCGGAGGCTCAGCGCAAGAGACTGCGCGAGCGCGACATGATGGTCCGCACGCGGCTGAAGCGGCTGCTCGTGAAAGGGCAGCGCGACGGATCACTCGCGTTGCGCAACACCGATCCCGCCTGCCACCTGATCCTCGCGTGCCTGCAAGCACCGGCCGCGACCGAGAAAGGACCGGAGCAGCAAATGTGGGACGCAGAGCTCGTCGAGCTGCTGCTGGCCGCGATCGCCGAGCCGCACCCGCTCGAGACGAGCGGGATGCGCGAGCCCGTCGCTCAGCGGCGCGAGCCGCCGCCTCCTGGCAAGGGTTTGGGCGATGCCGCTCCGGCGGGAGCGGGAGGTGCTGGAGGGGCGATCTTCAGCAGCTCCACCTCGAACTTCAACAATGAGCCGGGCGGAATGACTCCCGCCGGGGACCTGTCCCCGTAGGCGAGATCCGGGGGGATATACAGCTCCCACTTGGCGCCGGGCTTCATCAGAACCAGCGCCTCCTGCCAGCCCTTGATGATTCGGTCCACCTGAAAGGTGGCCGGCTGGCCATGCTTGTAGGAGCTGTCGAACTCCGTGCCATCGAGCAGCGTGCCGCGATAGTTGACGGTGACCGTATCGCTGGGTGCTGGGGCGGCGCCGCTGCCTTCCTTCAGGACCTTGTACTGCAGCCCGCTCGTGGTCGTCACCACCCCGGGGCGCTTGCCGTTTGCCTCGAGAAACTTCTTCGCAGCCGCACGATTGGTGGCGCTGGCCTCGGTCTGGGTGTGCATGATCATCGCCTGTACGGACTGTTGATCCTGCATGGACGGCTCGGCCTTGCCGCTCATGACATCCCGGAAGCCCTTCACGAACTCAGCCGATGAGATCGCGCTGCCGCTCAGTCCGAGCCGGCGGACCTGGGCGCCCATGAGCACCCCGAGGCTGTAGCTCGCCTGCGCCTTCTCGTCGCGCGGCGCGTTGGCGCCGCTCGAGCTTGCAGCGTGCTTGGAATGCGCTGCGGCCATGGCGCTCTGCTGTGCGTAAACGGGTGCGGCGCTCGCTGCAAGCCCCAGGACGGTCCAGGCGATGAGCCGAACGGGTAGTCTGCGGGCGGTAGGCACGCTGGCGCCGAAGGGTAGGCGTGGGATCACGAATGCACCTCGCGGGATGACGGACCGCGTAGTGTGGCGGGTCGCGCGTGGACATGCTCGCCTTTTTGAGCGCGATCGCCCGGCGCGGTTGACCCGAGCCGCACTCCGCATTCACCCTAGCCCTTGCAGGCAGCCTTTCGGAGCCAAGACCATGTTCGAGCGCCTGGAGCGCATTCCCGAGGACCCGATTCTGGGCCTGATGGCGGCTTTCCGCGCCGACTCCCATCTCGATAAGGTCGATCTGGGCGTGGGCGTCTACCGGGACGGGCGCGGCGAGACGCCCGTGCTGGAGGCGGTACGGCGCGCCGAGCGCAGCATGCTCGAGCGGCAGAAGACGAAGTCCTACGTGGCCGCCGGAGGCAATCCGGCGTTCAACCAGGCGATGGAGCGACTGGCCTTCGGGGAGGGCCATCCGGCGCTCACCTCGGGGCGAGTGAGAACGATTCAGGGGGTCGGGGGCTGTGGCGCGCTTCGGCTGGGTGCGGAGCTGGTCCTCGCCGCGGCGCCCGACGCGGTGGTGCACGTGAGCTCCCCCACCTGGGTGAACCACAGGCCGCTGCTCACCGGGTGTGGGCTCAAGCTCGGGCATTACCCGTACTACGATCCCGCAACGGGCGGAGTGCGCTTCGGGGCCATGCTGGAATCCCTCGGTGCGCTGCCGGTGGGCGCGGTGGTGCTGCTCCACGCCTCGTGTCACAACCCGACCGGCGCCGATCTCACCGAGGCGCAGTGGCGGGAGCTGCTCGAGCTCTTTCGGCGCAAGCGCCTGCTGCCGTTTATCGACATGGCGTACCAGGGTCTGGGGTCCGGGCTCGATCCCGATGCGTTTGCCATGCGACTCTTCACCGCGGAGCTGCCGGAGGCTCTGGTCGCCGTATCGTGCTCGAAGAACTTCGGGATCTACCGCGAGCGCGCCGGTACGTTGCACATCGTGGCCGACTCGGCCCGGGCCGCCGAGGTCGCGCTCACTCAGCAAGTGGCGATCTCGCGGCGCCTATACTCGATGCCGCCCGACCACGGGGCTGCGATCGTGGCGGAGGTCCTGGCGGATGAGTCGCTACGAGGTCTCTGGCAGCGGGAGCTCGGGGAGATGCGCGCGCGGATCCTCGAGTTGCGGCGGGAGCTCGTGCGCCAGCTGCAAGCGCACTGTCCCGAACGGGACTTCGGCTTCATCGCCGTGCAGAAGGGGCTGTTCTCGTTCCTGGGGGTGAGCCCCGAGCAGGCGAGGGCGCTGCGGACCGACCACCATGTCTACCTCACCGAGGACAGCCGCATCAATGTGGCGGGCTTGCGCAGCGAGAACATCGAGTCGGTCGCGCGGGCCGTGGCGAGCGTCGTGCGCGTGGTACGCTGAACGCCCCTTCAGCGCCCCACGCGGATGCGATTGTCGATGTCCTGCACCCCGGGGCAGGCATCGACCAGGTCCTCGATGCAATGCTTCATGCGACGCTCGGGTACGGTTCCCTCGAGCGTCACCTTCCCGGCATCGACCGTCACCGTCACCTCGCTCGCATCGAGGCGCTCATCCACCGGGTCGCTCGAGTCGAAGCGACCGAAGGGGCGTGACAGCCGCTCGCGAATCTCGGCGCGGATACGCTCATCCGAGCAGCGAGAGTCGTTCGGCGGATCGGGTTGCTGCATGGCTCCTACCTCATGGCCTCGATGGCGGAGGCTATTCCGACCCGGCCGCAACTGATGTGCCCAACGCGACCGCATGCGATCGCTCGAGGAGAGCCTCGAGGGAGTCCACGGGCTCGGAGCAGACGCTTCCGCGGCACAGGTAGCCCACCGCGTGGCCGCGCGGTGCCTTCGCGGCGAGTCCCGCAGGCAGGTCGCCTGCGTCCTCGGGGATTGCGAGCACGATCCGCCGCGGCGCGTAGCTGCGCACCAGCTCGCGCCGCCACGCCTCGATCTCGGCATTTGCGCCCCGCAGGATGAGGGTCTCGGGCGCCTGCAGGTATTCCTCCAGCGCGAGCAGCAACGCGATGTGCGAGCTTGGATGGCGCTGCAGCGCCGTCCACCCGGCGCGCAGGATGCGCTCTGCGGCGCTCAGATAGCGGGTCTCGCCGAGTACATAGCCCATGCGCTGCAACGCGAGGGCGGCGATCCCGTTTCCGGAGGGCGTGGCATCGTCGCCGAAGGACCTGGAGCGGTGAATCAGCCGCTCGTGCTGGTCGGAGGTGAAGTAGAGCGCACCCGTCTGCGGATCGAGGAAATGCTCCAGCAGCACATCGAGCAGCTCGCGCGCGAAGGCAAGCTCGTCAGCGGCAAAGCGCACCTGCTGCAGCTCGAGGATGGCATCGGCGAGGTAGGCGTAGTCGTCGAGGTAGGCCGCAAGATGCGCGCGTCCCTCGCGGCTGGTGGCGAGCAGGCGCCCGTCGTGCCAATGCGTCCGACGGATGAAGCGCAGGGCGCGCGAGGCGGACTCGGCGAGGTCGCTGCGCCCGAGCGCACGCGCTGCGAAGGCCATGCCCCGGATCGTGAGTGCGTTCCAGGAGGTGAGTATCTTGTCATCGCGCGCGGGTGGGATGCGCTGGGCGCGAACGGCCAGCAGCTTGCGTCGCGCGGAATCGATGCGCTCGATCACCTGCTGCGTCGATGCACCGAGCCGGGCCGCGATCTCCTCCACCGAGACGAATGCGTGCAGGTGCCAGCGGCCCTCGAAATTCGGCTCGCGATCGATGCCGAAGCGCGGAGCAAATGCGGCCAGCTCCTCCGCGGAGAGCACCCGCTCGATCTCGTGTCGATCCCAGACGTAGTACTTGCCCTCGTGGCCCTCGGAGTCGGCATCGAAGCTCGAGTAGTACCCACCGAGCGGAGACTGCATCTCCCGGATGACCCACTCGGCGGTCGCGGCTGCGATGCGCGCGTAGAACGCCTCGCCGGTTGCAAGCGCTGCCTGGGCGTATGCAGCCAGGAGCGCGCCGTTGTCGTACAGCATCTTCTCGAAGTGCGGAATCATCCAGTACGGATCGACCGAGTAACGGCAGAAGCCCCCGGCGAGCTGATCGTTGAGTCCCCCGTCGCCCATGCGGTGCAGAGTGAGCGAGGCCATCTGGAGAGCCGCGTGATCGGGCGCCGCGGCCGGCGCCGCACCATCGGGTGGCCCAGCGGCCGATGCGTGCCAGCGGCGCAGCAGGAACTCGAGCGTCAACGGATGCGGAAACTTCGGAGCGCCGCCGAATCCACCGAACTGGCGGTCGAAGTGGGCCGCAAGATCGGCGCGGGCTGCCTCGAGCGGGCGCGAGTCGAGGCGCGCGTCGGAGGGGGCTGCCGGTGGCTCGATCTCGTCGAACACCTGCATGAGGGCGTCACCCTGCGCGCGCAGCTCCGCGCGGTGAGCCGCGTAGTAGTCGGCCACGCGAGCGAGCACGTCCTTGAAAGCCGGCATGCCATAGCGGGGCTCCTTGGGGAAGTAGGTACCGCCGAAGAAGGGGCGGCGGTCCTCGGGGGACAGAAACATCGTGAGCGGCCAGCCGCCCGAGCGCTGCGTGATGAGATGCTGAGCGATCTGATAGATGCGATCGAGGTCCGGACGCTCCTCGCGATCGACCTTGATGTTGATGAAGCGCTCGTTGAGAAGCCGGGCGGTCTCGTCATCCTCGAAGCTCTCCTCCTCGAGGACCGAGCACCAGTGACACGAGGCGTAGCCGACACTCAGGTGGATCGGCTTCTCCTCGGCCCTGGCACGCTCGAACGCCTCACTTCCCCAGGCGAACCAGTCCACCGGGTTGTGAGCGTGCTTCTGCAGGTAGGGGCTCGTCTCGCAGATCAGACGGTTCGTGTACCTCGGCGTGCCGTCCGGGTTGCGATGTCGGGGGGTCATGAGCGTCGCTCCAGGTCGAGCCCTGTATAATCATCCCGTGAACTCCGTCCCCGTCTACGATGCGCCCGCACGGCTCAGTCTCAAGCGTGGCGAGGACCGGCGTCTTGCCGCAGGCCACCCCTGGGTGTTCAGCAACGAGGTGGACACCGATCGTACACCGCTTGCGGCGTTCCGGCCCGGTGACCTCGCGACCGTGGAGTCCGATCGCGGGCGCTTCATCGGCTACGCATACGTCAATCCTCATGCGCTCATCTGCGCGCGCATCCTCAGCCGCGACGCCCGGCATCCCATCGACGAGGCGCTTCTCACGCATCGCCTGGAGGTAGCATTGCAGCTGCGCCGCCGGCTCGCGGCTGAGCAGCCGTACTACCGCGCGGTGTACGGGGAGTCCGACGGCCTGCCCGGGCTGGTGCTCGACCGCTACGGCGACCTGATCGTCGGCCAGATCGCAACGGCGGGGATGGAAGCCCTGAAGCCCATCGTCGAGAAGGCCGTGCAGGCCGTTCTGTCACCCGCTGCGCTGTTCTGGAAGAACGACTCCGCCGCGCGCACACTCGAGCAACTGCCCGAGCTTGCCGGACCGGCCTTTGGGGCTGCGCCCGCGGAAGTCGAGGTGCGCGAATCGGGGGTGCTCTTCCATGCGCCCCTCGCCGGGGGCCAAAAGACGGGCTGGTTCTACGACCAGGCCGCAAACCGGGCGCGCATGCTGCGCTACCTGCGCCCGGGCGCCCGGGTGCTCGATGTGTTCAGCTACGTCGGGGCGTGGGCTGTCCTCGCTTTGCGAGCCGGAGCTGCCAGGGCGACGTGCGTGGATGCATCCAGGGACGCTCTCGAGTATGCACAGCGGAACGCGGGGGCCAACGGGGTCGCGCTCGAATGCGTGCGCGAGGATGCCTTCGATGCGCTGCACGCCCTGCACGAGGCGGGGACGCGCTTCGACCTGGTGGTCCTCGATCCGCCCGCCTTCATCAAACGCAAGAAGGACATTCCCAAGGGTCAGGCCGCCTACCGCAAGCTCAATCAGCTCGCGATGCAGCTCACCGAGCCCGATGCGCTCCTCATCTCCTGCTCGTGCTCGTATCACCTGGCCGAGGAGGAGCTGCTGGCCGCGGTACAGGCGGCAGGGCGGCACTGCGGGCGCTTCGTCCAGGTCCTCGAGCTCGGTGGACAGTCCCCCGACCATCCCGTGCATCCGGCCATTCCGGAGACACGCTACCTGAAGGCGCTCTTCTGCCGCGTGGCACGCGAGTGATAAACCGATAGAATTTCGCGCGAGCCTCATGTTGCATTACCCGCACATCAATCCGATCGCCTTTCGGATCGGCCCGATCGCCGTGCACTGGTACGGGATCATGTACCTGGTCGGCTTTGCGGCGGCCTGGTGGCTCGCGCGCTCGCGTGCCTCGCGCCCCGGTTCGACCTGGCGAGCGGTCGATGTGGACGATTTCGTGTTCTACGCGATGCTCGGGGTGATCCTCGGCGGACGCGTCGGGTACGTGCTCTTCTATGGCCTGACCTTCTGGGCGAAGGACCCGTGGTATCCGCTGAAGATCTGGGAGGGTGGCATGTCCTTCCACGGC
Organism: Steroidobacteraceae bacterium; assembly: GCA_035524075.1. GTDB lineage: Bacteria > Pseudomonadota > Gammaproteobacteria > Steroidobacterales > Steroidobacteraceae > JASHUC01. The sequence goes on along the minus strand of DATKPP010000027.1, from coordinate 40,560 downwards.
GGGCTGATCGGCGTGCTGGTCGCGCTCAGCATCTTCGCCATACGCCGTGGCAGGCACATCGCGGACGTGTTCGACTTCGCCGCGCCGCTTCCGGGTATCGGTATCTTCGCAGGCCGGCTCGGCAACTTCATCAACGGGGAGCTCTGGGGGAAGCCCACGACGCTTCCGTGGGGCTTCGAGGTGAACGGCATCGTGCGCCATCCCTCGCAGCTCTACGAGGCCCTGCTCGAGGGCCTGCTGAGCTTTGCCGTGCTGTGGATCTATACGTCCAGACCGCGGCCACGACTTGCCCCTTCGGGCCTGTTCCTGCTGATGTATGGAGTGGCGCGCTTCATCGTCGAGTTCGTGCGCATCCCGGATGAGCAGATCGGCTACCTCGCCGGCGGCTGGCTCACCATGGGACAGGTGCTCTCGATGCCGATGATCCTCGTGGGCGTGGTGCTCATGGTCTGGGCCTACCGCAGACGCGCGCCCTCGGGCAACTGGGCGCCGCCCCTCCAATGAAGGCGTATCTCGACCTGCTGCGGCGAATCCGTGAGGAGGGTGCACGCAAGAGCGATCGCACCGGAACCGGCACACTCTCGCTCTTTGGCCATCAGATGCGATTCGATCTCTCCGAGGGCTTCCCGCTCGTCACGACCAAGAAGATTCATCTGCGCTCGGTCATCATCGAGCTGCTGTGGTTCCTTCGCGGAGAGACCAACGTCGCGTGGCTGCACGAGCACGGCGTGACGATCTGGGACGAGTGGGCCGACGAGCACGGCGAGCTCGGCCCTGTCTACGGCAAGCAGTGGCGTGCGTGGCCCGCTGCGGACGGCCGCACGATCGATCAGCTGAGCCAGGCGGTCGAGACCGTACGGGGCAATCCGGATTCGCGGCGCATTCTCGTGAGCGCCTGGAACGTCGCAGAGCTCGAGCGGATGGCCCTTGCGCCCTGTCATCTTCTGTTCCAGCTTTACGTGGCCGATGGCGCGCTGTCCTGCCAGCTGTATCAGCGAAGCGCGGATTTCTTTCTCGGTGTGCCCTTCAATATCGCCTCGTACGCGCTGCTCACCCACATGCTTGCCCAGCAGTGCGACCTCGCGCCGGGGGAGCTCGTGTGGACCGGGGGCGACTGCCACCTCTATCTCAACCATCTCGAGCAGGTGGCCGTCCAGCTCGCGCGCACGCCCTATCCGCCGCCGCGCCTGGTGCTGCGCCGCCGCCCGCCGACTCTGTTCGATTACGTGTACGAGGATTTCGAGTTCGTCAATTACCGCCATCACCCCGCCATTGCCGCGGCCGTGGCCGTGTGAGGCCTCTCAGGCGACGGAGGGACGGGTCGAGCATATGGCGAGCAAGGTTCGCGTGTTGATCGAGGTGCGCAGCTCGGACGTGCACGGCCGCGGAGTGTTCGCGCGGCGCCGCATCCCCAAGGGTATGCGCATCATCGAATACACGGGCGATCGCATCACGCATGCCGAGGCGGATCGCCGCTACGAGGACCACGAGGAAAGCGACAATCATACGTTCCTGTTCAGCGTGGATCGCGGGCTGGTGATCGATGCGGGCGTCGGGGGAAACGATGCGCGCTTCATCAACCACTCGTGCGATCCGAACTGCGAATCGGTGATCGAGCGGCGCCACGTATTCATCGACGCGGTTCGCGATATCGCAGCCGGGGAGGAGCTCGCCTACGACTATCAGATCGGGCGCGAGCGTAACGATCCGCCGAACGTCGATGAGATCTACGCGTGCCGCTGCGGGGCGGCGCGTTGCCGCGGGACGATGCTGTGGCCGCCGCGCCGCTCGGCGCCGCGCAAGCGCAAGAGCAAGAGCAAGAGAGCCAATGTCCGCGTCACGGCCAAAGGGCGGGGCGGAACTCCACCCGGCCGCAGTCGAGCCCGCCAGAAGGGCACAACGGGAGGCGCCCGGAAACGCGCTGCCCGTCACGGCAGATCGCGATGAGTGGGGGCGTCCGCCCGGTCGTCTCGCTGCTCGCAGCGGTCGCCGACAACGGCGTCATCGGGCGCGACAACCGTCTGCCGTGGCACTTGCCGGATGACCTCAAGCGCTTCAAGGCTTTGACTCTGGGCAAGCCGATCCTCATGGGCCGCAAGACCTTCGAGTCGATCGGCCGGGCGCTTCCGGGGCGTACCAACCTCGTGCTCACGCGCACGAGCGGATGGTCGAGCCCCGGGACGATCGGCGTCCACTCCCTGGAGGAGGCGCTTGCGCGATCGGACGCTGCCGGCGAGCTGGTCGTCGTGGGCGGCTCCGAGATCTATCGCCTGGCGCTACCCTGTGCGCGACGGATCTACCTCACGCACGTGCACGCAGCGGTCCACGGTGACACGGTCTTCCCGGTGGTGGCAGAGAACGAGTGGCGGGAGAGCTTGCGCGAGGAGCATCCAGCAGACGAGCGACACCCATTCGCGATGAGCTTTTGCGTGCTCGAGCGTGCGGGGGGGTGCCGCAGCGGGTAACGAGCGAGGTCGAACGGGAGGCGGTCCATGCGGAACGACAGAACACTCGGAGCAGCTTTGAGGCTGCTCGCAGTCGCAGCGCCATTCTGCTCGGTAGCACCCGGCACCGGACTTGCCGCCGCCGCGGGGGCGCCACCGGCGGCTGCGTTTGGAACCTTGCCGCGAACGAGCTTCGTCGAGCTCAGCCCGGATGGAAAGTTCATCGCGTGGTGCGATCAGGGACCAACACCCCAGCGCATCGTGGTATTCGACCGCGCCGCCGGCAAGCTTCTGCGCCCCTTCGCGCTTCCGGAGGAGACGAAGCTGCGCGCCATCGCGTGGGCGGGCGATGAGACCTTGCTCTTCAGTGTGAGCGTCACGCGGCCCGATTCCGCGCAGCAGAAGCAGGAATTCTTTCGAACGTTCACCCTCGATCTCGCGAGCGGCCGTGCACGCCTGTTGCTCATGCAGGATCAGCGTCAGCTCGTGACGGGCGCCGACCTCGTGGCCTGGCGTGTGACGAAGCCGAACACGGTCATCATGTCGACCCTGGACTACGCGAGTACGGCCGCCCGCGAGTCGATCGGGACGCACATCTGGAATGATCGGGAGGATTCGGGGTGGGTCTCGATGCTCTTCGAGGTGGATACGCGCACCGGTCATGGCACGCGCATCGAGATGGGGGATCCCTTCACCGAGGACTGGGTGGTGAACGGCGATGGAGCGGCAGTTGCGCGCAGCGAGTGGTATCCGAACAAGAGCCTGTTTCGCATCCTGGCCAAGCACGGCCTCGCATGGGATGAGATCTACCGCGCGGATCGGGAGACTGCTCTGGAGGGCCTGACCGCGGATGGGAAGTCAATCGTCACGATCGAATCCGGAAAGGATGGACATGCGAAGCTCCTGGCCCGGCCTCTCGATGGGTCCGGGCCGAAGGTGCTGCTCGAGGATCCGAACCTGGACGTGACGGGTGTGATTGCGGACCGCTTCGACGGTGCCCCGGCCGGTGTGGAGCTCTCCGGCATCCAGCCGCAGATACGTTGGCTGGATCCCGCGATCGAACGGCACGTGAAAGCGCTCCAAGCATCCTTCCCGGGGCGCGAGGTCGCGCTGTACAGCCCGGATCGGGATCGGATGCAGTGGATCGCGCGGGTCTCGGGCCCCTCCGCGCCACCCGTGTTCTATCTGATCGACTATGCATCACACAGAGCGGACATCGTCGGAGAGGAGTATCCGGACCTCACGGGTGTCAAGCTCGGTGCGGTTCGGGCATTCACATACCGCGCGCGCGACGGCGCGGAGATTCCTGCCTACCTCACGACCCCACCGGATGCCGCCGGTCAGCCACTTCCCCTGGTCGTCATGCCTCACGGCGGTCCGCGGGCGCGTGACGATTACGACTTCGACTGGTGGGCTCAGTTTCTGGCCACGCGCGGCTACGCGGTTCTGCAGCCGCAGTTCCGGGGATCGACGGGGTTCGGTCAAGCGTTTGCCGATGCAGGAGTTCGCCAGTGGGGCCGGTTGATGCAGGATGACGTGACGGATGGAGTCAAGGCGCTCATCGACCAGCGCATCGCGGACCCGCATCGAATCTGCATCGTGGGCGCGAGCTACGGTGGATATGCCGCACTTGCGGGCGTCGCATTCACGCCGGACCTGTACGCATGCGCGGTGAGCGTGAACGGAGTCTCCGATCTGCTCTCCCTGCAGGCTTACGAGGCACAGCATAATGGCTCGGACTCCAATGCGGTGGCCTACTGGCGCACCGAGATCGGCTCGGCGTTCGACGGGAAGGTCGCGGAGAAGTCGCCCGATCGGGCGGCGGCACAGGTGAGGGTGCCCGTTCTGCTCATCCAGTCGACGGACGACACCGTCGTCCCGTTCGCACAGTCCAAGATGATGTGGTCGGCGCTGCACGAGGCGGGCAAGAACGCGACGCTTCTGACATTGCCCGGCGATGATCATTGGCTTTCGCGCAGCGAGACACGGCTGGCCGTGCTGCAAGCAATCGAGGCATTTCTCGAGCGGAACCTGTAGCTGCGTGGACGTATCGGCTGGTACCCCGGGCCCAGGCGCCTGCTCCGGAGCGCGCGGGCTCAGCGCCCGATCGCATTGCCGGGCACGCATCGGCTCCTCAGGAAGCTCCTCACCCCCGGCTCGACGTCCGCCGTCCTCAGCACCTGCTCCACATAGCCACATTGCACGTGAATGTGCGCGTTTGCGGGGATCATTTTCATGCGCGCGCCGGGTGTCCATTGATTGAGGATGATCCAGGCCCGCGGAAGGCGCGCACTACCGGTCGGAAGACCGAGCAGCGTGTATCGCGAATGATCGGCATTGGGCAGCAGCACCGCACTGTCGCGGTCTGAATCCGAGCGATGCTCGGCCTCGACCGTTTGCAGGACCGTCCAGGCCTGAGCCGTTCCGATCCGATGCATCGGAGCGATGACTCTCGTGTAATAGTAGCGGTAGGCGACGGCTGCGAGCGCAACCAGCACGATGCTCACTGCCACGGGTTTTGTTGCCACGAGTGTAACCTTCAGGCTCGACCGACGGAGGAATCGGGGTCCTGGGGGGCGACGCTAGGCTGCGAGGCGGGCTCTGTCTGTGAAGCGCCATCCAGAATCGCTGCTTCGGGGCTACAGGCGCATTGCCACCAGCTCTCGCGCCCGCTCGGCGTCGAGCGTTTGGCTGCCCCCCGCGCGCGCCTCGAGCTCATCGAGGATCTCCTGCTGCACGGTGCCGCGGCGCAGCGCCTCGGCGTAGGAGATCTCGGGGTGGAACATCACCATGGAGTAGCGCGGAATGAAGCGCTCCGGGAAACGCCGCTCCAGCTCGAGCGCCCAGGACTTCTGTCTGAGGAACCTCGGGTCGAGCACGCGCTCGCGCATCTCCTCGTAGTTCTCGATCGCCATCTGCGCGATGGCTGCCGTGCTCGGCCGGCGCTGCGCCTCGAACGCTGCGAACAGCGCCTCCCAGCTCGCATGAGTCTCGAGCAGCGCATCGAGCTCGAGGCAGTCCTCGAAGGCCGCGTTCATCCCCTGCCCGTGAAAGGGCACGATCGCATGCGCGGCATCGCCCAGGAGCAGCGCCCGTCCCCCCACGTGCCATGGCTGCGCATGCACGGTGCCGAGGTGCCCCTGAGGATGCGTGCGAAACTCCTCGAGCAGGCCAGGCATCAGAGGCATCACGTCGGGGAACTCGCGTGCGAAGAGCTCGCGCACGCTGCGCTCGCTGCCCAGCGAGGCGAAGCTCGCAGGTCCGGCGCGCGGCAAGAAGAGCGTGGCCGTGAAGCTGCCGTCGGTGTTGGGCAGCGCGATGAGCATGAAGCCGCGTCGCGGCCAGATGTGGAGCGCATTCGCATCGAGCGCGTGACGGCCGTCGATGGCGGGAAGCGTGAGCTCCTTGTAATCGTGGTCGAGTAGCTCCTCGCTCGCTCGGGTTGCGCCCTGGTCGGCAAGGCTGATGCGCACCGGCGATCCGGCGCCGTCGGTCGCAATCGTCGGGGCGAGCGGGACCTCGTACGCACGATTGGCTCGCAGGTCGCGCAGCAGCAGCGCATCGCGCGCGAGGTCCGCGCCGCCGCAGGAGTGGTCAAAGCGCAGCGTCACGCCGGAGTGGCGAGCTGCCTCCTCGATGAGCAGATGATTGAGCGCCGCGCGCCCGACAGAATAGATGACCTCCTCCTCGCGCTGTCCGTAGGGCAGCAAGCAGGCCGGGCGGCCGAGCTCGTGCACCATGCGGCCGCGCATGGTGATGAGGAGCGGGCGGACGCGCTGCATGAGGCCCGCATGCTCGAGCGTGCGCATGCCTCGGGCGGCGAGTGCGAGATTGATGGAGCGTCCGGCTTCGGGCGTGGAGTTCCTGGGATCGCCGCGGCGCTCGTACAGGGTCACTGCGAACCCGCGGCGCGCGAGCAGGATTGCGAGCAGCGGGCCGGCGAGTCCCGCGCCCACGATGCTGAGATGCCGGCGGGCGCGCACTACCGAACGGTCTCGAGCGCTTCCCGCAGCTGCTCGGCGAATCGGAACACGTCCTCAAAGCCGTTGTAGAGCGGTGCAGGGGCGATGCGAAGGAGATCGGGTGCGCGAAAGTCGCAGACGACCCCGTGTGCTTCCAGTGCCTGGAGGATTCGCCGGGTGCGAGCTGCGCTGGGTGCGGTGGGGCCAGCGGGGATTCGAATCGAGAGCTGGCAGCCCCGTTGCTCCTGAGCCGACGGGGTCACGATCCTCGCGAGAGGCCGCACGAGTCGTTCGAGGAAGGCCGTGAGAGCCACGGATTTCTCGCGCAGCCGCGCCATGCCGGCCTCCCGAAAGATCTCCAGCGAGGCAATGAGCGGAGCGCTCGAGAGGACCGGAGGGTTGCTCACCTGCCAACCGTCCGCCCCGGGCGCCGCGCGAAACTGCGGGTCCATGTCAAAGCGCGTGGCCGGGTCGTGTCCCCACCAGCCGGTGAGCCGCGGGAGTCCCTCGCCCGCCCCGTGGCGCTCGTGGATGAAGCAGCCGCCCACCGCCCCCGGGCCGGCGTTCAGGTACTTGTAGCTGCACCACACCGCGAAATCGGCTCCGGAGTCGTGCAAAGCCAGAGGCACGTTGCCGATCGCATGCGCGAGGTCGAAGCCCACCGTGCAGCCCGCGCCGCGCGCCGCGTGCGCAATCGGGGCAAGCTCGAAGAGCTGGCCGGTGCGGTACTGCACCCCGGGCCACAGAATCGTGGCGATCTGATCGCCATGGCGAGCGAGAGTGGACTCGATATCCGCTTGCCGAATGAGATCCTCCCCCGCAGCTGGGGCGAGCTCGATCAGCTCGCGCTGCGGGTCGAGTCCATGCCAGGCAATCTGCGAGGCGACGGCGTGCCGATCGGAGGGAAACGCGCCCGACTCGATGAGAATCTTGGTTCGCCGCGCCACCGGCCGATAGAAGCTCGCCAGCATCAGGTGCAGATTGACCGTGAGGGAGCTCATCGCGACGATCTCCCCGGATCGCGCGCCCGTCAGATACTCGAGACCCGGTCGGAGCTGCTCGTGATAGCGCAGCCACGGTCGGCGCGCGCTCTCGTGGCCCAGCGCGCCGAGGCTCCCCCAGTCCTCGAGCTCCTGCTCGACGGCAGCGCGCGCGGCGAGCGGCATGGCACCGAGTGAGTGGCCGCAGAGATAGACGAGCGGCGCACCGCTCGCATCGCGCGGCAGCGCGAAGCGTGCCGCGAAGTTGCGCAGGGGATCCGCGCGATCGAGATCGCGCGCATGGTCGAGCGTCGCAGGTGCCTCCTCGGCAGTCATGGCGAGGCCGTGTGCAGCGCGAAGAGCAGGGGGCGGCTCGGCACTGCATCGCCGGCAAGTGCGGGCACTTGCAGCTCGAGCAAGTACTCCCCGTCCGCCACGTTGCGCGGCACATGGGCGAGCTCGGTGATCGTGCAGTGGCGTCGACGCGCTTGATCGAGATCGCTGACCGCCGGTGGCAGGCCGAAGAACAGCCGGTGCGCCGTGAGAGCGCCCTCGTCCTGCGCGCGATCGATGGAAGGCAGCTCGACGATGAGATGCTCGATGCCCTGCTCGATGATCCACAGCATGGCCTCCACCGATAGATACGGCGCGACCGCGCTCGTGCGCTCGAGGGGGAGCGTGCGGATGACGAGCGCACGGGCCATCGAAGGCGCGCGCGAGTCTCCTTGCCATGCGCGCGCAAGCAGCCGGCGCGTGATGAGGTGGTCACCCGCGTGCGGCAACGGCCGCGTGGTCTCGCTCGTGCGGGCGGCAAGCTCCGGCGCCACCGATAGAACCACGGCGGGAATCAGGCCCGGGGGCACCGTGCGAAACGCATCGAGCGGTTGTAGCGTGATATGTCCCGCGCACTCCGTATGCGTGCCGTTGCAATGCGGGGTCAGCGTGAGGGTGCTGCAGTTGCAGCTTGCCCCGCCGGCGACACTGCCCGAGAAGCCCGGCACGCAGAGCGGCCGAGAGCTCGCAGCGGGCGCGCCGAAGTGGCGCGGACTGTCTCCGCCGAAGCTCAGCTCCATCGCAAGGCTCAGCGGGTGTCCAAGATCCACGACCGATTCCGCCGCGCCGATCTGCACACGCGCCTTCAACCGGGGCGCTCCATGACGGCTCCGCAGTGCGAGCACGTGCGGTGCTGCAGACTGCCGAAGAACCGCTCGAACACCGGCGGAAACTGCGTTTCGATGTCGGTGAGCGGGAAGAACTCCTCGTACAGCAGATGGCCACAGCGCTCGCAGTACCACTGCAGACCATCCTGCTCGCCGGGGCGCCGGTCCCGCTCGATGACGAGCCCCACGGTATCTGCGAAGCGCTGCGGGGAATGAGGAACCCCGCAGGGCAGGAGGAAAATCTCTCCCGCGCGGATGGGAACATCGACGGGCCGGCCCTGCTGGATGGTCTTGAGCAGCATGTCACCCTCGATCTGGTGGAAGAACTCCTCGCCAGGGTCCACGTGATAGTCCTTGCGAGAGTTGGGTCCCCCCACGACCTGGATGATGAAGTCGCTGTCGCGGTAGATACGCTTGTTGCCGACCGGCGGCTTCAACAGATGCCGGTTGTCCTCTATCCAGCGGCGAAAATCGATGGGTTGAAGCGTCTGCTTTGGCATACAGTGTGCCCCGTGGCGGATTCGCGTATGGTATCCCCCGGGGCGCCGGCAGAGCGACTTGCCGGGCCCACGTCCCTGGGGGGCAAAGTGCGCGCATTGTCGATGAGGTTGCCGGCGCTCGCCGGCGCGGTGATGCTGACCGCCTGCAGCCATCTGCACTGGCCCTGGAGGCATCGTCCGCCGCCACCACCCGAGCTCGTGCACGAGCTGGTCATCACCTCCCCCACGGGGACAGCACAGCTCGATTTCCCCCAGTACTGGAAGCGCAACACCCTGGTCCTCGATCTGCAGGGTGTCTCCGGCACGGGAGGTGTCGTATTGCATCCGGCGCCGGGCACGACCTGGCCGGTGCGCCTGGCTGTGCGTGTGAGGCCGGGCACGATCGGCCAGCTCGAAGTGCGTGCCGACCAGCGCTTGGTGATCCCCATCATCCCCGGTGGCGCAAAGCCGGTGGACCTCGAGCTTGTGCCTGGGGTCTACACGTCGAAGACCGAGCAGATCCTGGTCAGCTGGGCGCCGGCCACGCCGCCGTAGGCACCGCGGACAGCGCGGTCGGCGCGGTCAGCCCGCTGAACGATAGCCGGCGCATGGCAGACTCACGCGCTCCCCGGGGCGGTCGAGATTCAAAGCCGTCAGGGATCCACCCCAGACACAGCCCGTGTCGAGGCATACGACGTTGTGCGCGTTGACATAGCCGAGCGCAGACCAGTGCCCGAAGATGATGCGCACATCACGGCTCTGGCGCTGAGCAATCTCGAACCACGGCCGCAGATCCGAGCGCGCCTCACCCGGGGGACCCTTGATCCTCAGATCGATGCGTCCCGCGGGCGTGCACATGCGAAGCCGCGTGAGCACGTTCACGGTGAAGCGCAACCGCTCCACCCCCGACAGAGTCTCGTGCCACTCGTCCGGCCGATCGCCGTACATACGCTGCAGGAAAGCACGTGCGTCGCGCCGCAGCGCTTGCTCGACCTCGCGGGCGAGCTCGACCGCCTGAGAGGCCGTCCACTGCGGCACCAGGCCCGCGTGCACGAGCAGCTCGCCCCGCTCGGCATCGAAGTGCGCGAGCGGCCGGTGCAGCAGCCACTCGATCAGCTCGTCCCGGTCGGGTGCCGCCAGCACCTCATCGAGCGTATCTGCCTTGCGGGCGCTCTCGCCGCCGAGGGCGATGGCCAGCAGATGCAGATCGTGATTGCCCAGCACCACCACCGCGTTGTCCTCGAGGGAGCGCACATAGCGCAGCGCCTCGAGCGATCGCGGTCCACGGTTGACCAGATCGCCGACGAACCAGAGCTGGTCACGGTCGGCCGAGAACCCGATCCTGGCAAGCAGCGCGCGCAACTCCGCCGCGCACCCCTGGATGTCCCCGATCGCGTAGCGCATTGGATCTCAGTGCAGCACTCCGGGCATGGCCAGGCGGAACGGGGCGATCGGCGCATCGAAGCGCTCCCCATCGTCCGCGATCATCTGATAGCTGCCCTGCATGACTCCCACGGGCGTCTCGAGCGTGGCGCCGCTCGAGTAGCGGAAGCCCTGGCCCGGCTTGAGGTAGGGCTGCTCCCCCACGACTCCGTCGCCGCGCACCTCCTGCACCTTCCCATTCGCGTGAGTGATGATCCAATGCCGGGTGAGGAGCCGCGCAGGCGCGCTACCCTCGTTGCGGATGGTGATGGTATAGGCGAAGACGTAGCGCGACCGGCCGGGATCGGACTGCTCCGCGAGGAAGCTCGTCTCGACGTCGACCTTGATGTCGTGGGCCTGCATTTCGTCCGCGGTTTCCATCATGACTATCTTACCTGCGCACCCGCATGGCGAGCACGTCGCAGGGTGCGGCATGCAGGACGGTATCGTCCGTCAGGTTGAGTAAGATCGACGGGCCGTGCCGCTCGCGGCTCACGACGATGATGAGCTCGATCTGGTGCTCGCGGGCCGTGCGAACGATCTCGGATTTGACATTGCCCACCTCGACGCGGCAGCGCTCCGCGGCGAGGCCGATCTGCGCGGCGAGGGTTGCGAGCTGCTTGCGCGCGCCCTGCAGGAGCTCCTCCTCGATCTGGACCGAGGGCATCAACGTCTCGCCCATGGGCTCCACCGGCACGTACTCGACCACGTGCAGCAGCTCGAGCTCGGCGTCCAGCTCGCGGGCGAGGGCCTGTGCACGACGGGCAGCCTCGAGCGCGCCGTCGTTGAGCTCGATCGCGAGCAGAATCCTGCGATATACAGGCATGTTCACACTCCCCCTGCCTGGACGATGCGGTGCTCGGCCAGGCGCGCGAGCTCGTTGAACGAGGCGGGTGCAAGGGTCTCCGCGCGCACCCCGGGATCGACGCCGCAGGCTGAGATCTCCGCGGGTGTCAGCCAGCCCTTGAGAGCGTTGCGCAGAGTCTTGCGGCGCTGTGCGAATGCTGCGGCCACGATCTCACCATAGGCGCTGCTCGGCACGAACGGGGGCTGCCGCAGCGGGCGCAGACGCAACACCGAGGACCATACCTTCGGGGCCGGCTGAAAGGCCCCCGGACCTACATCGAACAAGCGCTCCGCGCGCACCTGCGGCGCCAGCATCACGGTCAGACGCCCGTACTGGGCAGTGCCCGGCTGCGCCACAATACGCGCGACGAGCTCCCGCTGCAGCATGAAGAGCATGTCATCGATGCAATCCACAGCCGCGAGAAAGTGAAAGAGGAGCGGCGTGGAGATGTTGTAGGGGAGATTGCCCACCAGGCGAACCTTGCCTCCCCGCTGCTCGCAGATGCGCGTCAAGTCGACGTCGAGGGCATCCATCTCGTGCAGATGCAATCGCGGCTCGCTCGCAAGCTCGGCCCGCAAGTGAGAGGCCAGCTCACGATCGATCTCGATGGCATCGAGACTTGCGAGCTCACCGCCCAGGAGCTTGCGGGTGAGGGCTCCGCGGCCAGGTCCGATCTCGATCAGGTGGTCGGCAGGGCGGGGATCGATCGCACGCACGATGCGCTCGATCACCGCCGGATCATGGAGAAAATGCTGGCCGAAGCGCTTGCGGACGCGCGGCACGAGTCAAGCGGCCGTGAGCTCGATCGCGAGCCTGATCGCCGCCAGGAGACTGCCCGCATCCGCACGGCCGCTGCCCGCGAGGTGCAGTGCCGTTCCGTGATCCACGGAGGTGCGCACGATCGGCAGTCCCAGCGTGACGTTGACCGCCCGGTCGAATCCGGCGTGCTTGATCACGGGTAAGCCCTGGTCGTGATACATGGCGAGCACCGCATCGTAGCGGGCGAGCAGGTGCGGCACAAAAACAGTATCCGCCGGCAGGGGGCCCTCCGCCTGAATGCCGCGGCTGCGCGCGCGCTCGAGCGCGGGGGAGATCGTCTGGATCTCCTCGTCCCCGATGTGGCCGCTCTCGCCGGCATGCGGGTTGAGCCCGCATACGGCGATCCTGGGGGCGGCGATGTGCCACCACTTCCTCAGGTCGCGGTGGAGGATCTCGAGCACGTCCTCGAGTGAGGCCATCGTGATCGCAGAGCTCACGGCCCTGAGCGGAATGTGCGTCGTGACGAGCGCCACCCGCAATGTCCCGGCGACCAGCATCATCACGGGGCGCCGGGCACCGGTCCGCGCCGCCAGGTATTCCGTGTGGCCGGAGAAGGCGATGCCCGCATCCATGATGCAGCTCTTCTGCACCGGCGCCGTGACCATTGCATCGAACTCGCCCGACACGCAGCCCTCGACCGCTCGATCGAGCAGCTCGAGAACGGCGCGGGCGTTGCGCGCATCGGGGCGCCCCGGATGCGATGACACCGCAAGCGGGGAATGAAGGACGGTGAGAGCCCCCGGCGCATGCCTGTGCTGCTCGCCGGGGGTGTAGGGCCGTAGCGCAAGGTTGTGCAGGCCGAGCAGGCGGGCTCGCTCGGCGAGCAGGCTCGAATCGGCGAGACACACGAGCTGGCACTGCAACTCGTGGTGCGCAAGCGCGAGGCACAGATCCGGACCGATTCCGGCCGGCTCGCCCGAGGTGAGCGCGATGCGAGGGAGGCGGTCGGTCAGAGCTTGGAGTCCACGTAGGCCTCATCCCTGAGACGGCGCAACCAGAGCTCCGTTTCCTCGTCGGCCTTGCTGGCGCGAATCTCCTCGGCCGCGTGTTTGCGCTTGAGCTCGTCGGTGCTGTCGTAACGCCGCCGCCCGAGCAGCTGTACGATGTGCCAGCCGTACTGCGTCTTGAACGGCTCGCTGATCTCATTGACTTGAAGGCTGTTGAGCACCTTCTCGAATTCGGGATCGTAGGTGTTCGGCGCCGCCCATCCCAGATCGCCTCCTTCGCTCGCCGAGCCCGGATCCTGCGAGCTGATCTGCGCAAGCCCGGCGAAATCCTCGCCCTTGAGAATGCGCGTGCGCAGCTGCTCGAGCTTCTGCTTCACGAGCGCATCGTCCTGCAGCTCGCTCGTGCGCATCATGATGTGTCGCGCATGCACCTGATCGACCATCACCTTCTGGTCGGCGCTGCGTACTGCAATGAGCTTCACGATGTTGTAGCCGTTCGGGGCGCGCAGCGGGGGGCTCACCTCGCCCGGCTTGAGCTTCAAGATGGTGTCCGAGAGAAAGGTCGGCAGCTCCGAACCCTTGCGCCAGCCGAGCGCTCCGCCTTGCAGAGCGGTGTCGCTGTTCGAGTACGACACCGCGAGCTTCGCGAAGTCCTCACCGGACTTGGCGCGCTGGTACACGTCCTGGGCGCGCTGCTCGGCCGCGGTGAGCTGCGCGGGCGAGGGGTCCTCGGAGACGGCGATGAGGATGTGCGAGATGTTGTATTCACTCGCCCCCGAGGGATGCTTCGCCTCCTGGGCGAGGTATCGATCGATCTCGCGCGAGGTGACGCTCGTGTGCTGCAGCACATCTCGCTGCCGCAGCAGCGTGAGCGTCAGCTGGCGACGCACCGCCGTACGGTACGAGGCGTAATCGACCCCCTGCTGGGCGAGCGCATCGGGCAGCTGAGAAAGCGTCATGCCGTTACGCTGAGCCACATCCTGAAGCGCATTGTTGAGCGCTTCATCGGGGATCTTGATGCCGTCCTTGTCCGCGCGCTGCATCTCGATCTCCTCGACGATGAGCCGCTCGAGGACCTGCTGGCGCAGCACGTTCTCCGGCGGGAGCTCGAGCTTCTGGTCGCGCAGGCGCTGAGTGACGAGGGCAAGCTCGTCGTCGAGCTCACTCATCAGCACGACCCCATCGTTCACGATGGCCGCAATCCTGTCGAGCGGCTGGCCGGTCGTGGCGAGATCGCGCGTTTGCGCGCGCGCGAGCCCCGTGCCGATGAGCCCGAGCAGCAGTGCGCAGCAGCACGACAGGTTGACGAAGGTTCCGCGCCGGAGTGTTTTCATAACATTGCAACCCATGCGAGCACAGCCCGACCCACAAACCGAGCGTAGCCGTGATCGAAAAGTTCCCGTGAGCGCGTGACGGCCGGCGAGCCGCACGGCGGTACGGCCTCTGGCTGGTGGGGCCGGTCGGACCGAGCCTATCAGCGCGCGAGCAAAGGAGGCGAGTATCCCTGAATTGCCGTTCCGAGAAAAGCGTCCGTCGCCGGGCCCACCCCTGCAAGGCCGCTCAGCTGGATCTGGAACATGAAGGCGGTGTCCTCCTGACCGGTACCGTTGATCAGGTACCGGCGATACAGCAGACGCACCCGCCAGCAGCATGCCCGGTACTCGAAGCCGGCGAGGCGGTCGATACCCTCGTGCGCGCTGAAGTCGTACACCCAGCGTGCAAGGACGTGCCAGCCGCGTGCGATCGGGTAGGCCGTGGAAAGCTCGGTCTGATTGAGCGTCTGGCTCTGGGTAAAGCTCGGGGGGGCCGCCTCGAGCATCGGCGGTACTTCCCCCGGGGTCGCAAGAGCTGAGGGCAGAATCACGTCACGTTGATAGCGATAGGCGACGTTGATGACGGTCTCCTGCTCGGGTTTGAACTGCAGCTGAACGAACGTGCGCTCCTCCTGATCGGCGGCGGGGTTCCATTCGAGGTTCACGTCCACGTTCCAGTTCTTGTACGCGCTCAGCACGAAATCCCCGACGAGGTCCGAATCGGAGCGATCACCCAGGGTCTCCCCGGGAAGCTCGACCCGCGGTGTTTGCAGGTAATACGCCTGTCCCAGGGTCGCGGAGAAGAACTGCTGACCCGTCCCGTCGGCGAAGAGGCGGCTCGTCAGTCCGAACGTCACCTGATCCGCATCGCTTTGCCGGTCGGCGCCCACGTAGCGATTGTCGCGGAACAGCTCGACGGTGTTCAGATCCGGAAGCGCGGTATCGAAGAGCGGCAGATCGCTCTGGTCTCGGTACGGAACGTACAGATAAAGCAGGCGCGGCTCGAGGGTGAGCGTGCGGTCGTCCTGCCACGGACGCTCGAGCTTGAGCCCCGTATCGAAGCTTGTGATCGGCAGGGAACGCGAGGGCGCGCGAGACTCGCCGGGCAAGGTATTGTCGAGCTCGTATTGCGTGTAGCGCCAGTCGAGCATCGCGCGCACGAAGTAGCCCGGGTCCTCGTAGTCGAGCCCGGCGTGCGGCATCAGGTCGAGCCGCCAGCCGCTCAGTCCGGAGCGGATGAAGTCCACGAGCTCGGAGTTGAGCCCGTAACGAACGATGTCGGCCGGGCCCCAGCCGAAATCCCCGTTCGCCCACATCCACGGCGCGCGCGCGTACGGGCGGTATTGATCGGGGAGGTACTCGTTGGGGACCGGCAGGTCCACCGAGACCGCCTGGTACTGCTGGGCGGCGGCTCCGAGATTCCAGTTCTCGTCGCGGTAGGTCACCTGCGCGAGGCGTTGCAAGAACGCGGTGCTCGTGGTTTCCGGTCCGCTGCCGAAGTCCTGAAAGTAAAGCGGGTCGCTCACGTTCGCCGCATCGATCTGTACCCGCACATCCTCGGGCAGGGTCGCCACGTCGTGGAAAGTCACGAAGCTGCGGTCGGATCCTCCGATGCCCGAGACGGGCAAGCCCGCCTGCCCGGCCGCGAGGTCCACGCCCTGTACCTCGGACTCGAATCGCTGGTCATCCGGCAGGAAATGCCATTGCAGCTCCCCGCTCTGATCGTCGGTGAGAAACCGCGTCTCGCCTGCGAGGTCCACGCCGCGCCGGGTGTAGATCATCGGCGAGAACGTGAGATCGGCGTTGGGTGCGATGTTCCAGTAGTACGGCACTTGCAGCTCGAAGCCGCTCTGCGAGTTGTTGCCGACGCTCGGAAACAGAAAGCCGCTCTTGCGCTCATTGCTCAGCGGGAAGGAGAACCAGGGCAGATACATGATCGGCACCCCGTGGAGGGATACGACCGCATTGCGGCCCGTGCCGATCTGGTTGGTCGTATCGAGCGCCAGGTCGCTCGCGCTCAGCTGCCAGGACTGATCGCTGCGCGGGCACGTCGTGAAGCGCACCCCGCTCAGGTCGAGGTTGCCCTGGGGGGTCAATTCAAGGAGGCTCGCCGAGCCGCGCCCGCTGCGCTCGATCAGCGAGAATTCAGCCGAGCGCACCTCGGCGCCCCTCGTGGGTGAATACTTCCCGTCCTGGCCACTCAGCCGCACGATCGGGTCTTGGTAGGTGACCGCGCCCTGCACCGTGAGGTCGCCCGAGGCGCGGTTGTACTGCGCCTGGTCCGAGCGCACCTCGCGGTCCCCCTGACGCGCGACGACGTTGCCCTGGACGGTCGCGTTGCCATCCGCGTCGTACTGCACCTTGTCGGCGTCGATGTCGAGCTTCGCATCCGGGTTGGGCCGGGTCTCCTTGATGAACGGCCCGGCGCCGCTGCGCAGATCGGATGGGCAGAACAGCGGAAAGGCTGTGGCGCTCGTGGACGGCACCGCAGTGGACGGCGCGGTACTGGAAGGCCTGCTCGTGGGTGGCGCAGTGGTGGTCGGCACAACGGTGGTTTGCGCGAGCGCAGACAACGGCAGGCCCGACAGGAGCCAGGATGCGACCGCCGCGCCGGCCCGCCGAGCGATCTGGCGCGGGCGTGACGGCCCGCACAGCGGCGGCGATGGGCGCGGAGACAGCATGCGGCTCGGCATTATAATGGCGTGCCGCATTCGCGCTCGAAGCTCACCGCATCACTTCAGGATTCATGGCCCACGCCGACGCGATCCCCCAGGCTGCCGCGACCGGCCGCGACGCGCGCCTTGCGCTCGTGGCGGATTGGCTCACGCGCGAGCTGCGGATCGAGCTCGAGCGCCTCGAGCCGGCCTCGAGCGATGCGAGCTTCCGGCGCTACTTCCGGGCATTCGGTCCCCGCGGGACGCTCATCGTCATGGACGCCCCACCGGACCGCGAGGATGTGCGGCCCTATCTGAAGGTGAGCGCGCTGCTCGAGTCGCTCGCCATTCACGTCCCCCACGTTCACGAGTGCGACACCGAACGAGGACTGCTGCTGCTCGAGGATCTCGGCTCGACTCAATACCTCTCCCGGTTGCGCTCGGGCGGGGACCCCGAGGCGCTGTATGCCGATGCGCTCGAGGCGCTGGCCGACATCCAGGCTCGCGGCGCAGCCGCTGCGGCGGCGCTGGAGCCCTACGATCGCGAGCCGCTGCTGCGAGAGCTTTCCCTCATGCCGGAGTGGTTCTGCGCGCGCCACCTCGGGCTCGAGCTCACGGCGGACGAACGCGAGCTGCTCTCCGAGTCCTTCGAGCTCATCATCCGCGAGGCGCTTGCACAGCCCCAGGTCTTCGTGCATCGCGATTACCATTCGCGCAATCTCATGGTGATGGCGGCTCGCAACCCCGGTGTGATCGACTTCCAGGACGCCTTGCGCGGGCCGATCGGCTACGACCTGGTGTCGCTGCTGAAGGACTGCTACATCTCCTGGCCGCGTCCGCGCGTGGTGCAATGGGTGAGCGCGCATCGAGCCCGACTCCTGGCGCGGGGTTGCACGGCGGCCGCAAGCGATGCCGAGCTCCTGCACTGGTTCGATCTCATCGGTGTGCAGCGCCATCTGAAGGTGCTCGGAATCTTCGCACGCCTGTACCACCGCGACGGCAAGCCCGGGTACCTGCATGACCTGCCACTGACGCTCGCCTACGTGCTCGAGGTCTGCGCGGCCCATCGTGAGCTCGCCGAGCTCGGACGCTTTCTCGAGCTGCGCGCAGCCCCGCATCTGGCGCATGCCAACACCCGGGGCGTCGCAGCGCCGCTTGCACGCGAATGAAGGCGATGGTTCTGGCAGCCGGACGAGGCGAGCGGATGCGCCCGCTCTCGGATAGCACGCCCAAGCCGCTGCTGCTCGCGGGCGGCAAGCCGCTCATCGGATACCTGCTCGCCTCGCTCGCGCGCGCCGGCATCCGCGACATCGTCATCAATCTTTCCTGGCTCGGAGAGCGCATTCGCGATTCGCTGCGCGATGGCGCGGAGCTCGGGGTTCGAATCTCCTATATCGAAGAGGGGCCCATCCCGCTCGAGACCGGCGGTGGCATCGTCAACGCCCTGCCCCTGCTCGGATCCGATCCGTTCATCGTCGTGAGCGGGGACATCTGGACGGACTTCGATTTCCTCAGCCTGCATGTTGCAGCCCAAGCGGATGCGCAGGTGGTGCTCGTTGCGAACCCCGCGCATCATCTGCGCGGGGACTTTGCCCTGGAAGGCGATCGCGTCGTCGCTCGCGAGCAGGATCGGCTGACCTACGCGAATATCGGCCTCTTCCGCCGGGAGATGTTCTCGGGCTACGCGGTGGGGCGCTTCCCGCTCGTGCAGGTCCTGCAGCGCTCGATCGCCGCGGGCCGGTTGCGCGGCCAGGTCCATCGCGGCGAGTGGATGAACATCGGTACGGCGCAGCAGCTGGCGGCGCTCGATGCGCGGCTGCGCGGCGGCGGCACGCGCGCCACCGGATAGCCCAGGCATGTCCCGCCCCGACGCCCTGGTGCACCGGGTGTGGCCCACGTTCCGATTCGGCCGCGCGGTCCTGCACCATTGTGATTGTCTCAAGTGGCTCGCGAGCCAGCCGCCCAGCTCGATTCACGCCGTCGTGACGGATCCACCGTATGGATTGACCGAATACTCGCCGCGCGAGCAGCACAAGCTGCGCGCCGGTCGAGGCGGAGTGTGGCGCATCCCGCCCCGGTTCGATGGCATCGAGCGGGGCCCGCTGCCGCGGTTCACCGTTCTCACGCCGGATGATCTTGCGGCGCTCGAGACATTCTTCCTCGAATGGGGCCGCGCACTGCTGCCGGTGCTCGTTCCAGGAGCCAACGTGATCGTCGCGAGCCACCCGCTCGTCTCGTTCATCGTGGGCAGCGCGCTCGCGCGCGCCGGGCTCGAGCGCCGCGGCGAGGTCATCCGGCTGGTCAGCACCTTGCGCGGTGGGGATCGGCCCAAGGCGGCTCACAGGGAATTCGCGCAGGTGAGCGTGATGCCACGCTCGATGTTCGAGCCGTGGCTCGCCTACCGCAAGCGGCTGGACGGCCGCGCGCAGGACAATCTGCGGCGCTGGAGGACGGGAGGATTCCGCCGAGTGTCGGCGGAGAAACCCTTCGCGGATGTGATCCGTTCGGCCCCCACCCACCGCTCGGAGCGCGAGCTCGCTCGGCATCCGAGCCTGAAGCCGCAGAGCTTTCTGCGTGCCCTGGTCCGGGCCGCGTTGCCGCTCGGGGAGGGCGTCGTGCTCGATCCGTTCGCCGGCTCCGGATCGACCCTCGCGGCGGCCGAGTCGCTGGGCTATGCGAGCATCGGAGTGGAGAAGGATCGCCGCTACTTCGCCCTGGCCCGGGCGGCCGTGCCCAGGCTTGCGGCGTTGAGGGCCGAGGCGACTCACGCGGTACAATGACACCATGCGCAGCGGCGAGAAGTACTTGACGCCTCAGGGCTTCACGGCCATTCGCGACGGCATCAAGGCCCGCCCGGGCCTGCAATCGCCCGCAGGTGGAGGCACTTGCGCAGGCGCGGCGGAAGCAGGCGATCGAGGCACCCCGCCCAAGCCGCCCTGGCTCAGAGTCAAGGCACCCTCGGGGGTGGGCTTTGGCAAGGTTCGAGCCCTCGTCCATGAGCATCGCCTCGCCACGGTTTGCGAGGAGGCGAAGTGCCCGAACATCGCGGAGTGCTGGAACGCCGGTACCGCCACCCTCATGCTGATGGGGGCGGTGTGCACGCGGGCCTGCCGCTTTTGCGCGGTCGATACCGGGAACCCCCATGGCTGGCTGGATCCCGAGGAGCCGCTCAACGCGGCGCGCACGGTCGAGCTCATGGGCCTGAAGTACGTGGTGCTCACCTCCGTCGATCGCGATGACCTCGCCGACGGGGGTGCCGCGCACTACGCAGCGTGCGTGCGCGCGATCAAGGCGCGCAGTCCCGCCACCGCAGTCGAGGCGCTCACTCCGGACTTCCAGGGTGTCCTTGCCGCCGTGGAAACGGTCGTCGACTCAGGCATCGAGGTGTTCGCGCAGAATATCGAAACGGTGCGCCGGCTGACGCATCCGGTCCGAGATCCTCGCGCCGGTTACGAGCAGACGCTGGATGTGCTCGGACATGCCAAGCGCCACCGGCCGGCTGTCCTGACCAAGACGAGTCTCATGCTGGGTCTTGGTGAGAGCTCCGAGGAGATCGCCGCGACGATGGACGATCTGCGCCGTGCGGGTGTTGATATCCTCACCCTCGGCCAGTACCTGCAGCCCACGCGCCATCACCTGCCGGTGGAGCGCTTCGTGCCGCCGGATGAGTTCGACCGCTATCGGCAGTGGGCCCTCGAGCGCGGCTTCGTGGAGTGTGTCTCGGGGCCCCTCGTGCGCTCGAGCTACCGCGCCGAGCGTGCGCTCGAGCGTAACAATGCCGGGCTCGACAACCGCGCGCTCCTTGCACGCTGAGCCGACGGGGGCACCGGAGCTGCCTCGCTCCGCGCCCATCACGTGCCGGCGGCTGGGACTCGTGCCCTACGAGCCGACGTGGCGTGCGATGCAGCGCTTCACCGACTCGCGCGATGCGGCCACGGCCGATGAGCTCTGGTTGCTCGAGCATCCGCCGGTCTTCACCCTCGGCATGAGCGGCAAGCCTGAGCACCTGCTGGCTCCGGGGGACATTCCCGTGATCCAGACCGATCGGGGCGGCCAGGTCACCTATCACGGACCGGGACAGCTCGTGGTCTATCCGCTCATCGATCTCAGACGAGGCGGGCTCGGCGTGCGGGATCTCGTCGGCGCGCTCGAGCGCGCGGTGATCGGTTATGTGAGCGAGCTCGGGATCGAGGCGCACTCCAGGGGCGATGCGCCCGGTGTCTACGTGGCGCAGCGCAAGCTCGCAAGCCTCGGATTGCGCATTCGCCGCGGGGCGAGCTATCACGGCATCGCGCTCAATGTCTGCATGGATCTGGAGCCCTTCAGGCGCATCAACCCCTGCGGCTACGCGGGACTCGAGATGACTCAACTGTCCGACCTCGTCGAGGGGCAGTCCCTGGAGCGCGTGACGAGCGGGCTTGCGCCGTGGGTGCTGCGGGAGCTGCGGCTGACCTGAGCCGTCACCCGATTGTTACTGCGGCGCACGGCCGTCCCTCGCTAAACTCGGGGCGATGACGTTCAACCCGCAAAGACGCAGGTTCCTGGCCGGCTTCAACGGAGTTGCCCTGCAAGCCGCCGCGGCCGCGCTTGCCGCACCCTTCACAACACGGCTCGCCGCTGCCACGCAGGTCGCGCTGCTCAATGTCTCCTACGACCCTACGCGTGAGCTGTACAACGAATACGATCCGCTCTTCGCGCGCTACTGGCTCGCGCGGACCGGCCAGAGCGTGACCGTGCGCCAATCTCACGGGGGGTCGGGCACACAGGCGCTCTCGGTGATCAACGGCCTGCCCGCGGATGTCGTGACGCTCGCGCTTGCGGGGGATATCGATCAGATCGCGATTCGCGGCAAGCTGCTGCCACTCAACTGGCAGAGCCGCCTGCCGAACAACAGCGCTCCATACACCTCGACGATCGTCTTCCTGGTACGCCGCGGCAACCCGAAAGGCATCCGCGACTGGCGCGATCTGACGCGCCCCGGCATTGCAGTGATCACACCCAACCCCAAGACCTCCGGCGGCGCGCGCTGGAATTACCTGGCTGCCTGGGCGTGGGCGCTGCGCCAGCCCGGCGGCACCCCGGCGCGTGCGCTGGAGTTCGTCCGGCAGCTTTATCGCCACGTGCCGATCCTCGATACCGGCGCGCGCGGGGCGACCACCACGTTCGTGCAGCGGGGCATCGGGGATGTGCTTCTCGCATGGGAGAACGAGGCCATTCTCGCGATGCGGGAAGTTGGAGCCGACCACGTTCAGATCCTCGTGCCGAGCGTCAGCATCCTCGCCGAGCCGTGCGTTGCGATGGTCGACACGGTGGTCTTGCGGCACGGAACGCGCGAGGTCGCTCGATCCTACCTGCAGTACCTGTACAGCAGGGAGGCCCAGGAGGTCATCGCAAAGCATTACTACCGGCCGCGCGATGCGCAGGTCGCGGCGCGCTATGCGCAGCAGTTCCCGAAGCTGACCCTGGCCACGGTCGCCGATTTCGGCGGCTGGCAGAAGGTGCAGCGGGAGCACTTCGCCGACGGGGCCATCTTCGATCAGATCAGCGGACAATGAGCGCGGTGCGGTTCATTCGACGATCAGCTTGTAGCCGGCACCGGCGGCGGTTTGCAGGTAGCGCGGCAGGGCGGGGTCGGCCTCGATCTTCTGCCGCAGGCGGTGCACGAGCTGCTTCAGGAGCTGGCGGTCGCCGGAGTTGCGGTGACCCCAGACATGCACGAGCAGGCGATCCGAGCTCACGGTGCGGCCGGCATTGGCGAGCAGCATCTGCAGCAGGCGCAACTCGAGCTTCGTGAGGCGCACGGGGGCGCCGCCCGCGATGCTTGCGGTGTGCTCCTCGATATTCAGCGCGATTTGACCCGCCTCGAGTGGCGCCGCGGAGCTCTCCATGCCCGCGCGGCGCAGCAGCGCCTTGATGCGCGCCAGGAGAGTCTTCGGACTGAAGGGCTTGGTGAGGTAATCGTCCGCGCCCAGGTCGAGCGCCTTGATGAGATCCTCCTCCTCGCTGCGCACCGTGAGCATCATGACCGGCACCGCCGAGCGCGCACGGATGGCCTCGCAGACTTGAAAGCCGCTGGCGCCGGGCATGTTGATATCGAGCACCACCAGATCCGGCCCCTCCGCATCGAACAGGCGCACGGCGCTCGGTCCATCGGCGGCCTTGACCACGAGGAACCCGGCCTGGGTGAGCGCGAAGGCGATCAACTCGCGCAGATCACGATCGTCATCGACGATCAGAACTTTCATGCGCTGGTGTCCACCGGGAGGGTGACGCTGAAGCGCGTGCGCTCCTCGGCGGTGCGCCCCACGTGGATGCTACCGCCGTGACGATCGACGATCGACTTGACGATCCACAGTCCAAGTCCGAGGCCGCCGGGCTCGGGCTCCTCCTCGGCGCCCCGGCGGAAGGGCTCGAAGATCGCAGCGCCCTCGCTCTCGAGCACCCCCGGACCTTCGTCCTCGACCCACGCGCGGATGGTGTCTGCCTGCTGCTCGGCACCGATGCGAAGCACGCTGCCCTCGGGCGCGAATTTGTTGGCGTTGGCGAGCAGATTCACGAATACCTGGGTGAGGCGCGTCCGGTCGCCGCTCACGAGCGGCAGCTGCGGCGGCAGATCGATCTCCAGAGTCTGCTTGCGCATCCTCAGCAGCGAGCCAATGAGCGAGGCCGCCTCGTCGATCACCTCGGCCAGATCGACGCTCTGGCGGCGAATGCCGAGCTGGCCCGACTCGATGCGCACGCTCTCGAGCAGATTGTCGATGAGGCGCGTCAGGCGCAGAGTGCCGCGCTCGAGGGACAGCACCAGCTCCTCGCGCTCGGGGAGGCCCATCTGCGCCATGCCCTCGCGCAGCAGCTCGATCGAGGCGAGTTGCGCGGCGAGGGGGGTGCGAAACTCGTGCGAGATGTTCGCGAGCACGGAATCGCGTGCGCGTCGCACGGCCTCGAGCTCGGTCTCGTCGCGGATGACCTGGACCTGAATCCCCTCGACGACGCCGGAGCTGGTGATGATCGTCGTGCGCTCCCCGCGCCCGCTCGCCTGCAGATGCTCCACGGCGCGTGCAGTCCCCTCCACGCGCGCGTGCAGGATCGGGCACTGGTCCTCGCACGGGCGAGCCGCGCCCTTCAGGCGCGGCCGCAGCACATCTCCGCAGAAGCGCCCGACGGCCTCCTGAGGATCCACCTGCAGCAGCCTCGCAGCCTGGGGATTGAGATAGCGGATGGTGCGGTTGCGGTCGACCGCGTAGACACCTTCCACGATTCCCGACAGGACGGCCTGCGCCTCGGCCTCTCGTTTGCGCAAGGTACCCGTCAGCTCCACCAGATTGCGGCGCATGTCCTCCATCGTCCGTGCGAGCGAGCCGACCTCGGCGGCCCCGCCGGGCGGGATCGAGGTGGAGAAGTCACCCTGCCCGAGCCGCTCGGCCGCCTCGGTGAGCGCTCGCACCGGCCCCGTCACGTACTGGCCGAGAATGATGCCGGCGAGCACGGCGAGTCCCGCCAGGATCAACGCGGTGATCAGGAGATGGCGGATGAGGCGTGCGGCGGAGCTGTCGATCTGGGCGGCCGGCAGGCTCACCTCGATGAGCGCAACCGCCTCCCCGGTCGAGGCGAACAGCGGGAAGCTCGCGGCGTACAAATCCAGGGAGTTGATCCGTTGCACGGCTGAGTTGCCATCCGCAAGCCCCGCAGTGTGCAGCGCCGTGAACGCATCGACCGGAGCGCGAGCGAAGCTTGCGTAGTTGACGAGCCGCACGGACAGGCCGACCTGCCGGGTGAGGCTCGCCGCCATGCGATCGTCGAGCAGCCGCACGATGAGCACCTTCGCGGTCGGGTGTCCCGTCACGGTCGCGGCGGCACCGAGCACCGGAGCGGGAGACTGCGTGGGGTCGGCGAGAAAGCTCTGGCCCTGCTCGGCGGCTTCCGCGGCGATATCACTCCACGGCAGGGCCGTGCCCGCATGGGCGGCGAGCATCCCGTTCTCGAACAACGCACACGCGTCCATCACGTCGGAGGAGCAGAAGCGCCGCAGGAACAGCGCGAGCTCCTCGGGGCGCATCTCCATGAGCAGGCGCTCGAGCGTGGGGCGATCGGCGAGCACGCGCGCCTGCGTGAGCGCATCCTCGCTCGCACGCCGCACGTCCTCGCGCGCCATCGCGCCCGCAAGCTGGACGCGAGCCTTGCCCTGCTCGTCGGCCAGGTCGTGCAGGCGGCCGATCGCGTAGAAAGAGATGCCTCCGGCGGCCAGGAAGACCACCGCCACCTGGCTTGCGACCAGCCACCAGCCGAGACTCGTCTTGGCTGGATCCAGGCGCAGCTTGGCGATCAGAGGGCTCAGGCGCTCGAGCATGTGCGATCAGCGTCGCTGATAGCCCGCGCGCTCCAGCAGCGACTTGATGATGAGCGTCAGCACGGCGAGCAGCGTCAGCAGAGAGGCCACCGCGAACGCCCCCGCGAAGTTGTACTCGTTATACAGGATCTCGATGTGCAACGGCATGGTGTTGGTGAGCCCACGGATGTGGCCGGATACGACCGACACCGCACCGAACTCCCCCATGGCGCGCGCGTTGCAGAGAATCACACCGTAGACGAGCCCCCAGCGCACCTTCGGCAGGGTCACGCGAAAGAACGTCATCCAGGCCCCCGCCCCCATCGTGATGGCCGCCTCCTCCTCGTCGTTGCCAAGCTGCTGCATGAGCGGGATGAGCTCGCGGGCGACGTAAGGAAAGGTCACGAACATGGTGGCGAGGATGATGCCGGGCAGCGCGAAGATGATGGTGATCCCGTGATCCTGCAGCCAACCCCCAAACCAGCCCTGCAGGCCGAAGAGCAGCACGAAGAGCATCCCGGAGATCACTGGTGAGACGGCGAGGGGTAGATCGATCAGGGTGACGAAGAAGCTCTTCCCCTTGAATTCGAACTTCGCGATGCACCAGGAGGCCGCCAGGCCAAAGAGCGTATTCAGGGGAACGACCACGGCCGCCGTGAGAAGCGTCAGGCGGATGGCATCGCGCGTATCGGAATCCGCGAACGTCTGGAGGTAGGTCTGCCAGCCGCGCTGGAAGGCCACTGCAAAGACCGTTGCAAGCGGTGCGAGCAGCAGCGAGGCGAGAAAGGCGAGCGAGACGACGATGAGCGTCCAGCGCAAGAGCACGGCGCGGACCGTGTCGCGTCCGGGGCGAGTGGCAAGCTCGCCGCGCACCGCAACTGCAATTCCACCGGCCATCAGCGCGCGCTCGCCACCATTCGGCGGTGTCCCCAGGCATGGATGAGATTGATGGTGAGCAGCACGATGAACGACATGACGAGCATGACGGCGCCAAGCGCCGCGGCGCCGCGATAGTCGAACTCCTGCAGATGTATCACGATGAGAAGGGGGGTGATCTCGGTCTTCATCGGCAGGTTACCTGCGATGAAGATGACCGAGCCGTACTCCCCGACCGCGCGCGCAAAGGCGAGCGTGAAGCCGGTCAGCATGGCCGGCAGTACCGTGGGCAGGATAATGCGCCGCAGAACGTAAGCCCGGCCGGCCCCGAGCGTCTCGGCCGCGTCCTCGAGGTCCCGCTGCACCTCGATGAGCGCGGGCTGCAGTGTCCGCACCATGAAGGGCATGCCAATCAGGGTGAGCGCGACGGTGACGCCGATCCAGGTGTAAGCGACCTGGATGCCGGCGAGCGCGAGGTAACGCCCGATCCAGCCGTTCTGCGCAAAGACGCTCGTGAGAGCGATGCCCGAGACCGCGGTAGGCAGGGCGAACGGCATGTCGATGAGCGCATCGATCAGCTTGCGGGCGGGGAACTCGTACCGCACCAGGCTCCAGGCGAGGATGAAGCCGAACACGAGGTTGATGCCGGCAGCCAGCGCCGAGGCCCCGAACGAGAGGCGATACGAGCCGAGCGCGCGTGCGCTCGTGACCACGTGCACGAAGTCGCCCCAGTGCATCGAGCCTGCCATCGTCACGAGCGCCGCGAGCGGCAGCAGCACGAGCGCACTCAGAAAGAACGTCGTGAAGCCGAACGTGAGTCCAAAACCCGGCAGGACGCTCGGCTGGTGGAATCGCTTCCGGCTGGTCATGCGAGCCTGAGCAGGTCCGTCGTTCTCGGACGCCCATAGGCGCGCGCGGTGGTGCCGGGCTGATAAACGACGAGCAGTGGCCAGCCGGGATTGGCCACCAGCGTGGCGAATCGCCGCTCGAGATCGGCGGCATCGGAGATACCGAGCACGAGCAGCTGAGCCTGGGACTCACCGAGGCGCAGCGCGAGCTCGCGTGCCACCTCGCCGAAGCGCAGCTCGGTGCGCATGTCGAATCCGTGCACTGCCTGCGCTTCGGAGCGTGCATCGAGCAGGGCACGCATCCCCATCGGACGCGGGGCGCTCGCGTGCCCCTCCCGCGGCAGGATGCCCACGTAGACAGCTTCCGCCGAGAGGTGGCGGAGCAGGCTCGCGGAGACCGCAAGAGTTGCACGGCGCGCGGTCTCGTCGGCCCAGTGAATGAGCACCCGGCGCGGCGCGGCCGCGTTATCCGGCAGCACGAGGACCTCCTCGGCGCCTCGCTGCAACAGCCGCTCGATGCACTGCCGCGCCCCGGGCTGTGCGGCGATCACCGCCGCTCCGAGGATCGCCGGTCCCTCCGAGGCCGAGCTCTCCGCAGCGGGACTCCCAAGCGCTGCATCGATGTCCACGGCGATGCGCGTCTTCATCCGCGTGGCCAGCTCGTTGAGCAGAGGCTCACGAGTGAGCGCTTGCGCGAGCTCCTCGCTGGCAGCGCATGCCGTGAAGCTCGACAGAGGAGTGGGCAGCACATGCAAGCGCCGCACACCCAGGGTCACCTCCAGTCCCGGGGCCACGGGGAAGCGCCGCTGATCGTGCTGCGTGCGGGTCACCTCGAGAAAAGGCCCCTCGCCGCCGTCGTCGGAGCGTAATACATGTGCGCCGGTCGCCGCATCGCTCAGCCTCACCCGCAGCCGTTCCAGCGCCCCGCAGAACAGGATCTCCCCCACGACGCCATCGGCCATGAAAGTCGAGCTGAGGGCATCCCGGGTGGGAGCGATCTCGATCTCCTCCGGACGCAAGACCGCGACGACCTCGTGCTCGCGCACCGGATGCAGGGAATCAAAGCGCGGCGCGAGCAGCGCGTCGGACCCCAGCGAGACGCCCCGTACGCTCTGGCGCGCGAGCATCAGATTCGCCGCACCCAGGAAGGTCGCAACGAAGCGCGTGGCGGGCCGCGCGTACAGATCATCCGGGCGTCCCATCTCCAGCAGCCGGCCCAGATTCATGATGCCGATTCGATCGGCCAGCGCGAAGGCCTCCTCCTGGTCATGCGTGACAAGGAGCGTCGTGATCCCGAGCTCGCGCTGCACCTGACGGATGGTCCGGCGCAGCTCCTCGCGGATCTTGGCATCGAGCGCTCCGAACGGCTCGTCGAGCAAGAGCACATCGGGCTTGTGCGCCAATGCGCGTGCGACGGCCACGCGCTGCTGCTGCCCTCCGGAGAGCTCCGCCGGCAGCCGCTCGTCCATGCCCTCGAGCGCAACCAGGCGCAGCAGCTCGCGGCGGCGCGCCCGGCGGTCCGCTGCACGCATGCGGCGCACGCGCAGAGCAAACTCGATGTTGTCCGCAACGCTCATGTGGCGAAAGAGCGCGTAGTTTTGAAAGACGAGCCCCACGCCACGCTCGCGCGCGGCAAGGTGGGTCACATCGCGACCATGCAAGGCAACGCGGCCGTGATCGACGCCCGTGAGGCCCGCAATGGCTCGCAGCAGCGTGCTCTTGCCGCTGCCGCTCGGGCCGAGCAGAACGAAGAACTCGCCATCGCCGATGTCCAGCGACACGTCGTTGACGACGGTCGAGTCCTGATAGCGTTTGGTGACCTGATCGAGCGTGATGGACATGCTGCGACCATCCTAAACGGCGGCACAGCGCGGGTCAGCGGCACGGCGGTTACAAAGTGGTTATAGCTCGCGCCGTTGCGATCTGCATCACCACGGCTGGCCGGCGAGCTCTCGCTTGTAGGTCTGAAGCTCACCGTGGATTCGCCGCCACAGGGGCCCCGGCTGGCCCGTCCCGACCGGGCGATCGTCGAGTCGCGTGACGGCGACCACCTCGCGCGTGGCCGCGGACAGCCACACCTCGTCGGCGCCGCGCAGCTCGGCCTCCGAGACGCGTGCCGACTCGCAGCGCAATCCGATCCGCTCGGCCAGCTCCTCGAGCAGAGTCCGGGTGGTTCCGGGCAGAATATGTTCCGTTCGGGGCGGGGTCCTCAGCACGCCGTCGGTCACGACGTGCACCGCGGCCGAGGAAGCCTCGGTCAGCTCGCCGTTGCGCAGCAGGATCGTCTCGGCAGCCTGGGCATCCACCGCGAGTTGACGCAGCAGCACGTTCGCAAGCAGCGCCACTGCCTTGACATCGCAGCGCGCCCAGCGCGTGTCCGCGGCGGTGATGCACGCGACGCCGCGCTCGATGACCTCCGGCGCGGCGACCGGAAAGGGTGCGCAGAAGGCGAAGACCGTGCGCTCGATGTCCGGGAGCGGCGCATGATTGCGGCCCCACTCGGCGCCGCGCGTCACCTGCCAGTAAACGTACGAGTCTCCCGGGTGCGCATTCCGCTCGACCAGATTCGCGACCATGCGCCGCCACTCGCTCTCGCTCAGCGGATCCTCCATCCTGAGCTCGCGCAAGCTGCGCGTGAGTCGCGCGCAATGCGCGCGGAAGCGAAAGGGCCGGCCACCGTACACGGGCATGAGCTCGTAGGCGCCATCCGCGTACAAAAACCCACGATCGAGCGGAGAGATGCGCGCGTCCCGCAGAGGCAGGTAATCGCCGTTCAAATAGCAGAGCGGGAGTGGCTCAGGCACGGTGTGCTCCTTACAGTCGCTGCATTATGGAATGATGCGCTGGCGGATCCTGCGCGATTCTGCATAAGATGGAAGTCGCTCGAGGGAAGGACAAGAAGACATGAGAACAAGATCGATCGCGCGCGCCCGCGGGGTCGCGGCCGCGGGCCTGATGGGGATCACCGTCCTTGCCGCCGAAGCAGCGTTTGCCGTGCCCATGTCACCTGCGCATTTTACCTATGACGTGGTGCAGGGGCGCACGGTCCTCGAGGATTGCACGCCGCTGCGGGGCTCGACCGTCGGGGGTGACTGCGGATCTCAGGGCACTCCGCCGGGCTATGCCGGAACCTCGGGCGGCATCGGAACAGCGAGCTACGTGCCGACGTTCGGCACGGGCACGGCGATCGACTCGATGAGCACCTGGACCTCCGGAGGCCTGGTCCGCTCCAACGCGGAGATGACCTATTCGTTCGAGGCCACCGGTCCCGCCGGCGATGATTTGATTCCGATCGACGTGCTGAGCACGGGCCTCATCAGCTCCTCGGGCAATGCGGGAGCGTATCTCTCGCTCGTGATCAGCGGACCGGATCCCGACCATCCCGGAAGAGGTGGATCGGACTGGTCGGGACAGTTGCTCGACCTGACGGCCTTCTGCTTCAGGGACGACTGTTTCAGCGACTGGGGCACTCCGGGCCAGCAGCTGACCGACGGACTGTGCGTGGTCAACGGGGACCGCTACACGGTCACGATCGATGCCTTGACCACCGCCGGCCCCGGACGACGCCGGCATGGGGATGGCAGCGCTTCGGCACAGCTCGATCCCAAGATCATTCTCGATCCACCGACCGTCGCGGATTGCCCGCTCAACGGGAGCCCGAGCGATTACTCGATCACGACCAGTCCGGGCGCCTCGACCGGATACCTCGTGACGGCAGTGCCGGAGCCCCCGGTGCTCGGCCTCGCAGTCATCGGTGCGCTCGGGCTGGGAGGTCTCGGGCTGCGCCGCCGTCACAGGCGCATCACGCTCACGGCGGCAGACCAGCCTTCCTGAGCAGCGCTGCGTAACGCGGATCGGGCTGGAGCCCCCTCAGCAACGGATCGCCCTTGATGCTCGGCAGATACGCATCGCGCGCGACGAGCGCCCGGTCGAGCCAGGCAAACGCCTGATCCACCTCGCCCCGATAGCCATAGACCGTGGCCACGACGTAGGGCGCATCCTTCTGGAACTTGGCGATGAGCTGCGCGAGCGCGGCGTCCGAGTCTGCACGCCGGTGCATCGCCGAATAAACGATGGCGAGCCCCTGCAGCCGCCACATCTCGTCGGTCTCGCGGTTCATCTCCGCGAGCGCTGCCTGCGTCTGGCCGCGCCACAGGAGCACCAGACCGAGCGCATTGTGTGTGTAGGGTAGCGTCGGGCGCAGCTCGATGGCCCTGAGGAAGGCGCGCTGCGCATCGTCGAGCCGCCCCGCGGCCGCATACGCGACGCCGAGGTTGTAGAAGGTGGAGGCGCGCACCGGGTCGCGCTCCAGGGCGGCGCGCAGCAGCGTCACACTCTCATTCACGCGTCCCAGCACCAGATCGAGGCTTCCGGCGGCATGCAGGACGTCGGAGCTCCCGGGCTCGAGCATGAGCGCCTGGCGGATCTCGCGATCGGCTTCGGCCCAGTTCCAGTCATCGTTCATGTGGAGGTAGGCCAGCGCAACGTGTGCGCGCGCGCTCTTGGGATTGAGCTCGATCGCCCGTTGCGCCGCATCCCGGGACTTCGGCAGTGCCTGGTCTGGGGACATCAATCCGCTGGTCGCCATGTCTCCGTAGACGATCGAGAGCTCCGTCCAGGAGGGCTCGTAGCTCGGGTCGAGCTTCAGCGCCCGCTGCAGAGCATCGAGCGATTGTGCGAACCCTTCCTGCGTGCGTCGCCCCGCCAGGAATCGCCCCTGCAGGTAGAGGTTATAGGCGTCCACGTTCGCGGGCGCGGCTCGATCGGGCAGATTGCCGCCGAGCAGCTTGACCTTGAGTGCCTGCACGACCGCACCAGCAATCTGGTCCTGCAGCTTGAAGATGTCATCGAGCGTGCCATCGTAGGTTTGCGACCACAGGTGATAGCCACTGTCGGCCCGAATGAGCTGAGCCGTGATGCGCACGCGGTCGCCTGCCTTGCGAACGCTGCCCTCCAGAACGTGTGCGACGCGCAGCTCCTTGGCGATCGATGTGATGTCCTCGGGCTTGTTCTTGAATGCGAACGCCGAGGTGCGCGCGGCCACGCGCAGCTCAGGGATCTGAGCGAGCAGATTGAGCAGCTCCTCCGCCAGGCCATCTGCGAGGTACTGCTGGTCCCGGGCCTGGCTCATATCCACGAACGGCAGCACTGCAATCGAGCGCTGCGGGATCGCAGCTCCGGGCACCTCGGCCTCCACGCGTGACTCGCTGACCGGTTCGGTCACGTGCT
The DNA here is from genome assembly GCA_035524075.1 of Steroidobacteraceae bacterium. Classification (GTDB taxonomy): domain Bacteria; phylum Pseudomonadota; class Gammaproteobacteria; order Steroidobacterales; family Steroidobacteraceae; genus JASHUC01. The sequence goes on along the minus strand of DATKPP010000027.1, from coordinate 8,254 downwards.
TGGCGAGCCAGAAGTGATACAGGAGGAAATAGAGCGCAAGCAGCGCGGCGACCGCCCCGATGGCGCGGTTGAGCCGTGCGCTGGTCCGCCGCAGCAACGATCGGCGCTCATCGAGCCCGCTGGCGGGCAGGCCGGCTGGCGTGATGTGATAGATCCAGGCCGTCAGGAGCGCGACCGGGAAGCCCAGCCCCATCGCGACCACCACCAGCCGGTTGGCCCACTCAGGCACCCCGAGCATGTGGAACACCACATGAATCGGGTCGAGGATGAACCAGCACACGCCGATGTAGAGCACCACGACGCGTCCGATATTGTGCTGCTTCAGTCTCTCCAGGACGCGCAGCTGCACATGCGGATGATGGTGGCTTGCAGGGGCGGGTGCTGCCGTCACGACGACCGTGGTCGCCGGGATTGCACTCGGCACCGGCACGTGCAGCTCGGGCAGCTCGCCGGGGTTGCTGCGGGTGTAACCGTCCCTGGATGACTGTGCGTCCCCGACCGTCATTGACTCCCCGTCAGGTCGTGCCGTGCGGCTCGCGTGGGTGTGGCCACCCGGCCGCTTCGTATGAGGGGAGTGTAGCGCAGACGTGCGGCGGGCGCCCTGCGCATGCTGGCCGGCCCGCCCGAGTGCGTCAGTCGAGTGTCGGTCAGTCGAGTGTCAAGCGCGCATCCGGGATCCCGAACTTCGTGAGCCGCGCAACCAGATCGTCGTATTGCGCGACGCCGGCCACTGGGCCCACGCGCACGCGGTAGAGTGGCGACTTCTCCGGCCGCGCGAGCACGAATGCAGTCGTGAAGCCGGCTGCCCGCAGCCGCTCGAGCAGACGCTCGGCGTTGTGCTCATCCGAGAATGCGCCGACCTGCACGTACAGGTCAGGCGCCGGGGATTCCGAGACCCGCGTGAGCGATTGACTCGCAGGCTCACCGGGGGTGATCGCGCGCACCTCCACGAGCGTCGTGCCCTCGCGAAGCATGTCGAGCTTGGCGGCGGCGGTGTAGGACAGGTCGATGAGCCGATTCGCCACGAACGGACCGCGATCGTTCACGCGCACGACGATGCTGCGTCCGTTGCGCAAGTTGGTGACCTGCACGTAGCAGGGTAGCGGAAGGGTCTTGTGAGCCGCAGTCATGCCGTACATGTCGTAGGGCTCGCCGGTGGCGGTGTGCAGGCCGTCGAAGGTCGGGCCATACCACGATGCAACGCCACGCTCGATGTAACCCTCGGGGCTTGCGAGCACGAAGTAGCGGTGCCCGAGCACGTCGTAGAAGGGCGGGTTGCCCAGCTTGCTGCGCGGCTCGAAGCGGGGGATCGCATCCGGAGTGCTCAGGACGCTGGCCGGAGGCACGGGAATCGGCTGCTGACTGGGCTGCGGGACGGAGCGAGGATTCGGACCGTTGCGCACGAGCGAGCATCCTGCAAGTGCCAGCGCGCACGCCAGCGCAAGAGCGAGGGTGCAGGTTGAGCCGCCGTGCCGGCGCATCAGGCGGGCGGGAGGCCCGCTCCCTTCTCGTGCACGCGCGCGGCGACGCTCCGCGCGAGTGCGGTGACCGCCATGCCGTAGAGCGTGCTGCGGTTGTACCGCATGATCGCGCGGAAATTGTCGAATCCGATGAGATAGGAGGGCCCATCGGTCTCCTGGGCCGAGAACAGCAGCGCGGGTGTTGCGCCGGGCAGCGGCAGATCCACCCGCGCGCCTTGGGCATTGAGCTCATCGAGCGTGCCCTTCGCAAGACCATGCGCGTCGAGCTGGAAGCTCGGTTCGGGGTCGAGCCGCGCATCGGCGAGCACCGGCTGGCCGGGCTGCCATCCATTCTGGCGCAGATAGTTCGCAATGCTCGCGAGCACGTCCGCCCAGTCCTTCCATAGATCGCGCCGGTGATCGTGACTCTCATCGACTGCGTAGCGGCGATACGCCGAAGGCATGAACTGAGGCGCTCCCATCGCCCCGGAATACGAGCCCCGCACCGCAAGGGGATCGAGGTGATCCTCCCGCACCAGAAGCAGAAACTGCTCGAGCTCGCCGCGGAAGTACTCCCCGCGCTGCGGATAGTCGAAGGCGAGGGTCGCGAGCGAATCGAGCACCCGATCGCGCCCCGTCTGGCGCCCGTAGAAGGTCTCGCAGCCCAGGATCGCAACGAGATACTCCGGTGCCACCCCCTGCTCGGCCGCCACGTGCTCGAGGACATCGCGATGCTCGAGCCAGAACTCCACGCCCTGATCGATGCGCTTCTCCGTGAGGAACAGCTGACGGTACTCCCACCACTCGAGGACGCGCTCGGCAGGCCGGTTCATGCGGTCGATGATCTGCGGCTGGGGGTGCGCGTGCGCGAGCAGCCGCAGCACTCCGCGCCGGCTGAGCGCGTCGCGCCGCGCCACCTCGCGCGCAAAGCGGCGAATCTCTGGACGCTTGAGGTCGAACCCGGAAAGCTCCGCGTGAGCTTTCGGCACGCTGCTGAAGAGGGCGATGCCGGCGGCGAGCGCCGCGAGAGACTGAGTCTTCACTACGCGCCCACCAGCCTCCGGTGCGAGTACAGCGACATGAGAATACCGAAGCCTGCCAGGAGGGTCACCATCGAGCTGCCGCCATAGCTCACCAGCGGCAGCGGCACACCCACGACGGGCAGCAGCCCACTCACCATGCCGGTGTTGATGAATACGTAGACGAAGAAGGTCAGCGCGAGACTGCCTGCGAGCAGCCGGGCGAAGGTGTCCTGGGTCTGGGACGCCAGATAGATCGCCCGTCCGACCACGAATGCGTAGAGCAGCAGGAGCAGGATCTGACCCAGCATGCCGAACTCCTCCCCGATGACCGCGAAGATGAAGTCGGTCGAGCGCTCGGGAAGAAAATCGAGCTGTGCCTGGCTGCCGTTCATCCAGCCCTTGCCGAAGACCCCCCCGGAGCCGATCGCGATGGTCGATTGGATGATGTGATAGCCGGCCCCGAGCGGGTCGGTCTGAGGGTTGATGAAGGTGAGCACGCGCTCCTTCTGATAGCCGTGCAGGAAATGCCAGCCGACCCAGGCGGCGACGGCCCCCATGCTTGCGAGCGCCGCCATGATGCGGACCTGCAGTCCAGCCATGACCACGACGAGTGCGCCGGCGATCATGATCAGGGCGCCGGTGCCCAGATCGGGCTGCAGCACGACCAGACCGGAGGGCACCAGGATCAGCACGGCGAGGAGCACGAGCGAGGGAAGGCTCGGTGGCAGAGGCCGCTCGTGCAGGTACCAGGCGCACACCATCGGAACTGCGAGCTTCATCAGCTCGGAGGGCTGAAATCGGAAGATACCCAGATCGAGCCAGCGCTGGGCACCCTTGCCGATATAGCCGATCGCCCCGACGACCAAGAGAAGGACCACACCGAATGCATACAGCCACGGTGAGATGCGCCGCAGGAAGTTCGGGCTGAGCTGCGCGAGCGCAAGCATCGCGGCCGCTCCCATGGAGAGATGCCCGAGCTGCCGCACGACGGCACCGAGACTCTGGCCCGAGGCGCTGTAGAGCACGAATAGGCCGTACACGGCGATCAGGGCGAGTCCGATGAGCAGCGGCCCATCGAGCTTCAGTGCGAGCAGCATGCGCGCCGTGCCGGTGAGCGTGCGACGCGCGCGCGATGCGTCCGTCAGCTCTTCGTAGATCACGGGCGCGTGCTCGCCAGAGTGGCAGCGGTTGTCGTTCGGGGTGCCGGAGCGGCGGGCTCGATCGGACTATTGCCTGGCTCGAGCTTGAGCTTGCCGTCGGGACCCAGCAGGTAGGCGTCCATCACCTTGCGTGCGACGGGCGCTGCCCCGGTCGAGCCGAATCCGGCGTTCTCGACCAGCACGGCGACCGCAATGCGCGGCGCCTCGGCAGGCGCAAACGCGATGAACCACGCGTGATCGCGGAGCCGCTCGGCCACGTCCTTGGTCACATACCGGGCATTCTGCGCAACCGTGAACACCTGGGCGGTGCCCGTCTTGCCCGCCGCGGTGTACGCAACGTTCCGGAACGCCACCCACGCCGTGCCGCAATACCGCTCGCATCTGGTCGTCCCGATCATCGCGTTGACCACGAGCGTCCAGTCCGCCTCGGAGACACCGAGGATCGGCTTGTCCTCGAGGGGGGCGAGGTGCTTCACGTGCCCATCCGGATCGCGTATCGCGGTGACGAGCCGCGGCCTGAAGCTGCGGCCGCGCTCGGCGAGAATGCCGGCAATATGGGCCAGCTGCAGCGGCGTCACGAGCAGGTAGCCCTGACCGATACCGAAGTTCACCGTCTCGCCCGGATACCAGGGTTGCTTGTAGACCTTCTCCTTCCATTCGGGAGTGGGCAAGAGCCCGGCTTTCTCTCCGCCGATATCGACGCCGGTTGCGCGTCCATAGCCGAACGGCGCAAGGAAGGCGTCGATGCGCTCGATGCCGAGCGTCGATGCGAGACGGTAGAAGTACACATCCGAGGAGCGCGCGATCGCCTCCGGCAGGTCGAGCAGTCCGCGCGGCTCGTCCTTGTCCGCGCGCCACACGTGGCGGCTGCCGGGCAGGTAGAACACGCCATTGCAGAACTCCTTGTGTTCGGGGTCGATGGCGTGATCCGTCAACGCTGCGAGCGCGAGCACCGGCTTGATCGTCGAGCCGGAGGGGTAGGCTCCGCGGAGCGCGCGATTGAGCAGCGGCCGGTCGATGTCGTTCGCAAGTGCGGCGTACTCGGCCGAGGTGAGTCCGCGCGCGAACAGATTGGGATCGAAGGCGGGGTGGCTCGCCATCGCGATGACATCACCGTTGCGAGGGTCGAGCGCAACCACCGCGCCGCGGTGGTCCCCGAGGGCCTGCTCGGCGACCTCCTGGGTCTTCAGATCGATCGACAGAATGAGGTTGTCGCCCGCGACCGGCGCCTGGGTGCGCAGCTGCAGAGTGAGCGCGCCGAGCTTGTCCACGGAGCGGCCCTGCGCGTTGACGAGCACCTCACGAAACCCATTGGTGCCGTGCAACTTGCCTTCGTAGGCGCCCTCGACCCCGACCTTGCCGATGAGCGTGGTCCCTTCGTACGCCTTGTTCTCCACGCGCGAGAGATCCTGCACGCTGATCGCGCCCACGTAGCCGATCGCATGCACCGCCAGGTTTCCGTAGGGATACAGCCGCGTCTGGCGCGTCTTGATGTCCACACCCGGGAACTCGAAGCGGTGCACGGCAAAGCGCGCGGCGTCCTCGTCGGACATGCGCAGCCGGATGGGCACGCTGTCGAAGCTGCGCCGCGCCAGGATCGTCCGGCGTACATCGGGCAACTCGTCCGCGGAGAACATCCCGATCGCAACCAGGCGGTGCAGGGTCGAGTCGAGATCCGGCACCTCCTCGCGAACCAGCTCGAGCTGATAGGCTGGCTGTCCGCTCGCAATGACGGTGCCATTGCGGTCGTACATGAGCCCACGCGCGGCCGGGATGGGCTCGACGCGCACTCGATTGCCCTGGGAGAGCTGGGTGTAGTAGTCGTGTCGCACGACCTGCAGCAGGAAGAGCCGGCCACAGAGCGCGAAAGTGGCCAGCAGAATCAGAGCGCCCGCCACCAGCGAGCGTCTCTCGAAGAGCCGCTGCTCGCTCCAGTGGTCCTTGATCCGAACGCTTGTCATGGGTCGGGTACGACTCTAGCGCGGCGAGTGGCTGCGCTCGAGGAGCGCGGTGGCGAGCGGCCATACGAGCGCACCGCTGGCCACATGAATCCAGCGCAGCGGGTTGCCCACTGGATGGCCGCTCCAGCCGTCGATGGCAAACACGATGAACTCGTACACGCCGAGCAACGGAAGCACGATGAGACTCTGCTGGAATGCAGGCTTGGAGCGAATCCGCTGGTGCTCGCGCACGGCCACGTAGGTGATGGTCGTGAGAGCAAGCGCATGTTGTCCGAGAACTGCGCCACGAAATACATCGAGGGTCAGGCCGGAGGCGAACCCGAGCGTAAGTCCACCGGCCCGCGGCGCTGCGATGGACCAGTACAGCACCGTGAGGACCAGAAACGCCGGACGTGCGATGGCGAGCCACTCCGGCAGCGGCAGTACGCTCAGGATCAGCGCGGCGAAGGCCGTTACCACCATGCGGCCACGCGGCTCGACGGCCCGGGCGCTCATGCCGGTCCCCCGGCGCTCGCCGACGCGCTGGAAGAGACCGGTGCGCGGGAGGGGGGCGCTGCCGGTTCAGAGGAGCCCGGCGCCGAGGCCGGAGCGTGCGATGCCGGTTGCGGGGCGCCTGTGGTGGGTACCGAGGCGGAAGCGGAGGCCCGAGCGGGCGCGGGGCGCGGCGGTACGGGCTGAGGCCGATAGGTCGGATTGCCGCTGGCGAGGTCATCCTCGACGGTGCTCTGACCTTGGCCGCGGGAGAGTGTGGGGCCTGCGGGATGGTCTGGCCGGAACCATACGAGCATGACCTCGCGCAGCTTATTGAGCTGAGCCAGAGGCTTGGCCTGGATCTGGGCGAGCGGCTGAACTGCGTCGCGGCGCACCTCGACCACTCGGGCCACCGGATAGCCCTGCGGGAAGACACCGCCCAGACCCGAGGTGACGAGCAGGTCCCCGGCAGCAACATCGGCGTTGGCCGGGAGGTAAGGCAGCGCGAGGGATTGCGTATCGCCGGTCCCGACCGCGATGGTGCGCACGCCGGTGCGCTCGATCTGCACCGGCAGGGCGTGCTCCGGATCGGTGATGAGGATCACCTCGGCGCTCCACGGCCCCACATGAATGGTCTGGCCCAGCAGGCCCGCGCTGTCCATCACCGCCTGTCCCTTGAAGACCCCGTTGCGTGCGCCCCGGTTGATGAGCACCCGCTGCTGCAGTGAGTTGACCTCGACGTTGACGATCTCGGCCACCAGCCAGTGGTCGGCGACCGGAGGCAGGGCTCCGCGCAGCCCGCGCAGCTCGCCGTTCTCGCGCGAGAGAGCCTCGAAACGCAGCGACCGCATCTCGAGCACCCGTTCCTGCGCCCGCAGTGCGTCATTCTCCGCGCGCAGCGCCTGGCGAGTCTCGACGCTCTCCTCGAACCAGCGCCATGCCGCTGTGGGGGAGCTCACGGCAAGCTGCAGGGGATAGGCGGCTGCGCTCAGGTAGTAGCGCGCCTGCTCGAGCCATCCGCGGCGCTGGTCGAGAAACATGAGCACGATCGCAAGCGCTGCGTACACCGTGAAGCGAAAGCCGGGAGCGGCTCCGCGCCCGGCGGCGCTTCGGTAGGGGCTTGCGGTGAAAGCTGCCAAGATCCGCTACGCGCTGCGCCCAACTACCGGAGGAGCGCTTTCCATGGGCTGCTTGCGATGGGCGCGCCGCTCGGCTCACTCGAGACCGAAGTGTCCGGGACCCAGCTCGTCCATCAGCTCGAGAATTCGGCCGCCGCCGCGAGCCACACAGGTGAGCGGATCGTCGGCGACGACGACCGGCAAGCCGGTCTCCTCGGTCAGGAGCTTGTCGATATCGCGCAGCAGCGCCCCCCCGCCCGTGAGCACGATGCCACGCTCGGCCACATCGGCGCCGAGCTCGGGCGGGGTCTGCTCGAGTGCCTGCTTCACCGCGCTCACGATGCTTTGCAGGGGCTCCTGCAAGGCCTCGAGGATCTCGTTGCTGTTGAGGGTGAAGCTGCGGGGCACACCCTCGGAGAGATTACGTCCCTTCACGGAGAGCTCGCGCACCTGCTGGCCGGGGTAGGCGGAGCCGATCTCGATCTTGATGCGCTCTGCTGTCGCCTCGCCGATGAGGATGCCGTAGTTGCGGCGCACATAGCTCATGATCGCATCGTCGAAACGATCCCCGCCGATGCGTGCCGAGTTCGCGTAGACGATGCCGTTGAGCGACAGCACGGCGACCTCCGAGGTGCCGCCTCCGATATCGAGCACCATCGAGCCACGGGCCTCGTGCGTGGGCAGCCCGGCCCCGACCGCCGCGGCCATGGGCTCACTCACGATCGCGACATTGCGCGCGCCCGCACCCTCGGCAGACTCACGGATGGCGCGCCGCTCGACCTGTGTCGAGCCGAAGGGCACGCACACCAGCACGCGCGGCGAGGGCTTCAGCATGCGGTTGCCATGCACCTTGTTGATGAAGTACTGCAGCATCTTCTCGGTGTAGGTGAAGTCCGCAATGACGCCGTCCTTCATGGGACGCACCGCGGTGATGTGTCCCGGGGTGCGGCCGAGCATGCTCTTCGCCTCGGAGCCGACCGCGACGATGATCTTGCCGCCGCGCGTGGGCTCGTCCTGCACCGCGACGACCGAGGGCTCATTGAGCACGATGCCCTTGTCGCG
>DATKPP010000026.1:0-3152 GCA_035524075.1 Steroidobacteraceae bacterium | reverse complement strand
CTGTCAGGGCGGTCGGACGCGCCGATCAGTGCGACCGAGCGCGGCTTGAAAAGGAATTCGAGATTGCGACTCGTCATGCGCCTCCCCCCGAGCCGGTCCGGGCGGCGCTCACGAGTGGCTCACGGATCGCGCGCAGCACTTTCTCCAGCGCGCCGGGCTCCGCCGTGCGGATGCGTGTGGATTCAACGGGCTCCTCCGGCCTCGGCAACTCGAAGTGAGAGAGCTGCCAGTCGAGCACCGACTCGTCGGCTTCGGAGGGATCGTAGCCGCTCACCGCCCGCGCGGCTATGCGCGCGCGTAGGGTGTACACGGGAGCCTCGCAATAGATGAGGCGGACGAGGGCTCCCGAGCGACCGCCGAGCTGCGCAAATCGCGTCCGTTGCTCGCGCCGCAGGAATGTCGCATCGATGATCGCGGTAAATCCGCCCGCGAGGATATCCTCCGCCGCCCGCGCCAGATCATCGTAGACCTGCGCGCTGGCCCCACTCGAGTAGAGCCCTTCAGCAACACCCGACCGGGAACGCGCGAGCGCATGGAGTCCGACATGGCGCTTGCGCTCCACGTCCGAGCGGACGTGCACAGCAAGAAGCCGTACCGCGAGCTGGCGCGCCAGCCAGGTCTTGCCGGAACCTGACAGGCCACACACGAGAAGCAGTGTCGGCGCGTGCCGGACGAGCCTTCGAGAGGCCAGGGTCACGAGCTTTCCGTGCTCCGCGCGCAGCTCCTCGAGCTCGGAATGGCCGCTCGAGTCCTTGGCCGAGAGAGCGGCCACCTTCGCACGTATGAGCGCACGATGCGCCTCGTAGAGGCGCAGGAGGCGACACGCGTTGTAATCGCCGCTCTCTGCGAGATAACCGCTCACGAACGCATGACCATGCAGCGGATGATCGCGCGCGCAGAGGTCGCTCGCCAGGAAAGCGACTTCATCGGCCACGTCGATCCAGCGAAAGGCGGGCTCGTACTCCAGGCAGTCGAAGGGGACGAGCCGGGTGCCGAGCCGCACCACGTTGCGGCTATGCAGGTCACCGTGACACTCCCGGATACGGCCGTTCGCCCGGCGGGCCGCCATCGTCTCCGTGGCGAGTGACAGGGACTCCCGCAGGGAGCTGCGCAGGGCACCGACGGCATCCTCGGTGCCGAACACCCGAGCAGCCTCGGCGCACTCATCCAGGTTTCGGGCCAACAGCGCCTGGATCGCCGACGGGCGACCCCAAGCCGACCCGGTCGGCGCGGCGGGGAGCCCGGCGTGGATGTTGGCAAGCTGACGCCCAAGGGCTTCGAGCTCTTCAGGACCCACCTGCAGGTGCGCCAGCAACCGGTCGAGGGCGTGTTCGCCATCGAAGCGGCGCATCCGTACCGCGTACTCGATCACCGGACCCTCGCCCCCGATCCTTGCGCGACCCTCGTCGCTGGTGATGCGACTCACCTCGAGGTAGAGCTCCGGCGCGAACCGGCGGTTGAGACGAAGCTCCTCCTCGCAGAGAAACTTGCGCCGCTCCGGATCGCGCAGGTCGATGAACGCATAGCGCACCGGCCGCTTGACCTTGTAGGCGAATTCGCCCGCAAGCAGTACCCATGAGATATGGGTCTCGATGAGCTGCACCTCCCTGACAGGATGCGGATAGGCCTGCGGCTCGAGGAGAGCGCAGAGGTGTTGAGGCAGGCTTGACCGCAGCATGACCGCTTATTGGGCAGCGGCAGTCCGATTGCAGTAGCCTCCAACCTGCATGCGCTCGTGCTGTGCGGCAAGACTGACATGCGCAGGGACCGCGGGTCTTCCCGGGGGTGTCGCCTTTGCGTGCCGTGCCCGGCGGAGCACTTCGGCCACGCGCTTGGGCGTTCCGAGATCACTCCAGCCGCACGGACGGACCGGCAGTACGCGCAGCCTCGACTCCTGTCCGGCCACGATGTCGCGCGAGAAATCGATGGTCGGTAGCCTCCGGTAGAGCTCGGCGACGGCCGCAATGCTCGAGCCCTGCTCACGATCGCCTCGAACCGCGGCGCGCATGGCCTCGACGACCTGCGGAATGCGCTGCCGAAAGAGCTCGAGGAGAGCGCCAGCCGTCGTCACCACGATGAAGGCATTCCACAGCCCACCAGCGCGGATGAGCTCGGCCGCCACCGCGTGGGAAGGCTTCTCGATGAAGCGCGCGACCGTGAGCGTACCTCGCCCGTCGGTTTCTCCCGGCAGGATATAACCGAGGTCCGGGTCGACCTCCCCGGGTTGGATGCCGAGGAGCAGCGTTTCCCCCGAGCGCGAGTCGAGCTGCTCGAGCGCATCTCGAAGCGAAGCGGTCAGCACGGCCTCCTGCAGCACGTGATGATCAGCGGGCAGCAGCACGATTCGCGCGCATGGGTCGCGCAGGAGAATGTGCATCAGCGGCAGCAGAATGCCGTTTGCCGTTCCGCGGTTCTCCGGCTGAACGATCACATTGCGGTCGGGCAGCGAGGTTAGCGCGCCTTCCCACCAGCAGCGGTGCTGCTCCGCCACAACGGCACAAATGTGGGATCTGTCGGCCACCGACTCCCCGCGGCGCAGCGCCTCCTCGAGGAGCGATGGCCCCTCGTAGAGTGAGCAGAACTGCTTCGGTATGGCGATCCCCGACGGTAGTGTGGTCAGCGCCTGCAGGCGGCTGCCCTCCCCCGCAGCCAGAATCACTGCCCACGCGTGCGATTCTTCGATCATTTGCCGGTTCCCCATGTGGTCTGCAAGCCGCTCGAGAGGAATCATCCTCGGCAAGCTGGACCAGGACCATTAGGAGTTTCCGCAGTGGACCGCGCCGCGCCGCGGCGCACCGGGTTATCAGCGCAGATACGCCTCCGTGGCGTACCGGCGCATCATGCGGTGGCTGTTGAAATAGGCGGCATTGGTGCCGATCGCCCCCTTCATCACCCTCACCCAACCGCGCGGGTCATTGCCGTAGCCGTAGTAAAGCGGCAGCACTACTTGCTCGAGCTTCTGATAGAGCGACCCTGCGTCTTCCACCGCCCAGCCCGTCACCCCTTCGATACAGCCTTCGAGCCACCAGCCGTCCATGACCGAGAGGCTCGGCACGCCGTTGAAGGCCGCCTTCATGCCGCTCGTGCCGGAAGCCTCGAGCGGCGGCAGCGGCGTGTTCAGCCAGATGTCGGATCCGGCCACCAGAAGGAGA
>DATKPP010000025.1:0-49117 GCA_035524075.1 Steroidobacteraceae bacterium | reverse complement strand
CGCGTTGATCACGTTGAGGTTCTCGTGCGACACGTTGCCGCGTTGCCGAGGCAGATGGGGCTCAATGCGAGCGAATTGTTCACGAGTGATTTCCATCCCGTGAGCTTATCAAACATCTTTGATAGTGTTAACAGGCCCTAGCCGAAGCGGGCTTCATCCGCTGCGCATCATCCTGGCTGGCGTTTCCAATCGCACATTAGACCTTCGGCCCCGAGGGCATTTCATCGAAGGTCATGGCGAGCCCGTGCGCTTGCAGTTCGGCCTCTGCCTGCGCCTCGCGGGCGAGCATTCGCTTCACGGCGGGGCGGCTTTCCATCCGTTCGGCGTGCTGCATGATGTTGGGGAACTTCTCGCGGGAAAACCCCGCCCCCGTGATGCGGAACCACACCCAGTAGAGATACGCATCGAGTACCGACCAGGCGGCGCCCAACAGCCAGGGTTGGGCGGCCAAGCGGGCCTCGAGCGGCGCCAGTTGCCAGCGCATCGTCATCTCGGCCAGTTCGCGCACGCGCTGCGGCCCGCCGGGCACGTCACAGAAGAACTGAGGCAGGCGAATTCGTGTGACCAGCGGGTGCAGATCGGACGAGAACCAGGAAAGCTGGCTTGCGAGCCGGGCATCGGTCAGGGTGTCGCCGGAGAACGGGAGCAAGGCGGCATCCGGGAAGGAGTTCGCGAGAAACGTCAGGATCGCGACGTTCTGAGTCAACGCTGCTGTGTCCACCACGAGCGTTGGCACCTTGCCGGCGGGATTGAGCGCAAGGTACTCCGCCGACCTGTGGTCGCCCTTTTTGAAGCGGATCAGGCGCGTCTCGAAAGGCTCGCCGATCTCTTCGAGCGCGATGAGGGGAACGCGCGAGCACGCGCCCGGAGCAAAAAAAAGCACGAACCTCATCTTGCCTCCTGCACTCAGTCGAGCGAAAAGTACTCAGTCTCGAGCGCGGGTCCACGCTTTAGAAATGTACGGTTCCCCGCACGCCGTACGTGCGCGGCGGCATCAGCACCGCCGCAATGGTCGGGATGACCGGATAGTTCGTGGACGGTGCCACGGCATCCGCAACGGCGCGATTTGCGAGGTTGTTGCAGTACGCCGTGATGCTCCAGTGGCTTCCCGGCGGATTGTAGGTGAGATCGGCGTTCGTCATCCAGTAGCTGCCGATCACTGTCGAGGGTATATAGTCGAGGTTGGCTTGGCGGGCACTCTCAAAACGAGTGTTCAGGTTCGCGACCAGTTCTCCGGCTGTGCCAAGCGGAACTGTCTGCTGCACGCCCACATTGGCTACCCATGCGGGTGCCTCCAACATGGGCAGCCCACTGCAGTTGATCCGGAAGTTCGGAGGACCCGGCGTGGTGGGGGGGATCACAGCGTATGAGCACGCCGACTGCCCGGTGGGCGTCGTGCTGCTGATGTACTCCAAGTTCGTGTACCTGGCATTCATGTACTCAATGTCTGAAAGGAAAAGCGTGGTGGGTGTTACGAGCCACTGCGACTCCAGCTCGGCGCCCGTGTTCCTCGAGCGCCCCGCGTTCTGGTTCGGAAAGATGGGCAGAAATCCCGGCCCGAATTGAGCCAGCTCCAGAGCGGCGATCTGCTGGTCCTTGTACTCATAATCGAAGGCTTCGAGATTGAGCTTCACGCGACCGTCCAGAAACAGGTTCTTCGTTCCCACCGTGTAAGAAGTGATGTGCTCGGGGCTGTACGTGTCGCCGCGAGGGTCGCCGGGAACATTCAAGAAGAAGCCGCCGGACTTGAATCCCGTCTCGACGTTCGCAAAGAGCAGCGAATGCGGAGCAACATCCCAATCCGCGCCCGCCTTCCAAGTGGCCGCGTTCCAGCTCCGTGCGCCGACCGTCGGGAAAGTGATCCCGATGTCATTTGCTGGCGGCGGCTCCCCGAGCGTGGTGCGAGTTGGGTAAAAGAACGCGTCAACCCACTCTTTCGAATCGGTATCCTTGCTCTCGTACGTGTAACGAGCGCCTGCGGTCAGGTGCACCGTTTTGGACACCGCCCAGGTGAGTTGTCCGTATGGCGCCCAGCTGCGATCGCCGGCGTCGATCTGCTGCACACTCGTAGCGCCATTCGCCTGCGCGTCGTATTGCGCGTTGCCGGTCTGCGATCCATCGAAATAGTACAGGCCCACGATGTAGCTCAGGGGGCGGTCGAGATTGGAGGTGAATCGCGCCTCCATCGAGGTCTGGCGAGCATCGTTGAGCTCGCCGTCTATGAAGCCCGCCGCCGCGCTGACGTAGTCGTAATGATCGGAGCGCTGCGCAGGGATGAAGGTGAGTTGTCCGCCGAGGACGGACCACTCGAGGTCGCCGTAAACGCCCCAGTAGTGATTGTCCTGGAACTCATCGGTCGGCAGCGCCAGGCACGGCTCGACCGGCGCTCCGGGGAAGGGCAACAATGGACAACTCGTGCCGGCGACCAGTGAGCGGGACTCGGTGACGATGCTCGTGAACGGCGTGCTGAGGAACGACCCGTCGGCGTTGACGCCGGTCGCTCCCTGGCCCTGGCCTCCCTCTCCGGTGTAGTCGGCGCGCACGGTGATGGAGAGGTCGGTCGTGGGATCCATCCGGAACGAGAGCCGCCCCGAGTGCTGGTCCTGGTCGTCCGTGCCGTCGTTGAAGTAGCCGTCGTGATTGACCGTCTGAAATGCGGCGCGCACAGCGACGTTTGAGGCGAGCGGCACGTTGACGTAGCCGGTCGCGGTTATGTCGGAGTAGTTCCCGTACTCCACGGTGACCCCCCCGCCGAGACCGTCGAAGGTGGGCAGATTGGTGATGACGTTGATGGCGCCGCCGGTCGCATTGCGACCGTAGAGCGTGCCCTGCGGACCCTTGAGCACCTCTACCCGCGAAACATCGTAGAAGAGTCCCTGGAACGATGTCGTGCGGGCAAGATAGACCTGATCCAGGTTGACGGCGACTGCAGGGTCACCAAATGCATTCACAACGAGGCTGCTGACCCCTCGCAGGGTGAGGTAGGAGTACGGCCCCACTCCTTGGTAGGCCTCGAGCGCCGGCACAAGCTGCGTCAGATCGCTGATCGTCGTCACATTGTGCTCGGAAAGCTCCTCCCCACTGACGGCGGTCACGGAGATCGGCGCCTGTTGGAGGTTCTGGCTGATTCGCCCGGCCGTGACCACGACCTCCTGGAGCACCGGGCCGTTCGTTTCCGCCGCCTGTGACTGCTCGCCTGCTGGCTGCTGAGCGGTCACTACCGCCGGCCCTGCCCCCATGAGTGCCACAAGGAGCACTCGCCAAGCGCGTGCATTCAGCCCCACGTGTCCCCCTCGAATGCGCTCTGCGGCGAAGGGGATCGCCGGCACGGAGTCGAGGCGCCGCGCTCCCCTCAATCCCCAGAAGCCTAAGGGGACGGACTAGGCGGGGAAAAATCGTTTTGGTGGATTTCTGCTCATCGACCGCGGCGATGGGCGGCTCGGGGAGGCAGCGCGCGTAGACGACAGCGCCTCGAAGCGAGCCTCCATGTCGCGGGTTGCCTCATGCAGGAGACTGCGCATCCAGAGCACAGCCGCGTCGGCATCGAAGTGCCGGTGCCACTGCACCGCCTCCGCGAGGCGCGGTGTCTGTAGCGGCACCTCGAAAAGACGGATCGGAAGGTACTGAGCATAAAACTGCGCGTGCCGGCGATGAACCGTCGCGATGCGGTGCGAGCCCACCACGCTTGGAAAAACCGCCGTGAAGTTCATGACCACCACCTCGACGCGCCGATCGAGGCCGAGCCTCTCGACCACCCACTCATCGAACATCACCCCACGCGCGGTCCCGAATTGCACTACGACGTGTCCGAGCGCGAGATACGTCTCGAGGGAGAGCCCTGAGTCCGCGGGAATTCGGGGATTGTCCTTCCAGGCGACGCACACGAATTCATCCTCGAATAGCCGCTCGTTCGGATGTTCCTTGGGCAGGTATCGCTCGGGCATGATCAGGAAGTCGACGGACCCGCGCTCGAGCTCCTCCGATGGGGAGTCCACGTCGTTCGAAAGGACATCGACCCGGACCCGAGGAGCGAGCGTCTCGATTCGAGGCAGCGCGAGCGACATCAGCACGGTTGCGGCATAGTCCGACATCATGAGCTTGAAGTGCCGCTTCGAGGTCGCCGGGTCGAACACGGTCTTGGTCGCGATCGTCGCCTGGATGTTGAGCAGCGCGTTTTGCACCGGCTCGGCAAGGCTCTCGCCGAGGGGCGTCGGTACCATCCGGCGTCCGACCTGGACGAGCAGTTCGTCCCCGAAGTACTCACGCAGTCTCGAAAGCGCTCCGCTCATGGCGGATTGCGTGAGGTGCAGCCGCTTCCCGGCGAGCGTGATGTTCCGCTCCCGGAGAAGGGTGTCGAGCGCGACGAGAAGGTTGAGGTCGAGATTGCGGAAATGCACAGCTACGCCCCAATCGGCGCCCGGTCCGCGGAAACGCGCGCAGGAGCACCCATGTCCGAGGAGAGGATACACGAAGTGCTGAGTGCCGGTGCCGCGCAGAATTTGTAGCCCGGGGAACTTCCACCGCCCTCCCTTGCAGGTGAAAGCGGCTGCACCGTAAGCTACCTCCGACGCCGGTCGATCACGGCGGGCGCGCTTCGAGTCTACGCCTGGCGATCGAGCCGCTTCCCGCGTACCGAGAATCTAAGATGGAGATCCAGGCGAAGACCGCGCGAAAGGTGCAGTGGCGCCTGGGTGTGCCTGCCATTTTCTTCATGCTCCTGAGTTCGCTCGATCGGGTGAACATCAGTTTCGCGGCGCTCGGAATGAATCGCGATCTCGCCCTTACTCCGAGCGAGTACGGATTCGGGGCAGGCGTGCTGTTCGTGGGCTTTCTCGCGGGACAATACCCCAGTGTGCTGTGGCTGCAGCGCATCGGCATGCGGCGCTGGATCGCTGCGTGCGCCGTCGTCTGGGCGATCTGCGCGGGCGGGGTCGCGGCGGTCAGCACACCGGCCGAGTTCTACTCGCTGCGGCTTGTGCTCGGCTTTGCCGAGGGGGGGCTCGCACCGGGGATCGTCCTCTACCTCAGTCAATTCGCGACCGACCGTCAGCGTGCGCGGACCTTTGCAATGCCCATGTTGGCGATTCCGCTGTCGCTGGTGATCGGGAGTCCCATCTCAGGGTGGCTCATGAGCATCCGGGCGCCGGCGGGCCTCGCCCCGTGGCGCTGGATGCTCCTGGCCGAGGCGGCTCCTGCGCTACTGCTCGGGGTCGCGGCGTGGTTTTACTTTCCAGAGGGTCCTGAGCAAGCCTCCTGGCTGAGCCCGGAGGAGCGCCGCTGGTTCGCGCTCAACGCTTCGCATCGCCTGCGTACCGCTGTCGCGAACGATTGGAGTGTGCTACGAAGCCCGTTGGTGTGGGGGTCGGCAGTGCTCTGGTTTTGTCTGCTCTCGGGGGCCTACGGCATCATGTTTTGGCTACCGCAGCTCATCAAGCGTCTGGCGGGAATCGGGACCCTCGAGATCGGCTGGATCAATGCGCTCCCGTGGCTCGGCGCTATGGCCGGCATGTACTACAACTCGGCCCACTCGGATCGTAGCGCGGAGCGCTACTGGCACATCGCGCTACCGGCGGCCATCGCGGCGATCGCCATCGAGGCCGCCTGGAGCCTCGGCGCCGGTCCGCTCGCCTTGCTGATGCTGCTTGTGGCTGGGATCGGCCTTGGAGCGGCGCAGGGTGCCTTCTGGGCACTTCCCACCACGCTGCTCACGCAGAGCACCCTCGCGGTTGCGGCGGTCGCGATCAATATCGCGGGCAGCTCGGGGGGCGCCGTCATGCCTCACCTCGTGGGATACGCACTCGAGCGCACCGGAGGGTTCGCGGTTCCCTCCGCTCTCATCGCGGGACTGCTGATATTCGGGGCTTTGCTGGTCGCTTCGATTCGCGCCCTGTCGGCCCCCGCGGCCGGAGAGGCACGCTCCCCGTGACAAGCATCGTCGCCTGCGGCGACGTCGGTGCGTGCCGGGCCGACTGCAGCTCGATCTTTTCCGGCTCGCGATCTGCGTTCGCCGCCGCCGACCTCTGTTTTGCACAGCTCGAGACGACCATCAGCACGCGCGGCTCGAAGGCACCGAACGCGCGACTCGCGATGCGCGCGCCGGAAGCATTCGCGGCCACCCTGCACGAGGTGGGCATCGATGTGGTGTCCTTCGCCAGCAACCATTGTCTCGACTTCGGATATGAAGCGTTCAGTGACACCCTGAGACACCTCGGCGCGGCAGGTGTGCGTGTTTGCGGGGCCGCCGCGAATCTCGCGGCCGCTCGCCAACCGATCTTTTGCGAGCTGGCGAGCCATCGTGTCGCGCTGATTGCTGCGAGTTCCATCCTCCCCGAGGGCTACGCCGCACAGGCGAACAAGGCCGGTTGTGCGCCGATGCGTGCACTGAGCTTGTACGAGCCAACCGAGCCTGATCAGCCCGGCACCCCGCCGCGGGTGCACACCTTCGCGCACCGCGATGACCTCTGCGCACTCACCGAAGCGCTGCGCCGTGCACACGCGGCGGCCGATCTCGTGCTGGTGTCGCTGCACTGGGGTATCCACATGGTGCCGTTCGTTCTCGCGGACTACCAAAGGGAGGTGGCTCACGCCGTGATCGATGCGGGCGCGGATGCCGTGCTCGGACATCACCCGCACATCCTCAAGGCAATCGAGCTCTATCGCGGCAAGCCCATCTACTACAGCCTCGGAAATTTCGCGATCGAGCAACCCCACGTATGGGACCCCACGATCCTGCGGACAGACTCGTTTCGCAACCTCGTGAGTCTGAACCCGGAATGGGATCTTTCGAAGCGCTACACGCTGCCCGAGAATACCCGTGCCACGGGGTTGGCCAAGCTCCTCATAGAGAAGGGCGCTTCGCTCGAGTGCCGGTTCTGCCCGGCCTGGGTGGACGATGACAGCGCTCCGCAGATGCTGCACGCCGGCGATCCTCGATTTGGCACGGTGTGCGACTTTCTCGAGCGCAGTACGCGCGCGGTCGGACTCGCCACGCGATTCGAGCGCGACGGGGACGAGCTCGTTCTGTCGTGAGGGCTCAATAGGCAAGCCGGATGTCGACCCGCCGACGGGATACCTCCGGGAGCCCCTGCGGGTCGGGGAGCGGCGCGGGATTCTCGTGCCAGCTCACGTGCACCATCGACTCGGTCGCTCCGAGGCGTCGCAACGCGAGCGCGACCATTTCCGCACGGTCACGTGCAAGCTCCGGGGTCTCGGCGAGAACGTGTTCGGAGATGATTCGCGGCCGGGTGACGGCATACCCAACGACTGCGACCTCGCGCGGATGACTCGCCCGGATGTAGCGCCCGACCTCATCGAGGATCACCTCGCTGTACTGATATTGCAAAAAATCGGACTGGAAGGTGAACTCGATGCTCCAGGTGCGCGGCGCGTACGGGGGTGGCGGAAGCGCCTCGGGCACCTCGGCGGGCTGCAGCACGAGCTTCGGATCGAGTACGAACCGCCGACCGGGATAACCTTCCGCCGGCAGCATGAAGCTCGGACAGAGGGAGCTCAGCACCGACACGACGACCGGCGCCAGGGGAATGCCACCGCAGGGGCTGCCCTTGAGAATCGTGTTCTTCACTTCGGCGCGACCTTCCACCAGCACCTCGTGCCCGAGCTGCGGCTTCGTGCGACCCTGCGTGATGTCATAGCGGATCCCAGATGACTCATCGGTTGCGAGCCAGCAGCCGGATTTGCGCCCATTGTTCGTGTCGCGGTAGACGGGGCAGGAGACGAACGTGAGCGCCGGTGCGCCCGCCAGCGTGGCGCTCGCGACGCCGGCGAGTGCGATGATCCCCAGTAACCTCATGAGCCGCACGCTCATAGCACACTCAGGAGATTGGTCAGGTCCTGCTTGTCCTGCTCGCTCAGACCGATGTCGTAGCGGCGGTCGTAATAATCGATGATGTCGCGCAGCGTGCGCGCAGAGCCGTTGGAGAAGTAGGGCGGTCGGGCCGCAAGGCCGCGCATGTCCTGAATGGTGATCTTGCCGATGTCGGCGCACTTGCCCGTGGTGAGCGCAAATCCCGGATCGTGCGTATAGACCACGCGTCCGAGGAAGGGCTGGGGCGGATAGCGCGGATCGCAGGTGAGCTTGAAAAGCGGCAGGTCCGCGGCCGGGTCGGCGAACGGCTCGTTCGTCGTGCCGAGGTCCACCTGGCCGGGCGCCACGTCCATGCCAGTACGCGTCATGTTGTGACAGAACTTGCAGCTGTCGCGCGTCGGATTTCCGAAGTTCATCGAATTGAGACCGGCCGAATCAGTGATGAGGAAGGTGCGGTCGCGAAAGAGCTTCACGCCGCGCGCGACCGAGGCGCGAAACGCGCGCTCGGCTTCGCTCGAGGATTCCGTGTTGCCGGTGCGATCCCAGGCGGCGAACTCGCCCCACTGCGGCTGCCCGGGACCGTTGAGCACCGCGGGCTTCGCTGCTGCGAGCGCATCGGGGCCCCCTTCGGCACCTCCATCGCTGAGCGAGCCGCCGACGTGGTCGTTGCTCTGCGCCACGTAGATGCGGGACTCGAAGTCGATGATCTGCTGCATCTGTACGGCACTCAGGGGTTCCGGGCGCTGCAGGTGAGTCGCGAGCGCATCGCGCGCCTGTTCCTCGAGTGTGCGGTCACGCTGGTCTGCCATGAGGTTGCCGCTGTATCGCAGCCCGGTGCGCGGATCGATCGGCAGGGGCAGGCCATTCTTCGGCTCGAAGATGTAGCCGTAGTTCGTCACGTACTTGAGATTGCCGACCGGGCGCGGCCGACGGAACACCGACACCATCGGGTGTGTGCTTCTCAGCCCATAAGTCGGATCGAGGTTGCAGCCGCTCGGATCGTGCAGGACCTCGATCCTGAACTGCGGGGTCACGGCGGCTCCGTCGGGAGCCCGCGGGGGCCACGGCCGGGCGATGCGAAAGAGTCCGCGCTGCAGCAGGAGGGAATGCGATGACGCCTCGGCCTGCGGGAGCGAGGGACAGTTTGACCCGTCGACGGCCGCAAACAGCGGATCCTTGCCGGCCGTGGCACGCCAGCGAGCCTGGATCGTCGCGACGGAGATGCTCATGCCGTCGGCGGGCTGATGGCAGGTAACGCAGGCTCGCCCGTTACGACCCAGGGCCGTGAAGAAGGGCTGCCCACGGGTGTCCACGTCCCCTCCCACGTGGATGACCGTCAAGGTGCCCGTCGCATCGCGGTAGCTCGAGCGACCCTGGAATACACGCCCTGAATTCGCCGACCACCAATAAGGGGTGATGGGCGCCTGCGATTCGGCGGCAGCGCCGGTACAGAGCGCTGCATGAGCGATGAGGGTCAGCGAGAGTGGAACGAATCGCAGACGGTGGCACATCGTCGATGATCTCGGACTCGTGCGGGCGGGCGGGCGGGCGGTTATCGCGGCTCGAACTTCATCTCGACCGAAAGCACGCCGATCTCCGGCATGCGCGTCGGCACGATGGGGCCTGCGACCTCGAAGTGACGCGTGCGTGCGAGCAGCTCCTCGAGTGCGATGCGCAGCTCCAGCCGCGCGAGACCTGCGCCGGGACAGTGGTGAGGACCGCGGCCGAACGCCAAACTCTGACCGATGTTGGGACGATCCAGAATGAACTCATCGGCGTGTTCGAAGACTTCCTCATCGCGGTTCGCGGAGGCATACATGAGCGCGATCGGCTCTCCCTTGCGGATCGGGCAGCCCCGGATCTCGATGTCGCGGTTGGCCGTGCGGGCAAAGCCGCGATAGGGGGTGTAGAGGCGCAGGAACTCCTCGAGCGCTACCGCAATCAGTCCGGGGCTCACCCGCAGCTTTTCCTGAAGCGCGGGATCGCGACTCAAGTGCACCCCGATGGAACCGATCATCACCGTCGGGGCAATGATCCCAACGACGAGCACCTGGCGCACGCAGCCGACGATAAGCTCATCCGGCAAAGGCTTTCCCTCGTGCCGCGCCTCGAGGAGCGCCGTCGTCGGGTCCTGGTCGGGGTCCTGAGGCTCGCGTTTGCGGAGCGCGATCAGTTCCCGGGCCATCTTGTAAAGCGCGAGACTCGTCTCCTTCACCACCGGCTCGATGTTCGATTGCACGGCAACGTTGAAGGCGCGACCGGCACTGCGCAAGGGCTCGGCCATGGCGTGAGGAATGCGCATCCACTCGGCGAACACGTGCACCGGAAGCCGGCTCGAGAAGTCATCGCAGAGGTTGCCACGGCCGCGGTCGAGCATGGGCTGTAGCAGCTCGACGCAGATGCGCCGCACGGTCGGCTCGAGCAGTGCGACCTTGCGCTCGCTCAGCAGCGGATTGAGCGCCGCCCGGTAGGGGGTGTGCGCGGGAGGGTCCAGGTGAAGCGGAGGGCGGCGTCCGGTGAAGGCGACTTTGGGCACGACGTTCTGCACCGAATTGATGAACGTCCGATAGTCCGCTGCCGCGCGCGCCACGTCGGCGTGCTTGGTGAGTGCCCAAAAGCCGTTCCACGCGCTGCTCCAGGCCACTGGGCGGCGCGCCCGCAGGGCCGTGTAGACGGCATACGGGCTGTCGAAGGTTTCCGGCAGCAGGGGGTCAAAGTCGCTGGTGCGCTGTTCCGGCGTGCTCATCGGGCGATCGGCGGCGACGGGGTTCAGCAATTGTCGGCGAAGCCAAATTAGTTTACAACTTCACCCATTGATCGACCGTGGTGCCGGACGCCACAATCACTTCGCACCGCCTTTAGAGATCCAGGGGTCCCATGCCGCAGCCGCTCGCGGGTATCAAGGTCGCCGACTTCAGTCACGTGATGGCGGGACCGTTCTGCACTCATTTCTTGCGCATGCTGGGTGCCGATGTGATCAAGGTCGAGCCCCCGTCGGGTGATGCGATGCGGACCTATGGTCCGTTCCGCGAACATGACGGCCTCGCGCCGGCCTTCATCGCTGCCAACGCCGGTAAGCGATCCCTGGCGGTGGATCTCAAGAGCACCGAGGGCGCAGAGATCGTGCGCCGGCTCATCGCCGACTCGGACGTGATCGTGGAGAACTTCCGCCCCGGGGTCATGGACCGGCTCGGGTTCGGCTACGAGGCGTGTCGGACGCTCAACTCGCGGCTGATCTACTGCGCGGTCTCCGGCTATGGACAGAGTGGACCGAAGCGCGACCGTCCCGCGATCGACAACATCGTCCAGGCGACGAGCGGCATCATGGCCTCCAACGGGAGCCCGGAGGACCCCCCGTCCCGGGTCGGCTGGCCGGTGGTGGACACCTACACCGGCACACTGGCGGCATTGGCGGTGCTGGCGGCGCTCTTGCAGCGGGAGCGCTTCGGGCAGGGACAGTATGTCGATGTTTCCATGCTCGATGCCTCCGTGGTGCTGCTCACCACGCTCGCGACACCCTATCTCGTGACTGGCCAGCTGCTGCCGCGGACCGGGGATGTCGGCTACAGCGGCTCCCCAACCTCGGCTGTCTTTCTCGCCTCCGACGGATCTCGACTGTCGCTCGGGGTCGTCCAGGACAACCATTTTCGTCTGCTTTGCGGCGCGCTCGGCCGGCCGGAGCTCATCGAGGACTCCCGCTTCCGGGATGCGGTTGCGCGCAGCGAACCCCCCAACGCGCGGGCGCTGCGCCTCATCCTCGCTGAGATATTCCTCACCCGCACGGGACGCGACTGGGAGGAGAGGCTCTGCGCGATCGGCGTGCCTTGTGGTCTCGTGCGCGACATCGGTGAGGTGTGCGAGGAGGTGCGGCAGGAGACGCGTGGACTCATCCTGCCGACCGTGGCGCGGCGCTCCGCGAGCCCCCAGGCGGCGGCGTTGGTCAATGCCGGCTTCGTATTCGCTCACGACGGCCCAGGCGTGCAGGCTGCCGCGCCGCTGCTGGGCGAGCACTCCCGCTCCATCCTGCGATCCCTCGGTTACTCCGACTCGCAGATCAACGGCCTCGTCGCTCGGAACGTCATCGTGGCGGGGGGCGGCGCGGCGCCGGAGGCTCAGGGGTGAATTCGCCGCAGATACGCAAAGAGCTGCATGAGCTCCTCGCGGCTGAACAGGCGGGCGAAGCGCTTCTCGTGCTCGAGCATCTGTTCGCGCATCCCATTCACCGCCTCCTCGCCGCGCGCAGTGAGGAAGATGCCGTGACGGCGCCGATCCTCGGTCGAGCGCCGTCGCGTAAGCCACTGCCGCAGCTGCAGCCGATGCAGCAGCGCGACGACCGCGGTCTTGTCGATGTCGAGCGCTTGTGCGAGCTCGAATTGCGCGATGCCCGGATTCGACTGCACCAGACTCATGAGCGAAAAAATTCCAGGCCGGATGCCGCCGCGACCGTACGAGCGGTTGAAGTCCCGCCAGAGCGCAATCTGAGCCCGGCGGACGTTGTAGCCGATCAGATTGGGCAGCAGACCGACGTCGATGGGCCGGGAAGGTGTCCTTGCGCGCTCGAGCCGCTTTCGGGAGGTCCTCTTTCCAGTCACGTCATGTCAATCGGCGATCTCGCTGGGCATCATTATGCAGAAAGCCACCCGCGACACCAACCGGCAAACTCTTGGCCGCGCGTGGAATACTCGTTTGGAAGTCTCGGAGGGCAAGACGATGAGGATTCGTCGGATCATTCGTTTCGGGGCGGCATCGATGCTGATCGGCGCCGCAGCTGCAAGCCTTGCGGCGAACCCTCCGCCCTTGGCCCAAACCGGGGCCGCACCCGCTGAGCGACCGCTGCCGCCGAGTACACCGCTCGGATCGGGGCCGTTCAAGGCCATCATCGAGCAGGATCCGGGACTCCCCGATCACACCATCTACCGGCCCGGCGACCTCGGGGCGCTGGGCTCGAGAAAACTTCCCATCATCGCCTGGGGCAACGGGGGTTGCGCCGATAACGGGACGGCGTTCCGCTGGTTCCTGAGCGAGATTGCTTCGTACGGTTTCCTGGTGATCGCCAATGGACCGATCGGGCGCGATCCCATTGAATTTCGGCTGCGCGGTACGCTACCGCGCATCCCGCTAGAGAAGCTTCCCCCGCCCGCAACGCACACCCAGGAGCTGCTCGACGCCATCGACTGGGCGGTCGCGCAGAACCTCCGTCCCGAGAGCCCGTTCCACGACCGCTTGGCTACCCACGAGATCGCCGTGATGGGTCAGTCCTGCGGGGGCGTCCAGACCATCGAGGCCGATGCGGATCCGCGAATCAAGACGGCGGTCATCTGGAACAGCGGGCTCTTCCCAGAGCCCACCAAGATGGCCGGAGGCAAAACCTTGACCAAGAAGGATCTCGCAGCCCTTCACGGGACGGTCGCCTACGTCTCCGGGGACTCCGAGGACATTGCGTTCGTGAACGCAAATGACGATTACCGGCGACTCTCGCAGACCGCTCTCCCGGTGTTCCGGGGCTACGAGCGGGGCGTCACGCACGGGGGAACGTACTCGCAGAGCAACGGCGGCGAGTTCGGCGGGGTCGCCGTCGCCTGGCTCCTGTGGCAGCTCCAGCACGACGAGAAGGCTGGGCGCATGTTCACCGGCGCGCATTGCGGACTCTGCGTCAACCCACGCTGGGTGACCGCCAAGAACCACATCGGCTGAAGCGGGAACCACGCCCGAGGGGATCTCAAGGCCATCGGTCTGGCACGGGCGAACCCGTGGCATACGCCGCAATGCGCTGCAGCATCCAAATAGTATCACCAATAAACTAATTGCATTCGAATTGGCCGTCGGCTATAGATGCAAAAAGAACTATGCGCTAACCAATAGCGCCGCGTGGAGGGGGATATGAGAGTGCCGGCATATTGGGTCGATCTTTCTCGTCGTCGCCTCGAGGTAAGCTTGTGGTCGCTGGTGCTGGTGGCCTCACTCGTCGCAGCAAGTGATCCTGGCCTCGCTCAACAATCGCCGAGCCCCGCAAGCCAATCAGGTTCCGCGCCGGGCACGCCGCCCGATCAGAGCGAGACGCTGCAGGAGGTGGTCGTCACTGGAACGCTGCTGCGAAACACTGCGCCGGTCGGATCGACGATGATCAGCCTCGATCAGTCCGCCCTCAATGCGACCGGCGGCAACACGATCTACGACCAGCTGCAGACGATCCCGCAGATCGACAACCTCGGCACGACGGAGTCTTCCCGAACGGGGACCGGCGGGGCGATCAACATCACGTATGGGAACTCGATCAACATCCGGGGTCTGAGTCCCTTTGCGACTCTCACCCTTCTCGATGGACACCGGGTGCCCCCCGCGGGGACCAGCGGCTCAAGCGTCGATCCGGACTCCTTCCCGTCGATTATGCTGCAACGGGTGGACGTCGTTGCCGACGGCGCCTCGGCGACCTACGGCTCGGATGCCATCGCGGGGGTCGCGAACCTGATCCTCAGGCGCGATGTCGAGGGCGTCGAGGTACGGGCCCGCTACGGAGACGCCGACGAGTATCATGACAGCAGCCTCGGATTCCTCGCCGGCCACAACTGGGGCAGCGGTCAGATCACCTTGGGTTACGAGAATGACTATCACACGGCGCTCAGCGGTGAGAACCGCAGCTTCTTCGAGTCGGATCAAACGGGGCAAGGTGGGCCCAATTTCGACGTCCCGCAGTGCAATCCGGGCACCATCGTCGCGGCGAACGGCGTGACCTACGCGATTCCGCGGGGCGGAGTGACGCCCGCAACCGCCGCAAGCCTCGCAGCGGGCACGTTGAACCTCTGCGATGTTGCCAAGTACGAGGACATCATTCCGGAGGTCGAGCACAGCGATTTCGCGCTGACGTTCGATCAGCGCATCACCGACAGGGTCGCCCTCTATGCGGATGCGACGTACGCGTACCGTTCCTACACCATCAATGGCCCGCAGGACGCTGCGCCGCTTTCCGTGCCCTCGACGAACGCCTACTTCGTGGCACCCCCAGGGGCTCCTCTCGCCCCGTGCTCGCCGGCTCCGGGCGCACCTGCATGTGAGACCGTGGACTACTGGTTCGGTCCGGATATCGGACCGAAGGCACCCTCGTTTGGGTTCTCGAGCAACTACCAGGCGACCATCGGTTCCAACATCGATCTCGGCGGCGGGTGGGTCCTGAATATCGACGGGATGGCCGGCCGCGACCACGACCAGGATCTCGGCGTCAACCAGGTAGACAACGGTGCGCTTGCGGCGGCGCTCGCGAGCAGCTCGCCCGCCTCGGCACTCAACGTCTTCGGCGGCAAGAATTCGAGCGCGGTCCTGCAGAACGTCTTCAACAGCATGTTCTTCGCTCCGGGTTACTCCGGCGAGCAGGTGTACGAGGCTAAGTTCAGTGGCGGGCTCTTTCACCTGCCCGGCGGCGATGTGAACGTCGCGGTCGGTGGGCAGTATCGGCACGATGATCTCACCTACGGTCTCGTCAGCGGCTCTCCTGGGGCGCTGCTGGTGCTGAACCACGTCCTCAATCGGGATTCGCAAGCCGGATACGCCGAGGTGCTGTTTCCCTTCTTCGGCTCGGGGAACGCGCTGCCCGGCCTTCAGCGTCTCGACCTCGATGTGGCCGGGCGTTACGAGCACTACAGCGACTTCGGGGATACCACCAACCCGAAGATCGGCATCAACTGGAGTCCGGTGGAAAATCTGACGGTCCACGGAACGTGGGGCACGTCCTTCCGGGCACCGCTCCTTTCGGAGCTCGTGGGGCCGCTCAAGGGTACGTTCGTCCAGACCTATGCCGACCCGCTGTCCCCCACCGGGACCTCCGTCGGGTACACGCTCGGTGGCGGCAATACGGCCCTGAAGCCCGAAACGGCCACGACGTGGACCGCTGGGCTCAAGTTTGCCCCGAGTGCGAACGGCGAGGTCAGTCTCGATTTCTTCGATATCGACTATAAGAACCAGATCTCGAGCTATCTCTCCGACCTCACGATCCTCGAGCAGCCGGCACAGCTCGGGTCACTCATCACGCGCTGTCCGTCTGCGGCGTGCACCGCGCTGATCGACCAGTACATCCTGGGAACCGGCCCGCATCCGACTCCCGAGCCCGTGTTCGGTCCCATACTCCCGAACCCGAGCGTCTTCGTGAACGGCTTGGAGCTCAATCTCGGGCGCACGCTCGCCGAAGGTTTCGATCTGCAGAGCGCCTACCGATTCCCGACCGATCACGCCGGAACCTGGAGAGTCGGCCTGAACGGCAGCATCTTCACCAAGTATGACGTTCAGTTCACGCCGACCGGCCCGACGTTCGATGAACGCAACTACATCGGCTTCCCACCGGCGCTGCGATTGCGAGGCACCGTGGGATGGACTTACGGGGCGTGGAATGTCGCGGCTTTCCTCAACTTCGTCAACTCGTACAACAATAACGAGACGACTCCGACGCAATCCGTGGGCTCCTACACGACGCTCGATCTGAACCTCGTCTACGACTTCGGGATCGCCTTCCCGGGAAGGTGGACCCGGGATCTGCTCTTCACCGTGAATATCTTGAATGTCGCCAACACCGACCCCCCGTACGTCGACATCCCGATCAGTCCCAACGGCGGAGGTGGCTTCGACCCGAACGTTGCCAATCCCATCGGTCGGCTCATCTCGGTGCAATTGCAGAAGAAGTTCTGAGGTGCCAATCGTTGGGTTCTATCTTGCAGTGTCGAGCCGTCCGGCGCTGCCCTCCTACATCGACCTTCCGGTCAATGAGAGGCAGAAGTAACGCGTGGACTTGGTGTTCAGCGGCGACCTCGTGCTCGATGAGCCCGAACCCGATCACTGGCTGAGCGGGATCGCACCGGCGCTCAATTCGGCATCGCTTGCGATCGGTCACCTGGAAGTGCCGCACACCCGCCGCGGTCACGAGCTCGCAGGCGACGTTCCAGCCCCGGGTGCCGATCCCGCGCACGTGTCGGCATTGAAGCGTGCAGGATTCGCGGCGGTGACACTCGCAGGCAATCACATCGCCGATTGCGGCGCGGAGGGCATTGCCGATACGGTCGCCGAGCTCGACCGCCTCGGCATCGCCCACTGTGGCGCGGGCGCGGACCTCGAAGGCGCCCGAAAGCCGGCGTGGCTCACCGCGGGCGGTACTCGCGTGGCTCTCCTCAGCTACAACTGCGTCGGGCCCGAGGCGGCCTGGGCCGCGCCCCACCGCGCCGGCTGCGCTTACGTCCGGATCGAAACGGCGGATGGCGGCCCGATCACGCCCGCCGCTGCCCTCTCGCGCCCCGATCCGGCATCCCTCGCCGCGATGGTCCGCGACATCCAGGCCGTGAGGAGCCGGGCCGACTGCGTCATCGTTGCCCTTCACAAGGGTATCGTTCACACACCAGCGCGGCTGGCACCGTACGAGCGTCCGCTCGCTCACGCTGCGGTCGATGCCGGCGCGGACGTCGTGATCGGCCACCATGCGCACATCCTGCGCGGCATCGAGGTCCGACGTGGCCGGCCGATCTTCCATGGGCTCGGCAACGGATGCGTCGTCACGAGAGCCCTGAGCCCTACCCAGTCGCACGGGGCGCGCGCCGCTTGGGCGATCGAGCGGCGCCGGCGTTTCGGGTTCGAGCCCGATCCCGCCTATGAGCTCGCGCCGTTTCACCCGGAGGCGGTCAATGGGATGCTCGCGTGGGTACGGCGCGAGCCTGCCGACGGGCGGCTGGAGTTTGGGATCCTTCCCGTGCGCGTCGAGCCGCCGGGCCGGCCGGTGATCGCTCCGGAGCAGGCTGCGCAGGCCATCGTGCGGTATGTGCAGAAGATCACGCTCGATGCGGGTCTGCCGCGGCTCACTCTGTGCACGCGGGCGCGCCCTGGGCTTTTCCCGGCGAGTGCCTGGGTTCTGGCGGACGTGGAGAGTCCAGCGTGATCGGTTCCGATGCGGTAGATACGCGGCGCTCCGGGCCATCCGGGCGGGGTCCGCTCACGTATCTCGGCGGCGCCGCGTTGCTCGCAACCGTCGCGGTCATCGCCGGGTCGGTCGTCGCACGGCACCTTGGCCGCACGCTTACGGGATCGCTCGAGCTCGCGCAGGCCACGATTCTCATCGCATCCTCGTGCTCGCTCGTCACCGCGACGCTCGCGCAGCGCCATGCAAGCGTTCACCTGCTCGTCGACCGCATCGCCCCACGCGCTCAGGCGGTGCTCACGTGGATCGGCCGCCTTCTGGGGGCAATCTTTTTCCTGCTGCTCGCGGCCGGTGAGATCTGGATTGCTTGCGATATGTGGGGCGGCCACGAGGAGAGCGAGCTGCTGCACATCCCCTATGCGCCGCTCAGGATCTTGAGCATCGCGGCCGTGCTGGGCGCCGCGGCCGTGATGATGGCTCGCCTCGTCGCCGGGCGGCGTCGATGACGCCCTCGCCGCTCATCGGAACGCTCGGCATCCTCGCGCTGCTCGCTCTGCTCGTTGCGGGCGTTCCGATTGGCGTTGCGCTCGGGCTGGCCGGATTCGGGGGACTGTGCTGGCTGCTCGGGGTTGAGCCCGCCCTCATCAAGTCCGGGGTCGTCCTGTTCGAGACGCTCTCGCGCTACGACCTCGGTGTGCTGCCGCTGTTCCTCTTCATGGCGCACCTGTGCTTCGCCGCGAATGCGAGCCGCGATTTCTTCGATGCGGCCGCTCGGTTCTTCGGCCATCGACGCGGCGGCCTCGCGCTCGCCTCGGTGGGCGCCTGCGCCGGTTTTGGCGCGGTCAGCGGCTCGAGCCTCGCAACGGCCGCGACGATCGGCCTCGTTGCGCTGCCGGAGATGCGCCAGCGCGGGTACTCCGATGCGCTTGCGACGGGGGCCGTTGCAGCCGGCGGCACCCTCGGGCAAGCCGTGCCGCCCTCCGGTGCGCTGATCGTCTTCGGCATCATCGCCGAGCAATCGATCGGCAAGCTCTTCACCGCGGCCATCGTTCCAGCGCTGATGCAGATGCTCCTTTACTTCAGCGTGATCGCCTGCATCTGTCGGCTGCGGCCGTCGATCGCGCCGGCAAGCCCGCGCGCCAGCTGGGCGGCGCGCCGCCGGGCGCTGCTGCGGGTGGGTGACTTCTCGGGGCTGGTGCTGCTCGTCATCGGCGGCATCGCCGTCGGCTGGTTCACTCCGTCGGAGGCCGCCGCGGTCGGCTCGGTGGGCGCGCTTGCCCTGTGCGCCTGGCGCGGCCGGCTGACGGTCGCTGCGCTTTGCGATGCGCTCGCCGAGACGCTGCGCACGAGCGGCATGATTTATCTCGTCCTGATCGGCGCGCTGATCTTCTCGGTTTTCATCGGCGTGAGCGGGGTCACGGGCGCCGTCTCGAGCGTGCTGGCGCTTGCGGGCGGCAGCCGGCTCGGCACGATGCTCCTCATCGCCGCGGTGCTCTTGGTGCTCGGCTCACTCCTTGACGGTCTTGCGCTGATGCTCCTCACGACGCCCATTCTGCTGCCCATCGTGGAGGATCTCGGCCTCTCGCCCATCTGGTTCGGCATCTTCCTCGTCCGCGCGATGGAGATCGGGTTCGTCCATCCGCCGATTGGCATGAACCTTTACATCATCAAGGGCATCGCCCCCGATGTGCCGCTCGGGCGCATTTTCAAGGGTGTGCTACCGTTCCTCGCCGCGGATTTCGTGCATCTGCTGCTGCTCATTCTGGTGCCGGCAATCGCTCTCGCGCTGCCACGGGCTCTCGGACAGTGAGCGCAAGCGGACAAGGCCCGGTGCAGATCATGCGTGAGCTGAGTGCTCTGGTAGATCAACTGCTCGGCGATCCGATGGGGTCGGCGCGCGAGCGTGCGAGGGCCGGTGAGCGTGTCGTCGGCTATGTCGGAGCGGATGTGCCGGTCGAGCTCGTGTGGGCGGCCGGTGCGCGTGCGGTGCGGCTGACCGCGCGCGTCGATGCGGAAACACCGAACGCCGAGCGCTACCTGGAGTCGAGCTTTGCACCGGCGCTGCGCTCGATTACGGAGCAGTGGCTGAGCCGAGCGTACGATTTTCTCGATGCCGTGGTTCTGTCCCGCTCCGAGGATGGCACGCAGCGACTCTACTACTACCTCTGCGAGTTGCAGCGGCGCGCACTTGCAGGCGGGCCACGCGTTCTGCTTTACGACGTGGCGAAGATTCCGCGCGCCGCAAGCGAGCGCCACACGCTCGCCGCGACGGTGCGCCTCGCGCGCGAGCTCGGTACGCGCATCGAGGCGCTGCCCGGTGCGATGGCCGAGCGCAACCGCCGTCGCGAGCTGCTCGAGGATCTCTCCCGCTGGCGGGAGGAAGGCGCCCCGCCACCCGGGACGGCCGTCGAGCGTGTGCTGCGGGCATCGGATCTGGATGATCCCGACTGCTTCGATCAGGCGCTCTCCCGATGGATGCGCAGTCCCCTCGCACCCCATTCCGGTCCGCGCCTTCTCCTCGCCGGTAGCGCTCCACCCGATGAGCGGCTGCAGGCGGCGATCGAGCGCGCCGGAGGTTGCGTCGTGGATGAGTTCGGCGATCATTCTGCGCACCGATTGGGGCAGCCGATCGTGCTCGATGGCACGGCCGATGCGCTCGAACGACTCGCGTTCCACTACCACGCCCTTGCGCACGGTCCGCGGGCCTTCTTCGATCGTGCCGCCGAGATCGCCCGGCAAGCCCAGCGCGTGAGGGCCGACGGGGTCGTGCTCTGGCTGATCGAGGAGGATGAGTCGCTTGCGTGGGACGTGCCGGCGATCCGGCGAAAGCTGGCATCGGAGGGCGTTCCGCTACTCTTGCTCACCCGGCGCCGGTGGGATGCAGGCGACGGCGCGCTCGATGTCGTGCGTGAATTCGTATCCGGTTTGCGCCCAGGAGCGGCCGCGAGGAATCACAACGGCTCATGATGGGATCAGTCTCATGAACCTGCTCGACGGACATCGGATACTGGCGCTCGAGCTCTCCGAGCGCAGCGCGCTCGGCCGGTTCCTCGAATCGCTCGGCGCCACGGTCGAGCGCATCGGGCGGGCAGCGCTCTCGGATGCATCGGCGCTCGAACGCAGGCTCGCGGCCGCCTCGATGCTGCTCGATCAGGTGGGACTGCCGTCCCTCGAAGCCCTGGGCTGGGCGCGCTCGCGTCTCGAGACGCTGAACCCTGCGCTGGTGCACGTCTCGATCACGCCATTCGGCAGCTTCGGCCCGCGCGCGAGCTGGGCCGGGTCCGAGCTCGTCGTATCCGCGCTCGGCGGAGTGCTGGGGCTGACCGGCACGCCGGATCGGGCGCCGGTCAAGGAGGCGCTCGATGCTTGCGGCTTCCATGCCGACATGGTGGCGGCCGCCGGGGCCATGGCGGCGCATTACGAGCGCACGGTGAGCGGGATCGGACAGCATGTCGATGTCTCCGTTCAGGAGGTCGCCTTCAGCCGCAACGTCAATGGGATCCTCGTCTGGCAGTTTGACCGCCGCAAGCACCATCGCGTCGGAGGTGCGCTCACCTACGGTCGCGCCACCGTGCGCTGCATCTGGTCGCTTGCCGATGGCTGGTGCTTTCATACGCTGATGACGGGCCGTCTGGGAGCGCCGGCGAATCAGGCGCTCAGCGACTGGATCGACGAGTGCGGCCTGCGCAATCCCCTGCGGGGGACCGACTGGGTTCACTACAATCGCTCGACGCTCGATCCTCGCGTTCGCGCCGACTGGGAGACTGCGCTCGATGCATTCTTTCGCACGCGGACCAAGGCCGATATCGCAGACGAAGGACGCCGTCGCGGCATCAATGCGGCGCCGGTGCAAGAACCGGCCGACGTGCTCGCCGACCCGCACCTCGCGGCGAGGCGTTACTGGGCCGAGCTCGATGGCGCGCGTGTCCCGGGCCGCTTTGTCTGCTTCAACGATGGCGCGACCGCGTCCTCGCCACCGCAGCGTTCGGGCAGTCGCCCTGGCCCGCTTGCCGGAGTGCGGGTACTTGATTTTTCGTGGGCGCTCGTGGGCTCGATCACAACCAAGACCCTCGGTGATCTCGGCGCGGAGGTGGTGAAGCTCGAGAGCCGCACGCGCCCCTGCCTCTCGCGCATCGATGTCCAGGTCGCCGCATCGCGCCAGGGCGATTTCGATGACAAGCCCTGGTTTGCGCATCTCAATAGCTCGAAGCGAAGCCTCGCGCTCGACCTGAAGAAGCCCGAGAGCCGAGCGGTGCTCGAGCCCTTGATCCGCTGGGCCGACATCGTGGTGGAGAACTTCTCGCCCGGCACGATGGCCAAGCTCGGACTCGCCTTCGACGAGCTGCAGCGCCTGCACCCGGGTGTCATTCTCGTATCCGGCAGCGTCTACGGGCAGACAGGACCGCGCGCGCACGAATGGGGAGTCGATGGCACTGGGGCGGCGATGTCCTCGCGTACTTACCTCACCGGCTGGCCGGATCGCGATCCGGTCATCCCCGGCGCGGTGCCCTACGGGGATGTGATCGTGCCGTACGCGATGGCGGCGGCGGCCACCGCGGCGCTCGCGCAGCGCCGCGCGACGGGGCGGGGCGTGCATGTCGATGCCTCGATGTATGAGATCTGTGCGCAGCAGATGTCCGAGGCGCTCGTTGAGGCCCAGAAGGGGCGCGTGCCGCAGCGCCTCGGCAACGCCGATCCGCGGTGCTTCCACCAAGGCGTCTACCCGACGGAGGGCGAGGATCGGTGGATCGCGATCAGCTGTCGGTCCACGGCAGAGTGGCAGCGCCTGTGTGGCCTCGCAGGCCTCATCGGTGCAGGTGAAGCGCAGGCGAGTCGCGCCGCGTGCGATGAGCGCCTGGCCGCCTGGACCGCGGGGCAGGCGGGCGCCGAACTCGCTGCGCGGCTCCAGGCTGCCGGCATCCCCGCCGGCGAGGTCCAGGACATCGAGGATCTCATCGAGCACGACCCGCAGATCGCCGCCCGCGGAGCGCTCCTTGTCCTCGACCACCCGGCACTCGGTCCCTTCGGCCATGTGCGCACGCCGATGACCTTCTCGCGCAGTCCGATCGTGCCGTTCCGCGCGCCTGCGATCGGGGAGCATTCGCGCGAGATCGCAAGTACGATTGCCGGACTCTCGGCCGAGCGCATCGAGGAGCTCGAGCGGCTCGGAGTCTTTCGATGACCCCGACCGGACAGCGCAGCCGCAAGGATCTCGCCTGCACCGCCGCGGCGACCGCTTACCAGCGCGCCTATGTGAGCGAGCTCAAGCGCCGCGTGGTCGAGCAAGGCGAGCCGTTCGTCGTTGCGCAGGCGGACACCCCGCATGAGCTTTTCCATGCGATGGACATTCCACTCATCACAAATCAGTGGTGGTCCGCGTACATCTCGGCGAAGCAGCTCTCGGGGAGGTACTTCGCCTCGCTCGAGAAGCTCGGCTTTCCTGCGAACGGCTGCCGATACTGCTCGCTGGGTCTTGCCTGCACGCTCGCGCAGGATCCCTCGAGTGCGCCCTGGGGCGGGCTGCCTGCACCGGCGCTCCTCGTCGCGCGACTCACCTGCGACTGCGTGCAGCAGGTCTTCGGGCAGTGGGCGGAGGCGCTCGGGAGCGAGTTCTTCCCGCTCGAGGCACCGGCCTGGACCCACAAGGACCTCGAGTGGTTCGTGCACGCGAATGAGGAGTGGGAAGCGGTGTTCGAGCAGGAGCGTATCGAGCTCATGGTCGATGAGATGCGCGAGCTCATCGCGCGGCTCGAGGCGAAGACCGGGCGGCAGTTCGATGAGGCGCGGCTCGAGCAGCTCATGGTGCGGGTGAACGAGCAGGAATCTTACATCGCAGAGGCGGCGCAGCTGGTTGGGACCGCGCGGCCCTGCCCGGTCGCCATCACCGATCAGATGCCGAACACGATGATCCCGCAGTGGCACCGGGGCTCGGACTGGGCCGTGGCGCACGCGCGCCGATTCCGCGATGAAGTCGTCTCACGGGTGCGCTCGGGCGAGGTGGTGAGCCGCCGCGAGCGGATCCGGCTCATGTGGATCGGCGCCGGACTGTGGCACGACCCGGGCTTCTACAATGCGCTCGAGGAGCGCCACGGCGCGGTGTTCGTCTGGTCGATGTACATGCCGTTCGCCGGGCCCCAGTACATTCGCGCCTTGCATGACAAGCCGCTTCATGCGCTCGCGAGCCGCATCTGCTCGATGAACGAAGTGTTGCATCTGCCGCCCTGGATGAATGAATGGATGCTGAGCGAGGCCCGCCGCTGCGGCATCGATGCGGCCGTCATCCTGGTGCCCCCGGGAAACCGCTTGTCGCAGTCCGGCACGAAGCTCACGCAGCTCGCGCTCCAGCAGGCGGGTGTGCCGACGCTCGCGCTCGATGCGGACATGGTCGATGCGCACGGCTGGAGCCACGAGCAGATGGTGGATCATCTGTCGGATTTTCTCCGCACGGCAGGTCTGGCGTGAGTCTGAAACGATTTGCGAGATACGTTCCGATCGCATGGGTGCTCACCGGAGTGCCGCTCGCTGCCGGCTGTGCCCCCGCCGCGTCGCATGGAGTGACGGTACTTTCGTACGCGAGTCCCTACGACGCCAATCACCCCTTCAGCCGCGCTGATCGCACTTGGATCGAGTGGGTCGAGGCGCAGTCGGGCGGTGCGATTCGAATCCGCGCGATCTGGTCCGGTGAGCTCTTGTCCTCCGAGGAGTCCCTCGTCGAGCTACGCCACGGAGTCGCGGACATCGGGTTGATCACCCCGATCTATTCGAAGGGCGGCGTGCACCTCATCCGCATCCAATCGGGATTCTATGCCGGTGCCCGGACGTTCGAGGAGCAGGTGGCCATGTATCGCTGCCTCGCCGCCGATTTCCCGGAGTTCGGGCGCGAGCTGAAGGGGCTCCACATCCTCGCGGTGCAAGGCGGCTCGCTCCCCGGGATTCTCACGCGCACGCGGCCGGTTCTGCGGCTCGATGACCTGAAGGGCCTGCGCATCCGCGCCCCGACGGAGCTGCTCGATGTGCTGCGCGATCTGGGCGCGGCCCCCGTCAACATGCCGATGGATGAGGTGTACTCGGCGCTCGCCAAGGGAGTGATCGACGGGGTCGTGGCGCCACCCGATACGCTCAAGGCGCTGCGCTTCGCGGAGGTGGCCAAGTACTTTTACGCACTTGCCATACCGCGCGGAGCCTATCCGGCCCGAGCGATGAGTGAACGACGCTGGGAGGGGCTGCCGGCGCGCGATCGGGCGATTCTCGAGGCGTCCACGCCCGTGTGGGAAGCGGCGATGGCGCGCGAGACGCGCTCTGCTGTCGCCGCGGGCGAAGCCTTCGGACGCCGCCAAGGTGTTCAGTTCCATTCGGCCTCGGCCGACGATCAGCGCCGCTTCGATGCGCTCTACGACCGGGATGCCGAGCGCAACGCTCGCTCGCTCGCCCGGTTCGGCATCGATGGGCTGACCGTCCTCCACAGCGCGCGGCGCATGGCGCAAGCAATCGATGACACTGGGACGATCGAGTGCGGCAAGCATAGGCGGTCTGTAACCCTCGGGAGCAAATCATGATCGATCGCAGGACTCTCCTTTCAGCACTCGCGTCGGCCGGCTTCGGCCAAGCCGCCCGATCCGAGACGCTTCCTCGCGCCGCGGCGTCCGGGTTGCCCGCCGGCGCGAAGGTGCCCTCGTTCTCGTTGCTCTATGAATGCAAGGTGACGCTCGGGCGCACGCTCGACTTCGGTCGGACCGTCGAGGGCAGGCGGCGGGTGATACCAATCACCGGGGGAGTGTTCGAGGGGCCGAGACTGCGCGGAACGGTGGTCAATGAGGGGGCGGACTGGAATCTCTCGCGCAATGACGGGGCGGGCAGTGCGGATGCGGCGTACTACCTGCGCACCGACGATCAGGTGCTGATCCGGATCGTCAACCGGGGCGTGGGCGGCGCGGCTCCCGTCTCCAACCCGGCCGCCGCGGAACGATTCCTCATGTTTACCCACGCCGCATTCGAGGCGCCGATCGGCAAGTACGACTGGCTGAATCGCGGCATGTTCTTCGGCACGCTGAGCGTACGTCGTGACCTGAAGGACGCCGTGTTGATTCGCGTGTTTCAGCTGGTGTGAGTCGCCAGGCTAGGGGACGGTCATGCTCAAACAGATTATGACGATGATGTTCTCGGGGGCCACGCTGAGCCTTGCGGCCTCCTGCATTGCATTTGCGGCCGGCTCGAGCGATGGGAAGCTCTCCGAGCCCGGCTACTACTCGGGCTATGCGCCCGTCACGTACGACGGGTACGAGAGGACTTCCTTCTATGTCCCGGTGCGCGACGGGACGAGACTCGCCGTCGATCTCTTTCGGCCAACCCTTCATGGCGTGCTTGCGACGCAGAAGTTGCCCGTGGTGTGGATGAATACCCCCTACAACCGGCGAGGCAGTCTCCGGGGCGGCCCCTCGGTCAGCGCTTACCCCGGCTTTGCGCTCCAGCTGGTCAAATACGGCTACAACGTTGCCGTCGTTGATTTCCGTGGCCTCTACGCATCCTTTGGCACCAACAAAGTCTACAATTTCGGGGAGTACCTGCCGCCGGCGACCACCGATGCCTATGACATGACGGAGTGGTTCGCCAAACAGCCGTGGAGCAACGGACGGATTGGCATGTGGGGTTGCTCGGCGACGGGCGGCAGCCAGATGCAGGCCGCGACCACCCGGCCGCCGGCGTTGAAGGCGATCTTTCCCATGAGCTCGGTGTTCGACGCCTATTCGTTCCTGGTGATCGGCGGCGTGCCACTCAAGCCTTTCCTTCCCGCCTCCCAGGTCGTGACATCGGATCGGGACAAGACTGCCGTTCCGGTCGATGGCGCCGACGGAGCTGCGGAGCTCGCGCAGGCGATCGCCGAGCACAAGGACAACGTCGACGCCGCCGATGTGGGAGTCGGCAGCGTCTTGCCGTTTCGCGACAGCAGGGCGGCCGAGCTCGGGGGTGTCGAGTGGTGGACCGTGTCGAGTCCATCGACCGATCTCAGCACCATGCAGCAGGGGGATTTCGGGGTCTATGCGACCTCCAACTGGGATGAATCGGGCACGAAGGTGGCGGCCTTCGAGATCTTCGGAAACCTGCCGAGGGGACGCGTGAAGCTGCTCGTCGGTCCGGCCGCGCACTGCGGCTGGCAGCAGGTCTGGCAAGACACCGGGTTCTCCATCGTCACCGAGGAGCGGCGCTTCTTCGATTACTGGCTGAAGGGCATCCAGAACGGGGTGATGAACGAGCCGCCCGTGACCTATTACACCTACAACGCACCGCCCGAGAGCGCCTGGCACACCGCCTCGAGCTGGCCACCGCCCAGTGAGGTGAAGACTGCCTTTTACCTTGGCGAGGGTCATCTCGGCCCCGCGGCGCCCAAAGGCTCGGGGCGAGACACGACGGGCATGACCCCGCCACCCAAGGCAAATCCGATTCTGGTCGATAAGCCCTCGGGCGGCCTGTCCTACGAGACCTCGCCGCTCACCCGCGATGTGCAGATCACCGGCGATCCGGTGATCAGGCTGTGGATCTCGACCGCAGCTCGAGACACGGATGTGCTCGCGTGGCTCGATGATGCGGCGCCGGACGGCGCAACGCGTTCCTATCAGATGTTCGGCCGCCTGCGTGCATCTGAACGGGCTTTGGCCAAGCCGCCGTACAACGATTTCGGAGTGCCGTGGCACACGTTTCGCAAGGAGGACGCTCGCCCGCTCGAACCCGCAAAGCCGACCGAGCTCGAATTTGCACTGCTGCCGATGTCCTATATCTTTCCGGCTGGACACCGCATCCGACTGACCCTCACATTCTCGAGTCCAGACGGAGGGTCGGGTGAGCCGGTCGCAATATTGCGAGGGCCCGGCACGCCTTCGGCCATTACCCTGCCGCTGATTCCGAGTCGGCGTTGACTTTCCCACCGGCGGTACGCGTGGGGTTCATCAGGGGATCGAGCACGGCGCGTTCTTGCCGGTCCGGGTCGGCCACCACCCGGCTCCGATCGGCAAACAGCATGGTGTCGCGCGTGCGTGCGTATGCGGGCCACTTGGGCAGGCCGCTGCGGGTCGTGTTCGGGTTACCGGTCCCTGCGAATGTGGTCCATGCGTCGCACATGCGCCCGGCGAGTATCACCGGGCTTTCGCCGGGTCCGATCATGTTGCGCGCAAGCTCGATGTTGTAGAACACGAACGGCACTTCAAGCGAATGCATGCTTCGCAGTTGACCGCCAAGGATCGGCGTTTCCCAGTCGAAGCGGTAGCGGTAGACCGGCGCCGCGTGCTGCGCGAGCTTGCGCTCGCAGATATTGATGGTCCATTGCGTCGTCGGATAGTCGGTGGCGATGCGAATATACAGGTCGCTGGGAGAGTACTCCGGATAGATGCGCCGATAACCCGCCAGCACCGCCTCCGCCTTGGCACCGAGCAGGGTGGAGAGGCGCTTTTGCAATCCGGCCTCATCCAGGCTGAAATCGCTTTCGGCGGCGAATAGCGTGATCTCGTGGTGATTGGTGCCGATGAGGATCGGGACAGCGGCGTGGACCGCGCTCGCCGCCGGATAAAACGGATGCGCGGGCAGGTCCTGCGGGTCCAAAACTGGAGAGAACGGCATCGGCAGCCCCGGCACCGGGGGAGGAAGCTTTGCAATCACGGCGAAATAGGCCGCGAGCAGCCGCTGTGGCGGCATGGTTTGGAGTTGCTCGGGGCGGGTCGCGGCGATGCCCAACTCCCGCAACAGCATCTGCGCGTGGTGGTTGGCATCGGCCCGCTCGAGCATCTTCACGCCGGGCCCGCTCTCGATAATGGCACGTTGAAACAGTCCCTTCGACGGTGGACAGGCCAGTAACATGGAGACTTTCTGGCCGCCGCCCGACTCGCCGAAGATCGTGACTCGTTGCGGGTCACCGCCAAAGCGCTCGATGTTCTCCTGCACCCAGGTGAGCGCGGCGACGATGTCGAGCATTCCCGCATTGCCGGAATGGGAGAAGTGCCGATTGCCGAGATCGGCGAGATTGCAATAGCCGAAGACGTTGAGGCGGTGGTTGATTCCCACGCAGACGACGTTGGCCCGTCGCGCAAGATTGGTACCGTCGACGACTGGCTCCGAGGCCGAACCGCTGATGAATGCACCCCCGTGCAGCCACACCATCACGGGACGCTTGCCGCGATCGCTTAGCCCTTGCGTCCAGACGTTCAAGAACAGGCAATCCTCGCTCTCGGGGGGCGTCGGCCATGCCGGCCCCGGAGGGATGCGCGCTGCGAGCGTGCGGCGTGGGACGGGATGTGGATTGCTCTGGATGCAGGAATTGCCGTAACTCAGGGCATCCTGCACGCCGGACCAGGGTTGGGGCGGCTGCGGGGGCATGAAACGGTTAGGGCCGCCGGTTGGCGCGCCGTAACGGATGCCCTTGAAGATGAACACGCCCCGATTCGCCGTACCGCGCACCTTTCCATATTGGGTCTGAACGATAGGCGCTTCGCTGCCGTAGGAAGTCGTCGCCCACAGCGCTGGCACCGCGGATTCGACGGCGGCACCCGCGATCAGCAGGCTCGTGCGGCGCAGGAGAAGGCGCCGTTCGGGATCCCTGCAGTGGCTATCGGACACGGTGATCTCCCCTTTCGCTCGGCTCGAGTATCTTCTCCGCATTCCTATGCGAGCATGAATACCGTGGTAGCGCAAGAGCGGCTCCGGCCGCGCCTCGTTCCCCCGGTATGGTGGTCGCTCCGCACACTTGCATGCTGATCAACCGTGAGCAATCCTCCCGCTACGCGGGCAGAACCGCGGCACCGGATGCCGAACAAGTCGGTAAAGACGGAAGAGCCCACTGGGGAGACGACACGATGAAGTACGTAGCAAGACTCATTGTCGCAGCAATAGCATGCGGGGTTTCGGCGTCAGCGCTAGCGAGCTACGCGGATGATCGGGCGGAGATTGAGAATCTCTCGAACCGCTATATGGTCGCTGTTGACTCGGGCGACATGAAGACGGTCATGGACGCCTGGGCTGACGATGGGGTACTCGTGTGGGCCGACGGAGTCGAGAAGGGCAAAGCGGCCATACGCAGAGCCATGTCCGGGTTCGCCGAGTCGCGCACGAGGAGCATTCCGCCGGGGGCGACGTCCTGGCCACGCTCGCGCCATTTCATCGTCAATCACGTGATCGACGTGAACGGCGACACCGCGAAATCGGTTGCCTACTGGTTCGAGATTACGAACAACACGCCGCAGCATGACGTGCAGCTTGTCTATTTCGGTCATTACGAAGACGAGCTCGCCAAACGCAACGGACACTGGGTCTTCAAATTGCGCAAGGTCTACAACGAATCGCTTGCCAACAGAGCCCTTTTCTATCCGGCACTCGGTGAAAATTCCCCGCGGCGGAAGTGACGACCGAATTACCGGGTATTCTTCAAACCTGAAAGGTAGCGAACCCGAGGATCCGATGAGGAAAGTGCGCACGAAGCAAGGCAGCACACCGGTGATGTCTCTGCCGAGTCTCTGGAGGATCTACCGCGAGACCATGCTGGCAGGAACCTCCGAGCGAGACATGCAGCTCGCAAGTGATGCGTTTTTCGGGGCGATTCTTGCGTACTCCAAGGCGCTGAACCACGTGCTTGAAGAGGCAGGAGTCCAGAGCGTAGCCGAATCCATTCGCAAGCTCGCGGCGACAACGGCGCTTGCGCAGAAGCTCGCACGCGGACGGACGCACTGAAATCTCCCTGGCAAGCCGCTTCGCAGCCTGCGGGTCCGATTGGCGGACGCCCTGTACGCGGCAGCGGGACGTTCGCGTCGCGATCGGCTATGCAGTGCTTTTCGGATACGGTCACTACTACAAGGGGCCCGCGGGCGTCCTGGAACCGGGGGTCGCGGCTTATCTGGGGTGGGACAATTGATGCAAGTGGCCACCGCCGGCCCTTCTGGCGGCGCGGCCACGGCGGAACAACGCCGTAACTGCGAAGCATAACGATGGCGCAGCTTCCGATCCGCATCCCGACCCTTTGCGGACTCGAAATACCAACCACATCAGTACAGCGCAGATGACAAGGCGGCAACCGACGTAGTTACGACGCTTGTTCGGGGGCTTGCGTGAGCCTACCCAGTCGCACCGCTCGCGCTTGAGTTCGTGAAAGTTCGGATCCACGAGTTAAACGGCTCGGGCGAATCGCGCCTCAAAGACATGCCGGTCGAGTTTACGAGGCAGGTATTGCGGCATCAGCACGGCGGATCGTCGTTGCCAAAATCTCACATTTGTGGCCTCGGCCAAGTGAGGATCCAATCACCGCAGGCGCGGGGTCTAGTCTGGGATCTCCTGTTGACCAGAAAATTTCAGCAATCCTCGAGGTTCGTCTTGCCCGCTTTTGCCGTGTGCTTGTTTTGGCAATCTTGCGGCCTCGCGCAGACTTCGGGAGATCAGCCGTCGGGCGCAGCGGTCAAGCCACCCATGAGCGCCGACGACGTCAGCGAATTCCTAGATCGGTTGGTGCCGGCGCAACTCGCACGCTCGGGCATTCCTGGGGCGGTAGTCGTCGTGGTCAAAGACGACAAGGTCCTTGCGGCGAAGGGGTATGGCTTGGCCGACGTCGCAACGCACCGGCCAATGACGAGCGACCGAACGCTCGCCAACATCGCCTCGATCAAGAAGCTGTTCGAGGGCATCGCCATTATGCAGCTGGTGGAGCAAGGTCGGCTCAATCTTGACCAAGACGTCAACGACTATCTCGATTTCTCAATCCCGACGCCGAAAGGCGGGGTTCCCGTTACGCTGCGCCGGCTGATGACGCACCGTGGCGGGTTCGAAGATTGGTTCAAGACCACGCACGCACCGCTCGCCCAACGGCTGCCGCCCAGGCTGTTCCCCTACGGCGATGTGCCTGCCTACTCGAACTACGGCGCTACGCTTATGACCTATATTCTGGAGCGTGTCTCCCGCGAGCCGGCGCGGGATTACGTGACCGATCGCGTTCTTGCGCCGCTCGGTATGCGGTCGTCCAGCTTTGGCTATTCGACGCCGCCAAGCCGCCCATCGGGTCCGACTGACAACAGGCCGCT
This sequence comes from Steroidobacteraceae bacterium, assembly GCA_035524075.1. Classification (GTDB taxonomy): domain Bacteria; phylum Pseudomonadota; class Gammaproteobacteria; order Steroidobacterales; family Steroidobacteraceae; genus JASHUC01. The sequence continues at coordinate 17,361 of DATKPP010000025.1, read as the reverse complement.
GATGGCAACCGGCTATCAGGTTCGGCGGGGCGCGCCCCCCGTCCCGCTCGACGTTGCGACGACGGACTTGCAACTGAACGCCACCGGCGACGACATGGGTCGATTCATACGAGCGATATTGGACGGGGGCGTGCTCGACGGTCAGCGCATACTGCGCACCGAGACACTGGCGACCATGATGGCACCGCAGGTGGCCGAGCCGCTCAGCGTCATGGGCCTGAACTTCTACCAACGAGAGGTCGGCAGTGTATTCTTCATCGGCCATCGGGGCGATACCAGTACCTTTCAAGACGATCTGATATTGCTACCGCGGCAGGGGTTTGGGCTCTATGTCGCTTACACCGCCCAAGCCGACGATAACCAACGTGACGAATTGGAGCAGGCACTGGTGGAGCGCTATTTCGTGGCACCGGCGATGGCGCGAGCGCCGTTCGCGGCGCGGTCCGCCGACGCCGCGGCCGTCGCCGGCTGGTACGAGCACACCCGTCGGTCAGAAACCAACATGTTCAGCGTCGAGGAACTGTTTACCCAAAGGCGCATCAAGGGTAACGCAGATGGGTCGATTACCGCTGGGGTGGCGGGAGTCCTCGCCGGGCCGCAGACTTGGACTAAGCGCCGCGAGATCGCGCCCTTCGTCTTCGAAGATCCTACGGGCGACAGATGGGCGTTCGAAACCAAACGAGGTGGGCTCGAGATCCTCGAGACGACCGACGGAACCTCGGGTCGCGAACGGGTCACCTGGTACAAGGTAGCCGACTTCGTCCAGCCGCTGATGAGTCTGAGTCTGGCGATCATGGCCGCGGCCTTGCTGGTCTGGCCAGGCTCGGCGATCCTGCGGCGCATCGGGGTGCTTCGTGGACCGAACGGCCCGCGGCTAAACCGCCGCCTTCTCTTCGTCCACGCCGCGCTATTGCTGCACTTGGCAGCGGCGGCTGCTCTTATCTTCTTGATAGTGGCTGATTGGGACAAACGCCAGATTTTTGTCGACGCGCTCGATCCGTGGCTGGTTGCGATTTATGTCGACGCCTGGCTCGCTGTGCTGGCGACGCCGATTGTTGCCTGGATAGCCTACCGCACCTGGAGACAGGCCGGCGCCGGGGCTTTGACGCGGAGCTACTTCACGGTGGTCGCTGCAGCCATGCTGGTGTCAGCCTGGTTCGCACTCGTCTGGCACGTTGCCGGAACGACAGTGAAATATTGATCGGCGACCGGGAGAGGGGGCATCCGAATGCCAGACCATAAATCACATGAGATGAGTATCAGAACGCGTTGATAAATAAGTAATTGGCTCCCCGGGTTGGACTCGAACCAACGACCAACGGATTAACAGTCCGACGCTCTACCGCTGAGCTACCGGGGAATGCCGGGTGGGTGCTCAAGAGGCGCGGATTGTGCGGACGCCCCCGCGCCTCGTCAAGCAAGCGCCTTCCGGCCCTTGCGATCGTGAGGGCGCCGCGAACGGTTCCCTCGTGCTACGCGCGCTGGCTCCTGCGGCTCGCCATGAGCTTTCCGTACGCCACGACGTTGACCGCGATCAGCACGGCAGCAAGCACCCACTGCACCTCGTGCGTGAGGCCGGGCGGGTAGAGCACCGGGATGATGTAGTGCTCGATGAAGCCTCCCGAATAGCCCGACTGGCCGGCGCGCTCGCGCAGGTGATTCTCGAGCGGCGTGAGAGGACAGATCCACCCGCTCCACTCGATCCAGATGCCCCAGGCCAGGGCGGGCAGGTGAGCGATGGGGATCAGGCGATAGCGCCAGGTGAGAAAGCCGCCGCCAACGACGAATGCGACGAAGGCGAGATGCACCAGAACGACGGCATCGGCCAGGAGCTTCCAGTCCATGTACGATCGATCGCAGCGCGCATTGCGCCAACTGCTCGCACGTGCGCGCCTGATGCGCGCGTGGCTTATGCGCTCTTCGCGACCGCGGTGCCCGAGAGCGCGCGCCGCATGCGCTCGATGGCCTTCTCGAGCATCTGCAAGCTGCAGGCGAACGACAGGCGAATGTGACCGGGGGCCCCGAAGGGCGAGCCCGGCACCACGGCAACTCCCGCACGCTCCAGGAGCAGCTCGGTGAATTCGCCATCGTCGCGGCAGCCGTGCGTGGCCATGGCGCGGCTCACATCGGCGAACGCGTAGAACGTGCCGGCTCCGGGCAAGCACGAGACACCCGGCAGGGAGTTCAGGCCCTGCACGATGAAGTCGTGCCGCTCCTTGAACGCCTTGTTCATCTCCTCGATGCACGACTGGTCGGCGCTGAGTGCCACGGCGGCCGCCTTCTGCGAGATGCTCGAGGCGTTCGAGGTGGACTGGCCTTGAATGGTGCTCATGGCGGAGATGACCTCTTTGGGTCCGCCGCAGTAGCCGATTCGCCAACCGGTCATCGCGTAGGCCTTCGAGACGCCGTTGATCGTCACGGTTCGGCCGTACAGCTCGGGAGCCACGCTGAGCAAACTGCAGAACGGCTCGCTCGCCCAGTAGATCTTCTCGTACATATCGTCCGTGCCGATGACGATGCGCGGATGCTGCAGCAACACCTCACCGAGCGCGCGCAACTCGGCGCGCGTGTACGCCGCGCCCGTCGGATTGCAGGGACTGTTCAACAGGACGAGTCGCGTCTTGGGCGTGATGGAGGTCGCAAGCTGCCGCGGGGTGATCTTGTAACCCTGCGAGGGGCCGGCAAAGGGCGTCACCGGCAGGCCGTCGGCGAGCAGGACCATGTCCGGATAGGAGACCCAGTAGGGCGCGGGGATGATGGCCTCATCGCCTGGATCGAGCACGGACATGCAGAGGTTGTAGATGGTCTGCTTCGCGCCCGAGGAGATCAGGACTTGCGCCCGCTCGTAGCGTATCCCGTTGTCGCGCTCGAATTTCGCAATGACGGCATCCTTGAGCTCATTGATGCCATCGACGTTCGTGTAGCGCGTGAAGCCGCTCTTGATGGCATCGATGCCGGCCTGCGCAATGTGCCGTGGCGTGTCGAAGTCCGGCTCTCCGGCACCGAGCCCGATCACATCGTGGCCTTCGGCCTTGAGGCGTGCAGCGCGGGCAGTAACGGCGAGTGTTGCGGAGGGCTTGACGCGCTGAACGCGTCGCGAAACGGGTACGGTCACGTAAGTCCTTCGAAGTAATCGTTCGAGCTGATGGACATGGGCTATAGTACGGGAACGCGCTCGGGGCCACCAATGTTGCGGGCCCACAACGCGGCACCCCTCATGGAAGCTCCGGCTCTCGGCGGAGAATACTCACGACTCGTTCACGGAATCCTGATGGATCGGATGGCCTTCAGTCTTACAGCCGACTATGTGCCCGCGGGCGACCAGCCGGAAGCTATTGCCAAGCTGGTCGAGGGGCTGCGCAGTGGACTCGCCCACCAGACCCTGCTCGGTGTCACCGGAAGCGGTAAGACCCACAGCATCGCTCGCGTGATTCAGGAGGTCCAGCGTCCAACCCTCGTGCTCGCCCACAACAAGACGCTTGCGGCCCAGCTCTATGGTGAGTTCCGTACCTTCTTCCCCGGCAACGCGGTCGAGTACTTCGTCTCGTATTACGACTACTACCAGCCCGAGGCCTACGTTCCCTCCACCGACACGTATATAGAGAAGGACTCCTCGATCAACGAGCACATCGAGCAGATGCGCCTCTCGGCCACCAAGGCCCTGCTCGAGCGCCCCGACTCGATCATCGTGGCCACCGTCTCGGCGATCTATGGCCTCGGGGATCCCGAGGCTTATCTGTCGATGGTGCTGCACCTGGTCAGGGGCGATCGCCAGGACCAGCGCAAGCTGCTGCGCCGGCTGGCCGAGATGCAATACACGCGCAACGAGCTCGATCTGGCTCAGGGCACCTACCGGGTGCGGGGCGATGTGATCGACATCTTCCCCGCCGAGTCCGAGCGCGAAGCGGTCCGGCTGGAGCTCTTCGACGATGTGATCGACTCGATCACGCTCTTCGATCCGCTCACGGGCGCGGTCGCGCGCAAGGTGCCGCGGTTCACCGTCTATCCCGGCACGCATTACGTCACGCCCCGTGAGCGGCTGATCGGGGCGGTCGATCAGATCCGCGACGACCTGCGGGTGAGGCTCGCGGAGCTGCGCGAGGCCGGCAAGCTCCTCGAGGCCCAACGGCTCGAGCAGCGCACGATGTTCGACATGGAGATGATCAAGGAAGTCGGCTACTGCGCCGGAATCGAGAACTACTCGCGCTATCTGTCGGGGCGCGCGCCCGGGGAGCCCCCACCGTGTCTCTTTGATTACCTGCCGAGCAACTCGTTGCTGGTCATCGATGAGAGCCATCAGACGATCCCGCAGCTCGGAGCGATGTATCGCGGGGATCGCTCGCGCAAGGAGACCCTGGTCGAGTACGGCTTCCGGTTGCCCTCGGCTCTCGACAACCGCCCGCTGAAATTCGAGGAGTGGGAGCAGCTCGCCCCGCAGATGATCTTCGTCTCGGCGACCCCCAGCCACTATGAGCTTTCCCACTCGGCGCAGATCGTCGAGCAGGTGGTGCGGCCGACCGGCCTGGTCGACCCGGAGGTCGAGGTGCGCCCGGTCGGGACGCAGATCGACGATCTGCTTTCCGAGATCGGCATCTGCGTCGCACGCAACGAGCGCGTGCTCGTCACGACGCTCACCAAGCGTATGGCGGAGGACTTGACCGATTACCTCAACGAGCACGGCGTGCGCGTGCGCTATCTGCACTCGGACATCGACACGGTCGAGCGCACCGAGATCATCCGTGACCTGCGGCTCGGACGGTTCGACGTGCTGGTGGGGATCAACCTGCTGCGCGAAGGGCTCGACATGCCGGAGGTGTCGCTCGTGGCAGTGCTCGATGCCGACAAGGAGGGCTTCCTGCGCTCGGACAACTCCCTCATCCAGACCATCGGGCGTGCGGCGCGCAACATCAACGGGCGCGCGATTCTCTACGCCGACACGGTGACCGGCTCCATGCGGCGTGCGATCGAGGAGACCGATCGCCGACGCCACAAGCAGATCGAGTACAACCGGCTGCATGGCATCACCCCGCGGGGCATTCAGAAGGCAGTCGCGGACATCATGGAAGGTGCCCGGGCCGAGCCTGCGGCACCGTCCGAGCGTCGCCGCGGGGCACGGGGCGGGCGCGACGCGAAGGTTCAGGACCTGCGTCCCGAGGCGCTCGTGCGTCAGATCAAGAAGCTCGAGGCGGAGATGTACCAGAAGGCCCGCAACCTCGAATTCGAGGAGGCGGCACGCTTGCGCGACGAGGTCGCGCGGCTGAAACAGGTGGAGCTTGGGCTTGCGCGAAGCGCTGCAGGCTAGGGCGCTCGGGCCGGCGCGCCGAAGCCCCCGGGGCTTGGTGGCCGGGAATGATTCCTGCCGCTTGAGCGCACCATGAACGGCTCGGCCCAAGCCTCCCGCGGATTCTTCATCGTCCTGACGTTTGTGGTCGTCATTGCGGCGCTGCGTCTGGCGCAGGACGTCTTCATTCCGATTGCGCTCGCGGTTCTCCTGACTTTCCTGCTCGCCCCGATGGTTCAGCGCCTGGAGCGCTGGGGAGTCAACCGCCTGATCGCGGTCGCGCTGACCGTCATCATTGCGTTCGCCGCCCTGGGCGGTCTTCTCTACGTGGTGTTCGGCCAGCTGAGCGACCTGGTGCGTGAGCTGCCCCAGTATCGCGAGCAACTGCTGCAGAACGTCGCCAAGGTCAATGGTGCCCTGCGCGGCAGCATGGGCAAGATCGCCGCGCTCATCACCGAGCTGACGACCGATCTGAACCGCGGTGTTCCCGGCGCCGTGCACCACCGCGTGCCCCAGGTCGAGGTGGTCGAGCCACCGCTTGGCAGCTTCAAGGCACTGCAGCAGGTCTTCTCTCCGCTGGCAGGCCCCATCGCCACCACGGCGGTGGTGATCGTCTTCGTGATCTTCATGCTGCTGCGATTCTCGGATCTTCGCGACCGCGTCATTCGACTGCTCGGGGAGCGCAACCTGCGACTGGCGACCGAGGCGATCGACGATGCGGCGCGCCGGGTCAGCCGCTATCTCATCATGCAGACCCTCATCAACGGCTGGGAGGGGCTGTGTGTGGCGGTCGGGCTCACCTTCATCGGACTGCCCAATGCGGTGCTGTGGGGCGCGCTCACCATGGTGCTGCGATTCATTCCGTACCTGGGCATCCTGGTCGCGGTGGCCATGCCGCTCGTGCTGTCCTTCGCGGTGTTCGATCGGTGGGGCCCGGCGCTTCTCACGCTTGCGCTGTTCGCGGCGGTCGAGCTCGTGAGCTATCTCATCCTCGAGCCCTGGCTCTACTCGCGCCGCACGGGCGTCTCACCGGTTGCGCTGCTGGTGGCCGCCGTGTTCTGGGCGTGGCTGTGGGGGGCAGCGGGGCTCTTTCTCGCCATTCCGCTCACGGTGTGCCTGGTCGTGATGGGGAAATACATTCCGCAGCTCGCGTTCCTGAACGTGCTGCTCGGTGATCAGCCGGTGCTCGCCCCGTACGAGCGGCTCTATCAAAGGCTTCTCGCAAAAAGCCCGGACGATGCGGATGATCTTCTGGATTCGGAGCTGCGCCACCACTCCCTCATCGAGGTGTGCGATACAGTCATCCTGCGCGCCATGCACCTCATCGAGCGTGACCATGATCAAGGCGCACTGCGCGAGGCCAAGCGGCACTACATTCTCGAGCACATCGAGCGCTGGACGGACGAGCTGGCCGACTCGCTGCCCCCCGCAAGTGGCGGCGCCGGGCCCGAGGCCCCCGATCTGCGCACAACTGCGGAGGCCGCAGAAGGCGCGACCGGCCGGACGGCCCCCGTGCTGTGCCTGCCGGCGTCCGATTTTGCGGATGAGCTTGCTGCCAGACTCGCGGCAATCGTGCTGTGCGAGCGTGGGCTCGTGGCGCATGCGGCCTCGCGCGCCGAGCTGCCGAGCCTGTCGCAACCGCCCGCAGCGATCGTGATCTCCGCGCTGCCGGGGGATGCGGCCGCACATGCGCGGCATCTGTGCCGCCGTTTGCGCGGGCGCTTTCCAGGGGTTCCGCTGATCGTCGGCCTCTGGCAGGCGGAGGCGACGCTGGAGCGCTCGCGACAGCGCCTGGCGAGCGCAGGCGCTGCGCAGGCGGTCGTGACGCTGCGCGCGGCAGTGCAGGCGATCGAGGCGCTCACCGGCACCGCCGGTGTAGCCGATAGCTCCGGTCCGGAGCCGCCTTCACCGGTTGCCCCGCAGCCGCAAAGCCGTCCGCCCATTTTCGCGCGCCGCGCGCGCGCGTAGCGCACCATCATCAACATCTCCAGTCACCGACGCAGGCCGCGGCGCCCGCTTGCCTCCCCCTGGGCCCTTCGGTATCGTGCCCGGTCCCGAGACAGGCGCGTAGCTCAGTGGTAGAGCACCACCTTGACATGGTGGGGGTCGGTGGTTCGATCCCACTCGCGCCTACCAGCCGCTCTGTTTGGATGATGCATGCCCGTTGTGACATTGCCTGACGGCAGTCAGCGCCATTTCGACCACCCGGTTACGGTAGAGGAGGTCGCCGCCAGCATCGGTCCGGGGCTTCGCAAAGCCGCGCTCGCCGGGCGGCTCGATGGCGGCAAGCTGGTCGACACCTCCTACGTGCTCGCGCACGACACCCCGCTTGCGATCGTGACGGACAAGGATCCGGCGGGCCTGGAGATCATCCGGCACTCCACCGCACATCTTCTGGCGCAGGCGGTGAAGCAGCTTTTTCCCGAGGCACAGGTGACCATCGGACCCGTCATCGAGGATGGCTTCTACTACGATTTTGCCTACAAGCGCCCCTTCACGCCCGAGGACATCGCGGCGATCGAGTCGCGGATGCGGGAGCTTGCGCGGGCGGATGAGAAGGTCACGCGTCGCGTGATGCCGCGGGACGAGGCCGTGCGCTACTTCGAGGGCTTGGGAGAGCATTACAAGGCCCAGATCATCGCCGCCATCCCGGCGGGCGAGGAGATCAGCCTCTACGGCCAGGGCGACTGGGTGGACCTTTGCCGCGGACCGCACGTGCCCTCCACCGGCAAGCTCAAGGCGTTCAAGCTCACCAAGGTCGCCGGCGCGTACTGGCGAGGCGATTCGCGCAACGAGATGCTGCAGAGGATCTACGGGACCGCCTGGCCGGACCAAAAGCAACTCGATGAGTACTTGCGACGGCTCGAGGAAGCCGAGAAGCGCGATCACCGGCGCATCGGGCGCGAGCTCGACCTGTTCCACATGCAGGAGGAAGCCCCGGGAGCGGTCTTCTGGCACCCCAAGGGATGGACCGTATTTCAGACGCTGATCGGATACATGCGCGAGCGCCAGCGTGCAGCCGGCTACATCGAGGTGAACACCCCGGAGCTCATGGACGCAAGTCTGTGGAGGCAATCAGGTCACCTCGAGAAGTTCGGCGAGAACATGTTCCTCACGCAAACGCCCGACGAGCGGCTCTACGCCATCAAGCCGATGAACTGTCCGGCGCACATTCAGATCTTCAAGCACGGCCTGACGAGCTACCGTGACCTGCCCATGCGCATGTCCGAATTCGGCAAGGTGCACCGCTATGAGCCCTCGGGTGCACTGCATGGCTTGATGCGGGTGCGCGCGTTCACCCAGGACGATGCGCATCTCTTCATGACCGAGGATCAGATCACCGACGAGGCCGTTGCGGTGACGCAGCTGATCCTCGCCATCTATCGCGACTTCGGGTTCGACGACGTGCGGATCAAATTCGCCGACCGGCCGCCCAAGCGGGTGGGGAGCGATGAGGTCTGGGACCAGGCGGAGCAGGCCCTGAAGGCCGCCTCCGGAGCGGCCGGGATCGACTATCTGCTCAACCCCGGCGAGGGCGCCTTCTACGGGCCCAAGCTCGAGTTCGTTCTGCGCGATGCCATCGGGCGCGAGTGGCAATGCGGCACGTTGCAGGTGGACTTCAACCTTCCGGGGCGGCTGGGGGCTTACTACATCGATGAGCACAGCCAGAAGCGCACCCCGGTGATGCTGCACCGCGCGATCTTCGGCTCCCTGGAGCGCTTCTTCGCCATTCTGCTCGAGCACCACGCCGGCCGGCTTCCGGCCTGGCTCGCGCCGGTGCAGATGGTGGTCATGAACATCACCTCCGGCCAGGCGGATTACGTCGAGCGTGTTACAGAAACACTTAGAAAACAGGGATTTCGCGCCACATCCGACTTGCGGAATGAGAAGGTCGGTTTTAAGATCCGCGAGCACACGCTCCAGCGTGTTCCGTATTTATTGGTCGTGGGCGACAAGGAGGTTGCCGCGAATCTCGTTGCCGCGCGTACCCGCAGCGGTAAGGACCTCGGGACCATGTCCATCGAGGCGTTCGCAGAACGCTTCCGGGACGAGCTCGAGAGCCGCGGGCGCCGAATTTTGGAGGGTTGACGCATCGCCATAGCATCAAAGCGTGTCCGGCGCAATGAGGAGATCACCTCGCCCCAGCTGCGAGTGATTGGCCCGGATGGGGCGCAGGCCGGGGTCATGACCCGGTTCGACGCGCTGCAGATGGCTTCCGCCGCTGAACTGGATCTCGTTGAAGTCTCGCCCACGGCCGAACCGCCGGTCGTGCGGATCATGGACTACGGCAAGTTCCTCTTCGAGCAGAACAAGAAGGCTCATTCAGCCAAGCGAAAGCAGAAGCAAATACAGGTCAAGGAAGTGAAATTCCGGCCTGGAACGGAGGAGGCGGACTACCAGGTGAAGTTGAGAAACCTGGTCCGCTTTCTGACGGAAGGAGACAAGGCCAAGGTAACCTTGAGGTTCCGTGGCCGTGAGATGGTGCACCAGGACATCGGGCGCAAGCTTCTGGCACGGGTCTCGACCGACCTCGCTCCCTACAGCGTCGTCGAGCAGAACCCGCTGATGGAGGGGCGGCAGATGGTCATGGTGTTTGCACCAAAGAAGAAGTAACGGTTGTAAGTCATTGATATGACTTGACCGTTCGCCCGTAGCGGCGTGCAAGCGCTCGTGACCGGGGCTACATAACTGAAGGAGTCGATCATGCCCAAGTTGAAAACCAACCGGGCCGCGGCCAAACGTTTTCGCAAGACGGCGAAGGGCTTCAAGCGCTACTCGTCGGGCCGCCGCCACAACCTCGGCCACAAGGATCGCAAGCGCAAGCGCCATCTGCGCTCGGGCGGCAGCAGCCTGGTGGACAAGACAGACGCAGGCCGTCTGGTCCAGCTGCTCCCGCACCACAAGTAACGATCCCCTTTTGATCCCGCGGCGCCGGCTCAGGCCGTAAGCGCCGCGCATGGAGAGAACTCATGGCACGAGTGAAGCGTGGCGTGACGGCGGGCCGCCGTCACAAGAAGGTACTGGGCAAGGCAAAGGGCTACTACAACGCCCGGCGCAAGGTCTATCGAGCGGCGAAGCAGGCGGTCATCAAGGCGGGTCAGTACGCCTATCGCGACCGGCGTGCGAAGAAGCGCGAGTTTCGCGCGTTGTGGATCGCGCGCATCAATGCCGCCGCGCGGCTGCACGGACTGTCCTACAGCCGCATGATGAACGGCCTGGAGCAGGCGGGACTTGCGATCGATCGCAAGATGCTCGCAGACCTCGCGGTGAACGATACGGCCGCGTTCGGCGTCATCGCGCAGCAAGCCAAGACAGCGCTCGGCATCGCCTGAGCGCTCTTTGCCCACAACGTCGAAGGCTCCCGTGAGCGACGATCTCGATCGGCTTCTCGAGCGAGCGCACCGCGAGGTTTCCGACAGCGCCGATCTGGCGCTGCTCGAGGAGTCGCGGGTGCGCTGGCTCGGCCGCAAGGGCGTGCTCACGGAGCGGTTGAAAGGCCTGGGCGCGTTGCCGGCCCAGGCGCGCCCGGCCGCAGGCCAGCTCATCAATGCCGCCAAGGAGCGCCTGCAGGGCGCGATCGAGGCGCGACGCCAGGAGCTCGAGCGCCTGCAGGATGAGCACCGCCTGGCCGCCGCGGCGCTCGATGTGACGCTGCCGGGGCGCGGCGAGGCGCGGGGCGGATTGCATCCGGTCACCAAGACGCGGCTGCGTATCGAGGCGCTCTTCCGGCGGGCGGGGTTCGACATCGCCGAGGGACCGGAGGTCGAGGACGACTTCCACAACTTCGAGGCGCTCAACATCCCCCCGAACCATCCCGCCCGTGCGATGCACGACACGTTTTATTTCGAGGACGGACGGCTGCTGCGCACCCATACCTCGCCCGTGCAGATCCGCGCGCTGCTGGCCCGTGGAGCCCCGATCTCGATCATTGCCCCGGGGCGCGTGTATCGCTGCGACTCGGACCTGACTCACTCGCCGATGTTTCATCAGCTCGAGGGCCTGGTCGTCGGTGAGGATGTGAGCTTCGCCAACATGAAGGCGATCCTGCACGGCTTCGTCGAGGCGTTCTTCGAGCGCTCGCTCGCGATGCGTCTGCGCCCTTCCTACTTTCCCTTCACCGAGCCCTCCGCGGAGGTGGACATCTCCTGCGTGTTCTGTGCGGGGCGCGGCTGCCGCGTGTGCAAGCACACCGGGTGGCTCGAGATCTCAGGCTGCGGGATGGTCCATCCGCAGGTGCTGCAGGCGAGCGGTGTGGATGCCGAGCGCTTCACGGGCTATGCGTTCGGCGCCGGAATCGATCGGCTCGCGATGCTGCGCTACGCCGTGAACGACCTGCGGCTGTTCTTCGAAAACGATCTGCGCTTCCTCAAGCAGTTCGCAACGCTCTGAGCGCGACGGCTTCCGCAGCATCATGAGAATCTCCTATCAATGGCTCTCGGAGTGGGTGTCGATCCCCTGGGATGCGCGCGAGCTCGGCGAGCGGCTCACCATGGCGGGCTTCGAGCTCGAGCGCCTGGAGCCTGCAGCGCCACCGTTCTCGAAGGTCGTGGTTGCGGAGATCCTCGAGGTGACCGCCCACCCCCAGGCGGACAAGCTGCGCGTGTGTCGCGTGAGAGCAGGGCACGGGGAGCCTGTGCAGATCGTCTGTGGCGCAAGCAACGCTCGGGCGGGGCTGCGCAGTGCGCTCGCCGAGGTCGGCGCGACGCTGCCGGAGGGCCTCACGATCAAGGCGGCACGGCTGCGCGGCATCGAATCGCAGGGCATGCTGTGCTCGGCCAAGGAGCTGGGGCTCAGCGACAGCAGCAGCGGGATTCTAGAGCTCCCGCCGGATGCGCCGATCGGCCGCCCACTGCGCGAGTATCTGGGGCTCGATGATCTCGTGCTCGAGCTCAATGTGACGCCCAACCGGGGCGATGCGCTCTCGGTGCTCGGCATTGCGCGCGAGGTGGCCGCCCTGAGCGGTGGGGCACTCACCGCCCCACGGATCGAGTCGATTGTCGCTCGCAACGCCGATCAGGTCGCCGTGCGACTGGATGCGCCCGCGGCATGCCCGAAGTTCGTCGGCCGAGTGATTCGCGGCCTCAACAATCGCGCGATCACCCCCGAGTGGCTGCGCGAGCGCTTGCGCCGCGCGGGGCTGCGCTCGGTGAGCCCCATCGTGGATGTCACGAACTACGTCATGCTCGAGCTGGGGCAGCCCATGCACGCCTACGATCTTGCGCAGGTGCGCGGGGATATCGAGGTGCGAATGGCGCGCGCGCACGAGCCGATGCGCTTGCTCGATGGACGCAGCGTCGAGCTCGATCCCGAGGTGCTCGTGATCGCCGATCGCGAGGGCGCAGTGGGTGTTGCGGGCATCATGGGTGGGGAGCGCTCCGCGGTCAGCGCAGGCACCGTCGATGTGTTTCTCGAGTCCGCGTACTTCTCTCCCGAGGCTATCACCGGGCGTGCGCGCCGGCTTGGCGCACTGACCGATGCCGCGCAGCGCTTCGAGCGCGGAGTGGATCCTGCCCACCAGGAGCGCGCCATCGAGCGCGCAACCGAGCTTCTCTACGGGATCGCCGGAGGATCACCCGGAGCGGTGATTCTCACTCAGTCGAGCGAATGTCTGCCGCGGCGGCTGCCGGTGCGGCTGCGCCGTGCGCAGCTCGCGCGGCTCCTGGGCACCACGATCGATGCGGCACGCGTGGAGGCGTGGTTCGCAGGCCTGCAGATGAGCGTGACGCGCACCACCGAGGGCTGGGCCGTGACACCGCCCTCGCACCGCTTCGATGTGCTCATTGAAGCCGATCTCATCGAGGAGATCGCAAGGCTCGAGGGCTTCGGCTCCATCGCCGAGCAGGACGGTGCGGTCGCGCAACGATTCAGCACGCTCCCGGAGGAGATCCCGCCGGAGACGAGCGTGCTCGAGAATCTCGCCTCGCGCGGGTATCACGAGGTGATCACGTACGCCTTCGTCGATCCCACCGTGCAGTCGCGGCTGTTTCCCGAGCGCCCGGCGCTTGCGCTCGCAAACCCGATCGCAAGCGAGCTTGCGGTCATGCGCGTCTCTCTGTGGCCGGGCTTGTTGCGGGTGGCGGGCGAGAATCAGCGTCGTCAGCAAGAGCGCGTCAAGCTCATCGAGCGAGGGGCGAGGTTTGCACTCGAGGACGGCACGCTGCACGAGATCGATTCGCTCGGCGGCATCGCCCTGGGCACACGTCTGCCCGAGCAATGGGGCAGCTCGGGCGATGCACGCTCGGCGATCGACTTCTACGATGTGAAGGACGACCTGGAAGCGCTTCTCCAGGGTACTGGCGCCCCCGAGGCGTTCAGCTTCGAGCCCGCCTCTCTCTCGTGCCTGCATCCGGGACGCGCCGCGCGCATTGTGCGCAAGGTGGCAAGCGCTGCGGAGGGGGCGGGGGGGCGATCCGAGGTCGTCGGCTGGATCGGGGAGTTGCACCCCCGGTTGGTGCGGCAGCTCGAGTTGAGCGGCGCACCGGTCCTCTTCGAGCTTGATTTCCGCACTGCACTGCGCGTGGAGGTCCCGCGCTCGCGAGAGGTTTCTCGCTTCCCGCAGGTGCGGCGCGACATTGCGATCGTGGTGGAGGAGGCGGTGACTTTAAGTGCCCTGCGCGAGCGTGTAACCTTGTCGGCGTCGAGGACTCTGCAGGAGGTTAGGGTCTTTGACGTGTATCGGGGAGGTGGCGTAGAACAAGGTCGAAAAAGCGTCGCCTTAGGCTTGATTTTTCAAGATATTTCTCGCACCCTTACCGATGAGGACGTGGACCGGGCGGTGGCGTCCATAGTGGCCGATCTGGGCGCCTCGTTGGGCGCGAGAATACGAGAATGACAGCTATGGCGGCTCTGACGAAAGCTGAAATGGCCGAGGCGCTCTTCAATCAGTTGGGGCTGAACAAGCGCGAAGCACGCGAGCTGGTGGACCTGTTCTTCGAGGAAGTGCGCGCGGCGCTCTCGAGCGGGGAGCAGGTGAAGCTCTCGGGCTTCGGCAACTTCGACCTGCGCGACAAGAACCAGCGACCCGGCCGCAACCCGAAGACCGGCGAAGAGATTCCCATCAGTGCCCGGCGAGTGGTCACATTCCGTCCGGGTCAGAAGCTCAAGGCGCGGGTAGAAGCCTATGTTGGAGCCAAAGAATAACAACGCCCTGCCGCCCATCCCGGGAAAGCGCTACTTCACCATCGGTGAGGTGAGCGAGCTGTGCGGCGTTAAGCCGCACGTGCTGCGCTACTGGGAACAGGAGTTCCCGCAGCTCAAGCCCGTCAAGCGGCGCGGCAACCGCCGCTACTACCAGCGTCAGGATGTGATCATCATCCGGCAGATCCGCAGCTTGCTCTACGAGCAGGGCTTCACGATCGGAGGTGCGCGTAACAAGCTCACCGGCGAGGAGGCCCGCTCGGATGTGAGTCAGGCCCAGCAGATCGTGCGCCAGATGCGGGTCGAGCTCGAGGAGATGCTGAAGCTGCTGCGACGCTGAGCGGCGCATCGTCCATCGTGGACGGCACAGGGGGGAACGGAATGCTCGTGCCCAGCTCGGGAATACTCGTTCGCCGTGCGCAGGCGCTGCTCCTGCTGAGGGTACTGCTGCTGACGGTGCTCCTCACGACGGTGCTCGGGGGGCAGGCGACCGCAGCGGAGCTTTCGGCCTCTGCTCAGCAGCGTATCCGCTCGGCCACCTTCGAGGTCGTGCAGCTCAAGCCCACCGCGGATCAGGCTGTGTACGAGCGGCCGTTGCCGCTCGATCTGATCCCCTACCAGCAAAGAGTCGATCGGTATCGATCAATCGGCACGGCATTCGCGATCGGGGAGAACCGCTTCGTCACCGCGGCTCACGTGATCCTGCTCGGCGTCGGCAGCCAGTTCGGTCCGCCGGCGCTGCGGGATGCCTCGGGTCAGGTGTACGACATCGATCAGGTGCTCGAGTACTCTCAGCCTCAGGACTTCGTCGAGTTCTCTCTCAAGCAAGTACCGCGGAGCGTGCACCCGCTCAAGACGGCGGGTCCGCCTGCGCTGAACAGTGCGGTGTTTGCGGTGGGCAACGCCCTCGGCGAGGGCATCGTCATCCGCGACGGGGTGTACACCTCGGATACGCCGGAGGAGGAGGAGGGCCGATGGAAGTGGCTTCGCTTCACGGCGGCGGCCTCCCCGGGCAACAGCGGCGGACCACTCGTGGACGACAGCGGGCGGGTGGTCGGGGTCGTTCTGCGCAAGTCGCCCTCGGAGAATCTCAACTACGCGGCGCCGATCCGCCTGGTGACCGGTGGGAGCGAGCACCAGGGCGTGGCCGGGCAACGCACGACCTTCCGCCTGCCCTTCATGGATGTGTCCGAGATCATCGAGGAGCACGCGCAGATTGCACTGCCCAAGCCGCTCGGGGATCTCTACGCCGCCGTGCAGAGCATCCGTCAATCCTTCATCGAGAGCGGTGATACCGCGGTGCTCAGTCACCATCAGGATCGGCTCTTTCCAAACGGCGCAACCTCCGACGAGCTGCTCACGCGAGTCTATCGGTCACCTTTCCCACGCCACATTGCGGAGCGCCAGGATCGCCTGTGGGGGGCTGCGCTGCCCAACACCCACAGAGCGGAGCTCGAGCACAACGGATTCGTCCAGTATGGCGATGGCATGTTTCGCCTGCGCGCGCCGGATGACCTGGCGCTGTCCGCGCTTTATGGAGACTCCAAGCAGTTCATGGACCTCATGCTGCGCAGCGGATACAGCCTGTATCGCAGCGTCGGCACCGATTCGGTGAAGGTGGTCTCGCTGGGCAGGGCACAGGAGGAGTCCTCGTATCGAGACAAGTTCGGCCGGCTGTGGCAGGTGAAGGTGTGGCCCATTGCCTTCGATGATGCGTCCCTCATCACGTTCAATCTTCCGACACCAGAGGGTTACGTCTCACTGTTCCTGCGGGGGCCGACCGCCGTGAAGGGGCTCATCATGCGTCAGGAGCAGCTGCTCGCGGACTTCATCTGGGTCACGTACGAGGGAACGCTGCCGCGCTGGCGCGAGTACCTCGCCCTGAGATCCGTGCAGCCGAGCGCATTTGGCAATTTCTCGCTCGACATCGATCCCGAGTTCAGTCGCGTGCGGTTCGACTCGAAGCGATGCAGCCTGACGATAGGGCCGGACGAGGAGCCGCTGACGCGCGACAGCGTCCTGTCCCTCAACTTCAGCTTCTTCAGAGACGGCGCTCGAGTGGTCTGGGAGCCGGGCGGGATCGCTCTGGGCGAGCACACCCAGAAGAACAACTGGCTCATCGTGCAGCGCACGTCGCGCCCGGCGGCCTCACTGCCCGAGGAGATTCAGAGCGCCTGGGCAAAGGAGGCCGCGGGTGAATTCCCCTACAACGGGGTGGCCGCCGACGACAACGGTGGCATGAGGATCAGCATGGCGGCCGACCTGCCGCGCGCGAACGGCCAAGTCCCCGCCGCCGACCAGGTGAAAGTGCGTTACGTACTGCGCGTGATCGCCGAAGGCGCGCCGGGCCAACCAGTGATGCATGCCAAGCTCGAACGTCTGCACAAGGCGTTCAAGGCGCTCGAGTACTGAGCGGGGACACGCGGGACGGGGAAGTCAGGTAGAATAAACGGCATCGGAGCGTGGCGCAGTCTGGTAGCGCACTTGCATGGGGTGCAAGGGGTCCCGAGTTCAAATCTCGGCGCTCCGACCAATCCGATCAAGCACTTACAAAGCCCCATTCCCCGCCAGAAAATCTTTGTGGTCCCATTTTCCCACGGGACCCAAATCGATGGAGGGGATCTCGAAAAGCGGTCTCGACCGTCATCGAGCTTGGCTAGGGGCGCCGAGTCACCGCAAATTGGTGGGGCGTGACGGTCCCATCTGTCAACGCCGGGCGTAAACCGCGCACTTTCTGGCGGATGAAAATTGCACACTTTTTGTGATCCCACCCGTAGTGCAGTCTGAGCGGCCGAAGGCCGGGCAGAAGCTCTTTTTGAGGGATCGGTGGAAAAAGCGACCGCATAGGAGGCCCTGAGAGCGGCGATCGAGGGGGTACCCTCTACCTGGCTACCCCCGGAGAAGGGGCATTGGACGCTCATGCTGCTCATGCCCGTCTCAAC
>DATKPP010000024.1:0-52303 GCA_035524075.1 Steroidobacteraceae bacterium | reverse complement strand
TGCGCAAGGCATGCTCGATCAGCTTGGCGTCCGATTCGGAGTCCTCGACGAGAAGCGCGCGCAGCGGGGCGCTCATGGAGGGGCGATCGAGCCGCGGGCCGGTGGGGGCTCGTTGATGAGCATCCAGAACATTCCGAGAGTCTTGGCAGCCTCCGCAAACTCTGCGAACGCAACCGGCTTGCGGACGTGCGCATTCGCCCCGAAGGTGTAGCTGCGAACCACATCCTCATCCTCCTTCGAGGAGGTGAGGATCACGACCGGAATGAGCTTGGTACGCTCATCCGCCCGCAAGCGCCGGAGGACTTCGTGGCCGTCGATCTTCGGCAGGCTCAGATCCAGGAGTACGAGAGCCGGGTTCTCCCGCGAGTCGCGTGTTGAGTGATGGTTGACGCAGAACAGGTAATCGAGCGCCTCGGCGCCATCGCGGACGACGGTGATGTCGTTGGCGAGCCCGCTCTGGCGAAACGCGCGGAGCGTGAGCTTCTCGTCGGTCGGATTGTCCTCTACCAGGAGGATGTGCTTGCTCATCTGCGGACTCCCTCATCCAGCTCGGGTGCGTGGTGCGCCCTCTGGCCCGGCGCGAGCGTGAAGTAAAAGGTCGCACCTTGGTGCACGGCGCCTTGCGCCCACACCTTGCCGTGGTGCCGATGCACGATTCGCTGGACGGTGGCGAGCCCGATGCCCGTTCCCGGATACTCAGCCACCGAGTGCAGTCGCTGGAACGGAACGAAGAGCTTGGCCGCGAAGGCCGGGTTGAAGCCCGCTCCGTTATCGCGGACGAAGTAGGTCGTCGGTCCCTCCTCACCGCGCGCGCCGAATTCCACGCGGGGCGCGGGGCTCTTGGAGACGAATTTCCACGCGTTTTGCAGCAGATTGTCGAGCAACAGGCGGGCGAGATCCGGATCGGCATCTGCGAAGACCTGATCCTGAACGACGACCTGCACCTTCCTGTCCGGCTCGGCCGCTGCGAGCCCCGCCGTGATGGAACGTGCGAGCTGGGAGAGATCGACTCGTCGTGGCTTCAGGTCCGTTCGCGTGACGCGCGAGAGGGACAGCAGCGCATCGATCAGCCGCGCCATGCGCTCGGCGTTGAGCTGGATCTCCCGCAGGCAGTCCTCGCCGTCGGCATCGAGCTTACCCCGATAGTCGTCCTCGAGGATCTTCGCGAACCCGCTCATGCCGCGCAGGGGGGCGCGCAGATCGTGTGCCACGGCGTAGCTGAACGACTCGAGCTCCCTGTTCGCGGCGGCCAAAGCGGCGGCTGAGCGCTTGCGATCCGAGATGTCGCGAATGGCGCTCGAGACCACCCGGCCCTCCGGGGTCTCGATCGGACTCAAGCTGATCTCAACGGGAAACTCGGTGCCGTCCTTGCGGCGGCCGAACAACTCCAGCCCGGAGCCCATTGCCCGTACTCGCGCGTGATCGGTGTAGCGCTTTCGATGCTGCGGATGGTGCTCGCGATAACGCGATGGAACCAGGATCTCGACGCTCTGGCCGAGAAGCTCGGATCGCTCGTAGCCGAACATTCGCTCCGTCTGGGCATTCACGAGTGTGATGCGGCCCTCGGAGTTCACGATGACCATGGCATCTGGCGCGGATTCCAGGAGCGCGCGGAACTTCGCCTCGACCAGCTTGCGATCGGTGATGTCCCGGATGGCGGCGGAGACGAGCATCCCCGCGGCGGTATTGAGAGGGCTCAGCGAGATCTCGACGGGAAACTCGCTGCCGTCCTTGCGACGACCCTGTAGCTCGAGGCCCGAGCCCATGGCGCGAAATTTAGGATCCCGCAGGTAGCTCGAGCGGTGCTGCGGGTGCTGCCCGCGAAAGCGCTTGGGCACCAGGATCTCGATCGATGCACCGAGCAGCTCCGAGCGCTCGTATTGGAAGAGCTTCTCGGTTTGTGCGTTGACCAGAACGATCCGGCCGTCCCGGTCAGAAACGACCTTGGCGTCGGGCGCCGAATCGACCAGCGCGCGGTAGAAAAGCGCATCGCCCTGTATCCGATCGTCGAGCCGCGACGCGGCGCGCGCATCGTCGGTCCCCTCCCGTGCGGAAGGCGGCCCTGTGCCTGCGCAGTCGTCCTTCATTGTGAACGATGACTCGATGTGAGGCGGATGCGGCCCGCCACTGGGGTTGCCCGGAACGGATGCTCGTAAGACAGTTACTGTGCGCACACGGCTAAAAGTTACGCGCCGTATGTCCCCAGGTGGATGTTGCTATTGCAGACTGGGGCACGACTGGGCGCGAGGTCGCACATTTGGATGCGCGATCAGAACTGTCTCACATTTCGGTCCCGCTCGCGTGGCTCGGCCAGAGGCCCTGAAGGGAAAACCCTACACGTTGGAATCCGGAAAGGACGCTTTACGCCGGTTCATGTAGTCCTGCAGCGCCTCGTCCACCGCCGGATCGAGCGGCGGGGGCTCGTAGGAGGCGAGCATCTGCTTGTAGTAGGCGTTGGCGCGCTTGGCCATGTCGCGCGCGCCCTCGGCCTCCCACTGCTCGAAGCTGTTGTTGTCGGCGAGCGGCGAGCGGTAGAAGGCGCCTTCGAAGTTGGCCTGGGTGTGGGCGCAGCCGAGGAAGTGCTTGCCGGGCCCAACCTCGCGAAGGGCGCTCAGCGCCTGGCCGTTCTCGCTCAGGTCCACGCCTGCGAGCAGCGTGTGCATCATGCCGGCCTGATCGGCATCGATCACGAACTTCTCGTAGCCCATCGCAAGGCCGCCCTCGAGCCAGCCCGCCGTGTGCAGCACGAAGTTGACTCCTGCGAGGCAGGTCGGCAGCAGGGTGTTCGCCGATTCATATGCGGCCTGCGCATCGGCGATCTTCGAGGCGCACAGTGCACCGCCGGAGCGGAACGGCACGCCCAGCCGTCGTGCGAGCGCGGCCATCACGTAAAGGACGAGCGCGGGCTCGGGCGTACCGAAGGTCGGCGCGCCGGACTGCATCGACAAGGAGGAGGCGAAGCTTCCGAGCACCATCGGCGCGCCGGGATTCAGCAGCTGGATGAGCGCAAGTCCGGCGAGCGCCTCGGCCAGGGTCTGGGCGACCGTGCCCGCAACGGTGACTGGCGACATGGCGCCCGCCAGGATGAAGGGGGTGACGATGCAGGCCTGGTTCGCACGCGCGTACACCTTCAGGGCCCCCAGCATCGTCGCATCGAAGGTCATCGGCGAGTTGGCGTTGATCAAGCTGATGACGGCGGTGCGCGGGCGCCCGGTTGTGGGGTCGATGAAATCGGGACCCAGGAGGATACGCGCCATCTCCACCGTGTCGGCCGCCCGCTCGTGATGGGTGACCGAGCCCATGAAGGGCTTGTCGCTGTACTTGATGTGGCTATAGACCATGTCGAAGTGGCGCTTGTTGACCGGCAGGTCCACCGGCTCGCAGATCGTGCCACCGGAGTGGTGCAGCCAGTTCGAGACATAGGCGAGCTTGACGAAGTTGCGGAAATCCTCGATTCGCGCGTACCGGCGACCCTCATCGAGATTGCGCACGAACGGTGAGCCGTAGGCAGGGGCGAACACGGTGTGGTCGCCGCCGATGCGGACGTTGCGCGCCGGGTTGCGCGCGACCTGAGTGAACTCGCGCGGCGCGGATCGCTGGATGATCGTGCGGCACATGCCCCGCGGCATGCGCACGCGCTCGCCGTTCACATCCGCGCCGGCATCCTTCCAGATCCGCAGCACCTCCGGATCCTCGCGAAAATCGATGCCGATCTCCTCGAGGATGGTGTCCGCGTTGTGCTCGAGGAGCTCGAGGCCCTCGGCTGCGAGCACCTCGTAGCGCGGGATCTTGCGCGTGATATACGGCACCGAGGCCGCGGCGCGGGCGGTGCGCGCCGCACGCTTGGCGTCTCGGCCGCTCGGCCGGCGGGCTCTGGGGGATTGATCAGGCTGCGGATCCATGGTCAAACCTCCTGCCTCATGCGCGCAGCTCCCGGTTCTCAGGGTCGTACGGCGAGTCGGGCAGCACGGTCGCCCGCTTGCGCTCGCCGAGAATCTCGACCTCGAGCTGCGTGCCCACTTGAGCGAGCTCGGGTTTCACGTATCCGATCGCGAGGCTCTTGCGCAAGGCATGTCCGTAGTAGCCCGAGGTGGTTCGCCCGACCATGGGGCCGCCGGGGGCGAAGAGCGGCTCGTTGCCCAGCGGATCGGCATCGATCACGCCATGAACCTCGATCGTCGCGAAGCGATGGGGCACCCCGCGCGCGCGCTGCTCGGCAAGCGCAGCCTTGCCGATGAAGCTCGCCTTCTCCAGACGAACGAAGCGGTCGAGACCGGCCTCGAAAGGACTGTAATCGCGCGTGAGGTCGGTGCCCCACATGCGATAGGACTTCTCCATGCGCATCGATTCCATCGCGCGCATTCCCACCATACCGACTCCGAACTCCGCACCGGCCGCGAACAGAGCATCGAGGAGATGGTGCGCGTACTCGATCGGAAAGTGCAGCTCCCACCCGAGCGCGCCGACGAAGTTCACGCGCAGCGCATAGACGTCCGTCGCAAGTCCCACCTCGATCGCTCGACCCGTGAGCCACGGGAAGCCGGCATTGTCCAGCGGCGCCGAGGTGAGCTTGGCGAGGACCGCACGTGAGTGAGGTCCGGCAACCACGAAGCAACCGCGCGCGCCGGTCACATTGCTCAAGAGCACGGATCCGTCGGTGGGCAGGCTCTTGCGCAGGTAATCGCTGTCGTAGCGCTCCGCGGCACCGGCACTCACGACATAGAACCGCTCGCTCGCCAGGCGCGTGATGGTGAACTCGGAGCGAATGCCGCCGCGCGGTGTGAGCGCATGGCACAGCGCAATGCGTCCCGGCTGCACGGGGACCTTGTTGGCGACGAGCCCATTCAGCCACCCCTCTGCGCCGGGTCCGATCGCCTCGTGCTTGGTGAACGGCGTCAGGTCCATGATCCCGACACGCTCTCGCATCAAGCGGACTTCGTTGCCGACGTGCTCGAAGTAGTTGGTCCGGCGGAAGCTCCAGCGGTCGCTGCGCTCCACGCCGGCAGGCGCGAACCAGTTGGCGCGTTCCCAACCGTACCGCTGTCCCCACACCGCCCCCAGGCGCGAGAGCTTGTCGTAGACCGGACTCGTCTTGGCCGGGCGCGCAGCGGGCCGCTCCTCATCGGGGAAATGGATGGTGAAGACGTTGCGGTAGGTTTCCTCGTTCTTCGCGATGAGATAGCTGCGACCGGCATACGCTCCAAAGCGGCGCGGATCCACCGCCAGCATATCGATCCCGGGCTCGCCTTCGACGATCCATTCGGCGAGCTGCCAGCCGGCGCCGCCGGCTGCGGTGATTCCGAAGCTGTGCCCCTCGTTGAGCCAGAGATTGCGCACGTTCCAGGCGGGACCGATGAGCGGGCTGCCATCCGGGGTGTACGCAATGGGCCCGTTGATGATGTCCTTGATGCCGCAATGCTCGAGGGACGGCACGCGGCGCTGGGCCGCCTCGACGTGCGGTAGCAGGCGCTCGAGATCGCCTTCGAAGAGGCTCTTGCCGAACCAGTCGGGGACGCCGTCCGCAAAGCGTGCGGGTGCGCCGCGCTCATAAGGCCCGAGGATCCAGCCCATGCGCTCCTCGCGCAGGTAGTAGGACTGATCGGATTCGCGCAGCACGGCGAGCTCGCGTCCGCCGCCTCGTCGATAGCGCTCGAGCTCAGGGCACACGTCATAGACGATGTACTGGTGCTCGACGGGGATCGAGGGAATCTCCAGTCCCACCATGCGTCCCGTCTGTCGGGCGTAGTTGCCGGTCGCAAATACGACGTGCTCGGCAAGGATGTCGCCCTGGGGGGTTCGCACACGCCACTCCCCGGAGGCGGTTCGCTCGAGCGCCGTCATCTCGGTGTGCTCGTAGATCTCGGCGCCGCCGCTGCGAGCGCCCTTGCGCAGCGCCATGGTGAGGTCTGCGGGTGCGATATGACCGTCATCGGGGTGATACAGCGCGCCGATGATCGCTGCAGTGCTCGCATTCCCGCCGAGCTCGATCAGCGGCCAGAGCTCTTTGACCTCACCGGGGGTGATGATTCTGAAGGGAACCCCGATCGTGTTCGCGGTCCCGCAGTACTTGCGGTATTCGTCCATGCGCTCGGGGCAGGTTGCGAGCCTCAGGTTTCCCGTGACGCGAAAGCTCACGTCCTGTCCGGTCTCGGCGGGCAGGCGCTTGTACAGGTCGACCGAGTACTTGTGCAGCTGGCCGACCGTGTAGCTCATGTTGAAGAGCGGCAGCAGTCCAGCGGCATGCCAGGTCGAGCCTGCGGTCAGCTCCGCACGCTCGATCAGGACCACATCCGACCAGCCTTTGCGAGCCAGATGGTAGAGCGTGCTGACGCCAACGGCACCGCCCCCCACCACGACCGCTCGAGCATGCGTTCTCACGCGTTTGTCTCCTTCCCCGGCAAGTTAGTCTAAAGGGGGCGAACGCGACACGAGTTGGCCAAAAGCGACGAGCTAGGCCACGCGAGCGACGGCGGACCGGGCGTCTAGTCGCAGACGGCGAGCTCGCTTGCCGCTTCCCCCAGCAATCCGCAGGCGTACGCCAGCTGGGAGCGGGCCACCTCGAGATGAAAGCGCTCCGCAGCGGTTCGCCACAGGACGATCTCGACCTTGTTCAGCATCGTGCGAGTGCACATTCCGATGGGAAAGGCACTTGGATGCAGGTCGAGCGGACAGCCGACATTGAGAGCGGTCGCCGCCTGCGGTCCGACCAGCTCGAGCGCGCACTGACGATGGCTCACGTCCACGAGCGAATGGGGCACGCCGGCGAGGGCTCGCCCGAGCGCATCCCTCATCGCCTCCGCCTCCCGATCCGATCCCAGCAGCAGGCGCTCATCGGGCCCGAGCCACAGGACCGCACGCCCACCTACGGCCTGCGCGCGGCAGGCTTGCGGGCAGTCCTGCAGTCCGAGCGCTTGCGCAGCCGCAACGAGGGCTTGCGGCCCCCCCCGCAGGAGGTAGCGCGTTGCCGGCCGCAATCCCCGCATGAGGGGACTCTCGGCAACCTCAGGCCGCTGACGCCGCGCGCTCTCCTGCGATCCGGCGTGGGTGAGAGCTTGCGGCCGAGCGGACGCCTCGGAGACTCCCTGCAGATGCGCGTTTTGAGGATCGTAGAAGACAGGCGAGGTCACGCGCACCGGCACATCACCGTCCGGCATTGCGATGTAGAGGGTCTGATCCATCCGTGCCCGTCCCCCCGTAACCAGCGCCAGGGCGATGGAGCGATCCAGGGTTGCGCTCGCGTAGGAGGAGGTGACATGTCCGATCGGCCGCCTGGGCGGATGGCGAGCGGACGCCGCCATGACTTGCGCGCCCTCCTCGAGAACCGTCCGTGGGTCGGTGGTGAGCAGACCCACGAGCTGCTTGCGATCCTGCGAGGCGAGCGCCGGCCGCTGTAGTGAGCGCTTGCCCACGAAATCGGGCTTCGTCTTGCCGATCGTCCAGCCGAGCCCCACATCGTCCGGCGCCACGGTTCCATCGGTCTCCTGGCCCACGATGATGTAGCCTTTCTCCGCCCGCAGCACGTGCATCGTGTCGGTGCCGTACGCGGTGATGCCCGCGCGCTCGCCCGAGGCGAAGATCGCCTCCCACACCGCAAGTCCAAAATCAGCCGGGACGTTCACCTCGAATCCGAGCTCGCCCGTGAAGCTCACGCGGAAAAGCCGCATCGGCACGCCGCAGATGCGACCGTGGCCGACGCTCATGTGCGGCAGCGCCGGCCCATCGATGTCGATGCCGTCCACCAGGGGTCGCAGTACCTCCCGAGCGCTCGGTCCTTGCACGGCAATCACGGCCCATTGCTCGGTCGTGGAGGTGAGCCAGACTGTGAGCTCGCTCCACTCCGTTTGAAGGTAGTCCTCCATCAGCGCGAGCACCCGCGCGGCTCCTCCCGTGGTGGTGGTCACATGAAACCGGTCCTCGGCGGTGCGCGCCACCACGCCATCGTCGAGCACGAAACCGTCCTCCCCCAGCAACACTCCGTAGCGGCAGCGTCCGACGGCGAGGCTCGTCCAGGCGTTCACATACATGCGATTCATGAACGCGACGGCATCCGGGCCTACGACTTCGATCTTGCCGAGGGTCGAGGCATCGAAGAGCCCGCAGGCGCTGCGTACCGCGCGGCACTCGCGGGCCACGGCCGCGTGCATGTCCTCGCCAGCGCGTGGGAAGTAGCGCGCGCGCTTCCACTGGCCCACATCCTCGAACACGGCGCCGCGCGCGGCGGCCCACTCGTGGGTGGGCGGGGTTCGGATGGGGTCGAAGAGCTCGCCGCGGTCCGTGCCCGCGAAGCTCGCGAAGCTCACCGGCGTGTAGGGCATCCGGAACGTGGTCAAGCCCACCTCCGGAATCGGCTTCGCGAGCTCATCCGCGACGATGCCGAGCGCATTGAGATTGGACGTCTTGCCCTGATCGGTCGCCATGCCGGTCGTGGTGTAGCGCTTGATGTGCTCGATCGAGCGGAATCCTTCGCGCATCGCAAGCCGGAGGTCGCGCACGGTCACATCGTTTTGCCAGTCGACGAAGGCCTTGCCGCGCGAGGCTGCGCGAGCGGGGACGGGCGGGTCTGCCCCTGAGCTGGCGCTGGCGGGCACGGGCCGGGCAGCTGATCCCGCCGAGCTCGCTTGAGTGTCCGGGACGGCTGCGGCGCGTGCCGCGGCCGCTCCGGCCTGTCTTCCATCTTCGATACAGGCCTCGAGGTCGAGCACACCTCCACAGGCGCCGGCCGCCCGCACGCGCTCGGCGGACTCCCCCGGAACGAACGCTTGCAATGCCGCATCCCAGGCGAGCTTGCCGCGCGACTGCGAGAACAGGTGCACACTCGGGGTGAAGCCGCCGCACATGAGCAGGAGGTCGCACGCCACGGCGCGGGGCGCACCGCCGCTCGATGCGATGTGCACGCGGCTCACACGCAGTCGACCGGTCGTTGAGACCACGGTCGCTTGCGTGCGTACCTCGATTCCGGTGCGCCGCGCTGCATCGGGCAGGCTGCCATCGGCCCGGGAGCGCAGGTCGGCGATCATCGCGATCTGCACCCCCGCGGCGTGCAGCTCGAGGGCCGACCGGTAAGCCTCATCGTGCGCCGTGACGAGCACTGCGCGCTTCCCGGCGAGGGCTCCATACCGATTGAGGTAGGTCCGGGCGGCGCCGGCGAGCATGATTCCAGGCCGATCGTTGCCGGGAAAGACGAGCGGGCGCTCGATGGCACCGGTTGCCAGCACGACCTCTTTCGCGCGCACTTGCCACTGCCGCTCGCGCGGTTGGTCCGGGCGCGGCGCAGCGAGGTGATCCGTCAGACGCTGATTGAGCGCGATGAAGTTGTGAGGGAAGTAGCCAAACGCCGTGGTGCGTGGCAGGAGCGTCAGGCGATCCTCGAATCCGTGCAGCGCCTTCCGGGCAGTCTCGAGCCATCCGAGATCGGAGCTTCCGAGGAGCGAGCCGCCGAGCTCGGACTGCTCGTCGCAGAGAATGACCCGCGCGCCGTGCTCGGCGGCCGCGAGCGCCGCCGCAAGTCCCGCCGGTCCTGCGCCCACGACGAGCACATCGCAGTGCGCGAAGCGATTGGCATATCGGTCCGGATCGGCCTGCGCGGGAGCTCGCCCGAGACCTGCCGCCGCGCGGATGTAGGGCTCGTAAAGCGCGCGCCAAGCGCTGCGCGGCCACATGAAAGTTTTGTAGTAGAAGCCCGCGGGAATCAAGGGTGAGAGCAGATCGTTGATCGCGCCGAGGTCGAAGGCGAGGCTCGGCCAGCGGTTCTGGCTGTGCGCCTCGAGACCCTCGTACAGCTCGACCTGGGTCGCCCGCAAATTCGGGGTGTAGCGCGCCGAATCCCGCCGTATTGCAACGAGCGCATTGGGCTCCTCGGAGCCGGCGGCCAGAATGCCGCGGGGACGGTGATATTTGAATGAGCGTCCGATCAGGTGCACACCGCTTGCGAGCAGCGCGGAGGCGAGCGTGTCCCCGAGAAAGCCCGTGTATGCGCGCCCATCGAAGCTGAAGCGCACTGCACGCGTGCGGTCGATGCGCCCACCGGTCGCCGTGCGCAACGTGCGGCTCATGCGCGCTCGGGGGGGCGCGGCTCGCCCGTGCGGTAGGTGGCGAGGAACCGATCCGTCGTGGTGTCGCGCAGGGCATTGAAGAAGCGCCCGCACCCGTGCAGGTGCCGCCAGCGCTCGGCCTGCACGCCCCGGATGTTGTCGCGGCGGTACAGATAGGCCGCCCACTCATCGTCCGTGAGCTCGCTCGGAGCCGGCGGGCGCGCGAGATGGGCCTGGCCCCCGTAGGAGAACTCAACCTCGGGACGCTGGCCGCAATACGGGCAGGCGATGAGCAGCATGTTCGGGTGGTGGCGCCGGTGGGGGATCAGTGCGCGACCGCCGCGGCGGCAGCCTCGTTGATCAAGTGGCCGTCCCGGAAGCGCTCCAGGGTGAACGGTGCATTGATCGGGTGAGGCTCATCACGGGCGATGGTCCAGGCGAAGAGGTGCGCCGATCCAGGCGTCGCTTTGAACCCGCCGGTGCCCCAGCCGCAATTGACGTACAGGCCGGGTACGGGCGTCTTCGCGATGATGGGCGAGCGATCGGGCGTCACATCGACGATGCCGCCCCAGGCCCTGAGCATGCGCAGCCGCCGGAACATCGGGAAGAGCTCGCAGATGGCCGCCAGCGCATGATTGCTGATGTGCAGCGCGCCGCGCTGCGTGTAGGAGATGTAGGCGTCCGTTCCGGCCCCGATGACGAGCTCGCCCTTGTCGGACTGGCTGATGTAGGCATGGATGGTGTTGGACATCACTACGCAGGGGAATATGGGCTTGATGGGCTCGGACACCAGCGCCTGCAACGGAAAGCTCTCGAGGGGCAGCTCGAGACCTGCCATGCGCATCACGACGCTCGTGTGCCCCGCCGCCGCGACGCCGACCTTCGGGGTGCGGATGAGTCCGCGGCTCGTCTCGACCGCCTCGACGGCGCCGCTCGTGCCCCGGTGAATCCCCGTCACCTCGCAGTTCTCGATGATGTCCACTCCGAGCGCATCGGCGGCGCGCGCGTAGCCCCATGCGACGGCATCGTGCCGCGCGGTTCCTCCGCGCCGCTGCAACGCCGCCCCGAGCACCGGGTAGCGGATGCCTGCGGTGCGCAGCGGTGGGCAAAACTTGCGCGCCTGGTCCGGCGTGAGCCACTCATTGTCGACGCCGTTGGCGCGATTCGCATGGATGTGACGCCGGGCGACCTGCACATCGTGGACCGAGTGCGCGAGCATCATGACCCCGCGCGGAGAGAACATGACGTTGTAGTTGAGTCTCTGGGAGAGGCTCTCCCAGAGCTTGAGCGCGTGATCGTAGAGCGCGGCGCTCTCGTCGAAGAGGTAGTTCGAGCGGATGATCGTCGTGTTGCGGCCGGTGTTGCCGCCGCCGATCCAGCCCTTCTCCAGCACGGCCACCCGCTTGATGCCGTGCTCGGCCGCAAGATAGTACGCGGTGCCGAGGCCATGGCCGCCGCCGCCGCAGATCACCGCGTCGTACGCCGCCTGCGGCTGCGCTCGGCGCCATTGCGGGGCCCAGCTGCGATGTGCCGTCAGGCCGCGCCGCAAGAGCGCGAGAGCCGAGAAGCGTTGCATGGATGGGGCATGATGCCCGCAGCTGCGCCGCTAGACCAGTATTTGCTCGGCGGCGGCTTTGAACGGATACGACATCAGCTCGTCTTCTTCACGGCGTGGGGATTCACGTGACGGACGAATTCGGCGACATAGTCGTCGGCTGGATGCTCGACGATCTCGGTTCCGGTGCCGCTCTGAACGATGCGTCCGCCTTCGAGGATGGAGATGCGGTCGCCGAGCTTCAATGCCTCATCGAGGTCGTGGCTGACGAACAGAATCGTCTTCTTGACGTGCTGTTGCAATGCGAGCAGCTCATCCTGCAGCTTGCGCCGGATGAGCGGGTCGAGGGCTGAGAAGGGCTCATCCATGAGCAGGACGTCGGCGTTGGTCGCAAGCGCGCGCGCGAGCCCCACACGCTGCTGCATCCCGCCGGAGAGCTCGCTGCAGTACCGATTGGCCCACTCTGCAAGACCGACGAGCTCCAGCTGCTGCTCGACGATCCGGCGGCGCTCCCGCACGGACTCCCCGCGCAGCTCCAATCCGAAGCCGACGTTGTCGCGAACGGTTCGCCAGGGCAGCAACGCGAACTGCTGGAAGACCATCGCCAGGCAGCGCCGGCGCACGCTGCGCAGCGTATGGGGATCACACGAGGCCACATCGACCACGCTACCCCGATCGCTCACCAGCACCTTGCCGCGGGTGATGCGCGTGATGCCGTTCGCCGCTCGCAGCAGGGTGGACTTCCCCGATCCCGAGAGCCCCATCAGAACGTAGATCTCGCCGCGCGCGACGCTGAGGTTGGCGTTGGCCACTCCGACCACGATTCCGGTCTGCTCGCGGATCTCGGCGCGCGAACGACCCGCATCGAGCGCATCGAGCGCCCGCTGCATCAGCTCGCTCGAGCGGCGGTTGGGCTGCGTTCCGTAGAGAATGTCCACGGCCCGGAACTCTATGGCGGGAGCCATCGGCACGGGCTGGGATTCGCTCATCGATCGCCCGGGCGACTCAAGCGATCGAGGATGATCGCAAGGAGCACGATCACGAATCCTGCCTCGAAGCCCATGCCGATCTGAACCGTGTTGAGCGCTCGGACCACTGGAACACCGAGACCGCCCGCACCGACCAGGGCGGCGATGACGACCATCGAGAGGCTCAGCATGATGCACTGGGTGATTCCCGCGACGATCGTCGGGGCTGCGCTGGGCAGCTCGACCTTCCAGAGCAGCTGCAGCCGCGTGGCTCCGAACGCCTCGCCGGCCTCCTTGAGAGGCTCGGGCACGGAGCTGATCCCGAGCTGGGTCAGGCGAATGGGCGCCGGCAGCGCAAAGACGATCGTCGAGATGAGCCCGGGCACGACTCCGAGCCCGAACAGCACCAGGGTCGGAATGAGATACACGAACGTCGGCAGCGTCTGCATCAGATCCAGCACGGGGCGCAGTGCGGCGGCAAGGCGCGGGCGGTGCGCGGCGGCGATGCCGATCGGCACTCCGAGCAGTGCACAGATGAGCACGGCCACGCAGACCAGCGAGAGCGTCTCGAGCGTCGCGCCCCAGTAGCCCTGATTCATGATGAACAGCAGCGCGAGAGCCACGAAGGTGCACAGCGCGAGCGAGCGTCGCAACCCCCAGGCGAGGGCGACGATCGCGACGATCAGGAGCGGCGAGGGGATCGCGCGCAGGAGTCGCGTGAGGCCGTCGACGCTGCCGCGGCCCACGGCCGAGACGGCATCGAAGAAGATGCGGCCGTGCGACTTCACGTACTCGATGAAGACCGTCACGGCATCACCGACCGGGAGCTTGTGGCCACTGATCCAGCTCTCGAAGCTCGTTGCCCCCTGACTTGCGGCACGGCCGCCGAGAGCTGCGCTCGCGGGACGGCCGTCGAAGGTGCGCACACCCTGGAGCCAGCCTGCGACCACGCCGGGATGACCTGCGAGCCAGGCTCTCGCGGCCGCCTCGGGTGCCTGGTGCTGGTCGAGAATGCTCGACATGAGCTCGCTCTCGCCGCGGACGGTGAAGGTGAGATTGCGCAGCAACCGCGCGAGGTTCGGACACTGAGCGGCGTAACCGGCTCGCGTGTTGGTATACACCGCGGCGCCGCCGAAGTTCGGTCCGAAGACGGCATCCCCGCCCGTCAGATAGCGCAGATCGAACCGCATGTTCATCGGATGGGGCGCCCAGGCGAGAAATACGATGGGCGCATGGGCGCGAACCGCGCGCTCCACCTCGGCGAGCATGCCTTGCTCGCTCGACTCGACCAGCTTGAAGTCGCCCAGGTCGAAGAGATTCTGCTTGATCATCCCAAGGACGAGCCGGTTGCCATCGTTGCCAGGCTCGATGCCGTAGATGGAATGATCCAGCTGAGCCGCGAAGTGGTGAATGTCGGCGAAGTCCTTCAGGCCCTGGGCATAGGTATAGGCAGGCACGGCGAGGGTGTACTTGGCGCCCGTGAGATTGGCCCGAATCACCTCCACCGAGCCGTCCGCAACGTACGACTTGCGATCGGCCTGCATCGAGGGCATCCAGTTCCCGAGAAACACGTCGATGTCCTTGTGCTTCATCGAGGCGTAGGTCACGGGCACGGAGAGCACGGTGACCTGCGGCAGGTACCCCAGATCGCGCAGCAGGACGCTCAAGGTGGCGGTCGTTGCCGTCACGTCCGTCCACCCGATATCGGACATCCGAACGATGCGGCACTGGGGCGGATCCCGGGCGACGGGTACGCTCGTGGCGTAGCTATCGGAGGTCGAGTCGGCCTGCGCCTGCGGTGCGGGATAGACCCCCAGCGACACGGCCACACTCAGAGCCGCCGCAGCCCACCGCCACATCCGAGAGACTTCCGATCGTGCAACCCCCATCTGCGCTCTCTCTTGACCCCACCGCGGCCGCGGCCACATCATTTCGGTCGACAACTTGAATAGCCGTTCAAGACGCCGGATGTCAAGGGAGACCGGTGCGACAACCTTCTGATGCACAAGTCGAATATGCACGGTTGCGCGCGCCCCGGGCGCGCCAGCCGACCGCCACACGGCTTTGCGGACCGCGATCTTGAACACTCAATCAAAATCGACCTCACAGGACACGCGAGCGCGCCGTGACCCCGCGGAGGGCCCGGAGGAGCTCGAGGAGCCCAGGCGACGCCAGCTCATCGAGGTCACGATCGATGCGCTTTCGGAGGTGGGATACGTCGGCAGCACTCTTGCGGAGATTGCCAGCCGCGCGAATGTCTCACCAGGGCTGGTCGCGCATTACTTCGGGGACAAGGATGGCTTGCTCGCTGCAGCCTTCCGCACGCTTGCGCGCCGCTCGATGCAGACCTTGCGGCTGCGGCTCGGGGCTGCCCACACATCCCGGGCGCGCATCCAGGCCGTGATCGACGCTTACCTCGCGCCCGCCGAGTTCGACCGGCGCACGGGGACGGCGTGGCTTGCGTTCTGGGGCGCGGTGCTGCACGTGGAGAGCCTGCGGCGTATCCAGCGTATCTATCAGCGCCGCATGCTCTCCAATCTGCGCCACGCGCTGAGCTTGCTCGTGCCGCCGGCAGAGGGCCGCAGCCTCGCCGCCATGATCGCCGCGATGATCGATGGGGTCTGGTTGCGCGCGGCCCTTTCGGGCTGGCGCGAAGCCGATAGCGAGAGCGCACGCGCTCTTCTGACCGCATTCGTGGACAGCCGTCTCGGACAGCATGGCGCGCAGTGCGATGCGGCGGGTGATGCGAGCGCCCGGGCGCGAAGCTCAGCGGGCGCGGATCGCACGATGCTCACCACGATCAACCCCGCCACCGGCGCCGTGCTTGCGCGGCTGCGCGTCGATGGACCGCGGGAGATCGACGCCGCCGTGTCCCACGCACAGAGTGCGCAGGTGCAATGGGCGGCACTGACCGGCGCGGAGCGCGGACGGATCCTGCGTCGTGTCGCCGATGGCCTGCGCGCGCGCAATGCGGAGCTCGCCGAGCTCGAGACGCGCGACACCGGCAAGCCCATTCAGGAGACGAGCGTCGTCGATGTGCTCTCCGGGGCGGAGTGCTTCGAGTACTACGCCGGGCTTGCGGCCGGACTTGCCGGAGAGCATCTCGATCTTGGACCCAAGGCATTCGGCTACACGCGGCGCGAGCCGCTGGGGGTCGTCGCTGGTATTGGCGCCTGGAACTATCCGTTGCAGATTGCCTGCTGGAAGACGGCCCCGGCGCTTGCCTGCGGCAATGCCATGATCTTCAAGCCGGCGGAGCTTACCCCGCTCACGGCGATGAAGCTTCAGGAGGTGATGCGCGAGGCGGGGGTGCCCGATGGGATATTCCAGGTGGTGCAGGGATTTGCAGAGACCGGCCGGCTGCTCACGCGTCATCCGCGCATTCGCAAGATCTCGCTCACCGGCGAGGTGAGCACCGGTCAGGCGGTGATGAGCGATGCAGCCGCATCGCTCAAGTCCGTGACGCTCGAGCTGGGCGGCAAGTCGCCGCTCATCATCTTCGACGACGCCGCAGTGGACAACGCCGTGGCCGGTGCGATGCTCGGCAACTTCTACTCGGCCGGTGAGGTGTGCTCCAACGGCACGCGCGTGTTCGTTCACCGCCGGATCAAAGCGCAGTTTCTGGCGCGTCTGAAGGAGCGAACGGCGGCGCTGCGCATCGGAGATCCACGTGACCCGCGCACCCAGGTGGGCGCGCTGATCTCCGAGGAGCACATGAACAAGGTGCTCGGGTGCATCGCACGGGGCCGCGCCGAGGGGGCGCGCCTGCTCGTCGGCGGCAGCCGCGTCACCTCGGGAGATCTCGGGAGCGGCTATTTCGTGGCGCCCACCGTCTTTGATGCCTGTCGCGACGAGATGAGCGTGGTGCGCGAGGAGATCTTCGGCCCGGTCATGTCGGTGCTCGAGTTCGAGGACGAGGCCGAGGTGGTTGCACGCGCGAACGCCACGGAGTTTGGGCTCGCCGCAGCCGTATTCACCCGGGATCTGACGCGTGCGCATCGCGTCATCGCACGGCTGCAGGCGGGCATGTGCTGGATCAATCACTACAATGTGACGCCCGTCGAGTTGCCCTTCGGAGGCGTGAAGCTCTCCGGTCTCGGACGCGAGAACGGGCGCGCCGCCCTCGAGCACTACACTCAGCTGAAGAGCGTCTATGTCGCGCTGAGCGACATCGAAGCGCCGTATTAGCTGATGGAGGAGGTGTTCGACTACGTCATCGTCGGGGCGGGCTCTGCGGGGTGCGTGCTCGCGAGTCGCCTGACGCAGGACAACCAGCACAGCGTGCTGCTCCTCGAGTACGGCGGCTCGGATCGCTCCGTGTACATCCAGATGCCGGCGGCGCTGTCGATCCCGATGAACACGGAGAAGTACAACTGGGGCCATCTGACGGAGCCCGAGCCACATCTGGGAGGACGCCGCCTGCACACCCCGCGCGGCAAGGTGCTCGGGGGATCCTCCTCCATCAACGGCCTGGTCTACGTGCGCGGCAATGCGCTCGACTTCGAGGGCTGGGAGGCGCTCGGCGCCAAGGGCTGGGGCTATCGCCACGTGCTGCCTTACTTCCGGCGCGCCGAGACCTGGGCTGGAGGCAGTGATGCTTATCGCGGCGGCGACGGACCGCTGGCCACGCGCAACGGCACGCTCGCAAATCCTCTGCACGGGGCCTGGCTCGAGGCGGGCCAGCAGGCCGGCTACGCGCTCACGGCCGACATGAACGGCTTTCAGCAGGAGGGGTTCGGTCGCATGGCGATGACGGTGAGCGGCGGTCGGCGCTCGAGCACGGCGAATGCCTACCTGCGCCCGGCGCTGCACCGGAGCAATCTCACGGTGCGCACCCACGCGCTCGTGAGCCGCGTGCTGTTCGAGAACCGCCGTGCCACGGGCGTGCAGTACCGCCGTGGCGGCGAGCAGCGTACCGTGCGGGTGCGGCGGGAGGTGATCGTGAGCTGCGGGCCGATCAACTCCCCGCAGCTCCTGAAGATCTCCGGCGTGGGCCCGGCGGAGGAGCTGCGCACGGTCGGAGTCGAAGTGGTCCGCGACCTGCCCGGGGTGGGGGAGAACCTGCAGGATCACCTGGAATTCTACGTCCAGGTCGCATGCCGTAAGCCGATCACGCTGTACTCCGAGATGACCCCCCTGAGCAAGCTTGCGATCGGCTTGCGCTGGATGCTGACCAAGAAAGGGCTGGGGGCGAGCAATCACTTCGAGACCGGAGGCTTCATTCGCAGCCGCGCCGGCATCGCCTACCCGGACATCCAGTTTCACTTCCTGCCGCTGGCGGCCAACTACGATGGCTCCTCGCTCGCGAAGCAGCACGGCTTCCAGGCGCACGTCGGGCCCATGCGCTCGAAGAGCCGCGGGTGGGTCCGGCTGGCCTCACGCCGAGCCATCGACAAACCGCGCATCCTCTTCAACTACATGTCGCACGAGGAGGACTGGATCGAGATGCGTGCCTGCGTGCGCTTGACCCGCGAGATCTTCGCGCAGGCTGCCTTCGATCCGTTTCGCGGTCGAGAGATCTCACCGGGCGAGGCGGTTCGCAGCGACGCCGAGATCGACGCGTTCATCCGCGAACGGGTGGAGAGCGCCTATCACCCGTGTGGCACCTGCAAGATGGGACGGGCGGATGATCCCATGGCGGTCGTAGACCCTGAGGCACGCGTGATCGGCGTGGCCGGCCTGCGGGTGGTGGACTCATCGATCATGCCTGCGATCACGACCGGCAACCTCAACGCTCCGACCATCATGCTCGCGGAGAAAGCTGCGGACCACATCCTCGGCCGCGTGCCTCTCACGCCCTCGGAGGCACCGTACTACCGTGCAGCGGGGTGGGACGACTCGCAGCGCTGAGCGCGGTCAGCGATAGACGCGAGTCCGGGCGGCATTCCCCTCGGGCTCGCCCTGTGGCTGCAGGCGCCGCGCCGTGGGCGATTCGCCGTAGGTCTCCTTGAACTGGCGCGACAGGTGCGCGCAGTCGGCAAAGCCCGCATCGATGGCGATCTCGGTCACGGAGCGCTCGGTGTTCTCCACGAGCCAGCGCGCGTAGCGCAGGCGCAGCCTTCGATAGAGCGAGGCGGGCCCCGCGCCGAGCTGCGCGCGGCACAGCCGCTCGAGCTGCCGCACGGACACCCCGAGCTGCGCGGCAATGGTTGCGATCGGAACCGGGCGGGCGACGTTCTGCTCCATGAGCAGCAGCGCGCGGCGCACCCGCGGCTCGCTCACGCTCCCGAGGAGTGGCGGATGCGGCTGTGCCTCGCTGCCGGAGCGCTGACGGTCGAACAGCAGCACCTGCGAGGCCTTCTGCGCAACGGCACTCCCGAGGTGCGTCTCGATGAGATGCGTCGCCATCGCCGCAGCACCGGCTCCGCCTGCACATGTGATGCGCGGTCCATCGGCCAGGAACAGCCGATCCGCAACCACATCCTGCCCGGGGAAGGCGTCGCGAAAGTCCTGATAGTGATACCAGCTCACGCACGAGCGCCGGCCTTCCATCAAGCCGGCGCGGCACAGGATGAAGCTCCCCGTACAGATGCCAATGAGGGGGACGGTGCTGGCGCCCACTTCGCGCAGATAGCGTACCGTGGGCTCATCGAGCTGCGGTCCGGCGTGCAAGATGCCGCCGATCATCGCCACGTAGTCGAGGGATTCGGGCGGGAGCAGCCCGCTCGTGGGCTCGATCATGACGCCGCAGCTGGCTCGCACCGACTCGCGGCGGTGTGCCATCACCGACCACTGGATGTGCAACGGCCGGCTGCGATCGCCTTCGTCTGCTGCCAGTCGCAGATGATCGACGAAGACTGCGAAGGCCGAGAGCGTGAAGTGATTGGCAAGGAGGATGCCGATGCGCAGGGCCGGCCGCACCCGATCCTCCACCCTGTCATTCTTTGTGTCCGAAGGCGACATCCCGGCGCCTCGCTGGCTTTGACGCTTCTCTTCGTATGATCCACGAAGGCCACGGCAGGCGCAAGGAATAAGCAGCGCCGCCGGGTCGAGCCTTATAATTGCGCCAGCGACGCGGAGTGCCGGTGATGGAGCTCGATCTGGGAGAGATTGCGTACGTGCCCACGACGGGGGTTCGCCGAGCGCACCAGACACCAGTGGTCGTGGCGAGCGCTGCCACCCTCGAGGGCTACGGATGTCTCGTCGATGAGCCCAAGAGCTTCCCGATCGAGATCGTGCGCTGGCCCGCGCAGGGGTGGCGCCCGATCGATGCAAACTCGGGCGACCAGGGCGGTGTCACCGAGGGGCTGTTCGAGTTCTGGTGGAAGGGCGGGACGCTGTACGCCAGGAACAACGCCGTGGGCGACAGCTACCTTTTCGGCTGGAGCGACTGGCCGGAGGATCTTGGCGGTCACCGCGCCGCGCACACCGCCCGCGAGCGCGCGCTCATCTGGCGAGCGAATTATCACCCCGATGGCGGTCAGCTCTTCTTTCCGCTGCACGGGGAAGGCTTCCTCGTACCGCTTGCAATGCCAGGTGATGATGTGACGCCGGAGAAGTTCGTCACCTTCTGGTGCGACGGCACCCGCGGGCTCTACATTCATCCGAGCATCTGGCACGGGGCGGTGGTGCCCTTCGACGATCACGCGGAGTTCCTCGACCGCCAGAGCCGGGTGCACGCGCGCGTGTCCGTGGACTTCGCGAAGGAGTTCGGCTGCTATCTTGCAGCCCCCCTCGCGGCTCAGCCGGTCACTTACCCTGCCAGCGCGGCTTGCGCTTCTCGCTGAACGCGCGCGCTCCTTCCTTGAGATCCTCCGAGCGGATGACCTTCTGAACCGCCTCGAGGCTGTCGTGCAGGCTGAAGGCCTCATGCTCGGGGAGCATCTCCGTGTGGCGCAGCAGCTGCTTGATCGCTGGAAACAGAAGCGGCGGCCCCTCTGCGATCTGCCGGGCGATCTCGCGTGCTTTGGCAAGCGACTCGCCCTTCGGCACGACGTGATTGGCGAGTCCCCAGTGCTTGGCTTCCGCGGCATCCATCCAGCGACCCGTCATCAGGAACTCCACGGCCACGTGATAGGGCACGCGCCGCCGCAGCTTGATCGTGCCCGCATCCGCCAGCACGCCTACGTTGATCTCCGGCAGCCCAAATCGGGCGTGCTCTTCCATGACGATGATGTCGGTGCCGAGCACGATCTCGAATCCGCCGCCGCAGGCGGTGCCGTTCACCGCGGCGATGAGCGGCTTGTCGAGATTGCGGGGGTAGTTCAGACCGCCGAACCCGCCCTCGCCCCAGTCCTCGTCCGAGCGCTCCCCCCCGGCTGCGGCCTTCAGGTCCCAGCCGGCGCTGAAGAAGCGGTCACCCGCGCCCGTGACGATCGCGACGCGCAGCGCGGGGTCGGCACGGAAGGCAGAGAAGACCTCATTCAGGCGGCGGCTCGCCGCCAGGTCGATGGCATTGGCTTTGGGTCGATCGATGGTCACCTCGAGAACCGCCCCTGCCGCGAGCGTTCGAATCCCGCCACCAGCGCAGGAGCACGTGTCAATCTGCGACATCTCTACGATCTCCCTGCATCCGAATGAGCACATCCACCGCGATTGCGCCTCGACCGGCGGGCCGGACGATGACGGGGTTCACATCCAGCTCGATCAGCGAATCGAGGTGGGCCTGCGCATACTGCGCGCACCCCAGGGCGGTCGCCACGAGCGCTGCGACATCGCCCGCCGGCTTGCCGCGAAAGCCTTGCAACAGCTTTGCGATCGCAAGCCGGCTCAGCGCCGATTGCAGGCCCTGGGCCGTGAAGGGCGGGAGCAGCGTCACCGTATCGCGCAGGAGCTCGGTGAGAACACCGCCGGCTCCGAGCAGCAGCACCTGTCCGAACTGAGGATCACGGACCACGCCGATCAGAATCTCCGCGACCCCGTCGCTCACCATCTCCTCGACGAGCACCGTACGGCCCAGTCGAGCAAGCCTCTCGGCCGCAGCGCTCGCCTCGGTGTGGGTCCGCACGTCCACTACGACGCCGCCCAGCTCTGACTTATGCTCGATCTGCCCGTCAGCGATCTTCATGACGACGGGAAAACCGATCGATTGCGCCGCCCGGGGTGCCTCCTCGACCGGCACTCGCAGCCCGCGCGGGATGCCTGCACCGAAGGCGGCGAGCGCAAGCTTGCCCTCGTGCTCGGCAAGTGTGTGCGCCCCTGCGGCGGGGCTTCCCTCGCGGGCACCTGGCACGCGCAGCGCGACCGCGGCGCCCGAGGTCCAGACCTCACCCACGGCGCCGGCCAGGTCGAGCGCCTCGAGCGCTTCGCGCTGCCCTTGCAGCGGCACCACGCCCGCGGCGAGGCACCGCTCGCGCGTGGCGCGTCCGAGCGACTCCGGCAACGAGGCGATGACGGCCGCGCGCGATGATGCTCCTTCGTGGGCGGCAATGAACTCCTCGATGGCGGCCAGGTAGCTCGATGCATCCGCCGGCGGCGTCGGAGGGCAATCGAGCATGAATCCGACTGCATCGAACCCCGCCCGTAGCACGATCGAGAACAGGCGGCGCAGGGCATCTCGATCAAACCAGATGAAGGTGTGGAAATCGAACGGATTGCTCAGGCTCACACGCTCGGTGAGCAAGGTGCGCAGCGGCTCGAGTGTCGCGTGCGGCAGGGGCGGGAAGCGCAGCCCGAGGTGTCGCGCCGCATCGGCGGTCATCGCCATGTCGCCGCCCGAGGCCCCCAGAATCAGCACGCGGCGGCCCGGGAGCGGGCCTCCGGCATGTAGAACCTTCAGCGTCTCGCACAGCGTGGCGAGTGACTCGCAGCGGGCGATGCCCGATTGGCGACAAAAGGCATCGAAGACGGTATCGGCGCCCGCCAGCGCACCGGTGTGGCTGTGGACCGTGCGGGCTGCCGCCTCGCTGCGCCCGGTCTTGACCAGGGCAATGGGTTTTCGCGCCGCGCGAGCTCGCTCGACGGCGCGGGCAAGGCGGGTAGGATCCTTCACGCCCTCGATATACAGCCCGAAGGCGGTGATGCGCTCGTCCGCGCTCAGCTGCTCGATGAGCTCCTCGGTCGACAGCTGGGTCTGGTTGCCCACGGTGAGCACGAGACCCAGCGGGAGGGAGCGGTCGTTGAAGAGAATATCGAGCGCGATGGTGCCGCTCTGGCAGATGACGGCGACGCCGCGCGACACCCGTCCGCCGATGAGCTGATCGGGCCACAGGGCCGCCCCATCGAAGAAATTGATGAAACCGTAGCAATTGGGCCCGAAGAAGGGCAGACCGGCGCTGGCCTCGAGCAGCTCGCGCGTGAGCCGCTCGCCGGTGGGCGTTCCGAGCTCGGAGAAGCCTGCCGCAAAGCAGACGAATCCGCCCGCCCCGCGGCGCGCCAGGGCCGCTGCGACCGCCGGCACGGCGTGGCTCGGGACCGCGACGAAGGTTGCATCCGGAGCTCCCGGGAGCTCATCGACCGACCGATAGTAGGTACGGCCGTTCGTGGACGGCCGTGTGGGATGCACGCGCCACAGCTCACCCGAGAAGCCGACGGCACGGCTCGCGGCGGCGACCTGATCGGTCCATTCGCCACCCACGAGGGCGATCGTGCGCGGGGAGAGCAGCCGCTCCAGCGCGGGATTCATCGCAGGCCCATGCTGCGCGAGGCGGGCACTTCAGCTGGCAAGACACGCGAGGACTCGAGCAGCTCGCCGATGGCCGTCGCCACCGTGGCCGGGAAGGGATGCGAACGGACCGTTGCGCCTTGATGCACGTGCAGCAGCATGAGCTCCGCACCGGCCGCAGGCTCTGCGTCGCCCTCGCACCACAGCTCGAGCGCCGCGTGGAGCCGCTTTCGGTCCGCACCGAGCAGGCGCAGCGCGACCACGATCGTTCGATCCTGCATGACCTCCTTCAGGAAGCTCAGATGCATCTCGAGCGTGTAGAGCGTGCAGCCGGTCGCCGTGCGGTATGCGGCATCCAATCCCAGCCGATCCATCAGCGCATCGGTTGCGTAGCTGACGATGAGCCCGTAATACGCATCGCGGAGGTGACCGTTGTAGTCGATCCACTCCGGCGCGACGCAGGTGCGGTACAGCGGGATTCCGGCCACGCTCAACGCAACTGCAGGCGCTCGCGAGCCTCGGCCGCCGAGCACACGCGAGCGCCCATTGCCTCGACGATGGTGCGCGCCCGCTCGACCAGCTGCGCATTGCTCGCATATACCCCGCGGCTCAAATAGAGGTTGTCCTCGAGCCCGACGCGGACGTTGCCGCCCAGGAGGACCGACTGCGCAACCCAGGGCATCTGCATGCGGCTGATCGCGAAGGAGGTCCAGATGCTCTGCTCCGGCAGGCTGTTCACCATGGCGAGCAAATGCCCCGTATCGGCGGGCACCCCGTAGGGAATGCCGGTGCACAGCTGGATGAAGACCGGGGCCGGGATGAGGCCCTCCTTGACGAGCTGCTTCACGAACCACAGGTTGCCGGTGTCGAAGACCTCGAGCTCCGGCTTCACGCGCAGCTCGCGCAGGATCTCCGCGCCGCGCCGCAGGTAATTGGGTGTCGAGACATACGCGCGGTTGCCGTCGCCGAAATTGAGCGAGCCGCAATCGAGTGTCGCAATGTCGGGACGGTATCGACCCTCGTGGCAGAGGTCGATGACGTGGCGCATGCGCGCTTCCTGGCTCACGAAATCGGTGCCCGGAGCGGGCGTATCCTCGAGCCCACGATCCCCGACGCAGATATAGCCGCCCATCCCGCAGGTGAGATTCACGATCACATCGGACCCGCTGTCCCTGATGCGCTGCACGACCTCGCGATAATGCCGCGTTTGCATGCTGAAGGCGCCGGTTTTCGGGTCGCGTACGTGAATGTGCACGATCGCCGCTCCGGCGCGGGCGGCCTCGAGCGCGCTGGTTGCGATCTGCTCCGGAGTGATGGGGCAGTGGGGACTGCGGGTGACGCGTGTGTCGTCGCCCGTGACCGCGCAGGTGATGATGACGTCGTAGTTCATAGGGATGCTCCCTCGCGCCCCCGTGGGTAAATATTATGATGTGAATAATATAACGGCGGGGGCGCAGCCGCCAGCCGGCGGGGCGCCCGCTGCCCGCTGGACACCCGGGCCGCGCTCAGCTGCCGGGTGCAGAGCCTCGAGCGGGCGGGCGGTGAGAGGCCGGATGCCCGGCACCTGCGAGCAGCTGCCGCGCCTCCAGCGGCGACAGGACGCGCACCGCGACCACCGGCTCGCGCTGCGGCACGGGGCCCCTAACGATCACGTAGCCGTTGTCGGTGCAGAACTGATCGGGGTGCCCATCACCGCCCTGGAAGCCCAGCACCTCGTGAAATCTCAGATCGGGGATGGGTGCGAACAGCTTGATGAGGTAGGCGTCGCGCGGGCCTGGTGAGTGCACGAGCACCGTCGAGGCATCGAGCACCGTCCAGTCGAAGATATTGCGCGTCCAGAAGCATCCGGTCGTGCCGGGGAGGTGGGCGAGCTCGCGCCGCGGCTGGGAGGCGCAGCCGCCGAGCCCCACGGCGAGCAGGACGAGCAACGAGTACGCAATGCGATGACTGTTCATCAGGGTACCTCCCGCGGCATTGTGCAGCGGACAACGCGCGGATGTCCCGGGCCGTTTACGCAACCGCTCCAGGCGAGTGAGCTACGATGCACACCAGGCGGAGAGCATCGAGATCGAGGTCCAAAGGATCATGTACGAGCTATACATCGGCAACAAGAACTACTCGTCCTGGTCCTTGCGTCCCTGGGTCCTCATGCGGCATGCAGGAATCGCCTTCACTGAGCACCTGGTGCCGTTCGGGGACACCGCGGCGTGGAACAGCTACCGTAACGTTGCACCGAATGGAAAGGTCCCATGCCTCCTCGACCGTCCCACCATCGTCTGGGACTCCCTCGCAATCATCGAGTACCTCGCCGAGAAGGAGCGCGGTGTTTGGCCGGCAGAACCTAGCGCTCGCGCCTGGGCACGCTGTGCCGCGGCCGAGATGCATTCCGGGTTCACCGAGCTCAGGAGTCGCTGCTCGATGAACTGCGGGGTGCGGGTGCGCCTGAAGGAGTTTCCAGCAGCGCTCGAGCGCGAGATCGCCCGGCTCGGGACGCTCTGGCAGGACGGGCTGCGTCGCTTTGGCGGTCCTTTCCTCGCGGGCGGCACCTTCACGGCGGTCGATGCGTTCTTCGCCCCCGTTGCGTTTCGAATCCAGACCTATGGTCTGCCGCTCGATGCGGCTTCGGCCGCCTACGCCGCTCGGCTGCGGGACCTACCCGCGATGCGAGAGTGGTACAAGGCGGGGCTGGAGGAGAGATTCCGCGACGAGCCGCACGAGCTGGAGATACGGCAGGCCGGCGTCGTGACAGAGGACCTGCGCAGGCAGGGCTGAGGCATCTCTCAAGCGGGATAG
This sequence comes from Steroidobacteraceae bacterium, assembly GCA_035524075.1. Taxonomy (GTDB): domain Bacteria; phylum Pseudomonadota; class Gammaproteobacteria; order Steroidobacterales; family Steroidobacteraceae; genus JASHUC01. The sequence goes on along the minus strand of DATKPP010000024.1, from coordinate 26,413 downwards.
ACCGCAATGCTGGCGGCGACCGAATCTGCGACATTCTCCTTGGTGATCACCCCCAGCACATCGGCCGCCTGCCCCGCGCTGCCGTGACGCACGACCACCGCCATGGTCGCCTTCTCGCGCCACATGCGCTCAATCACAGCGAAAACGATCTCATCGTCGCTCACGACGATGAAGCTCCGGCTCGCCACCTCCTGCAGCGTCATGCGCGTGGGGTCGACTTGCTGTGAGGCCTTGCGCAGCGCAGCGTTCACGCGCAGGACCCCCAGGATGTGATCGTCTCGGGTCACGATGACGTGCAGCATCCGCCCGGCCCGCTCGGGCGGGGAGAGCAGGTCATCGAAGGTCGTCCCGCCGGAGGCGACCACCACGTCCGGGTTCATCACGTCCTTGGCACGGCGGACGAGGAACATGTTGGCGTGCAGGGCCTTGGGCACGGCGTGCCCGCGCCGGAACAGCTTCATGGTGTAGATGTTCTCGCGCGAGAGCAGCCGGCGTACCCCCACGCTGAACGCAACTGCGAGAATCATCGGCAGCACGATGTCGTAGTCGCGGGTCATCTCGAAGATCATCGTCACCGCAGTCATCGCGGCGCCCGTGCCGCCCCCCACCATGGCGCCCATCCCCACCATCGCGAAGGAGGGGATGCTGATGGCGACGGGCAGGTGAAGCAGCTGTAGCAGGCCCGCGAACGCTCCGCCGAGGGTTGCGCCCATGTACAGAGAGGGGGAGAAGATGCCGCCGGAGGAGCCTGATCCGAGGCTGAGCGTCGTGGCCAGCCCCTTGCAGACGAACAGGAGCAGCAGCAGACCTGCCATCGAGAGCTGCGCGGTCAAGATCGCCTCGACGGTGGAATAACCGACGCCTTCCACGTAGTAATGCCCGAAGCGCTCGTGCAGCGCGTACATGAGTACGCCCACGAGCAGCATGCCCAGGCCGTGCCGTAGATAGCGGCCCTCGATCCGATCGAACAGGTCCTCGAGCAGATGCAGCCCGCGAACGAACGCAGCCGCGGCAACCCCGATCACGGCGCCGAGCACGCCATAGAGGCATAGCACGATCGCCGAGCTCCAATCGACGCTGAGTGGCGCGAGAGGGGGCACGATGAAGGCGGGCTGAGTGCCGAAGAAGAAGCGGCCGAGGAACGTCGCCGTCCCGGTGGCGATCGCGACCGGAAGAAAGGTTCGAGCGCTCACCTCGGGCATCATCAGCTCGATCGCGAACAGCACCCCCCCGATCGGAGTGTTGAACGTTGCGGCGATACCGGCACCCGCGCCGGAGGCGACCAGGATGATTCGCTCGCCGGGGCGCATCCGGACGATCTGCCCGAGCGTCGAGCCCAGTGCCGATCCGATCTGAATGATGGGGCCTTCCCGGCCCACTGCCGCGCCGCTGCCGATCGCGATTGCCGAGGCCAGCGACTTCACCACCGCGACCACCGGGCGGATGATGCCGCGTCCGTAGTAGATGGCATCCATCACCTCGGGCACACCGTGGCCCTTGGCTTCCGGCGCGAATTGGCTGACCAGGAACGTGACTGCCATGGCGCCGACAACGGGGACCAGGATCACGAAGGCGCCCCAGGGGCTCGGCGGGGTGAAGAGGTTCGCGTCGTAGCGGACGACGAATTGCCCGAGAAAGAGAGTGTTGTGAATCAGGCCGATGAGGTCGCGAAAGCCCACGGCCCCGAGTCCGGTCACGACGCCGACCACCAGAGCCAGCATGGAAAGCAACGGCAGTCCAAGTGGAGGAGTGTTCTCGCTCCCGACGGCGCTGGCGGTTCCGGGGTCGTCGTGCGGGGGGGTCTCGTTGGCTGCTGGCACGCCGCTATGATACCTGCCGCCGTCGTCGTGACCGGTGCAACGTTACACTACAGGCCTCGCTTGCCAGCCGGTCCTGGATCGATGCCCGAGCGCCCCGCAGTCACTGCCTCGCCGCCGCTCCAGCCGGTCGGCCGGCGCCTGGCGCGCAGCGGACTCGCCGCGCTGACGCTCGTCAACCTGCTCAACTATCTCGATCGCTACCTGGTCTCGGCGCTCGTTCCGGACCTGGAGCGGGCTCACATGGGTCTTACGCGGTTCCGGCTCGGCATGCTGATGACGGGTTTTCTCGTCGTTTACATGTGCTTTGCGTGGCTCTTCGGAGTGCTGGGCGATCGGCGCTCGCGCCCGAGAGTGATCGCGGTCGGGGTGCTGCTGTGGAGCCTCGCGACGACCCTTTCCGGCTTTGCGCGCAGCTATGTGCATTTGCTCATCGGGCGCGCCGTCGTGGGGATCGGCGAGGCCGCGTACGGCACGATCTCACCCGCGCTGCTGGCCGATTACTTTCCCCGCAGCGCTCGCGGACGCGTGTTCGCCGTCTTCTTCATGGCCATCCCCGTCGGCTCGGCACTCGGCTACATCGTGGGTGGGCTCATGGACCACTGGTACGGCTGGCGGGCCGCATTCTTCGTAGCCGGGCTGCCGGGTCTCGCGCTCACCCTGTGGGTGCTGCACCTGCCCGATCCGCCTCGCGGCATTCAGGAGGAGTCGCCCGAGCGACAGCCGGAGGCGCTCTCGCGCACCGCTGTAACGGTCTACTGGAGCCTCCTCAAGCGCCTGCCCTACATGCTCACCGTGCTCGGCTATGCGGCTTACACCTTCGCGGTGGGCGGGCTTGCCTTCTGGATGCCGGATTTCCTCGAGAGCGTGCGCGGGATTCCCGCCGCCCAGGCCACCACCGGCTTCGGCGCCATCGTCGTGGTCACCGGGTTCATCGGCACCTTTGTCGGCGGCTGGCTCGGGGACTACTGGCTGAAGTCCTCCCGCGAGGCCTATCTGTGGCTGTCGGCGCTCACGGCGCTCGGTGCGGTGCCGCTGTCGATCCTGGCGCTCGCGGCGGGCACCCCCGTCATGTATTACTCCGGCATCATCGCCGCGGAGCTGCTGCTCTTCATGTCCACCGGTCCGATCAACTCCGCGATCGTCAACCTGGTTGCCCCGGCAGAGCGGGCGTCCGCGGTCGCCCTGAGCATCTTCTTGATCCACACCCTCGGCGATGTGATCTCGCCTCCGTTGATCGGCGCACTGTCCGATCGCTCATCGCTCGGCTCCGCGGTGCTCATCGTGCCCGTCGCGATCGTCGCCTGCGGTGGTTTGTGGCTTGCGGCGGGCGGGGCAGCCCGCGCGGCCGGCGCGAGTTACGCCGCAGCGGCCTGAGCGCTCATACGCGTGACCGGGGCGGCATTGTGCCGATGGCCGGTTCGCGGTGTGACGATGCTTTCCTTCCAGTAAGCTAACGGCGCGCGCGTGCTGCGGTTAACACCGCAACGATTGCAGGTGCGTAATAATCAGCGACTTACGTGAGGCTCCTCCTGCGAAATTGAACACGCATTCCCCCTCCGCGGCCCCGTCGGGCGCCTCCGCAGTGGCCGCGGCTGAGCATCACACCGAGAAGCTCAACACGCGGGCAGCCGGCACCGTCGGCCTCTATGTACTTTGCAGCCGCATCCTCGGCGTCGCCCGCGAGCAGGTGTTCGCGGCGCTGTTCGGCGGTGGCGGCCTCATGGACGCGTTCACCATCGCATTTCGCATTCCGAACCTGCTGCGTGACCTCTTTGCCGAGGGGGCACTCTCCACGGCCTTCGTCACGACTTTCAGCAAGACGATCGCGCTCGAGGGAGATCAGGCCGCCTGGAGGCTGGCCAACAAGATCGCGACGCTCGCGACGATCGTGCTGAGCGCCATCACCGTGGCCGGCGTGCTCTTCGCGCCCTGGCTCGTGGCGGTACTCGCTCCCGGCTTCGTGGGGGCCAAGGCGGTGCTCACCGTCCATCTCACGCGCATCATGTTCCCGTTCATTCTGCTCGTCTCGCTTGCGGCGCTCACGATGGGCATGCTCAATGCGCGCAACGTGTTCGGTGTGCCGGCGATGGCCTCGAGCTTCTTCAACCTCGGCTCGATCATCGGCGGGGTATCGATCGGCTGGTGGCTCGATCCGACCTTCGGACCGCATGCTCTGCTCGGGCTCGCCGTGGGCACGCTGATCGGCGGTGCGCTACAGCTCACCGTGCAGCTACCAGCCGTGCGCCGCATCGGCTACGTGTTCCGACCGGACTTCCTGTGGCGCGACGCAGGCGTCAGCGCCATCCTGCGTCTGATGGGGCCCTCGGTGATCGCGGCCAGCACGACGCAGGTCAACGTGCTGGTCAACTCGATCTTTGCCTCCAAGCTCGGCAATGGTCCGACCTTCTGGCTCTCGATCGCGTTTCGTCTGATGCAGTTGCCGCTGGGCCTTTTTGGCGTGGCGCTCGGCACGGTCGCCCTGCCGTTGCTGGCGAGAATGGCCGCAATCGGCAATACGGCAGCCTTTCGCAGCGAGCTCGCGCGCGGCATGCGTCTTGCCTTTCTCTTGACCATCCCGGCAACCGTCGGGCTGATCCTGCTCGCCGAGCCGATCATCTCGGTGCTCTATCAGCACGGCAAGTTCACCGCCTACGAGACCGCGCAGGCTGCAGGCGCACTGCGCTTCTATGCGCTCGGGCTCTGTGGCTACGCGGCGCTGAAGGTGCTGGTCAACGCCTTCTACGCGGTGGACCGGCGCAAGACGCCGATGGTCGTGAGTTTCGCCGCGGTCGGGGTCAATCTGCTGCTCAACTGGATCTTTACCGTGTCGCTCGGCTGGGGCCACCGTGGGCTGGCGTTCTCGACGGCCTGCGTCGCCACGACCAACTTTCTCATCCTGTACTTTCTGATGCGGCATCACCTCGGGCGGCTCGAGTCGCGCACGATGCTGAGTCTGCTCGTGAAGCTCGCAGTGGCCTCTACGGCCCTGGCGCTCGTGTGCTGGGCGGGCGAGCACTTCCTGCTTGCCGGCTGGGCAACCGAGCGTTTCTGGCTGAAGCTCCCGGCCCTCCTTGCGGTGATCGTCGCGGGCTGCGCCGTGTTCTTCGGTTGCGCGTTGACGCTCGGAATCAGCGAGCTGAACGATATCGCGGCCGCAGTGCGCCGCAGGCTCGCCCGCCTGGCGCGATAGGGATGCCCTGTCAGGGCTTCAAGTGATAGCCGGTGCGGAAGATCCACTCGACCACACCGAGGCATAGGCCGAGAAAAACCAGTGTCATGGCGAAGCTCGTGCCGGCATTCACGTCCGAGACGCCGTAGAAGGCCCAGCGGAATCCGCTGACGAGATACACGACTGGATCGAACAGGGCGACCTTCTTCCAGATGCCCGGAAGCATGCTGATCGAGTAGAAGCTGCCGCCGAGAAAGGTGAGCGGTGTGATGATGAGCAGCGGAACCATCGAGAGCTTCTCCCACCCGTCGGCCCAGAGGCCCACGATGAAGCCGAAGCAGCTGAACGTGATCGAGGTGAGGATCAGGAACGCCGCCATCCACAGCGGATGGGCAATCGAGAAGGCGACGAACAACCGGGCCGTCGCCAGGATGATGATCCCGAGGATGACGGACTTGGTGGCGGCGGCGCCGACGTAGCCGATCAGGATCTCGACCGTCGAGATCGGCGCGGACAGCACCTCGTAGATCGTTCCCGAGAACTTCGGCATGTAGATCCCGAAGGATCCGTTGGAGACACTCTCGGACATCACTGACAGCATGATGAGTCCGGGCACGATGAAGGCCCCATAGCTCAGGCCCTCGACCTTCGCCATGCGTGCACCGATCGCCGCGCCGAACACGATGAAATACAGCGCGGTGGAGATGACCGGAGCGGCGATGCTCTGCAGCAGCGTGCGCCACGTCCGTGCAAGCTCGAACAGATAGATGGCACGGATCGCGTGCACGTTCATTGATGCGACTTCACCAGCGTCACGAAGATCTCCTCGAGCGAGCTCTCGTTCGTCTGCAGGTCCTTGAAATCGATTCCTCGGTCGGCGAGCCCCCGCAGGAGCTGTGCAATGCCAGAGTGCTGCGCCTTGGCATCGAAGGTGTAGACGAGCTCGCGACCGTCGTTTGATAGCACGAGCGGAAATGCGGCGAGCTCCGGGGGGACACCTGCAAGCGGGGTTTGCAGATGCAGCACCAGCTGCTTGCTGCCGAGCTTTTGCATGAGGGCGGCCTTGTCCTCGACCACGATCAGCTGACCGCGGCTGATCACGCCGATGCGGTCGGCCATCTCCTCGGCTTCCTCGATGTAGTGGGTCGTGAGGATGACAGTGACCCCGCTCTGCCTGAGGGCGCGCACCATCTCCCACATGGCGCGCCGCAGCTCCACGTCGACTCCGGCGGTCGGCTCGTCCAGAAACAGGATCCGCGGCTCGTGCGCGAGCGCCTTGGCGATCAGGACGCGACGCTTCATTCCGCCGGAGAGCGTCATCACCTTTGCGTTGCGCTTGTCCCAGAGGGATAGATCGCGCAGAACCTGCTCGATGTAGCCTGGATTGCGCGGCTTGCCGAAGAGGCCGCGGCTGAAGGAGATCGTGTCCACGACGCTCTCGAACATCTCGGTGGCGAGCTCCTGCGGCACGAGCCCGATCTTGGAGCGGGCCGCGCGGAAGTCGCGGACCACGTCGTGGCCGTCGGCCGTGACTACCCCGCTCGTTGGATTGACGAGTCCGCAGACGATGTTGATGAGGGTGGTCTTACCGGCACCGTTCGGGCCGAGCAGGGCGAAGATCTCCCCCGGACGGATCTCGAGGTCGATGCCCTTCAGGGCCTGAAAGCCGGAGGCATAGGTCTTGGTGAGCCCGGCCACCGAGATGATCGGACGCAGCGGCACGCTCCGGGGAGGAGTTGAAAGATCCCGGAAGTATATCGCTACGGCTTGGCGTGTGGGCGAGCAGCCGCCAGGCCAGCCGCTCGGCATGAACCCGCAGCTCCGCCACGGCGGTCGCTTCCCAGTGGTCGGCCCGCAGCATCGGCCCGACATAGAAGAGGTTGGGCGATGCGCGTCCACGCGCATCCAGAAGCGCGCCGAATGGGCCGGTTCGCAGCCCCAGGCCGAGCGGATCGGTCACGGCGACACCTTCGTCCAGGAGCGAGCGCAGCAGAGGATCGCGTGTACGCCGGGGATCGTAGTCGGGCCCCGTGCAGTTGACCACGCGGTCCACGAGCAATGCCCGGGCAGCATGGTCACCCCGCGCCCGCCAGGTCACGCGGACTTTCGCCCGCTCGCGAGCGAGCGCGAGGATATGGCCCGCTCGAACCGCAAGCTTGCGGTCCCTTGCGAGGTCTCTGAGGGCGGCCGCGGTCACCTCCGGGAGCCTGTGACGGTGAACGTCCCACAACGGGCGCACGTGCCGTAGAAATCGCCGCCGCTCGGTGAGTGGCATCCGCTCCCACAGCCTCGGGGTGAGATTGCGCACGAGCGCTACGATCTCGCGCCAGTCGCCCCCACGGCGCTCGACGCTCTCGGCGAGCTCACGGACTGCGCCGAACAGCGATCGCGTGTGCGCGGCAGCCCCTACCAGGTCCTCGCCCGAATCGCCTTGCTGGGCGCCGAATGCCGTTTGGGAGGGCGGGATGAGGCCGTGCCTGGAGATCGCCTGGACGAGCACCTCGCCGCCGGCAGCCTGGGCCCCGGCGAGCACCACGTCTGCCATCGTCAGCCCCGTTCCCACCACGAGCACGCTCTCACCCGCCCGGAATGCGTGCGACGGCGCGCTCCAGGGGTTCTCCACATATTGCGGGGAGCCGATCAGTGCGTCGCTGCCCGGCAGTTGCGCGGGTGGGGGGTTGCCCAGCGCGAGCACCACTTCGTCGGCCGCAAAGCGGCGCCCGTCCGAGAGGTGCAGGTCATGGTGCGCGGCGCCAGGGGGGCGCTCGAGGCGGGTCGCTCTCCCGTGGACACGCTCCAGGTGCACGTGGGGTGGCGCAGCCAGCTCTGCGGTGCGCAGCGTCCAGTCGAGGTACTCACCATAGAGCTCGCGTGGCAGGAAGTCGTCCGCTCGTACCTGCGGAGCCGTTCGCTGCGCGAATGCGAGAAACTCACCCGGCGCGGAAGAGCTGGCGGACATGCGCCCCGCGGGCACGTTCAGGAGGAAGGGGTAGTCCCGCTGCGCGTAAGCGACTCCGCGCGCTATCCCGGCTCGATCGATGAGTACGATCTTGAGGCTGCCACGCTGAGCCAGTCGCAGGAGATTGATGGCCACGGCCGTGCCACTGAAGCCTGCGCCCACGATCACGATGGTTCGCGGAGATCTCGTCATCCTGGCCTCCTCGCACCTGCTGGGTTCGCGGAAAGCCTAGCGAAGGGTCGATATCAATCCTGTAGCGCCGCAGTGACAATCCGGGAGTATTTCGTGAGATCGGTCGTGAGGCCGCCGCCGCGATCTCGCCCGAGCCTCGCCTGCTTCAAGGCGCAGCGTTGGCGGCCGTGGTCCACCCACCGCCGAGGTCGGTCACGAGAGCCACCGCCGCTGTCTGCTCGAAGACCTCCACCTGCGTCAGGGCAAGTCGCGCACTGAGCGCTGCGGTCTGGGCCACGACGACGGTGGTGAAGTCCACCGTGCCGGCCTTGTACTCGTTGAGCGTCAGCCGCTCGTTCTCGTCGGCAGCCTCCGAGTCTCGCTTCAGGATGTCGTATTGCTGCCGGTCCCAGTCGATCGATGCGAGATCGTTCTCCACGTCCTGAAAGGCCGTGAGGATCGTTTGAAAGTAGGTCGCTACCTCCTGACGATAGGTGGCGCGGGCCTCGGCGACCTTCGCCTGGGTACCGCCGAAATTGAAGACGGTGTCGGAGGCCGAGAGCACGGCATCACGAGAGGCATTCACCGCCTTGAACAGTGTGCCGAGGCTCGTGGACAGAAAGCCGTACGTACCCGTCAACGTGAGCTGCGGGAAGTAGTTGGCCTCCTGCACCCCGATCTCGGCATTGGCGGCGGCGACATTGTGCTCGGCAGCCATCACATCGGGACGGCGACGCAGGAGCGCCGAGGGAACTCCGGTCGGAATGTCGGGGATCGTGGTGTTCCAATCGCTGCGCGGAGCAATGTGGAAGTCGCTGGCCGGTTTGCCGGTGAGCGCCGCGATCGAATCCTCGAGCTGGGCGCGCGCAAGCCGTGCCGCAGCCTGTTGCTGCTGCGCGGAGAACACCGAGGTCTCCGCCTGGAGCACGTCGGTCTTGGGAGCCGTGCCCACCTTGTAGCGGTTTTGAGTGATCTGCAGGGTACGCTGATACGCCGCTACGGTCTGCCCGAGGATCGCCACCTGAGCATCCTCACCGCGCAACTGCAGGTACGCGGTGGCCAGCTGGTTCTGTGCCGATAGCCGCGCATAGGCCAGATCGGCCAGCTGCGCGTGGGCGGTCTCCTGAGCGTTCTCGAGAGTGCGACGCAGCTGTCCCCACACGTCGAGCTCCCAGGTCGCGGTGCCGCTGAGGTCGTAGATGTGCTCGGTACCAGATCTTGCGGCGGTCGTGGCTCCGGAGGCGACTCCCCCTCCGCCGAAGCTCGATACCGGTGTGCTGCCTGCGCCACTTTTCACATGCTCGGCGCTCGCATTGACGCCCAGGGAAGGGAAGAAGGACGAGCGCGCAAACCTCACTGCCGCGGCCGATTCCTCGTAAGCGGCCAACGCGGCGGCGAGATTCTGATTCGAGACATCCACCTGCTCGATGAGCTGATCGAGCATGGGATCGTGGAACAGGCTCCACCAGCGATCCGGCGGAGCCGCCGCAGAGGTCGTGGCGATCGCGTTCTTGTAGTGCGCCGGAGTCTGCATCGCCGGACGCTTGTAGTTGGGTCCGACCGCACAGCTGCACAGCGCCGCGCTGACAAGCAGCAGTGCGGGGCCTTGGGTACGTCTCGACATCCGCTGACCTCTCAGATTGCTTCGGGCTGCGCGCCATCGGGCGTTTGCCCGAGGTCCTGCTCCGCGATTCCGGGCCGGCGCAGCTTGTCCAGGTACAGGTAAACCACGGGTGTCGTGAAGAGCGTGAGCAACTGGCTCACGAGCAGTCCGCCGACGATCGAGACACCGAGCGGCTGGCGCAGCTCCGCGCCCTCGCCGAAGCCGATCGCGAGCGGCAAGGCGCCGAGAGCCGCGGCGAGCGTGGTCATCAGAATGGGCCGGAACCGCAGCATGCAAGCCTCGCGAATCGCCTGGCGGGGCGCGAGACCCCGCGTGCGCTCCCCGTCGAGCGCGAAGTCGATGATGAGGATGGCGTTCTTCTTCACTATGCCGATGAGCAGGATCACGCCGATCAGCGCGATGATCGAGAACTCCATGTGGAACAAGAGCAACGCGAGGACTGCGCCGACGCCCGCCGAGGGCAGCGTCGAGAGCACCGTGAACGGATGCACGTAGCTCTCGTAGAGGATGCCGAGCACGATGTAGATCGCAAAGAGCGCGGCCGCGATCAGCACGGGCTCGTCGCCCACCGATGACTGGAACGTCCGCGCCGTACCCTGGAAACTGCCGTGGATCGCCGCGGGCATCTCGATCGCGTTCTCGGCATCCGCGAAGGCCGCCGCCGCATCGCTCAGCGCATAACCCGGCGCGAGATTGAATGCGATGGTCGTTGCCAGGGAGGTGTTCTGGTGGTTGACCGACACTGGAGCCGAGGCGGTCGTGAATCGTGCGATGGCCGACAAGGGGACCATGGTGTCCGGCGTCGTGCTGACGGCATTGCCCGTGGATGCGTTGCGCACCTCGAGGATCGGCGCGGCCGGCGGGGAGCCGCAGCTCGAGCCGAAGGGGCTGGGCGGTGGGGCGGTGAGTCCGCTCTTGCTGGCCGTCGTGATGGTGACCGGGACCGAGGTCGGCGGCTTCGAGCTCGTCGCGGTAGTGCTGGTGATGGCGCCGATCGTATTGGCGCTCGTCGGATTGATCGCCGTGGGGCTGTTGCCGCAGGTGGTGGCCGTGGAGGCCGCCGCGACGCCCGCGGAGCCCGTTCCGGTCGCGCCCCCGCCTGCAGACGGCGAGCTCAGCCCCGTCGTCCCGCCACCGGCCGTGACCGCCGCGGTGGAGGGCGCGTTCTCGGTCATCGTGGAGGTGCCGGAGGTCTCCGAAGTGGGCGTCGTGGTGCTCGAGGGAGTCTGTGAGGTCAGGGCCGTGATGCCGCCTGCCACGGTCCCGGTGGCGTTGCTCGGAAGCGAGCCGCCCCCCAGGGTGGACCCAGGAGCACCGGGAGTTGCGGCCTCGACCATCGCGGGCGCTCCGGGGATCGTCAGCGCGTTCACCGACGCGCTCACGGCGCTGGAGATCGCACCCCCGCCACCAGCGCCGCCCGTGCTCGAAGTCGTGCTGGTGGCGCCGAAGGCGCTTGCGCCGGAGGCATTCCCGGCGGCTGTCGCAGCGAGGCCGCCGGAAGGAACCGCCGCCTGTCCGGTCTCCACGTACACGTCATTCAGGGCGGACGGCTCTGCCGTGTAGCGTGAGTCCACGACCATCGCGACGTGATACTGGTTGAGAACCGAGTAGATGGTCGCGACCAGCTCCTGGCCGAAGGCATCGTAGAGAATGTTGTCGATGTTCACCGCCGCGATGCCCAGGCGCGATGCACTGTCCCGATCGATGTTCACGTACGACTCGAGACCGTGCTCCTCCTGATCCGTGTCGACGTCGGTCACCGCCGGCTCGAGCTTCATCTGATTGGCGAGCAGCGTGGCCCAATGCCGCAGATCGTCCACGTTATCGGCCTGTAGCGTGTACTGGTACGAGGCATTCGCCTGGCGCCCGCCGATCTGCATGTCCTGCACCGGATTCATGAAGATGCGCAGTCCGGTCACACGGTCGAGCTTGGGACGCAACCGTGCGATGACCTGCTGGCCGCTTTCGTGCCGCACCGAGCGCGGCTTGAGCGTTGCGAACATGAACGCCGTGCCGGCGCGGGTGCCGCCGGTGAAGCCGACGATGTGCTCGACCGCAGGGTCGTGCGCGATGATGCCGATCACCTGGCGCAGCTTCTCCTGGGTCGCCTGGAACGAGATCGACTGGTCGGCGCGGATGCCGCAATTGATCGAACCGGTATCCTGCTGGGGGAAGAAGCCCTTCGGCGCCACGATGTAGAGGTAGACATTGAGCGCGATGACCCCGAGGAGCAGCACGAGCATCACGGGTGCGTGCTCGAGGGACCAGTCGAGCGCTCGTCCGTAGGCGGCCAGCGTTCGATCGAACACGCCGCGCGTGAGGCGCGCCACGGCATTCGCAGGGCGAGGCGCTGCATCGGGCGCGGGAGCTTTGCCGGGTCGCAAGACGAACGCGCACATCATGGCGGTTGTCGTGAGCGAGACGACCAGCGAGATGAGCACGGCCGAGGAGAGGGTCACCGCGAATTCGCGGAACAGGCGTCCCACGATGCCACCCATGAAGATGAGCGGAATGAACACCGCCACGAGCGAGATGCTGATCGAGAGCACCGTGAAGCCCACCTCGCGTGTGCCGGTGAGTGCCGCCTGAAACCGCCCCATGCCGGCCTCGAGATGGCGCGAGACGTTCTCGAGCACGACGATCGCATCGTCCACCACGAACCCGGTTGCAACCGTCAAGGCCATCAGCGAGAGGTTGTTGAGGCTGAAGCCCACGAGGTACATGACCCCGATCGTGCCCAAGAGTGAGCTCACCACCGCCACCGCAGGGATCAACGTCGCACGGATGCTCGAAAGGAAGAGGCTCGTCACCACGACGACCAGCAGCAAGGCGATGAGCAGCGTCGTCTCGACCTCGTGCAGCGATCCGCGAATGGATATGGTGCGGTCGGAGGCGACCGAGAGCGTGATGTCCCGCGGCAGGTCGGCGCGCAGCTGGGGCAGGATCGCCTTGATCCCGTCCACGGTCTGAATGATGTTCGCGTTCGGCTGGCGCGTGACGATGACGATGATCGCGGGCTCGCCATCGAACAGGCCCATGTTGTGGATGTCCTCCACGCCGTCGTACACGTGCGCCACGTCCTTCAGGCGCACGGCCTCCTTGTTGCGCCAGGCGACCACGAGGTTGCGGAAGTTGACGGCCGAGCGGCCCGTGTCGTTGGTGTAGACCTGATAGCGCGTGGACTCGTTCTCGATGACGCCCTTGGGGCGATTGGGGTTCGCCGAGTTGAGCGCGGCACGCACATCGTCGAGACTGATACCGTACTGCGAGAGCGAGTAAGGGACCACGTCCACGCGCACCGCGGGCAGCGACGCGCCGCCGAGCTCCACGTTACCCACGCCATCGACTTGCAGCAGGCGCTGCTCGATGACGTTCGACACCTCATCGTAGATGTCGCTCAGCGTCTTGGTGCGCGAGGTGAGCGCCAGGATCATGATCGGCGCCTCGGCCGGATTCACCTTGCGGTAGGTCGGATTGCTGCGCAGGGTCGAGGGCAGGTCGACGCGCGCGGCGTTGATCGCCGCCTCGACATCCCGGGCGGCGCCGTCGATATCGCGGTTCAGGTCGAACTGCAGGGTGATCTGCGTTTGACCGGTGCGGCTCTGCGATGTCATCTCGGTCACGTCGGCGATCACACCGAGATGCTTCTCGAGGGGCTCGGCAACGCTGATACCCATGGTCTCCGGGCTCGCCCCGGGAAGCTGTGCGCTGACCTGGATGGTGGGGAAGTCCACCTGCGGGAGCGGCGAGACGGGCAGGAAGAAGTAGGCCGCGATCCCGGAGAGCAGCAGTCCCGCCGTGAGCAGCGTCGTCCCCACCGGACGACGAAGGAACGGCTCGCAGAGGTTCATGTGGCGAGATCGCCCGCCGAGGGCTGGAACCCGTAGCGCTTCGTCAGGCGATCGAAGGCGAGATAGATGACCGGCGTGGTGAACAGCGTCAGCAGCTGGCTCACGATGAGACCGCCGAAGATCGAGATGCCGAGCGGGGAGCGCAGCTCGTGCCCCACTCCGGTGCCGAGCATGAGCGGAACGGCCGCGAAGAGGGCGGCCATCGTCGTCATCAGGATCGGCCGGAAGCGCAGCAGCGCCGCCTCGTGAATGGCCTCACGCGGGGTCTTGCCGCCGTCGCGCTCGGCGTCGATCGCAAAGTCGATCATCATGATCGCATTCTTCTTGACGATGCCGATCAAGAGCACGATGCCGATGATGCCGATCACATCCAGATCGCTCCCGGTGATGAGCAGGGCGAGCAGCGCTCCGACGCCCGCGGAAGGCAGTGTCGACAGAATCGTCAGCGGATGGATGAAGCTCTCGTACAGCACGCCCAGCACGATGTAGACGCACACCACCGCCGCGAGGATCAGCCACAGCTCGTTGGAGAGCGAGGCCTGGTACGCGCTCGTTGCTCCGAGAAAGGCGGTGGTGATGCTCGGCGGAACACCGATGGCCTGCTCGGCCTTGCGAATGGCGTCCACGGCGTGGCCCAACGACACATTCGGTGCCGTGTCGAAGCCGATATTCGCCGCGGGAAACTGCTCGGCACGGCTGATCTGCAAGGGGGAGTTCTGGATCTTGACGGAGGCGAGAGTCGTGAGGGGTGTGGGCGTGCCGGAGCCCGTGGCGACGTTGACCAGGTCAAGGCGGCTCGGGTCCGGGACGACACCGGGCTTTTCCTCGAGGATCACGCGGTACTCGTTCGTGTCGGTGAAGATCGTGGAGATGATGCGCTGGCCGAACGCACTGTAGAGCGCCTCGTCCACCGTCGCCGCGGTCACGGCAAGACGGCCCGCGGTGTCGCGATCGATGTCGACCAGCACCGCCAGCCCCTGATTGAGCGTATCGGAGACGACGTTGCGCAGCTCGGGCGCGCGCTGCAGCTGAGCCACCAGGCGCTGGGTCCACTGCGTGACCTGATTGGGATCCGCCCCCTCGAGCGCGAAGCGGTACTCGGTTGGACCGCTTTGCGCATCGATCGTCAGGTCCTGCACGGGCTGCAGATACAGCACCACACCCGGAATGGCGGACACGCGCTGGTACAGCCGCTGCATGATCACGTCCTGTCGCGGACGATCGTGGAAGGGCTTGAGGTTGATCAGCATGCGCCCGGTGTTGATCGCGGTGGAGTTCACCCCGTCCACACCGATGAAGGAGCTCAGGCTCTGCACGTCCGGGTCCTGGAGGATGCTGCTTGCGACCTGCTGCTGAAGCTCCTTCATGCGATCGAACGAGATCGATTGCCGCGCGTCGATCTCGGCCATCAGCTCGCCGGTGTCCTGGGTTGGAAACAGTCCCTTGGGCATGAAGAGGTAGAGCACGGCCGTGAGGACGAGCGTGAGCAAGGCCGCGAGGAGCGTCGCGCCCTGATGCGCGAAGACCCACTCGAGCGCGCGGTCGTACCTCGCGATGACCTTGTCGAACCAGATCTGCCAGTAGTGCCCGATACCGGCGGCGGGGACGTGCGGCTCCTGCTTGAGCCAGCGCGCCGCCAGCGACGCGGTGAGCGTGAGCGAGACGACGGCCGAGATGACGATGGTGATGGCGAGCGTCACGGCGAACTCGCGAAACAGCCGTCCGACCACATCGCCCATGAAGAGCAGCGGGATGAGCACCGCCACGAGCGACACCGTGAGGGAGATGATGGTGAATCCGATCTGCTCGGCGCCCTTGAGCGCTGCCTGCAGTGGGCGCATTCCCGCTTCGAGGTAGCGCGAGATGTTCTCGATCATCACGATGGCGTCGTCGACGACGAAGCCGCTCGCGATGGTGAGCGCCATGAGTGACAGATTGTTGATGCTGTAGCCGAGGAAGTACATCACGGCGAACGTGCCCACGAGCGAGATGGGCACGGCGAGCCCGGCGATGATCGTCGCCTGCGCGCTGTGCAGGAACAGGAAGATGACCAGCACGACGAGGAAGATCGCGAGCAGCAGCTCGAGCTCGACGTCACGGACGGAGGCACGAATGCCGATCGTCCGGTCGGTGAGAACATCCACGTGGAGTCCCTGGGGGAGGCTTGCCAGCATGGCGGGCAGCTGTGCCTTGATGGAGTCGACCGTCTCGATCACGTTGGCGCCGGGCTGGCGCTGCACGTTCACGATGATGGCCGAGGTGGTGTTCTCCCAGGCCGCGAGCTTGTCGTTCTCGGGGCCCTCGACGATGTTGCCGACATCGCGCAAGCGCACCGGATTGCCGTTGTGATACGCGATGATCAGATTCCGATAGTCATCGACCGTGAGCAGCTGGTCGTTCGCGTTGATCGTGTAGGCGCGGGTGGGCCCATCGAAGCTGCCCTTGGCCTCGTTGGAATTCTGGTTGCTGATGACGGTCCGCAGCTGATCGAGCGTCAACCCGATCGAGGCGAGCAGCTGCGTGTCCACCTGGATGCGCACCGCCGGACGCGAGCCGCCGTTCACGGTCACCAGGCCCACACCGGGCAGCTGCGAGATCTTCTGTCCCAGGCGCGTCTCGATCAGGTTCTCCGCATCCGTGATCGGCATCGTCGAGGAGGTCACACCGAGCGTGAGAATCGGCGCATCGGCGGGATTGACCTTCGCGTAGACGGGTGGGGCGGGCAGGTCGGTGGGCAGCAGGGCGCTGCTCGCATTGATTGCGGCCTGAACCTCCTGCTCGGCCTCGTCGAGGTCGATCTGCAGTGAGAACTGCAGCGTGAGCACGGAGGAGCCCGCGGCGCTGATCGAGGACATGCGCTGCAGGCCCGGCATCTCGCCGAACTGACGCTCGAGCGGTGCGGTCACCGTCTGGCTCATCACCTCCGGGCTGGCACCGGGATAGTTCGTGGTGACCTGGATCGTCGGATAGTCCACTTCCGGAAGCGCCGAGAGCGGCAGGAAGTGAAAGCCCACCAGGCCCGCAAGCACGATCGCGACCATGAAGAGCGAGGTCGCAACCGGACGCAGAATGAAAGGACGGGACGGGCTCATGGGCTCGCGGGTCGACCGGGGCTCGTCACGATGCGTTGTCGGACTGTCCACCCCGCGAGTGGCGGTGCTGCCAGCTTTTTGCGCCCGCGGAGCGCTTTCCTTGAGCGCGCGGCCGCCGCGCCGATTCCCCGGGCAGCCGCACGGTCGCCCCGTCGACCAGTCGATCCCCACCCTCGGTCACCACGCGCTGCCCAGCCGAAAGGCCCGAGGCAATGGAGATGTTGTCGCCGTTGGACGGTCCGGTCTTCACCAGCTGAATGTGAACGGTGTCGTCGGCAGCGATCACGTAGACGTAGTCCCCGTTCGGGCCGTGCCGGACGGCCGCGGACGGCACCACGATCGCATCGTTCAGCGTATTGAGCAGCAGCCGCACGTTCACGAACTGCTGCGGAAACAGCGTGCCATCTTCATTGCCGAAGCGCGACTTCGCGCGCACGGTCCCGGTCGAGGAGTCGACCTGGTTGTCGAGCGTGAGGAAAGTGCCGTGCCCCAGCACGGTGGTCCGGGTGCGATCCAGCACGGTGGTGGGCAGGGGCGCTCCCGCCTTGATGCGGGCCTGCAGCTGGGGAACCACGTCGGCCGGCAGGGCATACATGACATCGATCGGTTGCAGCTGAGTGATCGTCGCCACACCGTTCGTCAGGCTGGGAGTGATGTAGTTGCCTGGATCCACAGGACGGATGCCCACGCGTCCGGAGATGGGGGCGCTCACCTTCGTCCACGTGAGATTCAAATTCGAGGAGTCGAGCGAGGCGCGATCGGTTGCGACCATGGCCTCGAGCTGCTTCTCGGTGGCGCTGTCGGTGTCGAGCTGCTGCTGTGCGAGCGAGTCCTGCTTGACCAGGATCGTGTCCCGTTGAACGATGACACGCTGATTCGCGAGGTTGGCCGAGTCCCGGTCAAGGTTACCCTTGGCCTGCTCCTGCGCCATCTCAAACGGGCGCGGATCGATCTGGATCAGCGGGTCCCCTGCCTTGACCATCTGGCCTTCGCGATAGTAGACCTTCGTCATCACCCCGGAGACCTGAGCCTGCACCAGGGCGGTGGCAAGAGGGGTCACGGCACCGAGAGCATCGACGTAGATGGGCACGTCCTGATGCGTGGCGGTCGCAAAACCGACCGCCGTTGCGGCGGCGCGAAACCGAGCAAAGCGTCCCGTCTGGCCTGCTGCGTTGCGGTGCGCCAGGAACCAACCCAGCGCGCCGAGCAGGCCAAGTACCAGGAGCACGATGAGCATGCTCGCAACGTGCGAGCGGCGAATGCGCTCGCCCGTGTGTCGCCACCAGGGCTCGCGCATTTGCAGCCCCGGCAGGTCAAGCTCACTGGTTCGCGATACGTCGTTCATGTCATCAGCTCGCCCCACCATCGCTGACATCGTCGGTTACACGGAATCAAACGCGCACAGCTCGACCCACGCCTGGCGGCGCGGCCGGCCCTCCAGCTTCGAGGCACGAACAGTACGGACTCTACCCTACCGCGTCGACGGCCGTGCTACGAAAGGTGCAGCGCACGGCACGGACGGCCCACAGCGGGAAACGAGCGCGGTGCGCCAAGCCGGCCCTCGTTTGTGCAGGGTAGCGGCCCCTGAGTTCCGCGGATAAATGTCTGCGAAATTGTGTGGAAATTGTGCAGAAAGAACCCCATACAATCGATTACAAACAGAAGCCGCAACTAGCGGCCGGGACGCCTCCTCCGGACGGTCGAGTTTGAGAGTGCAAGCCGTGCCGGCAGGATCACTCCGCTCACCACGAGGGGACCCTCGAACGCATAACGGCCCATCCATGGGGCGGCGACGAGTCCCTCGAGGGCGAGCGGACGGGTAGGCGTGATCCGGAAATTGCGGCGACCGACCTGGGCGCTCACGTCGCCGAAGTTGAGCCATTCGCGAGTGAGAGGAAACTGGCACTTGAAGAATGCCTCCTTCGCGCTGAACAGGACGCTCGCCATCGCGACACTGCGGTCGGCGCGCATGCCCTCGAGCCAGCGAGCCTCCTCCTCGGTCGCGATCTGCCGCCAGAGCCGGCGATGGACGGCGTTTGCGAGCTCGGCATCCACGCCGAGCGAGAGCGCCGCGGTCTTCTCGGCCACCACCACTCCGCAGAATCCGCTGGTATGAGTGATGCTTCCGGTGAGACCCTCGGGCCACAGCGGCTCCCGGTCGGCCCCGACACGCAGCGCAAAGCCGGTGACTCCCAGCTCCGCGAGCGCCCGGCGCGCGCAGGCGCGACCGGTCGCGAACTCTCCAACGCGCTTGGGCACCGCGCGCGCGACGTCGCGCGCCTCCTCGGCGCGCAGCGTGTCTGCCGCGAGAAGCTCACGGGCTTCAAAGGCAATCACGCCTTCGGTGAAGAGTCCGCCGAGCAGAGAGGAGGTGCGAACCTGCTCGCTCGCCTCGCGATCCGAATCCATCTTGATGTGCCTCGAGATGCCGCTACACCAAAGATGCCATTGCATGCCCACCCTTGCAAAATCTGCAACGATGTGCTCGCGAGCTCGATGCGCGACGCAGCACTCAGATTTGGGTACCAAAGTTGCTGCGCAGCAGTCAAATTTGGTTGCATGAGCGTCCCGCCAAACAAACCGGCGGCACCGATGCTGCAGCAAGATTAGAAGTTTGATCGTGCTTGAGCTAAGATATTAGAGTCGATTAGATAGAACGAAGTCCGCGGGATTTGACCCGCTGGTTTGTAGAGTCAGCATTGATCGGAGCTTGACATGCCACGTCCACGTCGAAAGAGGGTTCTTTGGACCGCAGCTGAATTGAAGCTGCTGCGGAAGCTCGCGGGCCGCCAGGGCGTTCGCCGCATCGCGCGGCAACTCAAGCGCAGCGAAGCCGCGGTCCGTTTCAAGGCCTGGCAGAAGCGTATCAAGCTCGCCGTCAGGAAATCCTGACACCGGCAGCTCGCCTCGCAACGGACCCGCGGGGCGAGCGTTGGTCCAGAGGCTCCGGGACCGGACGGAAGTGGCGGAGGGTACATGCGCTCCGTGATGCTTGCCGCTTTGTTGCTGGGCGTTGCACCGTTCGCCGGGGCACAGAAGCCCGATTCGTCGGATGCGTTGGTTCAGCGCGCCAAGCTGTGCGACGCGGCGACCAAGGGCAAGCGTCTGTCCAACGAGCAATACCGCACGTACATGCGGGCCTGCCTCGCCTCGAACGAGCGTCCACAAGACCTGTTCGAGACCGCCAGAACCATCGAGCGGCTCTGCAACACCATCGCGAACGACCGGCAGCTCACGGCTGACGATCGTGTCGCCTTCATGGCGAGCTGCC
The DNA here is from genome assembly GCA_035524075.1 of Steroidobacteraceae bacterium. Taxonomy (GTDB): domain Bacteria; phylum Pseudomonadota; class Gammaproteobacteria; order Steroidobacterales; family Steroidobacteraceae; genus JASHUC01. Next base: position 6,456 of record DATKPP010000024.1, on the reverse strand, counting down.
GCAAGAAGGGCGGGTAGCGCTAGTGGCGTCGCGACGCTGAGGCGGCACCGTTGCTGCGCCTGCCGCGGGCCTGCCTCGAGCGGCGCACGGCTGCCGTGTCGGCGTGACGCTCGGCGCCGGTGGACGTGCGGCGGCCGGATCTGCGCCGCGAGCGCTTGAGAGCTTTGCGGGCCTCGGCCGCACGCCGGCGTGCACGCTTGGCCTCGCGCTTGGCCTCCTTGAAGCGCTTGCGGGCGCGCTTGAACTCCTCCTTGGCCAGCCGGACATTTTGTTTTGCGACATCGACCCGCAGGCGCGCGCGGGCCGCGGCGGCGGCAAGCTCGTCGTCGTTCCGAACCGTGCCGCCAGGTTCCCCCTTGGAGAGAACGCGGTTCTGCATGCTGAGCCTTTCGCAAGCGTGGCAGGCGTCGTGGCAGTGTCACATAACCACAGAGCGGCTGCCACCACGGTGCGGCAGCATGAGAAGATGGCCTCATGGCGCAGAGCAGGCATGCGGGCGGCTTCATGAGCTCGGTGCGCCGCTGGCTGGGCGCCGCTCGCCCCGCCGCCTCGCGAGCGCCCATTCCGGCGGAGCACCGGACGGCTCCGGTGGGCGATGCAGACCCGCGTCTGCAGCTCATGCTCGCCGAATGGCAGGACGTGCGCGCGAGTCTGCGGTTCTGTGATCGTCAGCGTCTGGCCCAGCTCGCCGTCTTCATCGTGGCATCGATGCCTATCGCGATCGGGTTTCTGGCGATCGCGGTCTCACCCGCTGCGCCGTGGCGCGCGGTCCGTTGGGCGTTACCCGCCCTGGGGGCCGCGGTGAGCGTCATCTTCATCGCCCTGGAGGTCGGCGCACTCGCATACCGCCGCGAGTGGACGCGTCGCGGGCGGCAGATCGAGACAGCCGTTCAGGTGCTGCTCCCGGGCATCGGGCACGTGAGCTCGCTCGCCCTGCTGTCGGAGTTCGATCCCACGACGACCGTGCGCGTGCGGCTGGCGATCGCAGCGGTGAGCGCGCTGTATGCCCTGGCGCTCGCCGCCTGGATTGCCACGCTGCTCGGGATGCTTGCGGCGCATTGAGCGTACCGCTGCAGGAGACGCGGGCATGCCACTGGAGCTCTATTTCTTCCAGCCGCTGGGGACCAACTCCGGCAGGGTCTTCCTTGCGCTGCTCGAGAAGGGCGTCGAATTCAACGAGCGTGAGCTCAATGGGCGCGAGTTCGAACACCTCCAGCCCCAGTATCTGGCGATCAATCCGCGTGGCCAGGTTCCTGCTCTGGTCCACGACGGGCGTGCCCTGGCGGAGGGCGCAGCGATCTGCGAGTACATCGACGAGGCGTTCGAGGGACCGCCGTTGAGACCGGCCGACCTGCGCGAGCGCTGGAGCATGCGGCGCTGGTGCCGCTACATCGAGAACGACGTTGGACGCGCGCTCATGATGATCCACTGGAACCGCATCGTGCCCGGTTTCGTCGGCGCACGAACACCCGAGGAGTTCGAGCGTCTGGTTGCTCGCGTTCCGGATGCGGACCGCCGTCGGGCCTGGCGCCGAGCGTACCTGCAGCAGACACCGCCGGAGGAGCTCGAGGAGTCGCGCGGGCGGCTGCGCGAGGCATCGCAGCGGATCGAGACGGCCCTCTCCGGCGCGCCCTGGATGGCGGGAACGAGCTATTCGCTGGCCGATATCGATCTGCTCAGCTTCTTCGCCTTCGTTTCGCGGTGGTCTCCGGAGATCGTCAATAAGACCGCGACCCCGCGCACCATGGCCTGGATAGAGCGCATGGAGGAGCGTCCCGCAGTGCGCGCGCTGCGAGCGCGTACACGTATGCCGCAGCTCCCGCCGGCCACCTCGGGCTAAGGTCGTCGGCCTCGCCATGCTCGATCTGTTTCATTGGGAACCGCACGGCGCTTGTGCGCGGGTCATGATCTGTCTGGAAGAGAAGGGCCTGCAGTATTCGAGCCGGTACGTCGATGTCCTCGCCTTCGAGCAGTATCGGCCGGAGTTTCTGCAACTCAACGACGCGGGTCAGGTCCCGGTGCTGGTGCAGGATGGTCTTGCGTATGTCGAGGCGAGCGCGACCTGCGAGTATCTCGAGGAGGCATTCGCGGCTCGTCCGCTCATGCCGCGCCAGCCCGCAGGGCGCTGGCGCGTGCGCGTGTGGCAGAAGTACGTCGACGATGGCTTCGCCGCGTCGGTCACCGACCTGGCCTGGCAAGCTCATGGCGCGCGCGGGCTGCAAGCGCGTGCGCTCGAGCCTGCGGCACTGCACAGCGCCATCGATCGCATCCCGGTGGCGCCGCGACGGGCTGCGTGGCAGGCGGCGGTCGCCGGACTCGACGCCGAGCGGCTGGCGCGCGCTCGCCAGCGTATCGCGGCGAGCGTCGAGCACATCGAGGCGCAGCTCGCCGGCTCGCCATGGCTCGCGGGCCCCGAATACTCCCTCGCCGATATCGCCGTGTTCTCCTACTTCAAGTACCTCCCGGCACTGTTCCCCACCGTGCTGAACGGCGATGCTGCGCCGCGCAGCCTGGATTGGATGCGCCGGGTCGAGGCGCGACCGGCGGTGCGCGCCGCGCTGGCCCGCGGGCGTCGCGGCGACCCTTTTACAATATCCGCTCCCGGCCCCGAGTACGTGCGATGGGGCTGATCTCAATCATGAACGCGTTGTAATGCCGCCGTGGCAGAACTCCTTCGCCGCAGCGGGTGTCAATCATGGGCCACGTGCACGCTGGTGCACTTTCATATGGAGATGCTCCGTGTTCAAGAAACTCGTTCCGCTGGTTGGTTTGGTCGTGCTCGCGGGCCCCGTGTTGGCCGTTGCTGCGCCGTCCACGGCAGGCTCGTCCACCGCCACTGCGACCACTACTCAGACGAAGAAGACGCACAAGCATCACTCGCATTCGAAGAAGGCTGCGAAGCCGACCCAGACTCAGTCCTGAGTGAATCTCCCGCTGCGAGCGTTCGAGGCCCGCCTCCGGCGGGCCTCTTTCGTGGCGAGGGCCGCACGCAACGCCTGGATGAAGTTGGCGCTTAGCCGGGGCTCCGAATGACAATGAGCTCGATCGCAGGTGCTGGCAGCGCCGCGCGCACGTGCACCGAGCCCCCCCGCTGAATGCCGAGGGGCACCCGCGAGAGCACCTGGCCCGCGGAGATTTGCTCCGCTGAGATGCGATACCGCTCGATGATGTGGGGCTGCATCGGCGCAAGACCGCTCACGGTCAGATCGTAGCCGCCGTCGGCGGGGTAGCTCACCCGGCGCCGCTCGAGCAGTCTCACCGCGAACTGATGCGGCACCGACAGCTCGTTCGGTCCGGCGCGGGGGCCGCGGTAGCGGGCCGGAATCCGATAGTTGCTGAGCAATATCTGAATGGTCTTGCCGTCGGCAGAGCGCCCCGCTTGGACGGCGAAGCCACATTGATCCGAGCCTTTCGATGCGAGCTGCAACGGTGTGTCTCGCATCCGCCCGAGTGCGATCAGCGCCGCGCCGGTGGCGTTGGGCGTGGCCCCGTCGCGGCCGAAGAGATTGTCGGCCCGGTACAAGGCGGCGAGATCGATGGGCGCACCCTGCATGTAGATGAGCGATGTCGCGACGAAGGCGGCGCGTTGCTCATCGGACGGCAATGGATAGACGAGCCCGTAGTTCCACTCATCGAGAACGCTCAAAGTACGGGTGAACCCGAAGCGGTCGAGGCGCGCGCGCACCGCTCGACCGATGCGCACGAAGTCGAGCGGATCGTCCGAGTCGGTCGCATACCAGTGCCAGGAGTAGAAATCGAGCGGCACGTGCTGCGCTCGCACGAACCGCAGGAAGCCGTCCTGGTAGGGGGTGTCATCGTTGGGCTTGGCAAGCGTCGGGCCGCCCACCAGCGCGGTGGGATCGGCCTGCTTCACCGCGTGCGCGAGCTTTGCATAAAGCTCGTAGTACTGCCGCGGCGTGCCGCCCCAGAAGAGCCGGCCGAGATCCGGCTCGTTCCACACCTCCCAGTAGCGCAGCCCATAGTGATAGCCGTTCGCCCAGCCACGGTTGTAGTGCAGCACGATGTGCTCGACGATCGATGCGTACCGATCGAAGTCGCGCGGTGGCGTCACGTCCGAGGTCTCGCTGCGGCCCAGCCGGAAGATCGCCTGTGCGCCGACATTGACGATCGAGCTCACCAGGCGGTCGGTGGGACCGAAATGATAGCTGCGCGGATCGTTGGGATCGGCGTTCGGGTCCGGGAAGATGTCGAGCGAATTGCGCGCCGATGAGACGTTGAATTCACCGGCCTCGCCCGGAGGAGGGGGTGCGTTGAACCGGGCATCGATATCCCCGGGCCCATACGCATCGTGCGTGCGGATCAGATCGATGTGCGCCTCGCGATAGCCTCGGGAGGTGTCCACCGCCTCGGGCATGTTCCAGCCGCCGAAGGTGAATCCCGGGGGCTTGTGCATTCCGGCCGCCGGCGCGCCGTTGACGCCCTGGAGGGATCGCATGCGCCCGAGCGTGTGTCGAGCGTCGACCATCACGGGACGCAGCCCCCCGGTTGCCGAGGCGGAGTAGAGGCACGCCTGCGCTGCGCCTACCTGCGGAGCGGCGGCAAGCGCGGCAGTTGCCCAAATGACCCAGCGGGCCGACACTCCCGCGACGCTCTCTGCCTTCATGCGTGGAAAGGGTACAGCAATGTCGAGTGACATCAACGCCGAGACGCAGGCGATCCGCGAGTTGATCGAGCGCTGGGTCATCTACAGCGACAGCGGAGATTGGCAGCGATTCGCCGAGCTGTGGCACGAGGACGGCTGGATGACGGCGACCTGGCTTCAGGCACCCGCGCAGGAGTTCGTCCGTGCGCGTCGCGAAGGTTTCGAGAAGGGCGTGCAGATCGTGCACTTTCTGGGCGGATTCACCTGCGACATCGTCGCTGCGCGTGCCATCGCGCAGACCAAGATGACGATCAATCAACGTGCGACCGTCGAAGGTGTGCTCTGCGACGTGGTGTGCACCGGGCGGTTCTATGACTTCCTCGAGCGCCGCACGGGACGCTGGGGCATGGTCAGGCGCCAGCCGATCTACGAGCGCGACCGCATCGACCCCGTCACTCCCGGCGCACGGCTCGAGCTCGACCCGACGCTGCTCGGGAGCTTTCCCGAGGGCTATCGGCACCTTGCGTATCTGCAAACCCGCATCGGCTACGCGGTGAAGAGGTCTGGACTTCCGGGGTTGCGCGGACCCGAGGTGGAGAGGCTCTATGCAGAGGGACGGGCGTGGCTCGCGGGCTCGGCGCAGCCGGGGGCTCCCGGCTGATCAGCCGAAGGAGTCCCACAGGGTCTCGATGCGCTTGCGCATGGCGGCATCGGGAAGCCGCCCGCGCGCAGCCTGGAGATTGTCGCGGAGGTGGTTCACATCGGTGGTGCCGGGAATCGCACAGGTGACCGCGGGGTGCGACACGACGTATTTGAGAAACAGCTGGCCCCAGCTCGTCACGTCGATCTCGGATGCCCAGCCGGGGAGCTTGCGCCCAGCCACCTGAGCGAACACGGCGTTCGCGCTCCGCCGGCCCCCGAAGGGAACGTTGACGAGCACTGCGAGCCTGCGATCCAAAGCCATGGGCAGCACCCGGTTCGCCGCGTCGCGATCGCCGATCGAGTAGTCAACCTGGATGAAATCCAGTGGGAATCTCGCGATCGCATCGGCCAAGCGCCCGTGCTCGTCGGGACGCGAGGTGGTGATGCCCACGTAGCGAATCCTGCCGCCCCTCTTGAGCTCCTGCAGACGCGGCACCATCTGCTCCATGTCCAAGAGATTGTGGACCTGAAACAGATCGATGCGTGGTACCTGCAGACGCCTGAATGATTCCTCGATGGAGTGATCCCCGGAGGCAGCATCGCTCGCCTGAACCTTGGTGGCGATGAACAGGCGCTGGCGGCTGTGGAATCTCGCGATCGCATCGCCGATCACTTGCTCGGACTCGCCATAGATGGCCGCGGTATCGACCACCTTGCCGCCCAGCTCGGGCAGCGCCTTCAAGACGGCCTCGCGCCTGGCAAGATCATCGGGGCCTCGTGGCGTGAATGCATTCGTGCCCAGCCCCACCACCGGCAGCTTCTCACCGCTTGCGGGGATCGGCTTCTCGATGAGCGGGAGCCGCGTCGCGTCCGGTTCGCCTGAGCGCGCTGCACCGCACAGCAATGCACCGCTCATGACCAGCATCTCGCGGCGCGTCGGCCGCAAGCGATCGGAATGGCCCACATCGAGCTCCTGGAGAAGACGCTCTTGCGCGGCGCAATCCTACACCACGGCGTGCCACCGGCAGGATCGCTCGCGCGGCTCTCTGGGCTATCATGTAAGGCCCTCAAGGACCCCCGGGAGCCACCGGCGTGTATACCCAAGGACTCGATCACTCCGGACCCGAGAGCTCCGCCTCGCATGCGGAGGGTGCATCGGCCGCGCTGCGGTTCCAGGCTCGCATCGACGCCGAAGAGCGGATCGAGCCCAA